>CAZEII010000025.1:0-63134 GCA_964511835.1 uncultured Acidobacteriota bacterium | reverse complement strand
CTCCGCCGGGGCGGGCGCGGGGCGCGCCGCCGGTGCCGGAGCCGGTGCGGGCGCAGCGGGGGTCTTCGCAGGCGCGGGAGCAGATGCGGGAGCCGGAGCGGCGGCCGACGCCTTCGGAGCCGACGCAGCGGCGCTCGCGTCCGTTTCCAGGACCGCGACGACCTGGTTGACGGGAACCGTCTCGCCCGCGGCGTTCTTGATCTCGACCAGCGTGCCGGCGGAGGGGGAGGGGATCTCCGCATCGACCTTGTCGGTCGAGATCTCGAACAGCGGCTCGTCCCGTCCGACGATGTCGCCGACGCTCTTCATCCAGCGGGTGATGGTCCCCTCGGCGATCGACTCGCCCATCTGCGGCATCACGACGTCAACGCGCATCTCGAATACTCCTTCCGATCGCCCGGCTCAGATGTGGATCGGCCGGCCGTGCACCGCGAGAGCCGCCTCGCCCATCGCCTCCGCGAGGGTGGGGTGCGCGTGCACCGCCTGGAACAACGACGCAGCCGTCGCCTCGAGGTTGAGCGCGGCCACCGCTTCGGAGATCAGCTCGGTCGCGTGCGGGCCGATGATGTGAACGCCGAGCACCTCGTCGTACGCCTTCTCGGCGACGATCTTCACGAACCCGCGCGTGTCCTCGAGGATCTTGGCCCGCCCGAGGGCCGAGAACGGGAACTGACCGACGACCACGTCGTGGCCGCGCTTCCGCGCCTCTTCCTCCGTCAGTCCGACCGAGGCGACCTCGGGATCGCAGTAGGTGCAGGAGGGGATCTTGTCATAGTCGACCGGATGCGGGTGGAGGCCCGCCATGTCCTCCACGGCGACGATTCCTTCGTGCGAGGCGACGTGGGCCAGAGCCTGCGTCTTGAGAACGTCGCCGATGGCGTACACGCCGGGCGCCGCCGACCGCATCATGGCGTCGACCTCGACAAACCCGCGATCGAGCTTGACGCCCAGCGCTTCCAGCCCGAGATCTTCGGTCAGAGGCCGTCGCCCGACCGCGACCAGAAGCACCTCCGCCTCCAGCTCGACCGGCTTTCCGTCCTTCGAAGCCGTGATCGAGACCTTGTCCTTCCCTGAAACCACCTTCTCGACCGTAGTACCTGTGTGCACCGCGATACCGCGTCTCTTGAACGCTTTCTCCAGCTCGGCGCCGAGCGCGGCGTCCTCGATCGGGATCAAGCGGGGGAGCAGCTCGACGATCGTCACCTTGGAGCCGAAGCTCGCGTAGATCGAAGCGAACTCGACGCCCACCGCACCCGCGCCGAGCACAACCATCGACGCAGGGATCTTCGTCAAGCCCAGAGCGTGGTCGGAGTTGATGATCTGCTTCCCGTCGAACGCGACGCCCGGAAGGCTGCGGATCGCCGAGCCGGTCGCGACGATGGTGAACTTCGTCTCGATCGTCTGTTGGCCCCCTCCGGTGAGAGCGACCTCGATCCTCCCGGCGCCCGCCAGCCGGCCGCGGCCGGGGACGACCGTGATCCCGCCCTTTCTGAAGAGGTACTCGACGCCCTTCGCGTTCGAGGTGACAACCTTGTCCTTGTACCTGTGGAGGGCAGGGATGTCGAGCTCCCCCGGCGCGACCTTGATGCCGAACTTCCCGGCATGGCGCGTCGTCTCGAGCGTCTCCGCCGCGTGGAGCAGCGCCTTGGTCGGGATGCATCCCCAGATGAGGCAGGTCCCTCCCAGCCTAGGCGCCATCTCGACGACGCCGGTCGTGAGGCCGAGCTGGGCCGCGCGGATCGCAGCGACGTACCCGCCGGGGCCGCTGCCGATGACCGTGAGGTCGAACTTCGCGTCCGCTGGGGCCACGCTCTCGGTCTCCTGGGGATAGGGGGACCGGGACTCTATCGCCGCCCCCCGACGGGCGTCAAGGCGAGCATCCGCTATGCTAAAGTGACGCACCGATGGCACCGGGCGACAGTCCGCTCATCCTTCACCAGAGGTATCCGGAAGGGGACGCGCGCGAGACCGCCTACACCACGCGCATCGACGATTTCGTCAACTGGGGACGGAAGAATTCGCTCTGGCCGATGCCGATGGGGCTGGCCTGCTGCGCGATCGAGCTGATGGCGACGATCGGCCCGCGCTACGACCTCGCTCGCTTCGGCGCCGAGGCGCTCCGGTTCTCGCCGCGGCAATCCGACCTCATGGTCGTCTCAGGGACCGTCACCAAGAAGATGGCGCCGTTCCTCAAGAAGATCTACGACCAGATGCCCACGCCGCGCTGGGTCATCGCGATGGGAGCGTGCGCGTCGTCGGGAGGCATGTACCGGTCGTACGCCGTCGTCCAAGGGGTCGACGAGATCATCCCGGTCGACGTCTACATCAGCGGCTGCCCGCCGCGGCCCGAGGCGCTGATCGAAGGGGTGCTGGAGATCCGTCGCAAGATCGAGCGGGGCGTCAAGAGCGCGGCCGAGCTGTCCGCCTCCGCCGCCACCGCCTAGCTCTTTCGTGATGGCGGAGCCCTCCGCCGGCAACCCCGCGCTCCTCCGGCTCCTCCGCGCTGAGATCGAGAGCTCCGGACCGATTACCTTCGCGCGGTTCATGGATCTCGCGCTCCATCATCCCGACCACGGCTACTACGCGACGGGCGCGGAGAGACTGGGACGACGGGGGGACTTCTTCACGGCGAGCGACGTCGGACCGGCATTCGGGACCTGCCTCGCTCGACAACTCGCCGAGATGGACGGCGTACTCGGCCGCCCGCGAGCGTTCAGGTACGTCGAATTCGGCGCCGGTCGAGGCCTTCTTGCGAGCGACGTCGACGACGCTCTCGCCGTGCTGGACGCCGATCTCTCCAAACGGATCGAAATCGAGCTGATCGACGCGAGCGCCGGAATGCGCGCGGCCGCGAAGCCGCGGCTTCCCCGTGCGCGCGTAGGCGCCAAGGCGACGGGGGGCGGGGGAGAAGGCTCTGTCGTGGCGGTCGAGCTCTTCGACGCGCTCCCGGTCCATCGGGTGCGGCGCCGGGGGAACGCGCTGGTCGAGGTCATGATCGGCCTCGAGGGTGAGCGCCTCGTCGAGATCGAGGAGCCGCCGGAGGCGGCGGTTCGGGCGTGGGCCGACCGCTTCGGCGCCGCGCCGGACGATGGCGACGAGGCCGAGGTCGGTCTCGCGATCGGCCCGACGCTCGCCGAGCTCGCGGCGGCGATCGACCGGGGCTTCCTGATCATCGTCGACTACGGGCACGAGGCCCGCCGGCTGTTCAGCTCCGCCCACGCACGCGGCACGTTGCTCGCGTATCACCGGCACCAGGTCAACGAAGACTATCTGGTGCGCGTCGGCGAGCAGGATTTGACCGCGCACGTCAATCTGACGGCGCTCCGGCGCGAGGCCGAGGCGCTCCGTCTTACCGTCTTGGGCATCACGACGCAGGATCGCTTTTTGATCGCCAACGGGCTGCTCGACGGCCTCGACGCGGAGGACGATGGGCCGATGGCCGCAGCGAAGCGCCGGCGGGAAGCCAAGCAACTCGTCCACCCCCACGGCATGGGCACGACGTTCAAGATCGCGGTGCTCTCGAAGGGGGTCGAGCCCGCACCGAGCCTCAGGGGGCTGAGCGATATACTCGGAACATGGCGAACTCCGTCACCGTAGAGTCGATCACCGCGAAGTTCTTGGCCGCGGGGTTCGTCTGCTCTCCCGAGGTGGCGACCTCCCTGTTCCTCGCGGAGAACCTTGGAAAGCCCCTGTTGCTCGAGGGCCCGCCGGGGGTCGGCAAGACCGAGATCGCGAAGCTGTGGGCCGGCTACCACGCCTCCGAGCTGATCCGGCTGCAATGCTACGAGGGGCTCGACGAGGCCAAGGCTCTCTACGAGTGGTCGTACGGAAAACAGATGCTCTACGCGCAGCTCCTTCGCGACAAGACCGCAGAGGTGCTCGCCGCCGCGCCCAGTCTCGAGCGGGCGATCGGGATCCTACGAGACGAGGCCGATGGGTTCTTCTCCCGGGATTTCCTCCTGCCGCGCCCGCTCCTCCAAGCGATCTTGTCTGCGGCCCCCGTCGTTCTTCTGATCGACGAGGTCGACCGGTCGGACGAGGAGTTCGAGGCGTTCCTCCTCGAGGTCCTCTCCGATCATCAGGTCTCGATCCCCGAGCTGGGAACGCTCAAGGCCCAGAAGCCGCCGCGCGTGGTCCTCACCAGCAACGACACGCGCGATCTATCGGACGCGCTGCGCCGCCGCTGCCTCTACCTCTACGTCGACTATCCGTCGTTCGAGGACGAGATGCGGATCGTCGAGGCCCGGGTCCCGGGGCTCTCGGTTTCGCTGACCGACCGGCTCGTCCGGTTCGCTCAGTCGCTGCGGAAGGCAGATCTCAAGAAAGCACCGGGGATCGCCGAGGTCGTCGACTGGGCGCTCGCCCTCGTCGCCGTCTCGGCCGACGGGCTCTCGGCTCCCGTGCTGCGCAAGACGCTGGGAGCGCTTCTCAAGAATCGCGAGGACGTCGAGCGCGTCCTGGCCGATCCGGCGCGCTTCCGCGGATGATCGCCGCGCTGGCCCGATTCATCGACGCGCTCCGCGCCGAGGACCATCCCGTTTCGCCGGCGGAGCTTCTCGACGCTTCGAAGGCCGTCGATCTCGTCGGCCTCGAGCGGCGCGACGACGTGCGCAACGCCCTCCGGACCACGCTGGCCAAGGATCGCCGCGCGGCGGCGGTGTTCGACCGCTTGTTCGACCGCTTCTTCGCGCCTCCGAGGCGCGCCGCCGGCGGGGAAGGCGTCGGGCGGCCGGGCTCGATCGGCGAGCGTCCCAAGGACGCGCCCGACGGACGCGGTCCGAAGCCACGCAGAACGCCGAAGGATGAGACCGAGCCCCCGCGGCGATCGAACCGCCCGTCGACCGATTCGTCGGAGCCGGCCTTGCAGCGCACGAAGCGGTCCGGCGAGCGGCGCCAGGGAAGGCTCCGCCGGGTCAAGCTCGAGCGAGCCGCAGCCAGCGCCGACGATCCGGCGCGCCGCGACCTGGCCCGCAGAATGACGACGGACGAGGAGCGCGCGATCGCACGCGAGATCCCGCGCATCGTCTCCGCGCTGAGGTTGAGCGCCGGCCGGCGGGGGACGGCGTCGCGGAGCGGACGCCCCTGGCTTCGGCGCGTTCTTCGCGAAAACCTCGCGCACGGCGGCGTGCCGTTCGTCATCCCGTTTCGTGCCCGCAAGCGCAGGAGCACGCGCGTCGTTCTCCTGGTCGACGTCTCGTACTCGGTCGCGCGGTCGGCGGGGCTGTTCCTTCTCATGGCGGCCGAGTTCCTGGAGCTGGGGCGCCGCGCCCGCGTGCTCGCCTTCGTCGACCGGCCGGTCGACGCGACCGGCGCGATCGTTCGATGGGCGCGCGGCGCCCCCGGACGCCGCCTCCCGAGCGCGGGCAGCCGGCGGGCGAGGCGTCCTGCGCCGCCGGGCGAGGGGATCGTGAGCCGAGGCGTCTCGTTCGCCGAGGTCGTCGATGGTCTGCGCGATCTGAACCTCGAGGCGCCGTCGGATTACGGGACGGCGTTCCACGCGCTCGCGACGTCGCGCCTCCGGCCGCGCGGGCGCGACACCGTGCTCGTCGTGCTGGGCGACGGCCGCAGCAACCGGTTCGACCCTCTACCGTGGGCCCTGGGCGAGGTCGCGCGCGGCTGCCGCGCGGTGCTGTGGCTCGTCTCCGAGCCCCGCTCGCGCTGGGGCACAGCGGACTCGGCGCTCCCGGCCTACCTCGGCTCGATCGATCTCCTCGTCGAGGCGGCCGACCTTCACGGGCTCGCCGCTGGATTGGGCGAGATCGTCCGGCGAGCGTAAGGTGTCCGCCCCGACTCCCGGATCCGTCGTCGCCTGGTGGGAGCACGACGCCGTCACGTTCGGCGTCGTCGTCGCCGAGGAGAAGCAGCGCGTGATCCTCGTCACGACGGACGGGCGCGAAGAGCGCGTGGCCCCGGCGCGGATCGTGGCTCAGCTCTCGTCCGGGCCGGCGCCCGCCAGGACGCCCGAGGCGCGACGCGAAGCGGCCGCCGCCGCCCGAGCGATGGCGACGGATGTCGCCGGGCGCTCCCGGGCGGTCGACGTTTCCACGCTCTGGGAGCTGACGAAGGACGCGGACGCCGCGATCGGCGAGGAGCAGCTCGCGTCGCTCGCGCTCTCCGATCGCGGAGCGCCGTCGCGGCTCGCGGTGTCGCTTGCGTTGGCCCGCGAGGGCGTGCGCTTCGTTCGCAAGGGGAGTGGTTGGCAACCTCGCGGCGAGGCTTCGGTCCGGGAGATCGATCTCGAGCGCGAGCGAGTGGCACGACGCGCGGTGGAGAAGGCGGCTGCTCTCGAAGCCCTGGCGCGCGCGTGGCGCGGAGAAGGCTGGCGGCCGAGCCGGACCGCGTCCGAGCGCAAGATCCTCCAAGCGATCGAGACCCTGGCCGTCGCCGATCTCGAGGCCCCCGAGAAAGACCGTGCGCTCGCGGTCGAGGCGCTCGCGACCACCGGAGCGGCGGGAGACCGCCCCGCGGAGACCGCGTTCCGCCTGCTGCGCCGCGTCGGCCGCTTCGCGTCGGACGACGAGAACCTCGAGATCGTCCGTTTCGGCTTGAAGAGCGAGTTCGACCCCGAGACGCTCTCCGCCGCGGAGGCCGCGGCTTCGACCTTCGAGCGATCGGGCCGCCTCGACCTGACGCGTCGAGCGACGTTGACCATTGACGACCCGGCGACGCTCGAGATCGACGACGCGCTTTCGATCGAGGAGCGCGCGGACGGGGGCGTCGTCGTCGGCATTCACATCGCCGACCCCTGCGCCTTCATCCCCGCGGATTCGCCCGTCGACTCCGAGGCGCGCGCGCGGGGGACCACCTACTACTTTCCCGACGGGAAGCTGCTCATGCTGCCCTCGGTCCTCTCCGAAAAGGCGGCGAGCCTGGTCGCCGGCGAGGAGCGGCCGGCGCTGAGCTTCCTGCTCGCCGTCGATGGCGAGGGGAGGATCGGCTCGGCCCAGCTCGTTCGCTCCCTCGTGCGGGTCGCCGAGCGTCTCGACTACGACGAGGTCGATGCCACCCTGAGGTCGAAAGTGGGGCGCGAAGCCGAGGCGTTGATCCGGCTCGCCGCCTTCTCGGAGAAACGCGAGGCGGCCCGGCGGGCGCGCGGCGCGGTCGCGTTGCGTGCTCCCGAGAGCGAGATCCGCGTCGCCGCGGACGGCACGATGACGCTCAAGCGGCGGGATCCGAGCACGCCGGCGCAGCGCCTCGTCTCGGAGTGCATGGTGCTGGCGGGGGAGGCCGCCGCGCGATGGCTGGACGAGCGGCGCGTGCCGGCGATCTACCGCCGTCAAGCGGCCCCGAACGGGAAGCTCCCCGAGGTGGATCCGTCGCAGCCCGGAGCGGTTCACGTTCGCGCGACCCGGCGCCTGTTGAAGCGCGGGGAGGCCGGCCTCACTCCGGCTCCTCACCACGCGCTCGGCCTAGATTGCTATTCGCAGGTCACCTCTCCGCTTCGACGGTATCAAGACCTCGCGATGCATCGGCAGATCGTCGCCGTTCTCGAAGGGCGGCCGCCGCACTACGACGCGGCGGCGATGCAGGCGATCCTCGCGTCGACCGAGCGCGCCGAGAGTGAGGGCCGGCGCGCCGAGCGGGCGATGGACCGCTATTGGCTGCTCCGCTGGCTCGGCCAGTCCGTGGGACAAACGGTCACCGGAGTCGTCGTGGACGTCGCGCCGCGGCCGATCGTCGTCCTCGACGAGACCCTCGTCGAGCAGCCCGTCCCGGCGCTGGTCGGCGCGTCGATCGGGGATCGCGTGCGGCTGGCCATCGATCGCGTGAACCCGCGAGCGGATCTTCTCGTCCTGCGCCCGGCCTGATCCGCGCTACATCACCCGGTACTTCGGACCGCTCCCGCCCTCGCGGGGCGTCCAGCGCGGCCCGAGCACGTCCGTCGCCTTGCAGTCGACGCAGTTCGGGGCGTTGACCCGCAGCTCGTCGCCGTTGCGCTCGTAGACTCCCGCGGGACAGACGTGCGCGTAGAACCGGGCGACGTCAGCGCCGACGTCACGGCCGACCACGAGATGGGTCGGGATGGTGTCGCGCGTGGCGTTGCCGGACTTGAAGACCGCGTCGACCTTGCTGAACGTCAGCGTGTTGTCCGGCATGAACGGCGTCTCGGCGGCGCCGGATTTCGGGACGTCGGCGTCGGCCGGCATGTCGATCTTCCCGCCGGGGAATCTCCCGCCGGTCAAGGTCATCAGGCCCGCTTGGATCCCCCCGGCGTAGAAGCCGCTCTTGAAGGCGAGGCGCATGTTCCGCGTTCGATACAGATCGCGCCGGATCGCACCCTCGCGGATCCCTCGATCGAACACGACAAGGCGCGAAGCTCCGGTGTCCTCCACCTTAAGCGCCGCAAACGCCGCCCGGGCCGCCAAGATCCCCGAGTGCATCGCGTAATGGATGCCCTTGAGCGACGGAACATCGACGAAGCCGGCGGCATCGCCGATCATCAGGAGCCCGTCGCCATGGAAGCGATCGGGAAGCGCGTAGAACCCCCCTTCGGGGATCGTCTTGGCTCCCCACTCGACGAGGTGCCCCCCCGCGAGAACGCTCTTGAAGAGGGGGTGCGATTTCATTCGTTGCAGCAAGACGTGAACGTCGAGGTGCGCATCGTGATAGTCGAGGCCGACCACGAGCCCCAGCGACACCTGATTCCCGCCCATGGGATAGAGGAAGCTCCCGCCGAACGCGTCGTTGGGGAGCGGCCAACCCAGGGTGTGCACGACGCGGTCGAGGGAGCGCTTCGTCTCCCAGACCTCCTTGACGCCGAGCGCGAAGATCTGCGGATTCGGCGAGCCGATCCCCTGCCATTGGCGGTACGCCTGCGTGAGGAGCCCCCGGGTGCCTTCGGAGAGGATCGTCACTTTCGCGACGACGTCGGTCGCTTCGGCGAAGCCGGAGCCCGGCTTCCCGTCGCGGTCGAGCCCGGACGGGGTCGTCGTCACGCCGCGCACGGCGTGGTCGGCGACCAGCAGCGCATCGGCGGGGAACCCCGTGAAGACGTTGACTCCGAGCGATTCGGCGTGCTGCCCCAGCCAGCGGACGATCTCGCACAACGACGCGGTGGAGTAGCCGTGGTTGCGCATCGTCGGCGGCGTCGGGATGGGGATCGCGCTCGAGCCGGTGAGGACATAGACCGACTCCTTCGTCACCGGTTGGCGGAAGGGGAAGTCGGAGTCCTTCATGTCCGGGAACAGCTCGCGAAACGCCGACGGGTTGACGACCGCACCGGAGAGCGAATGCTCGCCCAAGCTCCCGGCCTTCTCGAGCACGCCGATCGCGATCTCGCCGAGCGCGCCGCCCGCCGCCTTGTCCTTGGCCGCCAGACGAGCGAGCTCGATCGCTCCGGCCAATCCGGCGGGGCCCGCGCCGACGAACAGCACATCCATCTCCAGAGCTTCCGCGCTCGGAGCCCGGTTCAGAATCAAGCGGTCGAGCGGAAGGGGGGGCTGATGCCGGGATGGAAGGATGGACGCCACGCGCGGATGATAGCCCAGGCCATGCTAGGCTACCGGAATGCAGGTCAAGCGAGCGCCCAAGCTGACTCTCGTCGACCGACTGTATCTCCCGAGCATCTTTGCGGGGCTCGCGCTCACGATGAAGCACATGTTCCGGAAGAAGGACACGATCCAATATCCGGAGCAGAAGCACGCATTCGGCGACCGCTACCGTGGCGTTCCGGCGCTCGTCAAGGACCAGGACGGCCGCGAGAAGTGCGTCGCCTGCTACATGTGCCAGTGGGTCTGCCCGCCGCTGGCGATCACGATCGAGGCCGCGGAGTACCCGAAGCACCATCCGCTCCATCAGATCGAGAAGTTCCCCGCCAAATTCGACATCAACATGCTCCGCTGCATCTACTGCGGGCTGTGCGAAGAGGCGTGTCCCGAGGAAGCGATCTTCATGTCGAAGACCTACGTCGTCGTCGGCCACTCGCGCGATCTGATGATCTTCGACAAGACGAAGCTCTACGAGATCGGCGGTACCCGCGAGGATGAGATCAAGAAGTGGTCCGCCGACCGCAAGGGTCCCGCTTCGCGCTCGCACCGCCGCGGAGATGAGATCGCTTCCGGAACGTCCTCGCACTAGAGGAAAGGGGACATTCCCCTTTTTCTTACAAAGCTCCCCGGATACCGCTTTGATAAGAAAAAAGGGAATGTCCCCTTTCCTCTACAGACGGGGAAGGACCAAGAGTCTCGTTTCCGGCGGGAGCGCACGATAGAGCGAATCGGCATCCTTCTTCGAGAGCACCACGTGCAATCTCACCATGTCCGTCGGTTCGACCTGACTCGCCGCGAGCGCATCCGCCCACCACGTCGACCAACTGTCCATCAGGCCGGCCCAGAATCCGCGCTGGGAGTCCGATCCGGGAGGACGCACTTCGATGGACAATCCCCCGGCGAAGCGGATGTGATAGCGGGCAGGCACCGGATACTTTTCCTCGGGCGTTTGCGGGACCGCGACCTCGACCTCCGTCCCCTCCTTGGTCGGTGGCGGAGCCTGGATCTCGACCCTGTCGAGTTCGCGAGGCGGGTCGAGCGCCCCGCGTTCCCAGATCCGCCCCTCCCAGCGCGAGGCATCGGTCCGCGGCCGGTAGACGACGCGCGGGACGCCGACCTCGAGCGCCTCGACCCTGTACTGCTGGAGGAGCGCCGCGTGATACATCAGCGTCAGCGTCTGCGCCTGCGTGTCGAAGAGAAGGTAGAACTCCTTCGCCTTGGCGAGCTCGACCTGCTTCGCGAGAAGATCGTTCTGGACGGCGAGCTTGGCGAGATCGCCTCCCGACGGCGCCGGGCCGGCCGGGGCGGCGAGGGCGGCGTGGAGCGCCGCGATCGCGAGGGTCGGACGGAGACCCCTCATCATCACGAGCCGATCAGAAGATGTAGACCGAAGTGCCGATCGGCACCGCGTCCCAGACCGCCTGAAGATCTTCCGGTCCGAGGCGGATGCAGCCATGCGTCACGCTCCGGCCGAGGAGCCGCGTGTACAGCGTTCCGTGGATCATGTACCCGTCTTCGAGGTAGAGCGCGTACTTTCCGAGCGTCCCCGATTCGAACCGATCCTCGGGGTTCGTTGGAAGCGTCTTCCCTTCCTCGGCGAACGCCCAGTCGGGCTTCTTCCAGATCGGGTTCGAGATCTTGTTCCGAACCTTGAAGACGCCGCGCGGCGTATCGAACACCCATTTCTTCGCGCCGTTGCTCGATTTCAGGATCATCCCCGAGCCGGCCGAGCACACGGCGGTCCGGACGATCTTGTCGTCGTGCATGATGTAGAGGCGGTTTTGCGTCTGGTCGACGACGACGTACGTTCCGGCCGGCGCCAGCTTTTGAAGCGCGGTCGCGTACTGCTTCTTCTGCGTGGCGAGCTTGGACTGGAGTTTCCGCGCGCCGTTCGGGTCCGACGGGAGTCCGGAGGTCGACGGCTCCGCGCGCGGCGGGGCGGGCTCGTACGCGTAACCCGTGCCACGCGCGGCCACGACGGCGATCGCGATCACCGCGACGGCGACGGCGAGCAGGCCGAAGCGAATGCGCGGCCCGGGTGGGCTGACGACGATCGCGACCCGTCGATGGGGGGTGACGGCGTCCATCATTGGGTCCCGGCGCCTCCATGGTCGCGCGCGAGCCGCGCGAAGACACCCTGTCCGTCGCCGCCGACGATCGTGACGGGGGTCCCGACCTGGGTTCGCCTGAAGAGATCGTCCATGTCGTCATTGGCCAGCGCCACGCACCCCTTGGTCCAGTCCTTTCCGCGCCCTCCGTCGCCGTGGATCTCGATCAGCCCGCCGAGGCTCGCGCCGTGGGGAAGGCGGCCCAAACGCCGCAAGCGCTCGAACTCCGCGCGGTCCTCGTCGTTGGGGTAGTTCAACGCGAGCGCCTTGTAGTAGTTCGATCCGGGTTTCTTCGCGGTGATCCGATAGCGGCCTTCCGGCGTCGCCGCGTCTCCGGAGCGCAGCTTGTCGTTGATCGATCGATAGCCCATGTCTGCCGCGTAGCTCCGGACGAGGTGCCCGTTGTCGTACACGTCGAGGCGGTGGTTTTCCTTGAGGACCACGACGGCGGTCTCTCCGGTCGCGCGCGACCATGCCGCCGTCTCGCCGACCATCCGGGACCACCGCGCGACGAGCGACGCGTCGGCATACCGGGCCGCAGCCTCGGCAGCGTTTCCGCTGACGACGCGCGAGCCGTCGGCGGCCTCCTGAGCGCGCGCCGCGCATTCGAGGAAGTCGCCGCGGTCGCGCATCGAGCGCGCCTCGTCGAGCGCGATCTTGCTCTTCTGGAGGAGGGTCCGGTTGTAGGAGCCGAGATGCATCGCTTCCGCGACGTCCGATGCGCGCGCCGCGTCACGCTCCGCCGCCTCGAGCGCCTCGTCGGCTTCGGCCTTGGCCTCCATGCGATGCCGGTTACCTTCCGACAGAGCGAGCTCGATCCTCGATTCGGCGGTGGCGAGCGCGAGGCGCACGCCCCTGTAGTCGCGGAAGGGGAGAAGCTTGACCTCCTCGCGCCGGTAGGCCGCCAGGGCGGCTTTCAACGAGGCCTCGGCTTGCCTCATCGCGTCGGGGGCCCAGCGGGCCGCTCCCGCGCGCCGGGCGTCCGCGAGGGAGGACTGCGCGCTCCCCTTGTCGTAGAAGGGCGGATCCGTGTGCCCGGCCGCAATCGGCCACACGCAGGCGATCACGACGGACACCGTCGCGGTGGTCACGCCCGCGGCGAAGAAGCGCCAGCGCCAGCGCGCGAAGAAGCCCTTCAGGGTCACGGCAATTCGATTCTTCATCACGTTGAGAATGTAAGGGATTCCGGGACTTCGATCCAGTTCCTCGAGGGAAGGAGCGGCAACCCGGCGTTTACGACATGAGCGGGGCACGGCCGCACCCGGCCGTGCCCCGCGATCGATCGAGGTGCGGCGTTACTTCTTGTGGCCGGCCGCATGCGCGCCGGTCTTGGCGCCGGCCTTCTTCGCCTCCATCGCTGCCTGCACCTGGCTCGCGACGTTCGCGGCGGACGACTTCGCCGCCTCGGCTTTCGCCTTCGCGTCCTTGTACTTCTCCGAGGACATGGCGGCGTTGGCGTCGTTGATCGTCGACTCGGCGGCCGTCAGGTCGGCCTTCATCGCCTCCAGGTCGGCGGCCGTGCCCTTACCCTTGGGAGCCTTCTCGAGCAAGGCCTTCGCGTCGTTCACAGCGGTCGTGGCGTCGTTGATCGCCGTCGTCGCCTCGTTCTTCGCCTGCTCCTTGCCGGCAGCCGCATCGGCGGCGGCCTTGTCCGATTTCGCCTTCAGATCCGCGACCAGCTCGTCGGTCTTCTTGTAGGAGCGGAAGAGCGCGAACTTGTCCTGCTGGGCCTTGATCTCGGCGTCGAGCGCGGCCTTGGCGTCTTCGGCCGCTTGGAGCGAGCTCTGGGCGTACTCGGAAGCCTGGGGCTTCGCCGCGTCCAAGGCCGCCGTGGCGGCATTGATCGCGTCCTGCGGCGGCTTGGCGCAGCCGACCATGAGAACGAGCACGAAGACGAACGGCAAAACAGCCATGATCTTGCGCATGCTTACGAATCTCCTTTTCGTTCCAAGCGCCCTCGTCGTCGAGAGCGAAGCGACAATCTTTTCCCTGCCGGCGGGGCCACGCTACTACGTCCGGCCCGAAAATGAAAGGCCCCCTTTTCCAACCGAGTTTAGGGGTGGTTTTGTCAGGGAGGGTTGGGTTGTCGGTGCTCGCCGGGGAGGAGGGTTCGTCGTAATCTCTGCGGGCCCACTCCGGGAGCCTCATGCGGACCGTTCCGGCATCGATCGTCGTGGCCATGTTGTCGGGGGCGACCCTCGCCGCGGCGACCGGCAAGATCGTCGATCCGGACGGCGTCCCGATCGCCGGCGCGCAGATCTGCGAGCAGGTCGAGGGCGCTCCGGATCGCTGCGTCAGCGCCGACGCGAACGGCGTCTACAACATCGAGAATCCGCTGCGAGCGTCCCTTCTCGTTCGGACGAGCGGATTCGTCGCGCGCGTGATCGACGCCGCGCCGCTGAGCCAGCCCGTCATGCTCCAGCGTGCGGCGGTCCTCCGCGTCAACGTCGTCGACGGGGCGGACGGCCGGCCGCTCGCCAAGGGAAAGGTCATGATCGATTCCCCGTCGGGGCGTCGCATCGGCGATTTCGTTCCTTTCAACAAGGCCGGGGTCCGGATCTCGACGCTCGACCCGGGCATCGTGTTCGTCCGCGCGGAGGCCGACGGTTACCAGCCCGGAGGACCGGTCCCGGTCGAGCTGGTCGGGGGAGCCGAGAGGGCCGTCAAGGTTCCGATGACGAAAGCCGGCAAGAAGCCTCACTGAGCCTCCCGACGGATCATGGCTCGAAACGAAGATCGCGCCGGGGCTTTGGGCGAGATCGCCTGGGACGTTCTCCAACGGCTGGTCCGCGAGCGCCTCGCGCGGATGGCGGGCGGGCATCTCGTCGAAGGCTCCCTCGATGCCGTGGTCCTGCACCTTGCTCTTCCGCTCCGCGGTCCGGCCTCGGCTCAGGAAGCGTTCTCGCAGCGCCTCGTCGAGCAGATCGACGGGGTGCTGGCCGAGGCGATCCAGCAGGCTGCGGCATTCCGACCTGGCCATGCGTTTTGCCACAAATGCGGGGCGTCCTCGTGCGAGCACTCGGCTGCACCGTCCCACCGTCACGTCTTCGTCGGATACACACCGACCGGCATCCCGCGTTGGGAGGACTTCGCGCAGCACTGCCTCGACCGCCGCCACCCCGAGGTGGATCGCCTCTACGACGACCCCCCCGCGTTCGTCACGCTCGTCCGGTCTCGCCAGGAGGTCATGGTCGGGCTGTTGGAGTCGTTGCAGGGGGCGGCGGTCTACACGCTTCACGGTCAGGTCGCTGCCGGCTTCTTTCCGGTGCGCACGCGGGAAGGCGAGGGGCGCGGGGTGCTCGCGGTGACGTTCCAGATCGGAGCGTCGAGGGGGCGATCCGGTGAAGCGCGCTGGGGCCTGAACGTGCTCGGCTGCACGCCGCAGGGGGAACCGCTCGACCTCCTTTGGGAGCGGCACGAAGTGATCCCGTGGCAGAGCTCGGTTCGCTGGGCCCAGACGGCGCTCTCGACGCTCTCGAAGTCCAGAAAAGCGCAAAGAGCGGGCGTCGAGGCTCGGGTGGACGGGATCCTGCTCGGCCTGGCGCGCCGCCTGTCGCACGAGCGACGGGCGGCCGGCCGGCGGACGCACCACGCCGAGGCGCGGCACAGGGCAGGGGAGCGGCCGACCCGAAGCGCAATCGAGGACGCCCGCGCGGCGAGCCCCGCGGACGTCCTGGTGGACGAGCGCAACGGCACGCTGGTCGTCCCAGGCGCCCGCGGGCGCATGCACTTCTATACACCCGGCGGCCAGCTCGTCTCATCCGTGCGCTACAGCCGCGACGCGATCGAGCGGAAGCGCAAGCTGGGTGTCTGGCGTCCGTCGCGACCGGAGGAGGCGGCTCCGCTCCTGGCGAAGATGAAGGCCTAGCCGCCGCTCAAGCGTCGCCGTGCCGCGCGCCACGCCTCGATGCGCGCCGCGAGCTCCTCCTCGAGGCCGCGGCTCGTCGGCTCGTAGAACCGCCGGCCCCTGAGCCGCTCGGGGAGGCACTCGAGCGTCGTCACCGCGTCGTCGTGGTCGTGCGCGTACTGGTATCCCTTCCCGTACCCCTCGACCTTCATCAAGCCGGTCACCGCGTTCCGGATCTCCATCGGCACCGGATCGGTCGCGCCCTCTTCGATCGTCGCGAGGACGCTCTTCCACGCCTTGTAAATGGCGTTCGACTTCGGGGCGAGGGCGCAGTAGACGGCGGCCTCCGCCAGCGCGAGATCCGCCTCGGGACGGCCGACGAAGTGCACGGCGTCCTTGGCGGCCAGGCTCAACGTCAGCGCGCGTGGATCCGCGAGTCCGACGTCCTCGCTCGCGAATCGCACGATGCGCCGCGCGACGTACATCGGATCATCGCCCGCATCGAGCATGCGTGCGAGCCAGTAGAGCGTCGCGTCCGCATCGGAGTTGCGCATCGACTTGTGGAGGGCGCTGATCACGTTGAAGTGCTGCTCGCCCGCCCGGTCGTGGTAGAGGGCCGCCTTCTGAAGCGCCCCCTTGAGATGGGCGCGATCGACGCGCGGCCGGCCGGAGGGAGCTGCGGGCGCCGTCTCGACGGCGAATTCGAGAACGTTCAGGGCCGCGCGGGCGTCCCCCTGCGATGCCACGGCCAGGGCGGCCAACACGTCGTCGGGAACGTCGGCGTGAGCGGACCCGAGGCCGCGCGCTTCGTCCGCGAGCGCGCGCTTCGCGAGCACGACGAGGTCCGCCTCCGAAAGCGGCTCCAGTCGGCAGACGCGAGAGCGCGACAGCAGCGCCGGTATGACCTCGAACGAAGGGTTCTCGGTCGTCGCTCCGATGAGGACGATCGTGCCGTCCTCTACGAACGGAAGGAACGCGTCCTGCTGCGCCTTGTTGAACCGGTGGATCTCGTCGATGAAGACGATCGTGCGCTTCCCCGAGGCGGACTTCGCTACGGTGGCGCGCTTCATGACGGCTCTGACTTCCGCGATCCCCGAGAGCACGGCCGAGAACGGGAGGAACGAGGCGCGCGTGGTTCCGGCAATGAGGCGGGCGAGGGTGGTCTTGCCGCACCCCGGCGGCCCCCAGAGGATCAGCGAGCGCAGCTCGTCCGCCTCGATCGCGCGGCGCAGAGGCTTGCCTTCGCCGAGCAGGGCGTCCTGACCCACCAGCTCGTCGAGCGTGCGCGGACGCATCCGGTCCGCGAGCGGCGGCCGAGAGGTCGAAGAGGGAGGAGGTCCTTTCGGGGCTTCGCCGAAGAGACCCACTGGGCTCCTAGAAGTGCGACGCCTCGTTGTTCTTGGTGACGGCGTCGACGACGATGGCGGCGCCGACGATGATGCCGCCCGCGATCACCCACTTCGCCCAGGTGGGAATGCCCGCCTTCTTCGGCTCGCTCTGAGGTGGGCTCGCCGGCGCACCCGAGGGAGGCGTCTCCTGGCGTCCCGGCTTCAGGGCGAGCGAGACGGGACGATTGACCCCGGGAGCCAGCTGCAGATTGCTGGAGGCCAGAAACGCCCCTTCGGGAGCCTCGACCAAAAGCGCGTACCGGCCCGCCGGCGCCGCGTCGATCTTGAACGCACCGCGCGCGTCGGTTGAGGAGGAACGGTAGGCCTTTTCCGAAGCAGGCTCGACCAGCGTCACCACGACTCCCGCACGGGGCTCGACACCGGTTTCATCGACGACACGGCCGGTGAGCGTCGACGGTGGCGCTGCCGAGGCCGCACCGGAAAGCATCAGCGTGGCGAAACCAAAGATCAGGGCGACCGCCGTCGGGCGGCGTAGGGGAAACCGCTGCATCGGGGCATCCTCCGAAACGAGTGGCGGCGGGATTGTCCTTCGGAGATCCGATGGCGTCAAGGATTAGTGTGCAACGGTTGCGGCTCGATTCAGGGCGTGGTGGTCGTCGGCGGCCTGTATCTCCCTCCGGCGGCGATGAGGCCGAGCGCCACGACGCTCACCGACACAAGGATCGCGATCCCGGCGGGACTCTTCCAGTACTCCACCCCGGTGAGCTTTTGTGACGACTGCGCCATGCCGGCGACTTGATCGACTCTCAACCCTGCGGGGGCCTCGACCCTGCGATCGGTCCACCACGAGGCCGGCTTGTCCGCTGTTTCGAGCAGGTTGAACGTGATCACGACCTTGGTCCCCGGCGGCAGATTGATCGCCTGGTCCCCGAGGAACTGCCCCTTTTCCGTCGTCACGACGAGATCCGCCCAGCCGTAGTGGAGGGACGGCAGCGCAAAGCGTCCGCGCGAATCGGAGGGCTCGCTCGAGCGGGTCTCCGTGCCGTCGAGGTTCTTCACGGAGACGACCGCGTGTGCGACGGGCTTGCCGTCGGGCCCCAACACCCTTCCCTCGAGCCGGCTCCCCGGTGGAGGGGCGGGCCTCTTGTCGTGGCTCGACTTCGAGGATGCCGCGCTCGCCGGGAGCGCGAGAACGACGGAGAGGAGCGCCGCGACGGAGCGCTGTGTGAATGCAGCAAGAAATCTCAAGATCCGGCCAACTTCCGTTCCGATTCGAGTGTCATTAGGTCAAGAGAGCGGGGGGGAACTGGACATGCCCGGTGGGGACGACCATATCGATGCCGACGTTTCGACGGTTCCACTGAGCGAGTATAGCGCCGGTGTTCATGCGCGCCATCGCCGGGCGAGCGGCAGGCGACGACTGCTCTTCTTCAGCCTGTCGGCGGTGTGGGGGTTCATAGCCGGCGCGGCGGGGGTTCTGGCAGGGATGTCCGCGACGGGCAACACGGTTCTCCGCGAGGGCACGATCGTGGGGCTGGTGCCGGCGCTCATCATCGCGGTCCTGGGCGGCTTGGTCGTGGAGCGAGCCTATCGGGAGTCGAGGCAGCGCGGGCATTGAGCATTTAGTCGCGTGGCTTCCTCTCGGTGTGGGGCTAGCTGCGAATGAGCCCGTACTTGACGATGCAGTAGAGCGCGTGGACGCCATCCCGCCATCCGATCTTCTTGCCCTCGGCGTACGTACGTCCTGCGTACGAGATCCCGACTTCGTAGACGCGCACGCCCAGCCGGGCGACTTTCGCGGTGATCTCCGGCTCGAACCCGAATCGCTCCTCCTCGATCTCGACGCGGCGGAGAACGTCGGTGCGGAACAGCTTGTAGCAAGTCTCCATGTCGGTCAGGTTCAGGTTCGTCGTCATGTTCGACAGCAGCGTGAGCACGCGGTTGCCGACCATGTGCCAGAAGAACAGGACCCGTTTGGCCTCGCTTCCGACGAAGCGTGAGCCGAAGACGACGTCGGCCTTGTCGTCCAGGATCGGCTGCAAGAGCCTCCCGTACTCGCGGGGGTCGTACTCGAGGTCGGCGTCCTGCACGATGACGAAATCGCCCTGCGCCTCCTTGAACCCCCGTCTCAGCGCCGCCCCCTTGCCGCGATTGACGTCCTGTTGGAAGACGCGCACGCGCGCGTCGCCCCCGAAGCGCGCCAGCTCGCGGAGCGTGCCGTCCTTCGAGCCGTCGTCCACGAGGATGACCTCGCGGTCGACCCCGTCGGGGAGCGGAGCGCGAAGCACCGCGTCGACCAGCGTCGCGACCGTGGCCTCCTCGTCGTAGACCGGTACCACGATGCTCAGGCGGCTCATCGAGGGCCTTCTCCGGTGAGCTCCGCAACGCGCCGCTTGGCCTCGCCGTCGCCCGGTCGCTCGTCGAGGATGGTACGCCATTCCCGAAGAGCGTCCCCCGCACGCCCCTGGCGATCCGCGAGCCTCGCGAGCCTGTACCGAACCCAGATCGCGGCATCGGCACTCGACGGCGTCGCGGGCAATCCGTAGAGGGCTCGCGTCCAACGGTTGCGCGCCGCGTCGGGATCGGTCTCCGCGAGCGCATCGCCAGCCAGCGTCAGGACCCACGGATCGTCGGGCGCGAGCCGTGCGGCGTGCGCGGCGTCGTCGCGGGAGCCTGCCGAGTCTCCTATCAAGGCCTTCGTTCGCGCGCGGAACGCCAAGAGCGCCGCGGTCTCGCGGGATCCGGGCAGCGCGAGCGTCGGGGGAACGATCCGCTTCAGCTCGTCGAGCCGGTCGCGCGACGCCGCCGCGGATGCGGCGACGGTCCGGGCCCCGAGATCGTCCGGCCACCGGGTGAGGAGCGCAGCGAGGCGCGCGTCGGCCTCGTCCTCGCGCTCGGACCTGCGGAGCCGGTTCGACCAGGCGAGCCACGAGCGGGGATCGTCGGGAAGGCCGGGATCGATCGCTCCCGCCGGTAGGAACGGCTCGATCTCGCCGAGCGCGGTCGCAGCGTCGTCGGGAGCATAGGAGAACATGCGCCTGATCTCTCGGAGGGCGAGGTCGGTCCTTCCGCATTGAGCGAGCACCCGCGCCGCGGCGTGCCCGACCCATTCGTCGGTGGCGACGAGCCGCGTCGCCGCCAGAGTCTGATCGACCGCGGCCGCGCGCTCGCCGGGTGTGTCGGCGGTTTCGGCGAGGAGGCTGGCGAGAATCGTTCGCGCGGCGGGATCGAGCGGGGTCCGGGTCAGGCGGGCCCGCAAGCGGGAGGCCGCCTCGCGCGCGGGGGACGCGTCGCCTCCGGCAAGAGTCTTCCCCAGCGCCTCCTCCGCGATTCGTCCGGGGTCGAACGGCTTTCGAGCCGGATCCGCCCCACAGAGCGTCGCGAGCAAGCCGGCCGCGAGCACGGCGCCGCCCCACGCCGCCGCGGCGAGTGTCGCGCGGCGCGGCCGCTCGGACGGGACGAGCTTCAGCTCCGGCCGTTCCATGAGGCACCGAACAAGACGCCGGCCAACAGCGCGCCGAGCGCGGCGTCGGCGGGGATGTGAAAGTTGAAATCGACGAGGCTGTGGACGAGCAGCGCCGCGAGGCCGAACGCGGCTCCGGTCGCCAGCGGATCGGCTCCGTCGCGTAGCCCGAGCCGCACGACGCGGGCGACGGAGACGAGAATGAAGCCCAAGAGCACGAGCGCGAGAAGACCGCCCTCCGCCCCGAGCTGCAGCAGGTCGTCGTGCGCGTGTGTGTAGTGGAGTCGCACGCCGGGCGAGCTGAACGCCGGATAGGCCCAAGTGAACGCTCCGAACCCGCAACCCGCGGCCGGGAAGGTCCCGATCATCCGGGCGGTGTCGAGCGCGACGGCCCAGCGCCCGCCGTCGTGCGCGAGGTCTCTCCGGGCGGCGGCGTACCGGCTGACGAGGCGATCCGCGCCGAGATCGAGAAGCGGAACGGCGGCGATCGCCAGCACGATCGCGATCGCCGCGGCTCGCTGAAGCGGCTTGCCGCGCAGCGCGCCCGCGGCCGTTCCGGCGACGGCCGCGAGCCCGAGCGCCGTCCCCGCGCGGGAGAACGAGAGGAGCAGCCCCGCGAGACCCGTGAGCAGGGCGAGGGTCATCAGCAGAGCCTTCGTGCCGTCGGGCCCGAGAGCGAGGGCGAGCCCTCGCGCTTCTCGCGAGCGCGCTTGCGCGCCCCGGGCGGTCGCCACGACGAGCCCGACCCCCAGAGGGAGGGACGCCGCCAGGAATGCGGCGAAGTGGTTCCTGTTGACGAACGTCCCGGTGGCCGACTCGAGATAGGCGGTCTTGGGAACGCTCCAGATCCGGTCGTGCCCCGATGCGAGGACGAGCAGACCGTAGAGCCCCTGGAATGCAGCGGAGATCAGGGCGGCGAGGGCGAGGCGCCGGGCGCCGCGCGCCGCCACGACGCTCGTCGCGACGAAGAGGAGGCCCGCGAGCGCCGCCCCCGTCCGCAGCGCGGAGGCGGTCGCGTCCGGAGCCAGCGAGAGCGTCGCATCCGGGACCGGATCGAGGCCGCGGCGCAGGACCGCGGCACCCGGCGAGATCAGCGAGACCGCCGAGCCGCCGATCGGGGCGAGCTGGAGCGCGGCGATCCCGAGGAGTCCGCCGATCGCGACGATGACCGGTCGAGGGGGAAGCGCGATCTCGTAGCGGACTCCCGCGAAGATCCAAACCGCGGTCAGCGCGAATGCCGTCAGCTCGAGGGCGAGACGTCCTCCCGCCCCCACCGCGCCAAACGCCAGCGGCGCACCGACGATGACGGCGCACAGCCCAATCTCGAGGATGGATAGCGAAGAGGGGACAGGCCCCTTTTCCTTGCAAAGCTCCCCGGATACCGCTTTGCCGCGAAAAAGGGGCCTGCCCCCCTCTCCGCTATCCAACCGCGCGTTTCTCGGAGCGGCCGTAGTAGCCGTACGCGCCGTAGCCGTGTCGGCCCGTGTCGAGGTCGTTCAGCACGACGCCGATCGGCCGGGTGCCGGCCTGGAGGCATTTGGCGATGACGCGCTGCAGCGACTCGCGCGGGGTCCGCCCCGCCCGCGCGACGACGATGGTCGCTTCGACGACGTTGGCCACGATCACGGGATCGGCGACCGCGATCGCCGGCGGAGAGTCGTAAACGATGTGATCGTACCCGCCTTCCAGGAACCGCGGTCCCATCGACGCGAACGTCGGCGAGTCGAGAAGCTCCGACGGGTTGGGCGGAATGGGCCCCGACACGAGCAGGTCGAGGCCGTCGACGGCCGTGCGCTTGGTCAGCGCCAAGGGATCGGTCTCGAGTCCCGAGAGATAGACCGACAGCCCGCGAGCGGTCTCGACGCCGAACACATTGTGCAGCCGCGGCCGCCTCAGATCGGCGTCGACGAGGAGGACGCGCCGGCCCGATTGTGCGAGGACGACGGCGAGGTTCATGGCGGTCGACGATTTCCCGTCTTCCGGAATGGCGCTCGTGACCATGATCTGCCGCGGGGGATGGCCGGGATTCGACAGGAGGATGGCGGTGCGCAGCTCGCGGTAGGCCTCCGAGGCGGGCGCCGAGCGATCGCGGTGGGCGACGAGGTCCACGGTCTCCGCAAGCGCCGGCTCTTGCCGCCGCGCCACGTGTGAGCTGCCGGTGCCGTGGTGCGGGACCACGGCCAGCACGGGGAGTCCGACCAGCCGGTCGATCTCGGCGGGCGCGCCGATCGTGCTGTCGATCGATTCGAGGAAGAGCGCCGCCGCGATCCCGAGACCCAGGCCGACGAGCAGCCCGAGGGCGAGGTTGAGCTTCTTGTTCGGGCGGAAGGGCGCGGTCGCGGGTCGGGCTCGATCGACGATCCGGATGTTCGACGACGTCGCGTCGAGATCCTTGAGGCGCGTCGTCAGCGCCATCTCGTTCTGCCGCGTCATCAGCGCATTCAGCGTCTCGCGCTTCTTTTGAACCTCGGACTGGAGGTTCTTGAACTCGACCGCGTCGCGCTTCAGAGTTTGCGCGGCTCCCTGCTGATCGTCGAGGAGCGCCGAGAGATTGCGCACCTCCAAGTCGGCCTGACGGTACTCGCTCTCGGCGGCGAGGCGGACGTTCTTTCCGATCTCCTCGATCTCGAGGTCGAGCCGCTCCCTCGCCTGGTCCATCTTCGAGCGGAGCTGCTGCATTCCCGGCCAGTCGTCCTTGAACAGCTTCGACTTCTCGGAGTACTCGGCCTCGTAGGCGGCGTACTCCTGCTTGAGCCTCGCGATCAGCTCGGAGCGCTGGACCTCCGGGAGCGCCGACGCCGGCGTCGCCACGGTGGCGCGGTAGGCGGCCTGCTTGGCGGCCAGCACGGTCCGCGCCTGGGTGCGCCGGGCGGCGATGTCGGAGAGGGCTTTCATCGTGATGTTGCCCTCGTCATCCGCCGAGACGATCCGCTTTTGCTCTCCGTAACCTTGCAACCGGCTCTCGAGCCCGGCGATCTCGCGCTTCAGCGCCGCGACTTGGTCGGCGAGGAACTCGGTGGCCTGATCGCTCGTCTTGAACCCGGCCTCGAGGCTGAACCCGATGTACGAGTCGACGACGCTGTTCGCGATGTCGGCCGCGAGCGCGGCGTCGGGCGACACCCACGACACCTGGACGAGATGCGAATTGCGGATCGGCGCGATCTCGAGCGACGCGAGCAATTGCTTGGCCACCGCGTCCACCGGGTCGGCCGGGCCCTTGGGGTTGGCGCCCGGAAGCATCGCTCTCACGCGAGCGTAGAGCGACGGCTCGGCATCGCCCGTGGCGAATCGCGGATGCGAGAGCAGCCCGAGGCGCTCGACGGTCTTCCTCGCGACGGCGTCGGAGGAGAGGATCTTGTACTGGGTCTGGTAGAAGTCCGCGTACGCGGCCCAGGAGTAATCGACCGACGCCAGCTCGCGCACGTTGAGGATGTCGGGATTCTGCCGCTCGATCTGCACGGTCACCGTCGACCGGAAGAGCGGTGTGACGAGGAACGAGCCCACGAGGGTGGCGAGAACGACCGTAGCGACGCAGACGTAGACGGCGCCCCGGCGGTGCTTCAGGATCGCCCAGTAGGTCAGCAGGTCGCGCGCGCGCGGATGGGCGTCCATCAGAAGAACGATTCCGGAACGAGCACGAGATCGTCCTTCTGCAGCACCGGGTCTTCGGCCTTGCCGCGCTTGACCTTCTTGAGGTTGACCGCGATCGTGATCCGCTGCCCGTCGGGACCGGTGCGGATGATCTGGACCTTCGACTGCGCCGCGCGGTCGGTCGTCCCGCCGGCGAGCGTCACAGCCTTCAGCACCGTCACCGGCTCGGAGCGGGGAACCTCGTAGAGGTTCGGCGCCTTGACCGCACCCGTGACGAAGATGCGGACCTTCTCGACGGCCGGAACGTAGACGATGTCCCCCGGGAGCACGGGCACGTTCAGCGAAGGGTCGGCCTCGTACACGAGCTTGTCGAGATCGATCGCGATCCGCTGCGGGCCGTCGGCCTGCGGCCGGAAGATGATGATCTCCTTCCCGAGGTTCTGGTCGAGCCCGCCCGCGAGCGAGATCATCTCGAGGAGCGTCTTCTCGCCGAGCATCTCGTACGTATCCGGCTTCTTGACCGCGCCCGAGACCGCGACCTTCTTGGATTGGTATTCCTTGACGAAGATCGTCACCTGCGGGTTGCGAACGTAGCGGGCCTCGAGAAGCCGCGCGATCAGCGCTTCCAGCTCGCCCTTCGTCAGCCCTGCCGCGTCCAGCCGGCCGAGGAGCGGCAGCGTGATCGAGCCGTCGTCGGCGACCCGGACCGTCTGGTCGAGCTCCTTGAGGTCGAAGACCCTTAGCTCGAGCAGGTCTTGGCGGCCGATCTTGTAGTCCGAGCCACCGCGCTTCAGGAACGGAGCCTGCGGCTCGATCGGAAACGCCTCGAGCCTCTGCGGCGGCTCGTCGGGCGCGGAGACGGCTCCGGCGGGGGGCGCATCCGCTGGAGCGGCGAGGAAAAGAAGCGCGGAGAGGATCAGCATGGACGCCTCAGTTTACCAGGGAGAAAAAGGGGACACTCCCCTTTTTCTCCTAATAGCCGAACGAGACTCCGAATCCGATCGTGCCTCGGTTCTGATCCACATCGTTCTGAGTCGAGTTAATAATCCAGCGGACATATCGCAGCGCGTATTCGACACGTCGGCCGAGATCGGTCTCTGAGATCCGAAACCGGATGCCGATCGTGGCCGTTGTGTCATTGTCCACTCGCCCCAACGGGTCGTTGAGGAACTCCAGACTCGCGCGACCCGCGCCAAGCTCCCCACCGATGAAGCGGTTGAAATACTTGACGAAACTCAGATCGCCGCCCGTGTAGATGTACAGCGGCGTCGGGTTGAACACGGTGTACCGGATATCTCGGGCACCAGTGAATGTCACGTAGCTTCCCGACCCGCCGAAGTTGTAGCCGAGCGCAATATCGGCCACCGGCCCGTTGAAATCGGAATTGCTCGTCGCGGTGAGGTTGAAGGCCGCATGCCCGACGCGAATTGTCCCAAACACGCGTCCGCCCAGCCCAAAATCCAATCCGACGAGCTGACGGTGTTCGTGGCCGTCTCGCCCGACAGCCGTGTTGTCGAAGGCGATGTCCCGCTGCGCCAGATCCAGAAGCACACGTGCGCGGCCGAATGCCAGATAGCGCGCACGAACACGCGTCCCCGTCTCGGTATGATCATTGAGATCGGCAACCGTGAAACAACCGGGCGTGACCGCGGGGTCGCACGCCTCGTTCGGGTCGTGCGCCGAGAAGCGGGTGCGCGTAAATCCCAATTCGGCGTCAGTCCTCCAGCCGAGCCTGAGAATCAGACCGCCGCCAAACGGATACGTCTTTCGGACGGGACGGATGTCCTGTGCGTCGTAGGGGCGGTCTCGCGTGCGATCGAATCCGAAGTCCCCGTAGAAGCCAAATCGGCCGAACGGCACCGTCAATCGAGCCTTGCCGTACTGATTGAAGTAGTTGAGCTCGTTTTGGCTTGCGTAGGCATAGAACTCGAGCCGCTCGTCGAACGTGAGAAATGCGCTGTGCCCGAAGAGAACAAGACCTTCCACGCGAGGTGCCAAGGCCACGAAGTAGTCCCCGACCTTCGATGAGGGGTCCGATTCGGCCTTTTGGTCTGTGACGGCAAAGACGTTGCTGTCGTAGCCGAGATTAGGGATCGTCAGACCCGGACGGACCCGGAGCGGACCCCACCGGAGGTAGCGGGAAGTGTCGGGGGGATCGAGAGGCGACAGCTCCTGAGCCAGGACCGAGGGCGACACGGCGGCGCAGAGCAGGAACATTCCCACCAACCGTCTTCCGAGCGGCCGTGACGGGTCAATGTGCGCCACGGGCGGTGAGCACCACGGGGACGGTGCGCAGCAGGATCTGGACGTCGAGTCGCAGGGACCAGGTGTCGATGTAGGCGAGGTCGAGGCGCATCCAGTTCTCGAAATCGACGCCGTTGCGCCCAGAGACCTGCCAGAGGCAGGTGATCCCCGGCTTCATCGACAGGCGCCGCCGCTGCCAGCGCTCGTATTTCTTCACCTCGTCCGGGATTGGGGGTCGGGGTCCGACCAAGCTCATGTCTCCGGCGAGAACGTTCCAGAATTGCGGAATCTCGTCGATCGACAATCTGCGCATCCACTTGCCGACCGGCGTGATGCGCGGATCGTCCTTGATCTTGAACACCGGCCCTGTCATCTCGTTCAGGCCGTCCAAAGCCGCACGCCGCGCCTCCGCGTCGCGGTACATCGAACGAAATTTGTACAACTTGAACGTACGACCGTTGAGGCCGACACGCGTCTGTGAGAAGAACACAGGTCCTCGCGAGGTCGCTTTCACCAGCACGGTCGCTGCTGCGAAGACCGGGGATAGCACGACCAGGGCGACTGCCGAGCCGAGCAGGTCGGTGACCCGCTTCATGAGCAGCGCGACAGGCTGGTGCGGCGTCGCGGAAACTGTGAGCATCGGCGTGCCGTCGAGATCCGTCGGATACATGCGAGCGAAGAGCGTCCGCACGATATCGGCACGCAGGTGCACGGTGACACCAACCTCCTCGCACCAGCCGATCTCCTGCTCGCAAGCCAACGACTCCGCGACTGGAATCGCAAAGACGACGTCGTCGACCACGCGCTCCTCGACGATGCGCTTGAGGTCGCCGAGCCGGCCGAGGACTTGAGTCTCGTCAATAGACATTGGGGCCGGGTTGGGTCCTAGGAGGTGACCCACAACGCGCATTCCCAGTTCGTCGTGATTCCTGATCTTGACGCGGACGTCTGCGGCCTCAGGGCCTGTGCCAACAATCAAGACACCGCGCAGATCCGCGGCGTCGCGCCCCGTGCGTTTCGACAGCCAGACGAGCGTGATCCGCGTCGCGGCAATCGAGAGAAACCCGATGCCAAGAAACAAGAAAAAGATGGCGCGCGAGAACGTCTTGACCTGGAAGATGAAGATCGCCAGTCCAAGGACTGCGGTCAAATATCCAAATGTCCATAGGAGCGACGTGACTGTCGACGCGCGGCCACGCAACGCGGACGGGTCGTACAGGCGATGCCCCCATGCGAGCATCCAATACACCGGAATCCCAACCGTCAGAAGCCATATGTGGGTGCCCAAGTTAATTGACAGGCCGTCCCTTAAGAGCGGGAGGGGCACCAGGCTTCGCAACCCAATCGCGAGAAATAGCGCCAGCACGAGCAGCATGGCATCGGCGAGCGCGAACAGATAGCTCGCTTGCCTGGCGCGCTGACTGATCACGTCGCGGATTCTAACGCGATGTGATTCTGGCGCGAAGCACGATCCAACCGAATCTCAGGTTCCCGACGAGGTATCGGTGCCACATGCGTAGCGGCTCCTGCAAGAAACGATGAAACCACTCGAGCCCTGAGCTCTGCATCCATAGCGGCGCGCGGCTCGTTTTCCCGGCCCACACATCGAAGCTCCCGCCTACTCCCATTGAAAACACCGGCCCCATGCGAGTGAGATTGCGCGCCAGAAAGCGCTCTTTCAAAGGACTGGAGATTCCGACGAGCAGCAGCCGAGCGCCGGATGCCCGAATCGCGTCTGCGACGCCGACTTCTTCGTCGGCGCCGAAATAACCATTCCGCCGACCCGCGATGCGAAGCCTTGGATGCCGTTTCAGGGCCACGCGGCAAAAAGATTCGAGGACCTCGTCCGTGGCGCCAAGAAAATAGACCGGCAACCCCTCGACCTCAGCTATGGCCAGCAAACGTGCCATGAGATCGATACCCGTCACACGCTCGGGCACGCGCATGCCGAGAAACCGTGCGGCCCAGACCACTCCCTGGCCGTCGGCGCTGACAATATCGCAGGTTTTCACTATGTCCCGGAGGTCCGGCTCGTCCTCCATTAGCACGCACTTCCCGGCGTTCAGGACAACGTGTTGAGCGGGACGGCCTGCCATGATGAGCTCGCGGCAGCGCCCCACGGTTTCATCCGTGGTCAGCGGGGCGAGGGGAACACCGAGAAACGAGCTGAGCACCGCGCGCATCGACGTGCCTGCCACCTATCGTCGACGCCCTGAAATCGCCCCCTGAATGAGGTCGGCGAGACGCATCCCGATCACCTTGTGAGCGGCCCTACCCCAAACATGACCTTCCGGTGAAGCATAGCCGCTCATCCCGGCGAGCCAGGTCGCCGTGTCCACGAAGTCGAGCACGCCCTCGGTGGCGAGCCGCTGCACCTCTCTAGCGATCGTCGGGAATCCCGAGAGCTGACCGTCCACCGTGATGAATACGACGTGTATTCCCCGGCGATGGAGATCCTCGACGAACGGTCTGAGCAGATTGATGTACACGCCTTCGTCCACCGACCCGCTTTGTGGATCCCCGTGAAGCTCCACGATTCGGCGGCTCCGTGCGATCGTCTTCGCGGCGAAAACCTGGTAGACCGAATCCCGGACCGAATTGTAAAGCTGGCTCCGTTGGATGAAGGAATGAGAAAGGTAGCGTTTGACACGAAAAATCCGTTCATCGGTGTCATGGAACTCGAATCGACCGTTTTGGAACTCCGTCACGGGGCACTTCAAGTTGTCCTCGGGGTCATTCGCGGAGAACTGCAAGACAACGACGTTCGGCTCGTACAGGGCGCCGAACTCATAGTAGCGACGGATTTCCTGCGTTAAGCCCCAGCCGCCGACGCCGAGATTGACGACGCTCGCCGTGCCTGCGAGCGATTTCTCGAGAACCGCAGGGTACTCCTCCCCGTCTCTTACGCCCACGCCGAACGTATACGAATCGCCGAGGACCACGACGTTGGGAATGACGTAGCGGTTCGAGACCGGCACGTCCCGGCCGCGGTCGCCTCGAGAGTTCGTCGTGTACACGAAGCGCCATCGACCGGGACGCTCGTGGATCATCCGGTCGGACGGGAACGGCAACGTGCAGAACTGCGCCGAGAAGCCCCAGCGGGGAGAGAGCGAGTCCTGTGGGAACCAGAGACGAAGGACACACTCGGCAATGACGAGCCCGAGAGCCGTCGAGAGCAAAAGTGCCACACATGCGAAAAGAATGTACTTCCTGCTGTCAGGCTGATCACTGGACACGGCGAAACGCTGGGTCACAAAAGACTCCTGGCCGCCGCATTCTAGGCTAGGATCTCTTGGACTCAGGAGGTTCCGTCGCCGTGTGCGGGATCTGCGGCATCTTCAATTACGGAACCGGTCGACCAGCTGATCCGCTACTACTGTCGGTGATGACCGACTCGATGTTGCATCGCGGCCCTGATGATCGCGGAACGTTCGTGGATGGTGCAATCGGACTCGGCATGCGCCGTCTGTCGATCATCGATTTGGAGGGCGGCCGCCAGCCGATCGCCAACGAGGACGGGACGGTACACGTCGTTGTCAACGGCGAGATCTACAACTATCGCGAGCTGCGCGTCGAGCTGGAAGATACGGGCCACGTTTTCCGAACGCGCTCGGACAGTGAAGTGGCGCTTCACGCGTACGAAGAATGGGGGTTGGATGCTCTCGAGCGCTTGAACGGGATGTTTGGGCTGGCTGTCTGGGACGGCCGGCGGCACCGATTGATGCTCGCCCGGGATCCGTTCGGTGTCAAACCGCTGTACTACAGAGACACAGGGCACGAATTGGTGTTCGGCTCGGAGATCCGCGCCATCCTTGCGGATCCTCACGCCGAACGCGTGCTTGATCCCACGGGACTCGAACTTTTTCTGATGCTCCGATTTGTCCCCGCGCCCTGGACGGCGATCCGTGGAATCCGAAAGCTGATGCCCGGTCACGCGCTGGTCGTCGAGCAGGGCGGGACCAAGGTCGTTCGGTTCAACCGACCGTCGTTCCAAGACCTCTCCCAGTCCTCGCGGCAGGATCTGGAAGAAGAGCTCTCGGTAAAGATTTGCGCAGCGGTCGATCGCCAGAGAGTCGCTGACGTGCCGGTAGGCGTGCTGTTGAGCGGCGGCGTCGACTCGACGGCCATTGCCTCGATCGTTCGCTATGTGACGGGGGAGCCACCCAAGACATTCACGGTCGGTTTTTCGGACGATTTTGACCGCGACGAGCGTGCCGCCGCCAGGGAAACGGCAGCGCGGCTCGGTACCGAGCATCACGAAGTGGTGATCACAGCCAAGGACTACGCCGCCTTGCTGGAGGGATGCGTCGCGCAGCTCGAGGAGCCGATCGCGACATCCTCGACCCTACCGCTGTTTCAAGTTTGCCGACTCGCGCGCGAGCACGTCAAGGTGGTGGTCACCGGGCAGGGTGCCGATGAGCCTTTCGGCGGATACGCCCGTCATGTCGGTGAGCACTGGGGTGGGTTTTTTAGAGCGTTCCCGGAGCCTCTACGACAACGCGTCCTCGGACCCCTCGTCACGGCCCTGCCGCGCGGCGAGCGGCTGAAACGGGCGTTCGCATCGCTCGGGGAAGGCGAGATCGGCCGGCGCATGCGTGCCGTGTACTCGATCTTCGATGACCGGGACAGGGAGGTCTTGCTGGGTGGGCGGTTTCAGGGCGCGGAGGCGGCGGACGAAGTGATCGCACTCTGGCGCGGTGGTGTCGAACATCGGAGTCCCTTGTCTCAAATGCTCTATGTCGACTCCCGCTTCTCGTTGGCGGACAATCTGCTCACATACACCGACAAGATCTCCATGGCGACGTCGTTGGAGGCCAGGGTCCCGTACCTGGATCTTCAGCTCATGGAATACGCCGAAAGCATTCCATCGCGATGGAAGGTCCGTGGACGAACGGGCAAGTGGATCCTGAAGCGTGCACTCGATCGGTGGCTACCCTCGGGACTCTCGGAACGACCGAAAATCGCATTCGAAACGCCCGTCTCCAGCTGGATGAGAGAGGGACGACTGAAGGACGCCCGGAGTCGCGTTCTCGAAAACGGCTCGGCTTGCTCGACGTACTTCAATCGCGCGGAGATGCTGCGCCTTTTCAAGCAGCACGAGTCAGGCCAACGGGATCTTCACTGGCAGCTGTTCTCGCTGATTACGTTCGAGCTTTGGCACGATCGGCTCCTCAAGGCGAGCGAATCGCCATCAACGATTTCGGCAGCAGCGCGACGCGCTCAGTGACAATTTTCGCATCCGGGAAAAGAGTGGCCATCATGCGCCGACTCAGGAGCCTCGCGCCCTGGACAGCCGAAATCGCCGCGTCCCACGACGCGGCCCGAGGGTAGTGACCGAGACCCGTCATCGTCAGGATACGAGCTCGGACGGGTTCTGGGAGCCAGTGATAGAGCGGACACATGAAATGTGGCTCGATCGGGAACCAGAAGTTCGGGGTCTGTACGAAGTATCTAGGCGCGAGACGGCGAGTTTCCTTGGCGAAGTCCTTCATGCGGGCCCAGTCGCCGACGTGTTCCACTACCGAGTTCGAATGCGCAATGTCGAACGTCTGATCGGCAAAATTCGAGATGTCGCATGCGTCGCCGGCCAGAGTGCGAAATGGATGAACCGCTGAACCCTCGAGCTCTCCGGGCAGATTGATCAAGGTTATTTCGACGTGACGTGACGCGAGATAGTCCGGCGAAAGTAGGCGCCAGTAAGTAGGCGTACCGCCAAGATCGACGATTCGCACCGAACCCTTCTCCCGGAACGCGGATTCGATGAGCGGCAGGAGATGCGCAAAACGGCGAGCCCGTAGGCGCGACCCCACCGACCGGGGGTTGCCGTAGTCGGTCAGCGCCCTCGTGAGGCTTGTCACGGGGGTGTGGGTTCGAATTCCATCTGAGGTTCGATGGCCGCGGTGGGTCGCTCGATGCGGCCACGCCACCCGGGCGCAGCGCGGAATCCAAGGTGCAACGACTTCCAATCTTGGATACTAGGAGAGGCCCTGACCTCGGGGTCGGCCCCGGGAGTGAGCGCCGTAATCCGGGGGAGTTCGCCTCGTACGGCCTCCCGCAGCATGGGGATCTTCTCTGGGTCGAATCCCATGACATGAGCGAGGACTCGGTCGAGCGCCACCGCATCGGCGCTCACGGCCAAGATTCCGGCGGGTCGCGGTTCGGGGGACAGCGGACCATCGCCATCACCCCCGACGATTCCGTCGACGACAGCGAGATATCTCCGATCGGTTTGATCGTCCATTCGACCATCAGCGGATGCGTGGGCCATCGCCGTGTTCAGGTCCAGCACCATGCGCCACGCGGTGTCGTTTCCGTGCCACGCGCCGCCCAGAATTCGGCCCCCGGCCGCATGATCTTCGAAACTCAACCCGATGCCTCGTGCCTCGAAGAATCGCTTGTACGCGCGCCAGAGCAGCTGCGCTGCGCGCATCAGTCGCGGGCTGCGGCCTTGGAGCTTTGCACGGACCCTGCTGTGAGCCGAGCTGATCGAGTTTCTCCGCGGGAATTCGTCGCCGCCGTCTTCAGGAGGACCCGGGCGATAGTGTGGCAGCCAGTCTTTGCTGCCGTTGATTCCCACAAGATTCTTGAGAGCGATTGTGACGCCGACCTTTTGGTGGGTCTTCAGCTTCGGGACGTTGATAAAGGCATCGCAGGACAGAGCGGTTCGAGACAGCAGGTACTCGTGGTGTCCAGGCCCATGATGGCGACGCATCTCGGCACGGTCGTAGTCCGTGACGGCGAACGCCGCGCGCTCTCCCGAGATTTCCTCGAGCCGACTCCCGCGATCCACCGAGACCGTCACGTAACCGAGCGGATCGCCGGGCAGTTCGACGGTCGCATTGATCACCCGGCGGTCATCCGTGACCGCCCGAAGCCGTCTAAGATCCAAAACGGACAGATTCACACCGGTGAGGTCGAGGACGGCTCGGACCACCGCATCGAGACCCGAGGAGCGGATGATTCCTTCGAAGTCGGCCTGCTGGAGGGGGGCGTCTGCGATGACGATCTTACAATTCGGGCCACCGGCCAGGATGACGTAATCAATCAAGGCCCGAAGCACGGCACCGTGCGTGATCAAGCATTGCGTCCCCAACGTCGAGCCGTGCTCGTCCATCACGAAGTTAGGTTTCAGGACAACGCGCCCGTCCCGAGGAACGACGCTCGCAAGCGGATTCCACTCGCTCGTGCCGAAGCGATGCGAATCGAACCCCATGTTTCGAAAACATTCGCGCAAGAGTGGATAGACGAAGTTCGGGTTAGGAGCGAGCGGCGTCTTTGCCAGCAGGCCTACGCTGAATTCGGGATATCGCTCATGGGGATGAAACGGCGGCGTCGTCGGATACGTCGCCGCGGGATCACGCGAGAGTGCCACGACGGGCATCACATGGTGCTCGATCGCGGAATGAGTCCGGCCGGGACATCCGACCAGGTGAAGCGGAACTTACCCGTGGGGCTGAGTGGGATTTGGTCGACGATCGCGACCTCGAGCCCAATGTTCGGGCTCACGTCCCGACGAATTCTCTCGTCCAGCGCCATCAATCGACGGTGAACGTCGCTATCGTACGCGGCGTTCGGCACGGCACGAAGAATGACGCGTTCGGGCGTGGGTTGGTAGAACTGGAAGCTCGACAAGCCCGGCACGCCGTACATGAGGTGCGTGAAGTACTCTCCGTGAACGTGGCGCCCTTCCGGCGTGACGAAGATGTCGGTCTGCCGGCCGATCGTCAGTGACAAGCGGGGCAACACACGACCACACTTGCAGGGGCCTGGCTGCAACGCGCCGATATCCCCAATCCGGTAACGAATGAACGGCATGGCGTAGTTTTCGAGAGACGTGACGAGGAGCGGCGCGGCGTCAAGGAGTGGATTCTCCACTTCAACGAGATTGAGATCGGCCAGGATATGCATGCTACCGGCCTCGCATTCAGCTGCGATGGCCTTGATCTCACGGCTTCCGTAATGATCGAATACTTTGCACTTGAACACCTGCTCGATGACCTCGCGTTGCCAGGGGTGCAGCCGCTCCGCGGTCGAGAACACGCCGCGCACGCCCCCGATGGCGTCACCTCGCGACGCCAGATAAGAGGCGAAGTGGGCGATTGAGCTGGCGTAGCCGTAGATGAACTGCGGGTGAAAGTCCCTGATCCGCTGAAACCACTCCGCCATTTCCGCGGTGCCGGCTCGGAACGCGTCAACGTAGAGGTTGCGGCTGACCCATCCGATCGCTCTCCCTCGAATCGTCTTCCATACGCGTGTTTCCTGAGGGGCGCCCCATATCCAGACCGTTCGTGAGCCTGGCCGCCATCCCGCCCACGTCCGGGTGCGGAGCGCCGCGGCAGTCGTGAGTGCGCGGTATCGATTCTCGTGGAAGAACTCCATCGGAGTTCCCGTCGAGCCCCCGGTTGCATCCCGGCGCATGTCTCGGTCTGGCATCCCCTCGGCACGAAATCGATCGAGCTGCGATTGCACCTCCTCCCGGGTCATCGGCGGAAGCTCGGCGAGTGCCGCCAAGGTGTCGACGCGCGTAGGGTTGAACTTGAGCTTCCGAAACAAATCGCGATAGTAAGGAACGCGATCGCCGGCGTAGACGAGGAGCTTGCGAAGCCGTTGGGTCTGGTCGAACTCGAGCGCCTCGCTCGTCCAGCGTTCCGACGCGAGGAATCTAGGCATTTGCGAGATCCGACCATCTCCGATGAGCCGATATGCGGCGGGCAACAAAACGTTTCCGAATACCGCGCGCTCGATGTTCATGTCCTCGCGCCGCTCCCCAAGACTTCATGATAAAGGGCTACAATCCTTGTGGCGACGCTATCTTCATCGAGACGAAGCCGAGTCAAGGTCTCGCGCCCGCTCGTCAGTCGGCCGGACGGAAGAGCCAGGGCCAACGCGTTGCCAAGCGCCACCGGCGTGCGAGCACAAACGTGGCAACCCCGAAGGCCCGCGAGAAGTTCCGGCAAGTCGCCCACAGCCGTTGCGACCACGGGAAGTTCGCAGGCGAGCGCCTCCTTGACAACGTTGGGAGAGCCTTCTTGTTGCGAGGCCAAGATGAGCGCGTCCGCAGCCGACATGTAAAGCGAAACACGATCGGGGTCGATGTTCCAAAGCACTTTGAGCTCAACGCGCTGGCCAAGCGCGCGAGCCGCATGATTCACCGCGCCTTCTGCGATGGGGAAACCCTTGTTTGGGAAGTCGGGGCAACTTGCGAACAACGCCACATGACCGCTCTCTTGCCAACCGAGTCGCTCACGGGCGAGATGTCGGTCGATCGGGGAGAAGCGGATCATGTCGACTCCGTTCGGAATCACATGAGGATCTAGGCCGTTGAGCACCGACGCCATTTCGCGCGACTTGACGATTACGGCGTTTGCCCGGCGGGAGGCCGCTCGGTTCATCCAAGAAACAATGCGACCTTTTTGAGTAAGTCGGTCGTCGCGATCTCGGTCACCCAAGAGATCACTACCCATGAACGAAATAACGACTGGGCGTCGTCGCTGCGCAAGGGCGAGCCATCCTGAGTAGCCGAAGTGCGCGTGCACGATGTCTGAAGACCGACATCGAGCGACTAGCCTCGACCAAGCGATCGCGTACTTTAGCTTCTTCGGACCAGCAAGCTCGAGCACATCGACGACGAGGCCCCGCCTTCGAATAGACTCGATCTGCCGTGCAACAGGGGCGAGACTGCCAGGTCGTCCCGGGCGCGGGAGGGAGCCAGTGAGAAACAGGATCTTCACGAAGTCTTACGTCCCGCCTTACGGCGTGAAAAGAAAATCCAGCATTGAATCCCGAACCCTAAGGCTGCGACTGCCAATCCAGTTACGGTCGCGCGAGCACTTGCCGGAAATCGAAGAGCCAGCAGGATCACGCCTGACATCGCGAGGTCTCCAGGCTGAATTCGGAAATACGGTTTCAACCCGGATGATCTCCACCGGACCACGACGAGGGCGATCACGGGGACGACGACCGCGTAGATAAGTAAGCCAGCCGCAATCGCCACGAGAACGCTCGTTCTACGCGAGAGCGCCCACCAGCTGAGTGCACAGATGGCAGCTCCGAGCCCAGCTGCGGCAGCGTTTGGGCCAGCGAACCCGAGCGCGGCATTTCCTGTCAAGAGGGGCTCGCTTCGACTGGTAACGTAGGTCAGAAAACACAAGAGCATCCAAGGTAATCGAGAATTTGCGCCGAGTTCCAATGGGAAGATCCCCGCGGGACAAACCGACCACGCCAATACCAGAACCACGGAGGCCGGCAAAGCAAGCAGGGACGACAAACTCTGATGTTCGCGGCTGGTGCGCTCGAACTCCTCCTTCGAAGTCACACTTAGCCCGGCGAGTCGTGGCAGAAACGACGTGCTCAGCGTTCGCGGAAGCAGTAGTACCGGAGATGCAAGGCTGACGAGGGTGGCCCAGGTACCTGCCAACGACGCCCCTCCCGCCGCGCCGCCGACGAGTGTCGAAGCGTATTGGACGCCCTGGCCAGCTACGGAACCCAAGAGGGCAAGTACCGCAAATCGAAGGAATTCTCGGTGACCAAGCGGATCGACGAAATCAGCGAATCGTGCCAGCGCAGGTAGAACACTAAGGCTCATCGGGACGGGGTACAGAGCAAAAGGAATCCACCACAGATCGTGCCACCGGGCCGCCAAAATGAGTGCAATTCCGAACGCCGTGCATCCAAACAGCTCAAGCACTAACGCTCGCCCGACTCTTGACTTTGCAAAAAGCGCCGCCCTTCCGATCGCATACACCGCGTAGAGGAGCGCCCAAAGCCCGGCGATCGTGAAGTCCGAAAGCCACGATTCCTGCCCAACCAAGACGCGCGATGCGAAGGCCACGGGAGCGACGAGAGCCGCAGTTGTGAGCAGGGCCATGTTCGCGGCAGCTCTCAGTGCATGCGCGGCTTGAGAGTCCGAGTGGTAGATTGGCAGAAATCGCGCGAGCGCCATTGCCAGCCCAGCGGACGACGGCAATCCAGCGAGCATTGCGACGGAAAGCAACAGATTGGCTCGTCCAACCAGTGGGAGTCCGAAGACATGCTGTCCGACAACGTTAAAGACTAGCCGCGAGAGTCCTAAGCACACTAGACTCGCGCCAACGGCGCCGACGTGAAGCCAAGTTTTTCCAGCGCTAAGCGAGAAGGTCGAAATGTTCGGCTCGTCTCCGACCGTAATCGACGACGTAGGAAGCTCAGCGTCACTGGGATTCCGGACGAGCAAATTCGGGACTCCAACATCGTACGGACTGTCGACGTGCCGACGGAGCCAGTTTAGAGGACGAGGCGAACTCCCGCGGAACGGAGTCGTCAGGACAGGCGGCTATGCGAATCTGTCCTCGCCCATTGTGCAAAGCGAGACCATGCTGTGCCCGCTGGAACCATTACCAACGCCGACTGCATCGTCGTGTCATATATGTGACTCGAGGTCGACTCGAACAGAGATCCCACAACAAGGAACAGCGCAGTAAGCGCAAGAAATCGATCCTCCCGTGAGCAGGTCGTCTGCCGAGCCACCGACCAGTTGGTCTTTAACAGAAGTACGAGGAAGAGAAGGTAGGGGACAAAGGATGCGACGCCGCCTTGGCCAAGAACCATCGGCCAAAAAGTGTCGGTTATGAACGCCGGGTAATTCGGTGAGAGGCCCCACACGCTCGCTAGGCCGTAGTCGGTGTAAACGCCGCTGTAGTAGACCGCTGAGGCGTAGCTTCCGAAAGATGCCAATCCCGTTCCAAACGGGAAATGATCCCGGGCTATCTCCAGCGCAGTAAAGTGCAGCGCGAGTCGCGCGATCGATCCTGGGTCACCCTGGTACTCGTAGAGCGTGAACTGCCAGAGGGCGGTCATGACTGGTGCGAGAATCGTCACACCGACAAGCGAGGCGATGGCGAACACGGCGAGAGCACGTCGACGGCTCCCACGATCACGACCCACCTGAATTGCGGTGGCGATAATGACCATTGCCACGATGCCGCCGATTGATTTTCGCCGCCAAGATAGAACCGCAAACGCCCCAGCAGCGATGGCAGAGTGCAAGTACGCAATCCGACCGAACGACACATAGGCCGCGTAAGCCACCGCAAACGTAGCGGCACAAAACCAGGAGTAGACCCCGGGCCCGTCGAAAAATCCCTGAGCGGACAACATTCCGATCCGCTGATCCGCGACGCGCAGAGACCCCAAATACGCATCCTGCAATTGCGGCGCGACTAGAAAGACGACGGCAAAGAGAACGACAAACATCATGCACGGAAGACCAGTCCTGAGACCCTCCCTGATATCTCTTTCATCAGCCGACACACCAGTGCCGATTGCAAACAACATGAACGGCTTTGAAAAGAGCACGAGATCCATCAATGCGGGCGCCCACTTCACCCCGACAATCGCAGTCGAAATGACCATTCCCGCGAAGCAACCTCCTATCAGCAGGGTGATTCGGGGAACCAGCAGCGCTGACTGAGCTCGACGATTGAATGCTAGCGTCCAGATCGCAAACGGATATAAAAACGCCTCGTCGAGCCTCTTAATGATGAATCCGGATGGCGTGTCGGCGCCGCCGACGAAGAACAGGAATGGATCCTGAACGATCAGGAATGCGAAGAACAGGAACAACAATGGACGATCGACACGGGATACGACAAACACCAGCGCGATAGCCAAGAGTACTGAACCACCGGCCAACGGGGAGGCCGAGGTCAGCGCGCCGACAGTAGCGCAGAGCAATACAAGGGCAAGCAGTAGAGGCGGGAACATTTGACGGGATTGGGCGTTCATGAACCGGAAGGGATTCTCTCACGTCCGTGAGTAATCGAAAGTAGGCGATCGTTCGCCACGGGGTCCTCGGGAACCAGTTCGAGTGCGCGACGATACGCATCGTACGCACGGTCACCCTGACCGGCACGTTCGTAGGCCTCTCCCATTTTTCGGTAGAGGCGACCGCGTTGGCCGTTTGAGGGCTTCCCCGTGACAGCGGCGTGAAGGGCTGAAGCCAACGATGCGAGTGCTTCGTCATTCCGTCCCAGCGAGCCGAGACAATCCCCGAGAAGCTCATGCCACCGTGGACTCGCCGAGTTCATTTTGACGGCCCGTCGCGCGAGCTCCTCAGCCTCCGCGAATTGGCCCGAAGCGAAGCATGAACGTGCGATGATTCCGATCCGAGCCGCTTCCGATTCACTTCTGCCCAATCGACCCACGGCCTCAAGGGCGCGGCGCGCGCGCTGCCACCGATCATGCAGCTCGGCGATATTTCCGTACACCTCAAGAATGACTGGCGAAGCGGTCGAGAGGTTCCTCTCGATCGCGAGCATGTAGTCATCCACCAGACCTCGGTCCAAGAACGGGTTTTCAAGGGCCAAGAGGACACCCTCGGAATCTCCCAATGCGCGAGCGATCTGGCCGGGCTCAATATCAAATCCGTCGAACACGGCTACAGCCTCGCTTCCCAACTCCGGATTTGCGTGCACCATGCTGGCGGCGATAGCCAACGCCGTGGCCTGATCGCCAATTCGAAGATACGTCCCCGCAACATCCAGCTGGAATTGTGCGTCCCGAGGCCGTCGGCTACGCGCCAATTCAAGTAGGGACCGACAATCGTCGTCCTGGGGCGAAATGCCGAGAACGCGGAGCTCGAAGCTGACAAGGGCGAGCGCTTGCAAAGCTCGACTGTCCGCAACGGACGCTCGTGCTGAGAGCTGTAACTTACGTTTGACGCTCAGCAGGTCATGCCCATACTTGCCTATTATCGCGCTAGAGCCGGCCGAATTTGGATCATCGAGTTGCCGAAGTGCCGAGCGAAGCTCCTCGACTGCGCTTGTACGCAGGGTTTCGGATTTTGGCCCAGCCACCCAAACTATGGAATCGTTTGCGCTACTCGAGCTCGCTGCAGCGACCGTATCTCGGTTGTGACTCCAGATCGTCGCTCCGACGAACAGAATCAGAGCCGCCACGGTCGGCCATGAAGAGAAGCCGATCCGGAGCATCCCGGACGAATGCGTCGTGTCCCGGACTCCTGTGGTCATACACTGCTCTGATTCGTCGAGATTACCCATTCTCCGACAGCGCCGCGCGGCTGCGCCCCCAACGACTTGGCGCGGTCTCCAAGGAGGTGCGTCTCAAGCGCGCGGATTGTTCTACTGAGGCAGCCGTCAGCCCAACAAGTGTTGCCGATGCGATGGCCACAGTCGGAATTCGGAGCGAGAAATCCCAAAGGCCGTGAACCGCGACGGCCACAATTGCCGACTGGCAGCCAACCAAGACTCCCTCAATGAGTCCGTCGCCGGTCAACATCGTTGGGCGGAGATTCAGAATCAGGATCACCAAAGCGGACGCGAGTGTCACGATCCCGCCCTCAATCGTCCATTCAAGCCAATCGTTGTGTGCATGATCGTAGAGAGACTGGATATTGGCCGATTGCACCATTGGAAACGCGCTCTCAAAAGTTCCGAAGCCCCAGCCGAGCAGCGGCCGGGCGACGACTAGCGCCGAAGCATCGTGCCAGACAGTGAAACGGCCTCCCTTAGTTTCGAGATCGACCTTCAGCGCGGCAAACCTCTCGAGGGGGGATTGTGCCAGTTCGAGTGCGAGCAAGGCGAACAAAACGCCACCAGCGATCGCGAACGTCCAGCGAGCTGTGCGAGCAGCCTGAAGACGAATCAGCAGCGTCGCAATGCCGAGGAGCGCCGCCAACAGCCCCGCGCGAGAATGCGAGAGGAGTAGTCCCATCCATATGAGCGCCGTTGCTGTCATCGCGTAGAACCGGATGAGCGCACGGCCACCGGTCATCCGGGTGAGGCGATCGCGCCAACCGCGAATACCATCCGGGCGCTCTCGGGAGGTGGCCAAAGTTAACGCTAGCGGCAACGCCATTGCGAGCAAGGTGGCGAAGTGATTGCGGTTGATAAGCGTCCCGGTAGCAGAATCGAGGTAATACTTTTTTACGAACGCGAAAATGTGCTGGCGCCCCGTCAGATACTCCCCGGAGCCATAGACCGCTTGAAATACAGCGCCGCCGACGAACACCACGGCAAATCGGCGGCGCGATATCTCGGTGTTGAAGGCGACTGCGGCGGTGAGACCGATCAGTACGTATGCAATGAAACGGAGAATTGCATCGATTGTGTCCGGAGCAGCGACACTCCAAGTTACCCGCGGACGATGCTCGAGCCCAAGATACGGAACTATTGGCCGCACGAGATCCACAGTGGGATTGAATTTTTCGGCGAGCGCGTACGGTAAAGGAACGACCTGATAGATCCCTAGTGCAACTACCACAGCGCAGGCCGCAATGGTCAATCTGGGAAGTGCTTTGTGGGAGTCCTCGTCGCATCCCACCAACAAGACAGCACCCAATGCAAACACGGCCGCGCACAGCTCAACCGAAAGGACCGCCATGGGCTGAACCGACCCGAACGGCAGTTGGGATCCGATCAGGAGCGCGAGTACCCCGAACTGGAGGGTTGTGCGAAGATGCTCGACGTTCACGCCCGACCGCGGTGGCGGCCTCTGGCTCGAGCGAGACCTGTCGAACTATCGACGGGCTCGTCGCGGCGATAGCGGTAGTAGTAGTAATTGCCGAACCGCTCCACCACTGCGTTCAAGACCGCTCCTAGAATGCGAGCACGCGACTGTCGCAGCCGTTTGGCGCCTGAAGCCAGTGCTTGATGAGTCGTGCGTCCCTCGCGCGTTACGAGTATGGTCGCGTCCATTCGGTTTGCCAGCAGTACCGCGTCGGCCATCTGCAGCAGAGGTGGGGAATCAAAAAATATGTGGTCAAACGGTCCAAGCTCATCGACTTTTTCAAGGAAAGCGTCGAGTGCTTTCGAGGCGAGGAGCTCCGATGGGTTCGGGGGTAGAGGACCGCTTGTGACGACGAACAGATTCGAGATTTCGCTTTCCTGAACGATCTCGGAGATTTCCGCGTTTCCTGAGAGAAAGCTGGAGAGACCCAACTCGCTCTGAATGTTCAGGACCTTGTGTACGCGGGGCCGTCTTAAGTCGGCATCAACGACGACGACCCGACGACCGAGCTGCGTTAGAGCGATCGAGAGGTTCGTGGCGACCGTGGATTTTCCTTCAAGGGCCTCGCACGAGGTGATGACCACATGTCGCGGTGCGCGTTCGGGCGACGCCATCAGGAAGGCGGTGCGAAGGCTCTTGAAAGCTTCCGCGAATGAAGAGTGCGAATCGGCGTGACAGGCGATGTCCGCGTTGTACTGGCCGGATTTGGCGCCGTCCGGATCTCCGACCACGTGGAGCGGCTGGTAGAGAGGAACAAATCCCAGTGCAGGCACGCCGGCGTGGCGCTGGATGTCCTGTTCACTCTTCACTGTATTGTCTAGGTAGTTAAGAAGCAGTGCTGCGCCAGCGCCGAGTCCGAAACCGAACACCACAGACACCAGCAAGTTAAGAACAATGTTCGGCTTGAATGCGCCACGCGGTGCCTCTGCTCGGTCGACGATGCGCATGTTGCTGGCTGGTGCGTCCTTGAGGGCTCGCGTCGTTTCCGTGTCGCTTTGGCGGGTCAGCAGGTCGGTCAAGATCTTTCGCTTGGTATCAATCTCGGCTTTGAGACTGGAATACTCGATCGCGTCTCTACCAACGCGCTGTACTTCTCCTTTCTGCGAAGCGACCTGACGATCAAGGTTGGTCACTTCATCCCGCGTCCTATCAAGGTCTGCCTTGGCGACGGAACGCACTTGTCGTGCGATAGCCTCGGTCTCTAGTGCCAACCTGTTCCTTGCGCCATCGAGCTCTTCTTGAAGCTGCTGAAGGGGCGGCCAATCGGGCTTAAACCTCTCGGCCATTTGATCGTGGCTGCGCTCCACCTCGGCGAATTGCCTCTTGAGCTCCACGATCAGCGGACTGGTTAGGACTTCGGGGAGCGACTCTGCGGCGCCCTTAGAAACAGCGTCGAACCGCGCCTGCGCCAGCGCTAGGCGCCCTCTTGCCTCGACGAATTTCGCATTCAGATCTCCGAGCGCTTTCTCGCTGATATCTTGAGTCCCATTGCTTAGCGCCAGAATCTCTTTCTTCGTTCCGTAGTCCTGAAGCTTTCGCTCCTCGGTCGCGATCTCCGATTGCAGGCGGGCGACCTGTTTGCTGAGGAACTCGCGAGCCTGCGTCGAAGTCGTGAACCGCGTATCGGTATTGAACTGCTCGTAGGCCTCCGCCACGGAATTCGCGGCGTCGGCACAGAGGCGCTTGTCGCGATCGACGAAGGTCAGCCTGACGAGCTTACTGTTGCGAACTGGCTCAACACTGAGTCCGGCCTCCATGAAGGCGGTCGGACGATGCCACGGATCCGTCGGAGTTGAGTCGCCTGCACCGGAGAATATGCTAATGGCCCAACTGCAGAGTCGACCTAGAGGGCTTCCCTTGCGTGCGGCGTATTCAGGTCGATTGGGCAGGTCGAGCCGCTCGGCGGCAAGCTTCAGGACCGAGCGACTCTGCAGCACTTTGTACTGGGTCTGATAGAAATCCTGGTAGTCGTAATAAAAATCGGCCGCAATTCCCTCAGTACCAAATGAAAGCGATTCCGGTCCTCGACGCTCAATCTGAATTGTGGCCGTCGCCTTGTACTGCGGCACGGCGAGAAACGAGAACAACGCCGTGAAGGCCACGACGAGAACGAGGCACGTGACCACGATGCCGCGGCGCTCGGAAAGCACCCGGCCGTAGTCTCGCAAGTGCACGGTTGTCGGCTGACCGATTCCGGCGGTCGTCCCCGTCTCGTCCATCCGCCGCTAGTTCCCGGGGGTCGACGGGCTGGTGGGCGTGTTGTTCGAGCTGTTACCGTTGATCACGGCCCCCGCGACGAAGCCGACGAGGATGGCGGACATCGCGGCTAGGGAGCCGGCGGTCCAATACGCGGCTCCTTTTTTCTTCTTCTTTTCTTCCTCGTCAGAGGAGGCCTTCCCGCCGTTCGATCTCAGCGCGAGGTGAACGCCGCGCGTCTCACCGGGCGCGAAGGTCAAAGGCGTCGCGATCGCGAACGAGCCGTCCTTCGTCTCGATGGCGATCGTGTTTCGCCCGGGATTGACCGCCGTGACGGTGAAGTTGCCGTCCGCGCCGGTCGGCCAGGACGCCGCTCTTATGCCGTTGGCGTTCGTCACGACCACCGTTGCGCCGGCAAGCGGCGTTGAGACATCGGTGCCGTAGACAACTCCTGTGAGGGTTGCAGGAGTCGACGCCGGCGCCGCGTGGAGTGGGGCAATTGCCGTGAGGAGGGCGACGACGAGTGACAGGGCAATGAGACGCTGAAGCCGACTCCAGGTCATGACGGTCTCCTTCACCCTCAGTTGGTCGAGGGGGACACGGGGACATTCTCGGTGTGGGTGAGCTGATCCACCGCGACGCCGAGCACGATCGCGGATCCGACGATGATGAGAGTGGCAGTTGCCGGATTGGCCCAAATGCCTCCCGGCTTTTTCTTCTTCTCTTTTTCCGGGGGTGTTTTGGGGCTGGTATCCTCGCGATCGCGCAGCGCGAGATGAACGCGTTCCGTCGCGGCAGGGGCGATCAGGAAGGGAGTTGAGATGACATAAAGCCCCTTCGGGGTTTCCACCGCGATCTCCGCAAGGCCAGGCGGGAGGTTGGCCGCGACAAACGACCCGTCGCTCGCAACGGCGGCTGGAAAGTCTCGGATCCAGACTCGGCTTGCCATCTGTCGCCCGTCCGGGGAGGGGAGAACCCGCCCGCTCAGGGAGCCGGTCTGCGGCGGCGCGGCCGCCCGAGGGGCGGCAAGTAGGGACACGAGGACGAACGGCATGGTGAACTGCATGCTCGCGAAGGATAAGAAGGTAAGAGACGCACAGTCAAGCGGAAAGGACGGTTCATGGAGAACGAGCGCGAACAACTCCGGCGACTTTTGAAGAGTGAGTCGCTCATGTTCGGCGACTTCACGCTGGCCTCTGGGAAAAAGAGCCGGTTTTACTTCGATTCCAAGAAAACCACCCTCCTTCCGGAGGGGGCGTGGCTCACTGCGCGGGAGATCCTCCGCCTCGTGAGGGACCGGGGACTCGAGGCCGTTGCGATCGGGGGACTGACCCTCGGCGCCGACCCCATCGTCTGCCCCGTGGCTGCGCTCAGCCACAAAGAGGGCCCCCCCCTCCGGGCGTTCATCGTTCGGAAAGAAGCCAAAGAGCACGGGACGGGGAAGCGGATCGAGGGGAACCTGGCGCCAGGCAGCAAGGTGATCATCGTCGACGATGTCGTCACCACTGCAGGATCGACGCTGAAGGCGATCGAAGCGGCCGAGGAAGAGGGCCACCTCGTCGTCGCCGTTGTATGTCTCGTCGATCGGGAAGAAGGCGGCGCTGAGAAACTCGCGCGCTATCCGTTCTATCCGCTCTTCAAGCGAAGCGAGATCTTCGAATGAAACGGGGAGTGCCCCTCATCTGAAAAACCCGGCGATCTCCGCCACGACGCGCTCGATCTGCTCGGGTTTCAATTCGGGGTAGATCGGGAGAGATAGGACCTCGCGAGAGGCGCGCTCCGCTTCGGGCATGTCGCCCTCTTCGTAGCCCAGGTGCGCGAAGCACTCCTGCAAGTGCAGCGGGATCGGATAGTAGATGCCCCAGCCGATCCCACGCGATTTCAAGTGCTCGCCGAGCGCGTCGCGCTGCCGGACGCGAATCGTGTACTGATTGAAGATGTGGCCCCCCCACGGCGCACGCGTGGGGATCGTCACGCGCTCCTTGGCGACGAGGCCGGCCTCGGCGAAGAGGCGGTCGTAGCGCGCCGCGTTGGCGACTCGGCCGGCCGACCAGCCGTCGAGATGCGGCAGCTTCACCCGAAGCACCGCCGCCTGCAGCGCATCGAGGCGGCTGTTCCAGCCGATCGTCCGGTGCTTGTAGCGCTCCCGCTCGCCGTGGACGCGAAGCGTTCGCAGGCGCCCCGCGAGATCGTCGTCGTTGGTCGTCACGAGACCGCCGTCACCGAAGGCGCCGAGGTTCTTCGAAGGAAAGAAAGAGAACGCGCCCGTCGTGCCCATGCTCCCGGCGCGGCGGATCGTGCTCGAAGGCTTGCTGGTGTAGGTCGCGCCGATCGCCTGGCATGCGTCCTCGACCACCGGAAGCTCTCGGCGTGCGGCGATCTCGAGGATCGTGTCCATGTCGGCGCACTGGCCGAAGAGATGGACCGGGACGATCGCTCGCGTCCGCAGCGTGATGGCGTCCTCGATCCGGGCGGGATCGAGATTGAAAGTGCCCGGCTCGATGTCCGCGAACACCGGCAGCCCGCCGAGCAACGCGGCCGAAGACGCCGACGCGAAGAACGAAAAAGGGGTCGTCAAGACCTCATCCCCGCCGCGCAGGCCGAGCGCGGCGAGCGACAGGACCAATGCGTCGGTGCCCGAGGCGCAGCCGATGGCGTGCTTGGCGCCGACGTACGCGCCGATCTCTTGCTCGAACGCCTGGACCTCGGCCCCGAGGATGAAGAGCTGCGAGTCGACGAGACGCCGGAGCGCCGCGTCGATCCCTTCGCGGATCGAGGGCAGCTGCGGCTTCAAATCGAGCAGCGGTACCGGGTCCAACGACGCCTCCTCCCGGGGGATTCTAGACCGAACGCCCTGCTACCATGGCCGACCGTTCGCGGAGGCTCTCGTGGCGTCCCGACTCCAGACCGCGTTTCTCGTCTACGCGTTCGCGGCGCTAGGGGTCTTTCTGGTGGCCGCGCCCTGGTCTCCCGTCTGGGAAGTGTCGACCGCGGGATACCTGCCGACCGTCGCCGGCCCGTGGCTCCGCAGCGGCTTCGTGCGCGGGCTGGTCAGCGGGCTCGGCGGGCTGAATCTCATCGCCGCGTGGAGCGAGGCGCGCGAGCTGCTTCGCCCGGGAGCGAGCGCGGGGCCGCGCCGTTGAGCACGAGCCCGCTCGTCGTGAGCGTTCACTCCCTCGACACCGGCCGGGGGGAAGGGTTCGTCGCCGACGCGGCGGTTTTCGCCGAGCTGGACTGCCGCGCAGCGTACGTCGCGACCTCCGTTGTCGTTCCGCATCCGCTCGCCGTCGAGCTCGTCGCAGAACAGCTCGAGGCCGCGGGTGCGGCGGGGCGTGCCGCGTGCCTGCGCATCGGGTTCCTCCGCGGCGCCGCTCAAGCGGCGTTGATCGGGCGCTACGCGCGCGACATCGCGCCCGCGCCCACCGTGCTGGCCTCGCCGCCACGAGCAGGCCCGACGGTGCTGCTCGATGCAGAGACCGAGCAGGCGATCCGCCGGGAGCTGTTCCCGGCGGCGAGGGTCGTCGTCGTGAGGGCGGCGGATGCCGCCGCCGCGAGCGGCCGGGACGCCGACGACATCGGGGCGCTCCGAGAATCGGCCCGTCGGCTGCGAGACGAGGGCGTGAAGGCGGTGGTGATCGCGGGGCTGTTGGTGCGCGGACGCGTGCTCGATTTGCTCGACGACGACGGCGAGGTGACCCTGCTCGATACGGCGCGGATTCAGGTGCCTCGCATTCCGGGCCTGGCGGGAGCTTACGCGGCGGCCCTCACCGCACACCTGGCGCGGCGGCTCGATTTGGCGGAGGCGGCGGAGGCGGCCCAAAGGTACATCGGCTTCAGACTGCAGAGGAGACGCTAGCCATGAGGGCCGGGCGGCGCGCTCTAGGAGGACGGCTCCACCGTGCGCGACGGTCCGGCCAACTTCGGAACACGCGCTCGGAGCGACCAACGGAGCTTGCCGAGAATCTTGTTGAGGGGATGCGCGCGCGAGACGATCGACAGCGGAGGCTTCTCACGGCGGTCGAGCTTGGCGTGTTCCGCGAGCAGTCCCTTGTGGCGCGGCGCCAATTCGAGGCCGCGATGGAAGGTCGCCATCGCTTTCGTCGTCTTGCCGGCGAGGAGGTAGACCTTGCCGAGGTTCAGGAGGAGATCGGGATTGAAAAAGTCACGTCGCGCGGCCGTCTCGCAGGCCTGGATCGCCTGTGGTGTCGCGCCGTGGGCCTGCGCCCGGCTCAGGCCATAGTAAGAGAGGTAGCGCATCTGCGGTCGCCTGACCCCACGCTGGAGCTCGATGAGGATCGCCGATTGGAAATGGTCGGCGGCGGCCGCCGCATCACCGTCAACTAGGGCTACGAGTCCCTGTCGGAAGGAATTCTCGGCAGAAAGTATAGGCATATGCCCAAGTCCTTCATCGTTGTCCCCGACGTATGTATATGTACATAGCAAAACTTAGGACAGCAACATATTGTTGATGTATATGCATTATTTTTTTATTCACTACTCATCGGATCTGAAATCTGTCGCCGTCGGCGGCTTGCCGACCTCTCGGAAACTCGCAAGAACCTTTGGTGACCGCGCCCGATTGGTCGTTCTGATCGGAGCCGCGATGCTGTCGACAGCGGCCTGCAAGAGCCGACTCGATGATCGCATCAGCGATGCGTTCGCGCTCGGACGCCGCCCCACAGAGTCGAAGAAGCAGCGAATCGAAGCCTTGGCGCACGATGACGATCGGGACATCCGGGCCACCGCTCTCGTCGTGATGGATTCCGTGGACCATATGAGGGCGAAAAAGATCGCCGCAGAGGCTCTTCAGGATCCGGACGGTCTGATTCGCGCTGCGGCCGTGATGGTGCTGGGACGCGAGCCTGACACTGAGATGATTCATGTTCTCGCGGCGCTGGCAATCGTCGATCCCATGTGGCAGGTGCGCGCGCGGGCGATCGATGCGATCGGCGCCGCCGACGATCCCAAGGCGCTCGAGTCGATCGCACAGGCAGTCTCGGACCCCGTCCGCCATGTTCGTCGCGCAGCGCTCGAGGTGGGGGTCGAGCGACCCGGGCTCCTGCCGACCGAGGCCGTGACCAGCCTCTTGAAGGGGGACCCGGATTGGGAGAATCGAGTCCAGGCGGCTTTGGTGCTCGGAGGCTCGACAGACCCCGCGGCCTACCCGGCCCTCGAAGCGGCCGTCGAGGATTCGAACGAGTTCGTCCGCGCCGCGGCCAGCCGGGGGCTGCGCCGGCTAGCGGAGGCCGGGGTCGACCGCTGAGCGAAAAACTCTTGGACCCGGTGTTATAGTGTTGCTTCCACGTCTGAACGCGATCCGCCCCTGCCGAATCCGATCATCCCGAGGGGCCGCGCGACACGCCGGAGATTTCGGTTGGTGATCGTTCTCGATCCTCCATGCGTCCGGCCTTGCGCCTGACACGGCGCCCCGGTGGCGGGTTCCGCTTGGACGGCGTCGCGGCAGCGCCGATCGAAGGTATTCCCGGCGAGGCCGGATGGGTCTTCACCGGCGCGGGTCCGTGGCGGATGGTTTGGGACGCAGGGGAGCGCGGGTGGTTGTTGACCAGCCTTTCGGGAGATCAGGACGAGGTAGGGCGCACAACCGCGCAGAACGCGGAGGGTTGGCTCGCACCCTCGAGCATCTTGCTGGCGGATGGACGCCTCTTTCGGCTGGCGATGACGACGGCTTCGGAGCCGCGCGTCGAGCTTGGCCGGTGGGATGTTCCCGGAGCGTACGTCATCGGTCGAGCGGCATCGGGCGGCTGGGATCTCGGCCTGACCCCCGCGGGCTCGGCGCTCGCGCCCCCGCTGGAGCTTTGGATCCTAACCGGCGTCGAGCTCGGCCGCCTCGACGGCTGGTATTGAAGACACCGATACGGATCGACCGAGCGGAGCCACGATGAGCCAGTCGGGATTGCAGGGACCGCCGAGCTTCGGAGGCGGGGGACGCCGGCGCAGGGGGCGCGGGCGTCGAGGTGGAGGCGGCGTCGCCACGGCGAGCAACCGGCATGGGCAGGGCGCCCCCGGCCATGAGCGCCCGCCGCGCGTGCTCGCAGAGCTGCCGGTTCCCGAAGGGGAACCGACCCTCGAAGCGCGCGGCGTTTTGCAAGTCATGCCGGAGGGGCACGGGTTCCTGCGTGTTCCTGGCAACGATTTCAACCAGGAGCTCACGGATCCCTGGGTTCCGAGGGGGGTCGTCCAAAACCTCGCGCTCGAGACGGGGGTCGAGATCGACGGGCTCGCGATCCCTTCGCAGCGCCCAGGATTCCCGAACGCCGTCGCCCGTGTCAACGCGATCAACGGACTGACGCACGAGGCGTACGTCAAGCGCACGCCGTTCAAGAACCTGGTCGCGGAGGATCCGACGGAGCGCATCCACCTGGAGCTTCAGTCGGACGAGATCTCCACGCGGGTCGTCGATCTGATCTCGCCGATCGGAAAGGGGCAGCGCTGCCTGATCGTCGCCCCGCCGAAGGCGGGAAAGACGGTTCTCCTCCAGAAATTCGCGCGCTCGATCACCGCGAACCATCCGGAGATCCATTTGATCGTTCTCCTCGTCGACGAGCGGCCGGAGGAGGTCACCGACATGCGACGTAACGTGCGCGGCGAGGTGATCGCCTCCTCCTCGGACGAGCTGGCGCGGAACCACTTGCAGGTCGCCGAGGTCGCCCTCGAGCGGGCGAAGCGTCTCGTCGAGTGCGGGCGCGACGTGATGGTCCTCCTCGATTCCATCACGCGCCTGTCGCGCGCCTACAACACGGAGCAGAAGGGGTCGGGGCGCGTGCTCTCGGGGGGGATCGACGCGCGCACGATGGAGAAGCCGCGCCGATTCTTCGGCGCAGCGCGCAAAGCGGTGTCCGGCGGGTCGCTCACGGTCATCGGCACGGCCCTGGTCGACACGGGCTCGCGGATGGACGAGGTGATCTTCCAGGAGTTCAAAGGGACCGGGAACATGGAGATCGTCATGGACCGCGGCCTGTTCGAGCGCCGCATCTTCCCGGCGATCGACATCTCGAAGACAGGCACGCGGAAGGAAGAGAAGCTGTTCACGCCAGACGAGTACCAGAAAGTCACCCTCTTGCGCCGTGCGCTCGCGTCCCTGAAGCCGGCCGAGGCGATGCAGCTCCTCACGGGCAGGCTCGAGAAATACCCGACGAACAAAGAGTTCCTCGCCAATCTCCTGAGCTGACTCCGTGCTCGACGTCAGCAAGAAGGCCAAGCGCTTCACCGAATCGGTCATTCGCGAGATGACCCGCCTGTGCCGCGAGCACGGAGCGGTGAACTTGGCGCAGGGCTTCCCGGACTTCCCCGCGCCTCGAGAGATCAAGGACGCGGCCTGCCGCGCGATCGCCGCCGACGTCAACCAGTACGCGATCACCTGGGGCGCACCCGGGCTCCGGAAGGCGATCGCCGAGAAGCACAGGCGCTGCTACGGCATGGAGATCGACCCGGAGCGGCAAATCGCCGTGACGTGCGGAGCGACGGAGGCGATGATCGCCTCGATCCTCGCGGTCGTCGATCCCGGGGACGAGGTCGTGGTCTTCGAGCCGTTCTACGAGAACTACGGTCCCGACGCGATTCTCGCCGGGGCGATTCCGCGCTTCGTCCCCCTGCGCCCGCCCGAGTGGTCGTTCGATCCGGACGAGCTGGCCGCGGCGTTCAACGCCAGGACGCGCGGGATCATCCTCAACACCCCGAACAACCCGACGGGCAAGGTGTTCACCGGCGAGGAGCTCGAGGCGATCGCGACGCTCTGCCGCAAGTGGGACGCCGTCGCCTTCTCCGACGAGATCTATGAGCACATTCTCTACGACGGGGCCGTCCACATTCCGATCGCTACGCTCCCCGGGATGGCCGACAGGACCGTCACGATCAACGCGCTCTCGAAGACGTACTCGGTCACCGGCTGGCGTGTCGGCTGGACCATCGCCTCGCCGGAGCTGACCTCCGGGATCCGCAAGGTCCATGATTTCCTGACGGTTGGCGCCGCGGCCCCGCTGCAAGAGGCCGGCGCTGTAGCGCTCGGTTTCCCGGCGAGCTACTACGAAGCTCTCGCGCGCGACTACACGGCGCGCCGCGACGTGCTGGTCGCCGGGCTGCGCAGCGTCGGCTTCCAATGCGCGCCACCGCGCGGCGCGTACTACATCCTCGCCGAAGCTTCGGGCCTGGGCTGCCGCGACGACATCGCTTTCGCACGCCGCCTGGTCGAAACCGCAGGCGTCGGCGCCGTCCCCGGCTCCTCGTTCTTCGCGCGACCGGAATCCGGCCGCTCTCTGCTACGCTTCGCCTTCCCGAAGACTCTCGCCACCCTCTCCGACGCAGTGACTCGGCTTCAGCGCGGCTTGGCGCATTAAACCGGGACATTCTGCTTTTTCTTACAAACTCAACGAGGTGAGGTCGCGAGTTCCTTTTTCGCAGCAAGGCGGTATCCGGGGAGACTTGCAAGAAAAAGGAACTCGCGACCTCACCTCGTTGAGTTTGTAAGAAAAAGCAGAATGTCCCGGTTTATCCGACGAGGACGCCGCCGCCGTTGACGTTGAGGATCTCGCCGGTGATGAACGTCGCGAGCTCCGACGCGAGAAAGACGACGGCGCCGGCGATCTCGTCGGCGGTTCCCGCCCGGGCCAGGGGAATCGTCTGGAGTATCGATTCGCGGCGCGAACCGAGGAGGTCGTCGCGCGTCATATCGGTGACGGTCCAACCGGGCGCTACGCAGTTCACGAGGATGCCGAAGGGCGCCAGCTCGGCTGCGAGCGACTTTGTCATGGAGATCATCGCCCCCTTCGTCGCCGCGTAGTGCGAGCTGAACGCCTCACCCCGCTGTCCCGCCGTGCTCGCGATGTTGATGATCCGCCCCGAGCGCGCTTCTTTCATCGCCGGAACCGCGGCGCGGGTGCAGTGGAACGTGCCCGTGAGGTTGATCGCAATCATCTCGGCCCACTCGCCGTCCGACATCTCCTCGATCGGAGAACGCCGCCAGATCCCGGCGTTGTTGACGAGGATGTCGAGGCTGCCGAACCGCGAGATCGTCTCGTCGACCAGCATCTCGGCGTCCGCGCGCTGGGAGACATCCGCCGAGAGCGCGAACGCCTCGCCGCCGGCGGCCTCGATCTCCTCGACCAAGAGATTGGCGGAGGGCGATTCGACACGGTAGTTCACACCGACCGACGCACCTGCCCGGGCGAGCAGCAGGCAGCACGCCCGGCCGATCCCTCGCGACCCGCCGGTGACCAGCGCCGATTTCCCGTTGAGGTCGATCATGGGGACACCTCGATGGAGGAGGACGCCGCATCGGACGCCCGATCGCCCGCGAGTACGGCGAGCTGTCCGCAGGCCGCCCGCGCGTCCGCCCCCCGGCTCCACCGGATGCTCACCGGGAGATTCAGCTCCAGGAGCCGGTCGCGCATCGCCACGATCCGAGAGCGAGGGGGGGCCGCGTAGGGGAGCCAGCCGGGCACCGGGTTGAACGGGATCAGGTTGAGCTTCGCGGGATTCGCGCGCAGCAGCTTCGCCAGCCGCGCGAGGTCGTCGTCCCCGTCGTTGACGCCGGCGAGCACGACGTACTCGAAGGTGAACCGCTCGCCGGTGACGCGTGCGAACGTGCGGCATGCGGCGAGGAGGCGCGCGAGCGGGTACCTCCTGTTGATCGGCATCAGATGGTTGCGGACGGCGTCCGTGGTGGCGTTCAGCGAGACGGCAAGACGAGGCCTCACGGGCTCCGTCGCGAGACGCTCGATCTCGGGCGCGAGCCCGGACGTCGAGACCGTGACACGGCGCCTCGTCAGCGCGAATCCATCCGGATCGATCAGCAGCCGGAAGGCCGCGATCACGCCGTCGTAATTGTGGAGCGGCTCGCCCATCCCCATGAAGACGACGTTGAACGGACGGCTTCCGAGGCGCTGATCGTCCTGGATGCGCGCGATCTGTCCGACGATCTCTCCCGGGGTCAAATGCCTGCGGAATCCCATACGCGCGGTCAGGCAGAAATCGCAGTCGAGGGCGCAGCCGACTTGACTGGAGACGCAGATCGTGAGGCGCTCGCGCTGCACCATGAACACGGTCTCGACGGTGCCTCCGCCCGGAAGGGAAACGCCGTACTTCACGGTGCCGTCGGACGCCTCCGCCCGCGCGGCGATGCTCGCCAGGGCGATCCGCGTCGTCCCCGCGAGCCCCGATCGCAGCGTCTTCGGCAAATCGGTGAACGACGCCGGATCGAACCGCCGGCGGGCGTACAGCCACCGGAACACGTGGTCGCCGTGATAGCGAGCCGCGCCGCGAGAGGTCAGAAGGGTCGTGAGCTCCTCTCTCGACATTCCGTAGAGATTCGGACGCGAATCGGCGGGTGCGGCATCGGCGCGCGGCATTGCGGCGAGTGTAGCAGTCCCACGGGACCGGCGGCCGCGCGCGCCTTGACACTCACGAGGGCCCCCGCTAGCGTTCGCGCGAGGGCGGCGTTCGTGAAAAAAGATCATCTGGCCTTTCTCTGCGCCGGCCTCGCGTTCGGCTTTCTCGTCGGCTTCGGGCTGTTCCGCGCGATCGAGACACGTCCCGGCCACAACCTCACCCAAGAGACGGGGGAGATCCCCTCGCCGATGGGTCCCGCCGCGGCGACCCAGACGGCAGGCGGAGGCGGCTCCGCTCCTGCGGCCGGGGGGGGCGGGGCGCCGATGATGGCGGAGATCAACGCTCTCAAGGAGCGGCTCCAGAAGGACTCGAGAGACGTCGGCGCTTGGACTCGTCTCGCGAATCTCTATCAGGACGCGGGCATGTTCCAGGCGGCGATCGATTTCTACCAGCGGGCGACCGCGTTGACGCCGAACGACGCCAACCTCCTCACGGACATGGGCATCTGCTATCAGCAGCTCCGGCAGTACGACCACGCCCTCGAGGCCCTCGAGCGAGCGCAACAGGCCGACCCCGCCAACTGGCAGTCCCTCTACAACATCGTGGTCGTCGCCGGCCTCGACATGAAGAAGTTCGACCGCGCGGACGCAGCCATGGCCAAGCTCCAGCAAATCCGCCCTGACGCCCCCAATCTCGCCCAGCTCCGGGAAGCCTTGGAGAAGGCCCGCTGAGCCCTCCCTGGCCTGCCGAAGACTTGAAACCTATGTTTCGGCCCCGTGCGGTGTCCGAGGGGCGGACGCCCGCTGCGTTGTTCCGGAGAGCGGGATGAGCACCGAGCAGATCAAGCAGCTGCACGAGCAGGCATCCGAGAAGTACTTGAACGGCGACTACGACGGAGCGCTCCAGGCGTGGCGCGACGTCCTGAATCTCGATCCGGCGAACGAGGAGGCGCAGGACGGTGTCCGCATGGCGTCGCAGTTCGTCGCTCCCGCTCCCGCGGCTCCCACGCCTCCGAGCGCACCCTCCGACCTCAACCGCGACCTCGACGAGGGGCTCAAGGTGCTCGACGGAATCGGGGCTGCGACGCTCGACCATCCCGACACGGTGGACGGTGCGATCGATCTCAAGCCCGCGCCTCCGTTGAGCGAGGCGCCGGCGACCGAGGAGATCCTCGAAGGATGGGAGACTCCGGCGCACGCGGCCGCGGAGGAGCCGTCGTACGGGCTCGAGCCGTTCGCGCGGCCGGCTATGGCGCCCTCCAACACGGAGCCGAGCGCGCCGGCTCAGTCGGTGAGCGCCGCGGCCGGCGAGCTCAAGCGTCGTGTGAACGATCTCCTCGCCGAAGCGAAGGCCAAAGCGGACGCAGGGGAGCGCGAGGAGGCCCTCGCGATCCTCTCGCGCCTCGCGATTCTCGACGAGGAGAACGCGGAGGCAACCGAGCTTCGCGCGAAGATCGAGGCCGAGAGCGCGTCCGACCTCGACCGGGTCGAGCGGGCGATCATCGAGGGCGTCGCGGCGCTCGAGGCCGACAACCTGGACGTGGCGGAGAAGCACTTCCGCGAAGCGCTCGCGCTCGCCCCGGAGCATCGGGAGGCGCAGCACTATCTCGAGAAGATCGCCGAGCGGCGTTCCTCGAGCTCCGAGGAGCTGCTGGCGGCGCCGGCCGTCGGCGAATCGGCCCCCGCGGACAACGCGGTTTCCAACACGGTCCCGCTCGAAGCACCGCAGATCAAGCCGGCGGCCGCTGCTGCGAAACCTCCACGCGTCCACGCCTCTCCGCCACCGGAGCCTCCCCCTGCGGCGATCATCGGATCGCGCTCGAGCGCGCGGTCCTCGAAGCTGTTGCTCTACAGCGGCGCTGGGCTCCTCGTGCTCGTCGGCGCGGCGATTCTGCTTCCCCGCCTGCTCGGAGGGCACGGGGCGAAAGGCCCACTGTCGGTGCCGCTGCCGGCTGCCGGCAAGGCTCCTGCGCGAGCCGCGAGCGAGCCCAACCCCGCCAAATCACCGGCCGCCCCGTCGACGCGACCCATCCCTTCGGACCCCGCGGAGCACGCGAGGCAGCTCTCCGCGAGCTTGCAAAAGGGTCGCGCGTTGTTGGCGTCGGGCGATTTCGGGGGAGCGGTGCTGGCCTACAACGATGCGCTGGCGCTCGACCCCGCCAATTCGGAAGCGAAGCTCGGCATGGACGACGCCACGGCGCGCTACAAGGCGCGAAAGGCCGACCAGGACGCGATGGACAAGATCGCCGGTGCGTTCAAGGACGGCGAGTACAGCTCGGCGCTGAGGATGGCCTACCGCCTCCCGCCCACTATCGCCAAGTCCTACGCCGACGCCGTAAAGGTCGCGGGATGGTACAACCTGGCGGTGGTCGCGCTGCGCGCGGGCGACTGTAAGGAAGCGATCTCCCGTCTCGACGACGCGCTCGAAATCGCTCCATCCGACGCCGACGCCAAATCGCTCCGCGAGCTGTCGTCTCGCTATGCCGATGCGGTGAAGGACCGGGGTTTCCTCGACCGCGTCGAGGCGCTTGCGTTCCGCCCGCTGCCGCGCTCCTGAAGCTCGAGCCGGCGCGAGCGCCCGCTAGTGCCGGAAGTGGCGCCGGCCCACGAGCACCATCGTCAGCCCGCGCTCGTTTGCGGCGGCGACGACCTCGTCGTCGCGGATCGAGCCCCCCGGCTGAACGACGGCCGAGATTCCGGCCTCCGCGGCGACTTCGAGCCCGTCCCGGAAGGGGAAAAAAGCGTCCGAGGCCATAGCAGCCCCCCGGAGCGGAACGCGGGCCTTCTGAATTCCAAGACGGGCGGAATCCACACGGCTCATCTGGCCGGCGCCGATCCCCAAGGTGCGTGTTGCGCCGGCGTAGACGATGGCGTTCGACTTGACGTGCTGCACGACGGTCCAGGCGAATTGGAGCGCTTGCCACTCCTCGTCCGACGGGCGACGCGATGTGACGACCTGCCCACCCTCGCGGAGGGGGAGATCGGGGCCGTCCCAATCCTGCGCCAAGAGCCCACCCTGGACGCGTCGCAGATCGAGCCCCTGACGCTGGTAGGAGGAGAGCGAACCGACCGCGAGGAGCCGCAAATTCTTCTTCCGGCCCAGCGCCGCTTGGGCCTCCGGCGTGAACGAGGGTGCGATCACACCCTCGTAGAACGCCTCCGCGACGGCGGCAGCGGTCGCGGCATCGACCTCCTGCGAGCAGGCGATCACGCCGCCGAACGCGCTGGTGGGGTCGCAGGCGAGCGCCGCGGCGAACGCGGCGGGGAGGCCTGTTCCTTTCGCGGCGCCACACGGATTCCCGTGCTTGACGATCGCGCAGCTCACGGCGCCCAGGTCCGCGACGAGCGAGAGGGCGGCGTCGAAATCGAGGATGTTGTTGAACGAGAGAGGCTTCCCCTGGAGCTGCCGGGCGGTCGCGACGCTCGCGCCCGTCGCCGACGGATCGCGGTAGAACGCTCCGCGCTGATGGGGGTTCTCGCCGTAGACGAGATCGGCGGCCTTCGGGAAGTCGAGCGCCAGCGCGTCGGGGAGCGCCTCCGACGCGACAGCCGCACCCGAGCCGCCGCGCGCCAGGAACGCCGATACGGCGGCGTCGTAGGCCGCGGTGACCGCGAACGCCTTCGCCGCCAGCTCGAGGCGCAGCTCGCGGGACAGTGAGCGCTCCGTGCGCAGCGCGGCGAGCACCGCGGGATAGTCGGCGGCGTCCACCACGACGCCGACGTCCTCCCAGTTCTTGGCGGCTCCGCGGACCATCGACGGTCCGCCGACGTCGATCATCTCGACGACCTCCGGGAGCGGCTTGTCAGGATCGGCCGCGGACTTCGCGAACGGATACAGGTTGACGACGACGAGATCGATCGGAGAGATGCCCGCCGCCGCGAGGTCGCGCATGTGCTGACGGTTGCCGCGGATGGCGAGGATCCCGGCGTGGATCTTCGGGTGAAGGGTCTTCACCCGCCCGTCGAGCATCTCGGGGAAGCCGGTCTCGTCGGCGACGCGGACGACCGGGAGCCCCGCCTCTTCGAGAAGCCTCGCAGTGCCGCCGGTCGAGAGGAGCTCGATGCCGAGGCCGTTCAGCTCACGCGCGAACGCGACGACGCCCTGCTTGTCGAACACGCTGATGAGCGCGCGGCGTACGGCGGCGCTCACTTCTTCGATCCTTGATAGGGCGTTCCCGCGAGGTCGCCGTGGCAGCGGCGCCAGGCCGCGAGCCACGCCTGCACGATGTCCGTGACGGAATGCGAGTACGATAGCGACGCGACGGCAAAAGGAACGGAGCGGTCGTCGAACGAGGCTTCGTCGGTCCAGCTCGGGGCCTCCGCGTAGGCCCGGGCCAGGTTGCCGTCCTCCGTCCTGGCGCGCTCGAGAACCTTCAGCGTGAACGCCTTGAAGTCGTCCTTCGCAAGATTGTCGTCGTCGCCGCCGTAGTAGACGAGCGGGAACCGGGGGCGGCGCGACTCGCAAAGGGCCGCGAAGTGAGCGTACCGAGGGGCGCCCGCCTGGCCCGCGGCTCCCGGGGGAAATCCCGCGTCGGCGACGAAATGCGCGAGTACGCCGAAGCGCCGCGCGACGTCGTGGAACGAAACCCGCGTCTCCGCCCCCGAGACGAGGTCTCTTACGGCGGCGTCGACGGAGGTCGCGAGGGTTCCGCCGTCCCACGGGGGGCGGTGCGGAGGGCCGTCCTCTTGGGTCATCGGATCGAGCATCCCGCGTCGAACGTCGTTGCGCCGCTTCTCGAGGACCGTCCTCAGCGAGGGAGGCATCAGCTTGATCGCATCGTCGACCATGACGACGCGCGTAGCCGCCGTCCACGCAAGAGCAGGTCCGGGGAGGGAGGCCAGGAGAATCGCGAGGGCGATCGAGCGGCGCGAGCGCATGGCTCGCGCATCGTACAACCTACGGCTTGTCGGGTGCGGGCTTTGGAGCGGGTTTCTGCATCTGCAACAGCGGCAAGCCGAGCGAGCCCGCCTGGTTCGCGTAGATCTGGAGCTTCACGGCGAGCAGGTTCTCGTTGTTGACGACTTGCGGGTTCTTGCGAGGGTCGGCAAGACCAGGATCGAGCACCAGTGCCCGGCGGTATTCCTCGATCGCGTCGTCGTAGTGCTTCTGGGCGTCGTACGCCGAGCCGAGGTTGTAGTGGGCCAAGGCGTTCGCGGGATCGAGCTCGATCGACTTCTTGAAGGCGGTGACCGCGGGGCCATAGCTCTGGTTCGTCCTTCGGATCGTGCCGAGATTCAGCCAGAGAATCGGATTCTCCGGATCGAGCTTGATCGCATATTCCTGAAACGCCGCGGCGACCTTGGGCATGCCGCGTTTGGCGATGTACGCCGCGAAATCGTTCACCTGCGCCGGACTGGCCTTGCCGGTCTCGATCAGCTGCAGATAATTCAGCGCGTTCTGATCGTCGGCCAGCGGCCCCTTGCGCAGCTTGTCGATCCCCTTCACGAGCGTCTCGTCCGGCATCGGTGGACCCGTGGGAGGCTTGGCCGGAGCGGCAGTCGGCGTCGCCGCTGCCGGGGCCGGGGCTGGCGTCGGCTCCGGGGCGGCGGGTGTCGGCGCCGGCGAGGCAGCGGGCTGAGGGGAAGCAGGGGGCTCGTCTCCTGCCTTCGCGGCAGCCGGACCCGAGCCCAGTGCGACCGCGGTGATCAACAACAGCGACGCCAGCGGGACGGTGTGCTTCATGTCGTCTCTCCCGGCCGATAGCCCTCTGACGTCAGCGGCCCGGGCGAGCCTTCACCACAACCTTCCGGTCGAGGAGGATCACCCGGATCTCCACCTTATCGCATCCCGTCTTCTCGCGCAGCTTGTCGGCGTGGGCGTTGACGTTGCGCACGAAGCTGTCGAAGGAGAGCTTGCCGTTTGTCTCGCCGGCCTTCTTCCGGGCCTCGAGGAGACGTCCGTGCAGAAGCTTCAGAAGATCTTTCTCTTGGCTGGGATCCTTCACCGTGCAGCGTGCCACCAGATGCTCGTTGTTCCCGGCTCGATCGGCGACGGCGGGAGCCGGGCGATCCCCCTCTTCGAGGGCCCGGAGGGTCTTCGCCCAGAGCTCGGACATGCTGTTGAATCGGCTGACGAGCGAGTTGAAGTGGAACCGGGGTGCGTACTTGCGAATCGGCGTGCGGGAGTGACGCCGGATGATCTTTTCCACCTCGCTGCGGAGCTCGAACGGCTGCTTCGGAATCGACCCGGCAAAGAACATGTCGTACTGAATCTTGAGCTGGCGGATGCCGCTCTCGAGTCGGACAAGATCGCCCTCGAGCTCGGTCGAAACGACGTCCTGCACGATGGCGGCCCTTTATAATGATCCGTGTCCGACGACCCGCTTCGAGCAAGGCCGAGTATAGGTTTGCGCTGACCCAAACGCAATTCAGGGCCGTCCGGGCCCGCCATGAGAACTATGGAGCTTGCAGAAACTCTAAAAAAACTGCCTGCCGTGGGCCGCCTTCTCGAGGACCCGGCGCTTGCTGCGGCCTTGGTCAAATGGGGCCGACCTCTGGTCACCGCGCTCGTGAGAGAGGAGATCGAGCGAGTCAGGGACCGCCTCACCGCCGGAGCGGATGTCAGTCGCATCCCGAACTCCGACGAGCTCGCGCGGGCGGTCGACAGGGCGGCCGAAGCGCTGCTCGCGCCGTCTCCCCGAGCGGTCATCAATGCCACTGGCGTCGTCGCGCACACGAACCTGGGGAGATCGGTCCTCTCCTCCGCGGCGGCGGCGCGCGTAGCGGCGGCGGCGATCGCCTACCTCGACCTGGAGTACGACGTCGCGAAGGGGACACGCGGAGACCGGATGAGCCATCTCGACGGCCTCCTCCGCCGTCTATTCCCAGGACGGTCGGCGCTGGCCGTCAACAACAACGCCGGGGCGATCCTGCTGGCGCTGAGAACGCTCGGAAAGGGGCGCGAGGTGGTGATCTCGCGCGGGGAGCTGGTGGAGATCGGCGGCGCCTTCCGCGTTCCCGACATCCTTGCGGCTTCGGGAGCCAAGATGAAGGAGGTCGGCACGACGAACCGCACGCGTCCGGCCGACTACGCGGCGGCGATCGGGCCGAAGACCGCGCTCCTCCTCAAGGTGCACACGAGCAACTTCAAGATCGTCGGATTCACGGAAGATGCCTCGGTCGAGCAGTTGTCCACGCTCGCCCACGCCAACGGGTTGCCCCTCGTCGTCGACTGGGGGAGCGGCGACCTCATCGACCTCGCGCCGCTCGGCGTGACCGACGAGATCCCGGTGGCCTCGATCCTCGATCAGGGGGCCGACCTCGTCACGTTCAGCTGCGACAAGCTTCTGGGAGGGCCTCAAGCCGGCCTGGCCGTCGGACAGGACGAGCTGATCAAGAAGATGCGTCGCGATCCGCTCGCCCGCGTGCTGCGCCTCGACCGGCTGCAGATCGCAGCGCTGCACGAGACGCTCGCGGCCTACCTCACGGGCCGGGCCGCCGCCGAGGTTCCGACCGTTCGCATGCTCGCCCTGCCGGCCGCCGAGATCGGTCGCCGTGCGGAGGGCGTTGCGGCGGAGGCCAACCGACTCGCGCCGTCATTGATCTGCCGCATCGAAGCGGGGGTCTCTCGGCCGGGCGGAGGCTCGTCACCCGCCGGCGAGATCCCGACGATGCTGATCACGATCGAGGATCCGTCCGGCGACGCAGGGCGCCTCGAAGCCCGCCTCCGGAGGGGCGACCCGCCGGTGGTCGCCCGCGTCCACGAAGGAAAGCTGCTGCTCGATCTGCGCACGGTGCTGCCGGAGCAGGACGCGCCGCTCGCGCGCCGACTGGCGGACCTGGCAATGTCCCCGCTCAGACGTTGAACCTGAAGTTGACCACGTCGCCGTCCTGCATGACGTAGTCCTTCCCCTCCAGGCGCAGCGTGCCGCGATCGCGGCAGGCGGCCCAGCTTCCGGCGGCCACCAGATCGTCGTACGGGCAGAGCTCGGCGCGGATGAATCCCTTCTCGATGTCGCTGTGGATGACGCCCGCCGCCTGGCGCGCCCTCGTGCCGCGACGAATCGTCCACGCGCGGCATTCGTCCTCGCCGGCGGTGAAAAACGAGAGGCTCCCGAGCAGGTGATACGAGGCGCGGATCATGCGGTCGAGCGCCGGCGAGTTGATTCCCAGCTCCGCGCGAAAGGCATCGGCATCCGCGCGATCGAGCTGCGCGATCTCGGCTTCGATCTTTGCCGACAGCGCGACCACCTCCGTGTTCGGCTTGCTCGCGAACGGCGCGAGCCCGAACGCCCCCGCCCCCGTATCGAGCTTCGACGCGTCGGACTCGTCCGCGTTGACGACGGCGAGCAGCGGCTTCAGCGAAAGAAACGTGAATCCGCGCAGGCGCTTCTTCTCCTCGTCGGTAAGCTCCACCTCGCGCAGCGGCACTTCCTTCTCGAGGGCGGCGAGGCACTTGCGAAGCGTCTCGAGATCCTTCCTGTCTTCTTCCTTGTTGCTCTTCTTGACCGCCAGCTCCAGCTTCTCGAGCCGCCGCTCGGCGATCGTGTGATCCGCGAGGATCAGCTCGGTCTCCATCGTCGCCGCATCGCGCGCCGGGTCGACCGCCCCCTCGACGTGCGGCACGGACTCGTCATGAAAGGCCCGCACCACGTGGGCCAGGGCATCGACCGTCCTGAGCTGCTCGAGGGGGAGCGCCTCCACAGCCTCACCTTTCTCGATCGCCGCGAGGTCCATGTACTCGACCGTCGCCGGCGTCGTTTTCTTCGGCTTGTACATGGCGCTCAGGGTGTCGAGCCGAGCGTCGGGGACCCTCGCGATCCCGACGTGCACCGCCTCCCGTCCGCCGTGCGGCGCCGCGCTCGCGCCCGTGAGCAGCGCGAATAGCGACGACTTGCCCGTCCGCGGGAAGCCGAACAGCCCGATGCGCATGCACGTCTCCAAGAAAACCCGGATGTTAGCAAGCTCTGATAAAGTCGAGCCTCTGGACGGGGCGTGGCGCAGCCTGGTAGCGCGCCTGCTTTGGGAGCAGGTGGTCGGGGGTTCAAATCCCTCCGCCCCG
>CAZEII010000024.1:0-63570 GCA_964511835.1 uncultured Acidobacteriota bacterium | reverse complement strand
CGGGACATCTCGCGCAGCGCCTCTCCGCTCACGCGAAAAATCGTCCAATCGTGCATCGTTACCGCGCCCAGGCGGCGGTAGAACGCGATGGCGTCGGCGTTCCAATCGAGCACCGCCCACTCGAGCCGCCCGCAGCGGCGCTCGAGTGCGATGGCAGCGAGCTTTCGAAGCAGGGCGTGGCCGATGCCGCGCTTGCGCGCCTCGGGGCGGACGAAGAGATCCTCGAGGTAGATCCCAGGGCGTCCGAGGAAGGTCGAGTAGTTGTGGAAGAAGAGGGCGAAGCCGGCGGCGGCGCCGCCGGTCTCCGCGATCAGGACTTCCGCTCGGGGCTCCGAGCCGAACAGGGACTCATGGAGCCCCTCCTCGGTGGCGACCACCTCGTGCTCGAGCTTCTCGTAACGAGCCAGCTCGTGAATCAACGAGAGGATCAGAGGCACGTCCGAGGCCGAGGCGCGGCGGATGGCGACCCCGCCGCTCATGGGGCGCCGGTCCGGGTCGCGGCGACGAGCGGCGGAAGCAGGCGCGCCCCATGGGGAAGGCGCAGCAGGCTCATCGCGAGGAACGCCGGCTTGGGGTGGCGGAAGAGGCTTCCCAGCACGCGGGCACGCCGTGTCACAGGGGCGAAGGCACGGCGCCACGCGGCCTTCCACGCGGAAGCCTGCGCCCCGGTGAGGCCGCCCGATGCCAGCGCCTCCATCACGAACGGAACGGCCAGCTCCGCGGCCGACAGCGCGTTCGAGATCCCCTCTCCGCTGAACGGATCGATCGTCCCCGCCGCGTCGCCGACGAAGATCGCCCCCGACGCCGCAGGGTGGCGGACGTTGAAGCGGAGCGGACCGATCGTCTTCCACGGCGAGCACGGAGGACCGCCGCCCAGGCGCTGCGCCAGGAGCGGGTTCCGGAGCATCCGCTCTTCGAAGAGACGTTGGGGTGAGCTGCCAGACGCTCTGAGCGCCTCCACGCGTGCGATGAGCGCGAGGTCGAGTCGATCCCCCTCAACCGGTCCAAGCCCCGCATAGCCCCCGTCGAAGACGAACAGCTCGATCCGCCTGGAAAACCCACGCGTTCGGTCGGGAAAGTGGGCCTTGAAGCCGAACCAGGATGAGGGCGATGTAGACGTCGGGTCGCCGATGCCGGGGAGCAGGGCGCGCTGCAGCATCGACCGCCGGCCGTCGGCGGCCACGACGAGACCCGCGCGGATCTCTTCCTCGGGGCCTGAGGCGTCGGACGGACGGGCAACGACCCCGACGACACGGTCGCCTTCGAGGAGCGGCCTCACAGCCGTCGTCGACTCGCGCACCTCGGCGCCCTCGACCGCAGCGCGGCGCAAGAGCGCTTCGTCGAGCGCGCTTCGCGAGATCCCGAGCGCCCGGCGCCCGGCGCTCGCGAGGTCGGGGAGGGGAGCCTCCACCGACCGCCCCCGGCCGTCCGCCAGGAGGCAGGAATCGATCGGCATCGCGCCCTTCGAGAGCACGGACTCGAGGACTCCGAGGCGCGCGAGCACCGCGCATCCCTCGGGTGAGACGAATTCGCCACAGACCTTGTCGCGCGGGAACCGATCGCGCTCGACGATGAGCGTCCGGACGCCGCGGCGCGCCGCGAGCGCCGCCATCGCCGCCCCCGCGGGCCCGCCGCCCAGCACGAGGAGGTCGGCGCGGGTCATGCCCGCACGCTCCCGCCCGCGAGTGTCAGAAGGAGCCGGTAGGGGAAGCGGCGGGAGACGGCGGCGCCGGTGTCCCCCGCTTCCCGCCCCATCGCGAGCAGCTCGTCCTCGGTGAATCCGCGGAGCACCGAGAGAGGCGCGTCGTGGACGAACATCGGGCTGCGCGCGCTCGCTCGCGCCGCGAGGCCGATGAACGCCCACGGGACGAGGTGGCGGCGCAGGTCGTTGACGAGGACCGCGCGGCGGGCGAGTCGCCTGAACCCCTCGAGGAGCCCGACCGCTTCGCGGTGCCCGAAGTGATGGAGGAACATCGAGGCGATCACGACGTCGAACGAGGCCGCCGGGAACGGAAGCCTCCCCGCCTCGGCCCGCGCGACCGCGATCTCCTGGACGCCCGCGACCGCGCGCCGCGCGTGAGCAACCGTCACAGGGTCGCGATCGACCGCGACGACCCGGACGCGGCGGCCGAGCGCTCGCGCCGCGTCGACCACGGCCACCGGGATGTCCGCAGCCCCGGTTCCAACGTCCAGGATCGACAGCGGCTCCTCGCCGCTCCCTTCGGCGAAGAACGGCTGGAGCGCCTCGACGACGATCTTCGATCCGCCGAGGAGCCTGTTGACCGATCGAATGTCCTCGAGAGCCAAGGTCAGCGCCGCGGGAAGATTGTCGGCGCGGTCCATCCACTCCGGGTCGAGGCGGCGCGCGGGGATGAGAGGAGAGCGCATGCCGACCGCTAGACGGCGTGCCGCCCGAGGACGACGGCCGCGTTCTTCGAGCCGAAGCCGATGCAGTTTCCGAGCACCGTGTCGATCCTCCTCTCGCGGCCGGCGTTCGGCACGACGTCGAGATCGCATTCCGGGTCGGGGAGGTCGCGATTGATCGTCGGCGGGAGCCAGGAGTCGCGCATCGCGAGGAGCGCCGCGACCACGCTGGCGGCGCCGCACGCACCCTGAGGATGGCCGATCATCGACTTGAGGCTCGAGGCCGGAATCTCGCCGGAGCGCTTCCCGAACACCCTCTTCACCGCGCGCGTCTCGATCCGGTCGTTCAACTGCGTCGACGTGCCGTGGAGCGCGAGGTAATCGACGTCGTCCGGGCCGATGCCGGCGTCTTCGAGGGCGAGATGCATCGCGCGGGCCGGCTCCTCGCCGTTCTCGTCGAGCCGGACCCGGTGAAACGCCTCGCAGGACGCTCCGTACCCCAGCACCTCCGCGTAGATGCGGGCGCCGCGGGCGAGCGCCAGGTCGCGCTCCTCGAGCACCAGCATCCACGACCCCTCCGCGAGAACGAATCCGTCACGATCCTTCGAGAACGGGCGCGAGGCGCGCTCCGGCTCGTCGTTCCACCCGGTGGACATGATCTTCATGAGGCAGAAGCCGGTGACGATTCCGGGGCCGATCGGGGAGTCCGACCCGCCCACCAGCGCTCGGTCGGCGCGGCCGTAGCGGATGAGCGAGAGTGCGTGCCCGATCGCGTCGGTGGAGGAGGTGCACCCGGTGGAGATCACGTGGGAGGCCCCGCGCAGGGCGAACTTCATCGACAGCTCGGACGAGAGGGAGCCGGGGGTCGAGGAGGGGATCGTGTAAAGGCTCACCCCCTTCGGATCGTCGAGGTAGTACTGCCGGAATTGACGCTCGATGAACTCGAGGCCCGCCCCTCCCGAGCCGATGACGACCGCGAATCGCCGCCTCTCGTCGACCGGGAGCTCCGGGGGGTTCAATCCGGCGTCCGCGGCGGCTTCGAGAGAGGCAGCGAGCGCCAGAGGCACGACGCGGGGGACGTGCTTCAGGTCGTTCGCCGACATGACGGACGATGGGTCGAACGCGTCGACGATCCCGGCGATTCGGGTCGGAAGGTGCGAGACGTCGAACGCCTCGATCGGCTTGACGCCGCTCTTCCCCGCGCGGGTGGCGCGCCAGAACGCCTCGCAGCCGACGCCGTTTGGGGACACCGCTCCCAGGCCCGTGACGACGACGCGCCTTCCCTGCTGCGGGCGCATCAAGTCACTTCTTGAAGTAGGCCGCGTTCTTCTCGGTGTAGCTCTTCCACTTCTCCGGGACGGCGGCCTCCTCGAAGATCGCCTCCACCGGACAGGCCGGCTCGCAGGCCCCGCAGTCGATGCACTCGGCGGGGTCGATGTAGAGCATCTCCGCCGTCTCGAAGGCGTCCTCCTTCTTGGTCGGGTGGATACAGTCGACCGGACACACGTCGACGCACGCGGTGTCCTTGGTGCCGATGCAAGGCTCGGTGATCACGAACGTCATGGATCTCTCCTTACGAAGTCTTGCGGCCTTGAGCGGCGACCGCCTCGGCGGCAAGCTTCACGGCGTTCTCGTCTCCCAGATAGTAGTGCCGGATCGGCCTCAGCTTGCGGTCCAGCTCGTAAACCAGGGGAATCCCGGTCGGGATGTTCAGCTCGACGATCGCCTCGTCTCCGATGTCGTCGAGGTACTTCACCAGCGCGCGGAGCGAGTTCCCGTGAGCGGCGACGATCACCCTCCGCCCGGTGGACACCGCCGGCGCGATCGTCTTGTGCCATGCCGGGAGGAAACGCTTGACGGTGTCCGCCAGCGATTCGGTCAGTGGCAAGTAGGAGTCGGGCATCCCGGCGTAGCGCGGATCGCGCCCCGGATGACGGGGATCGTCCTTGGTCAGGGGAGGCGGCGGCGTGGCGTAGCTCCTCCTCCAGATCTTGACCTGCTCCTCACCGTACTGGGCTGCGGTCTCCGCTTTGTCGAGCCCCTGGAGCGCACCGTAGTGCCGCTCATTCAGGCGCCAATCTCGATGGACGGGCACCCACATCAGGTCCATGTCGTCGACGACGATCCAGAGCGTCCGGATCGCGCGTTTCAGGACGGAGGTGAAGGCAAGATCGAAGGTGAAGCCGCCGGCCCGGAGGGCCTGGGCGGCCGCGTGGGCTTCCGCGTGCCCCTGCGGGCTGAGGTCGACGTCGGTCCAGCCGGTGAAGCGGTTTTCGAGGTTCCAGGTGCTCTGACCGTGCCGCAGGAGAACAAGCTTGTGCATAGCCTTCTATTCTACTCAAGCTCGTGTCCCGCTTGGCTAGAATGGCCCGGTGACAGGACCGGAGCGAGTCTCCCGAGACGCCGCGCTTTCCGCGTTCCTGTCCGCCCTCGACGCCGGCTCCTACTTCGACGCCCATGAGATCCTCGAAGCGTACTGGGTCGTCTATCGAGGCCCGGACCGTGAGTTCTATCGGGGGCTGATCCAGGCGGCGGTCGCCCTGCACCACAAGAGCACCGGAAACGCCGAAGGGGCCGCGAGCGTCGGGGCGCGCGCGCGGCGAAACATCGCTCCGTACGCGCCGGCGCACGCGGGCGTCGACGTCGCGGCGATCCTCGCCCGGCTGGAGGGAGCATGACTCGGGCCGGGGACGCGAGGCGGGCCCGGCGGCTCGATACCCTTCTGGCACGCGAGCGAGCGCTGTGGGCGGCCGGCGTGGAGCGGATCGCCGGCGTCGACGAGGCCGGGGTGGGGCCGCTCGCGGGGCCAGTCGTGGCCGCCGCGGTGATCTTCGGGCCGGGGCCGGGCATTCCGGGGGTCGACGACTCGAAGACCCTGACCCCCGAGCGACGGGCGGATCTCGTGCTCTCCATCCGCGAGGCGGCGCTCGCCGTCGCAGTCGCGATCGTCGATCCTCAGGAGATCGACAAGATCAACGTCTACCGGGCGACGCTCGCAGCGATGGGGCGCGCGCTCGACGGTCTTCCGATCCGGCCGCAGCACGTGCTGGTCGATGCGCGGCGCATCCCCGGCTGCGACCTGCCGCAGGAGGCGATCGTCAAGGGGGATGCCCGCTGCCACGCGATCGCCGCCGCGTCGATCGTCGCCAAGACGACGCGCGATGCGCTGATGCGGCGGTACGACGAGGAGTACCCGGGCTACGGATTCGCCGACCACAAGGGGTACGGCACGGCGGCGCATCGCGAGGCGATCCGCAAGCTCGGGCCCTGCGCGATCCACCGCCTTAGCTTCACCCTGCTCCCGCCCCGGAAGCTTTGGGAGGAGCCGCTATAATCCTCGGCCGCTTCGGCGAAACTCGGCGCGGGAGGGCTCCTTGAAGATCCACGAGTACCAGGCGAAGGCCGTGCTCGAACGCTTCGGCGTCCCGGTGCCCGGCGGAGGCGTCGCGACCTCAGTCGAGGAGGCCCAGACGATCGCCACCCGCCTCGGGACGCCGAAGGTCGTGGTCAAGGCGCAGATCCATGCCGGAGGGCGCGGCAAGGGGCGGTTCGTCGGGACCTCGCTCGGCGGCGTGATCGTCACGGACGCCGCGAAAGCGGGAAGCGTCGCCGGCTCGATGCTCGGCAACGTGCTGGTCACGAAGCAGAGCGGTCCCGAAGGGCGCGAGGTGCGGCGCGTGCTGGTCGAGGAAGGAATGTCGTTCGCCGCGGAATACTACCTGGCGCTCGTGCTCGACCGCGGCGTTCAGGCGCCGGTGTTCATCGCCTCGCCCGAAGGCGGAACCGAGATCGAAGAGGTCGCCGCGGCCCACCCCGAGGCGATCCACAAGCTGACCGTCGGCCCGATCACCGGATTCCAGCCTTGGATGGGGCGCAAGCTGGCTTTTGCCCTCAAGTTCGCCCCGGCGGAGGCCGGGGAGTTCTCGAAGCTGTGCGGCGCGTTGCACGCGGCCTTCCTCGGGACCGACGCGTCGATGGTCGAGATCAACCCGCTCGTGCGTACGTCCGACGGACGCATCCTCGCGCTCGACGCCAAGGTCGGCTTCGACGACAACGCGCTCTACCGGCACCCCGACATCCGCGAGCTGCGCGACCTGACGGAAGAGGACCCGCTCGAGGTCGAGGCGTCGAAGTATGGGCTCAACTACATCAAGCTCGACGGGAACATCGCCTGCATGGTCAACGGAGCCGGCCTCGCCATGGGGACAATGGACATCATCAAGCACCATGGCGGCGCGCCGGCCAACTTCCTCGACGTCGGCGGGGGCGCGACCAAGGAGATGGTGACGAACGCGTTCCGAATCCTACTCGCCGATCCGAACGTCAAGGCGGTCTTGATCAACATCTTCGGCGGGATCATGCGGTGCGACGTCGTCGCCCTAGGGGTCGTCTCCGCGGCGCGGGACGTGGGCGCCAAGGTGCCGATCGTCGTACGGCTGGAGGGGACCAACGTCGAGCAGGGGCGGGAGATCTTGAAGAACTCGGGTCTCGCGTTCCGGGTCGCCGACGGGATGCGCGACGCGGCCGAAAAGGTCGTCGCCGCCGCGGCGGGGAGGTAGGCGGTGGCGGTGCTGGTCGGCTCGTCGACGCGCCTTCTCGTGCAGGGGATCACCGGCCGCGAGGGGGCCTTCCACACGGCGCAGTCGGTCGCCTACGGCACGAACGTCGTCGCCGGGGTGACGCCCGGCAAGGGCGGGCAGAAGCACGACGGGATTCCCGTCTTCGACACCGTCGAGGCAGCGGTCGCCGCAACCGGGGCGGACGCGAGCGTGATCTTCGTCCCGCCGCCCTTCGCCGCCGACGCGATCCTGGAAGCGGCGGCGGCCTGGGTGCCGCTGATCGTCGCGATCACGGAGGGGATCCCCGCGCTCGACATGATGCGCGTCATGGCCGACCTGAAGACTAGGCCCAAGGTGAGGCTGATCGGCCCCAATTGTCCCGGGATCATCACGCCGGGGCAGTGCAAGATCGGGATCATGCCCGGGAGGATTCACCGCCCCGGGCGCGTCGCCGTCGTCTCGCGCTCGGGAACGCTGACGTACGAGGCGGTCGACCAGCTCACCCGCCTCGAGATCGGCCAGTCGACCTGCATCGGCATCGGCGGCGACCCGATCAACGGGACGAATTTCATCGACTGCCTCGCGCTCTTCCAGAACGACCCGGACACCGACGCGATCGTCATGATCGGCGAGATCGGTGGGTCCGCCGAAGAGGACGCCGCGGCGTTCGTCAAGACGAGCGTGACGAAGCCGGTCGTCTCGTTCATTGCCGGTCAGACGGCGCCGCCGGGACGGCGGATGGGACACGCCGGGGCGATCATCTCGGGCGGCAAGGGGACGGCGGCGGAAAAGATGAAGGCGCTCGAGAACGCGGGGATTCACGTCGTGGAGACGCCCGCCGCGATCGGCGAGACGATGAAGCGCGCGCTGGCGCGCTGAGGAGTGATCATGGTGCAGCGCACGCTGGCGATCGTGAAGCCGGATGGCGTCCAGAAGGGCGTCGCCGGGCAGGTGATCGCCCGCATCGAGAAGGAGGGTTTCCGGATCGTCGCGATGAGGCTCCATCGGCTGACCCGCGCCGAGGCCGAGGGGTTCTACGCCGTGCACAATGAGCGCCCGTTCTTCTCGGACCTCGTCGCGTTCATGACATCCGGCCCCGCGATCCTCATGTGCCTCGAGCGCGATGACGCGATCGCTCGGTGGCGCGAGGTCATGGGCGCAACGGATCCCGCGAAGGCCGCCGCCGGAACGATCCGCAAGCTCTACGCCGCGAACATCGAGAAAAACGTCGTTCACGGCTCGGACGCCGAGGCGACCGCCGCCTTCGAGCTCTCCTGGTTCTTCAGGGGATCGGAGTTGGCATAGGGGACACCCCAAAAAAGGGGACAGGCCCCGTTTCCGTCTTGTCCTCCGATGATGCGCGGTTAGTCCGACGGAAAACGGAAACGGGGCCTGTCCGCTTTTTAGCTCGCGCTGGCTTCGTCCATCAAGCGCATCGATTCCATCACCAGGAACATGGGGTCCGAGTCGATGGTGGTGCGGCGGCTCTTGACGCCGTGCTCGATGGTGAACTCGCCGGTCTTCCAACGCACCATCGCGTGAAACGCGGCCTCGCCGTGCAGCTCGCCGCACTTGGCGTGGACGACAGCACCGTCGCGAAACCATATGCGGCCGGTCACGTTGCCGCTCTCGATCGCAACGAGCGCGGTCTTCATTCCGATGTTCAGCGTCTGCACGATGTCGGGCAAGCTCATGTGGTCGAGCTGGCCGATGATCCCGCGCTTCGCGCGCTTCAGCCCGCCGCCGCGGCGAGCCGACTCGCGGGCGAGAATGTTCTGGATCCGAGCCAGGAGCAGCTCGAGGTCGGCTTCCTTGATGAGGAAGTCGTCGACGCCCAAGCGGAGCGCACGAATCTTCAGGAGGCGGCTCTCCTTACGGGCCATGAAAGCGACCGGAACGTGCTGGAGCCTCGCGTTCTTGCGCAGCTCGCGGAGCAGGTGAAACGCGTCGGCGGCGTCCCCTTCCACGGCGGCGAGCACGAGCTCGGGAGGCGCCGATCCGATCGCCTCGAGCGCCTCGTCGACCTTGGTCACGCAGCGGACGTCATACCCATCGTTGACGAGCCGCATCTCGAGGAGCTTCCCGAATTCCGCGTCCGGATCGCACACCAGCACCCTGGGCGTGTCCCCTCGGCCGATGACGACGGGCGCTTTCTCGAGGACGCGGATCAGCGCCTCGACGACCTCGGGGTCGAACTGCTGGCCGGCTTGACGCTCCAGTTCGTCGACGGCGGCATCAGGGGGGAGCGGCGGGCGGTGCGGACGGTCCGAGCACATCGCCACGTAAGCGTCGACGACGGCGACGATCCGGGCGCCGAGTGGGATCTCGCGCCCCTTGAGGCCGTCGGGATAGCCGCGCCCGTCGTACCGCTCGTGATGGTGGCGGATCACCGGCAGCACGCTCCACGGATACGTGATGTGCTCCAGAAGGCGCGCGCTGGCGGGCGCGTGCTCCTTCATCGCTTCCTTCCGGCGCTCTCCCGGGTCCTCGTCGGACGGCGAGAGCACGGGGTCGACGGCCGCCTTGCCGATATCTTTCAGCAGGCTCGCCAGCACGACCTCCTGGACCATCTCGCGGCTCAGTCCCAGATCTTCGGCCACCTCGAGCACCAGGCGCGTCACGCGATGGGACGAGCCACGGAAGTGCGGGTCGCCCAGCTCGAGCAAGCCGACCAGCACGTCGACCGTCTGCACCAGGGCGTCGAACCCGCGGTCCGCCTCGTCGGCGATCGCCGCCGACGCCGTGTCACTCTCGGGATCGAGACCTGCGATGAGCGCATCGGCCCCGACGAGGAAGTCGCTGACGTCGAACTGAAGGAGGTCCGGAGAGTGGCGCACCGCGGCGTAGCTCGAGAGGAGAACGACCCGGCAGCCGGGCCGGCTCTCCTCGAGGCGCTCCGCGAGGCGCTTCGCGCGGACGTCGACTCGCCGCGTCTCGAGCAGCACGACGTCGGCCGGGACCGTCTCCAAGACCTGCTGCGCCTCGTCGATGCTCCCCGCGAGGGTCGGCTTTCCCCCTCGCTCACGCACCGCCCGCGCGAGGGCGTCCCGCGACTTGGCGTTCTCCGAGACGATGACGTAACGCATGGCCACGGGCGCACGACCCCCTGCCTACGAATCTAGGCAGCGCGGCCGGCGGGTCAAACCGGAGAGCCGCGTGGGGTAACATCGTCCGCGATGAGCGAGATCCGCCGCCTTTTCAGGTACATGCGGCCGCACCTCGGGCGCCTGGTCGCGGCCTTCGTCATGCTCGGCCTCGCCGCCCTCCTGCTCTCGGCCGTGATCGCGACGCTCAATCCCTTGGCCAACGAGGTCTTCCACATCGGAGGGGCCGGCGCTCCGACGGGCGCTTCGCCGAAGCACGGCACGATTCCGATCCTGGACGATCTCCGGAAGGCGATCCCGACGACGGCGCTCCTCTCCTGGGCCAAGGATCGCGCCTACCTCGAGGTGCCGCTCCTGCTGATCGCGATCTTCCTCCTGCGCTCGATCTGTCTCTACTTCGGTCAGTATTTCGTCATGCGCGCGGGAACGTCGGTCATCCGCGACATCCGGGCGGATCTTCACGAGGCGATCTCGTACCAGTCGCTCCGGTTCTTCCAGGCCCACCCCACGGGAACGATCCTCTCGCGGATCGTCGCCGACGTGGCGCGCCTCCAGAAAGTGTGCACGGACGTCTTCGCCGACTTCATCCGCGTCGGCCTCGGGATGCCCCTCTGGCTCGCGCTCGCCTTCTACCGGGATTGGAAGCTCTCGCTGGTCGCGATGATCGGCCTCCCGCTCCTCGCCTACCCCATGGTCAAGCTGTCGAAACGCCTGAGGAAGGCCTCGACGCGATCGCAGGAGCAGCAAGCGGAGACGGCGAGCCTCCTGGCCGAGACGATCGCCGGTGCGAAGGTCGTGCAGGGGTTCGGGATGGAGCGGTTCGAGATCGGCCGGTTCCGGGCAGCCCTCGATCGGATGCTCGCCGCGGATCTCAAAGCGGCTCGCGCGCTCTCCTTGGCGCCGGCGATGATGGAGCTGTTCGGCGCGATCGCGGGCGCGCTCCTCTTCTCTTACGCCGGCCGGCAAGTCGCCAAGGGACGGATCACCGGGGGCGACGTGCTCGTGATCGTCGCCAGCTTGGCCTACTTCTTCATGTCGCTCCGGCGCATGAACACGATCAACGTCGAAGTCCAGCAGGCGATCGCTGCGGCGAGGCGCGTCTTCTCCATGATGGACCGCGAGCGCGAGATCCAGGATCGCCCCGGAGCGTTCCCCCTCCCTCCCTTCGAGCGCGAGATCCGGTTCGACCACGTGGATTTCGCCTACGACGACGACAAGATCCTGGACGGAATCGACGTGACGATCCGACGCGGGGAGACGGTCGCTCTCGTCGGGGCGTCGGGCTCGGGGAAGACGACGCTCGCCAACCTTCTGCCTCGTTTCTACGATCCCAACGCCGGCCGCATCCTGTTCGACGGGCAGGAGCTGCGGTCGGTCACGCTCGATTCCCTTCGCCGGCAGATCGGCCTGGTCACGCAGGAGACCGTGCTCTTCAACGACACGGTCAAGAACAACATCGCCTACGGCCGATCCGACGTGCCGATGGAGCGGATCGTCGAGGCCGCCAAGTCGGCCCACGCGCACGAGTTCATCGAGAGCCTCCCCGAGAAGTACGAGACGATCGTTGGCGAGCGCGGGGCGAGGCTGTCGGTGGGACAGCGGCAACGGCTGACGATCGCGCGGGCGCTCCTCAAGGATCCGCCGATCCTGATTCTCGACGAGGCGACCTCCGCGCTCGATTCGGAATCGGAGAAGCTCGTCCAGGAGGCTCTCGAAGCGCTGATGGCCAACCGGACGAGCCTGGTCATCGCGCATCGCCTCTCGACCGTCCGGCGCGCCGACCGGATCCTGGTTCTGGAGCGAGGGCGCGTCGTCGAGACCGGCACCCATCGAGAGCTCCTCGAGCGCGACGGGCTCTACGCCCGGTTCCACGCACTCCAGATGCAAGACACGTAGGTGAGCGCGTCCCGTCGCGATCTCGCTCTCCTCACGCTCGGCTGCGCGGTCCTCTTCGGCCTTCGCCTCGGCGCGCGCGACCTCTGGAATCCGAACGAGCCGATCTACGGCGAGGCCGTCGCCGAGATGGCGCAGCGCGGCGACTGGCTTCTGCCTTGGGTCAACGGGGTCGTCTTCGCCGAGAAGCCGATCCTCTTCTACTGGCTGGCGCTTTCCGCGTCCAAGCTTCTCGGCGGCGTGTCGGAGCTCAGCCTCCGCCTCCCGTCGTTCGCGGCCGGGATCGCGACGGTGCTCGGAGCGTACGTCCTGGTCGCGCCGTACGCGGGGCGGGCGAGAGCGCTCGCCTCGGCGGCCTGCTGCGCCACGCTGTTCGGCGTCTTCTGGAACGCGCGGTTCGTGCAGATGGACATCCTCGTGACGGCCGCCACCGTCTGGTGCGTCGCGATGGCGACGCGAGTGCTCGATCACGGAGCACCCGCATGGTCCGGCTTCATGATCGCGGGGGCGTGCGCGGGGCTCGGGTTCGCCGCGAAAGGGCCCGTAGGATGGCTCTGTCCCGGATTGACGATCGCGGGATACGCCGCCGTCACCGGCCGTGCGCGCGGGCTTCTACGTCGCGAAGCCGCAGCCGGCGCTCTTGCGTGCCTCGCCGTCTCCTCCCCGTGGTACCTGATGCTTCTCCACGCCGGCCGAACGGACGTGTTGGGCGAGGTCCTGCTCCGGCAAAACGTCCAGCGGTTCATCAGCCCGTGGGATCACGAGGCGCCATGGTGGTATTACCTCGGCTATTTCTGGGTCGACATGGCGCCGTGGGCGCTCCTCGTTCCGCTGACGCTCGGCCAGAAGCGTGAGCGCCCCGACGAGAGCCGCCTGGCCTGGCTGGCGTGGATCTGGATCGCAGCGGTGGTCGGGTTCTTCTCGTTCTCTCGATCGAAGCGAAGCCCTTATCTGCTGCCGATCGCCCCCGCCGTCGCCGTTCTCGCCGCCGAGGCGGCGCTCGCCTTCCTGACGGGACGACTGGATGCCGCGAGAAAACGGTGGTTCGGCGTGATCACCGCCTTCCTCACCGGCGTGTTGATCGCCGGAGGTGCGTTCGTGCTCGTCGGCGCCCTCGTGCGGCTCGACAAGCCGACGGCGCTGCCGGTCGCCTTCCTCGGTCTCGTGGCGTCGGCCGCCGGCGGGCTGATCGCGCTCGATCTCCTAAGGCAAAGAACCCGCCCCGTCGTTCCGCTCACCCTCGGCCTCGCAGCGCTCGCGTTCTATCTCGCGGCGGCGGGGGTGACGCTCCCAGCGCTCAACGTCTACAAGTCGGCGCGGCCCTTTTGCGCCCAGGTGGCGGGACTCGTCCGGCCGGGGGACGAGGTGGCGTCGTTCTCGTTCTGGAGCTGGCGCGCCGAGTATCGCTATTACCTGGGAATGCCCATCGCGAACCTCGCGGGGGAAGGTGCGCTGAGGGAGGCTTGGAACGGTCCCACACGGCTCGTGCTGCTCGTCGAGGCGACCCAGCTCGCCAATGCCCGCCGGGTGATCGGAGACGCCGTGCCCGCGGCCTCCGGGCGCGTGGGGCGCGGCTCGATCTACGTCTTCACGAGCCGCTGACCGGCTTGGGCGCGACGTAGGGGGTGAGCGGCAGCTCGTGGGACCGCCAGAGCAGGAACAGCGTGATCGCGATCAGCCCGACGAGCATCCACACCTCGCGGTTCCGGAGCATGCGGTCCGACGACCACCCCAGGTTGGACCCCGACGCGTAAGGCTTGAGCGTCGGGAGGAGCGCCGGAACCGCGTTGAAGTACCGCTCGTACGCCTCGCCATGGACGGCACGGAGCCGGGCCGGCTCGACGCGCTCCTTTCTGGGCAGGTAGTAGAAGAAGAAGACGGCGTACCCCACGGCGAGCAGGCCCCAATTGGCGTAGTAGGGCAGGCGGCACATCGCGCACAATCCGGTGAGGATCAGCAGCCGGCCCAGGTAGAGCGGGTTGCGCGTGTACCGGTACGGGCCCGAGGTGATCAGCTCCTTGGTCTTGAGCAGGTGGCCGGCCGCCCAGAAGCGAACGACCTCGCCGGCTCCCGCGATGACGAAGCCGAGCGCGACTTCCAGCGGGCGAGGCTTGGCGAGTAGAACCAGCGCGAGGACGAACCCGAAGGTCGCGACCAGCCGGATGCCGCCCAACGTTCGGTTGTAGCCGGTCTCGCTCAATGCGGCTTCTCCTCGGCCTTGCCCGCGGGGAGGGGCGCGGGAGGATACCTCACACCCGCGGGGGGCAAGAAGCTTCGCGCCTGGTTGAGAAGAGTCGATGCCTCGGCATCGCTCGGGCGAAGGCGCAGCGCCTCTTCGAGCGGCGGGATGGCTTCGCCCCGCCGACCGAGGCGCAGGAGCACGCGCGCGAGGTGGACCCGCGCGTCTGCGTCGCCGGGGCGGGCGGCCGCCGCCCGCGCGAGCGTTTCAGCCGCCTCGCCGTCTTGTCCCATGAGCTCTTGCAGATAGCCGAGATTGGCGAGTGCCCCCGTGTGCTCGGGGCGCAGCGCGAGGACTCGCTCGAAGTGAGAGGCGGCCTCGTCGTTCTTCCCCTGTTCGGCCAGCAAGATCGCGAGATCGTTGTGAGCGATCCAGGCGCCATCGTTGGCCGCCAGCGTGCACCGCCACAGGGTCTCCTGGTCCGCATACGCGGGACACCGGGCCAAAGTGCGCCCGCCGAGCGCGAGGACGACGACCGCCGCGAGAGCCGGCGCCGCCCGGCGAGCCCACGCGCGTCGCGCTGCGAGGCGAGCGGCGCCGAGGACCGCCCCGGCGGACAGGAGCGCGATCGGCCCGATGCTCGCGAGGTATTGGAAGTGATCTGCGACGAAGGAATACCGCATCGGGTAAACGTTGAAGAAGCCGAGAGCGGGGATCAGCGTGACGACGAAGAACGCGAGACCGGCGATCGGCCCGCGGCCGATTTGGCCGCGAAAGGCCCAGAGCGCGGCGGCGAGCGCAACGACTGCGATCGTCCCGATCCAAGCGCGCGGAGAGGCGTCAAGAGCCCAACGCGGATAAATGAAGATCAACGGATTCGGCCAGACGAGCTTTCCGAGGTAGAACCAGACGATCCGCCCGGCGAGCGCTCCACGCTCGGCGAAGGTGAGGGCCCAGTCGCGGCCGGCGGCGCCGACCTGGGTCATCTCGAGATGGCGCGTCAACGCACCGAGGGCGCTGCCTGCCGCGAGCATGGGAGCGAGCCAGGCCAACTCGCGCTTTCCGATGCGACCGTGCTTCCACCACAAGACGATTCCGAGAGCCAGCGGAAGCGTCGAGGTCACGGTCTTCGACAGGAGAGCCGCGAGGAAGAGCGCGGCGGCGGCGATCGGCCCCAGTCTCCCGCGATGGCCCTCTTCGGTCCAGGCCAGGAACGCGAGGGCGGAGGCCAGGTAGAACAGTCCCGACAGGGTGTTCTTCTGCTCGCTGATCCACGCCACTGATTCGACGTGCACCGGGTGGACGCCGAACACTGCGGCCGCGAGCCAGGCTCCTGGAACCTCGAGCAACTCGAGGATCCTCCAGAGCAGGATCGCGGAACCCGCGTGGAACAGGACGGACACGACGTGGTAGCCGCGCGGCGCAAGACCGAAGAGCGCGTGCTCCATCCAGAGGGCCGTGTGCAGCAGCGGGTAGAACTGCGGGGCGACGTCGAGCCGGGTCCAGAGCGCGGCCAACCCGTGCAGGTCGCGGAGAGCGGGATTGGCGGTGACGTAACGGTCGTCATCCCAGATGAAACCCGCGCGTAGGGCGGGAATGTAGGCCGTGAGCACGAGGGCTACGAGGAGCGCGCCGAGGAGCCCAGGGCGGCTCCTCATGCGCTCTTACCGCGCATCCGATCCCAGAAAGCCTTGACCTTCCGGCCGACTCCCCAAAGCCTCACGGCGGCCGGGTCGCTCGCGGCCAGAGCCTCGCCCTCCGGCCGTCCCGTAAAGCGCGCGCGCATGCGAGCGGCGGCGAGGCGGTCCTGCGCGCACATCCTGGAGAAGATCCGGCGGCGGAAAGCGGTCGCCCTCTCCTCGACGATGTACGCGGCGGCGAGGTCGACGACGTGGACGGCCCCGTCCGTGCCAACGAGGACATCGCGATGGTGAAGGTCGGCGAGAGCCACTCCTCGCGAATGAAGCCCCGCGATCACCGAGTCGAGCCGGTCGAAGATCGCAGCGGAGGCGGCTCCGGCGGGGATCTCCGCGAGCGGAACCGCGTCGATCCAGACGGTCGCGAGAGCGAACCTTCCGACACGCCCCAGGAACGCCGGCAGACCCGGGATGGCGCCGGCCCGTTCATACGCCCGACACTCCCGCCGCAAGAGCAGCCGCCCCACGGTATTCCGCGCGAGGAAGGGACGGTGCCCGTAGTCCTTGAGCGCGATGCCGATGCCGCCGACGCGGTACCGGAAGACGTCGGCCTTCGAGAGGTTGCGGCCCTCGATGGAGAGCTCGGGCGTCAGCGCGGCCAAGGCCCCCGGATCGAGCGAGGAGGGCTCTTTGGCTGTGCTAGACTCGGACCCGGAGCGAGTCACGGTAAACCTTTGTAAACGTTGAGATTAACTGCGTTGACGCCCTCGGGGTCGCCCAACATACCACGCTGCCCTCGCCGTGACGAGATCGCTCCGGGCGTTCGCGAGGTGCTGGTGCGAGGCGTCGGTGCGAAGGCCGACGTCCTCGTGGTCGAGGTCGACGGCGGAACGGTCATCGTCAAGGACTTCGCGGCGCGCGGGCCGCTCGTCCGAGCCATCGGGAGGCTCCAGATCCGCCGCGAGGCCTCCGCCTACCGCTGGCTCGAGGGGGCTCCCGGAGTGCCCGTTTTCGTCGGGCAGATCGACCCACTCGCGCTGGCGATCGAGAGGATCGACGGCGTTCAGCTCGCGTTCGCCGAGCACCGCGCACAGGAGGGCGCGCGGCAGCTTGCCGAGCTGCGCCGGATCGTCGATGCGATCCACGCGCGCGGGGTCGTTCACAACGATCTGCGAGGTCGCGAGAACGTTCTCCTTCGGCGGGACGGAGGTCTCTCGGTCGTCGACTTCGCGGGGTCGATGAAGCTTCATCCCGGAGGGCTCGCCCACCGGCTGCTGTTCGACTTCCTCGTGTTGGCCGACGAGGCGGCCTTCCTGAAGTGGAAGGGGATGATCGCTCCGGGCTCGTACACGAGAGAGGACGAGGCGTTCCTCAGGAAGTTCGAGAGGTGGCGGATGCTCTGGCCGTTCAACCCCAAGCGTCGCAAGGCGAAATCGAGGGCGGCGTGAGAGGCTCACCCTCCACGGTCGACGTGTCGGTCGTCGCGCCGGTCTACAACGAGCGCGAGAACTTGAAACCCCTCGTCGACGAGCTTCTCGCCGTCCTGCGCCCGTCCCGGCACACCTTCGAGCTCGTCCTCGTCGACGACGGCAGCCGCGACGGCTCGAGGGAGGAGATCGCCCGGCTCGCGGCGGAGCACACCGAGGTTCGAGGCGTTCACTTCAAGAAGAACTGCGGCCAGACCGCTGCGTTCGACGCCGGATTCCGGGAAGCTCGCGGCGCTGTCGTGGTGACGATCGACGCCGACCTCCAGAACGACCCGCGCGACATCCCGAAGCTGATCGACGCGCTTTCCGGCCACGCCGCGGCCGTCGGCTTTCGCGCCGCGAGGCGCGACACGTTGGTCCGCCGCTGGTCGTCGAAGATCGCCAACGCCGTTCGGAACCGGCTGTCCGGGGACGACATCATCGACACCGGCTGCTCGCTCAAGGCGTTCCGCGCCGATGCGCTCTCGCGCGTCAAGCTCTGGAACGGGATGCACCGGTTCCTTCCGACGCTCGTCAAGATGGAGGGCGGAAGCGTGGTCCAAGTCCCCGTCAATCACCGCCCGCGACGGGCCGGCCAGAGCAAGTACGGGGTATGGAACCGGGTGTTCCGCTCGTTCGCCGATCTGCTCGCCGTGCGCTGGATGAAATCCCGAAGGCTGGGGTACGAGGTCATCGAACGTGACGACTGACGCGATTCCGCTGACGTGGCTGTCGATCGGTTTCCTCGGACAGGCGATGTTCTCGGGGCGATTCGTCGTGCAGTGGATCGCCTCGGAGAGGAAAAAAGAGAGCGTCGTCCCCGTCGCGTTCTGGTGGCTCTCCGTGGCGGGAGGCGCGACCCTGCTCGCCTACGCCATCCACAGGCGCGATCCGGTCTTCGTCCTGGGACAGATCGCGGGGCTATTCGTTTACGGACGCAACTTGTTTTTCCTGAGGGGAAGCGCGGCGTCGGACGGGGCGTAGTATCCCTTCCGGTTCGTCACTGTCACGGACGGCCTCGAGACCGTTACCTTGATCGCCCGCCAGACTCCGTCATGGCGCTTGTCGTCGGAGCGATACGCGATGGAGTACTGGTGGCGCAGATCCTCGGCGACCTGCTCGAAGCTCCGCTTCAACTGCCCCGCCCCCGGGGAAAAAACCGCGGTTCCGCCCGTCGTCTGCGCCAGAGCATCGAGGATCGAGACCAGAGGCTTCCGTCCGAAGAAGTCCAGCTCCTCGGCCTGAGCCGTCGGGTTCGCGCGCAGGGCCTTGGAATCGCGGGCGAGAGAGCGGCCGAGCCCGATGGCGAACACCATCGCTTCGTCGCGCAGCGCCCGCTCCTGGGCCTCCTCCAGCGTGTGGAGGCTTCCCGGCTCGAGCCCGTTCGCCGCCTCGTCGCGGCCATCCGAGAGCAGCACGATCACGCGGCGGCCGTCGAATTCGGCCAGACGCTGAGACGCCTTGTAGATCGCGTCGTACAGTGCGGTTCCGCCTTGCGCGGCGCTCTGCCGGATCGCAGCCTCCAGCTCCGACCGGTTCGAGGTGAGGTCCTGCAAGATGCGGACGCTGTCGGAGAACGCGATGACCAATCCCTCGTCGCCGGGCTGGAGGATTCCGAGGAACTCGACCGCCGAGGCGATCGCCGACTTGAGCTTGTCCCCCTCCATGGACAGCGAGGTGTCGAGCACGATCGCGATGCGCAGCGGCCTGCGCTCGGCCGAGAACCGGTCGATCACCTGAGGACGCTCGTTCTCGAAGACCTTGAAGTCCGGCGCCGTGAGATCGGCGACGTAGCCTCCTTTCGCGTTCCGGGCGATCGCGTAGACGTTGACGAGGGCGACCTCTTCGGTCTCGTTGATCGTCAGGCGGCTCGTCTCCAAGGTCGCCTTCGCCCCCGTTCCGTCGGAGAAGACGGCGACCGCGGTCAGCTTGTGTCCGGCAGTTCCGTCTCCGGCGTCCCAGGGGAAGCTCCACGGCGGGGAAGTCCGGGTCCCGGCGGCTGTCCCATCGACCGACAGCGAGACCGACACGATCGTCGTGCCCGCGGGGGGTGTGACGATCAAGGTCGCGACGGAGGGGCCCACGATCGTGGCGAAGCGGCGCGGGGCCACGAACTCGAGAGGGCCAGCAGGCTCCTCGGCGCGGGGGGCAGGGGAAACGGTGGCCGCAGCTAAGGCGGCACAGGCGACGGCGCGGCGGAGGAAACCCAAATTACTCCAATCGACGCGGCACGATGCGCCGCAGCTGGAACACGATCAGACCGCCGTCGTGGTCGAAGCCGAACTCAACGTCTTGAGCGCGGCCGGTGACATCTTCCAACGTCCGGGCCAGCGAGGCCACTCGGTGAAGCTCCGAGGACGAAAGGCACGGTCGCCCGCGCTGCTCGGGAGGCAGCGGGACCTCGACCGTGCCCATCCCCGCGGGCGCCAGCTCGATGCGTTGCGACGAGCGTCCGGTCTCTGCCGCCAGCAAGGCTCCGGAGGTCCGCCGCACCCAGTAGAGATCCCCGGCGACTTCCCCTTGGGAGATCGCCTCGCCCAAGCCCCACGCGGCGTTGACCAAGAGCGCGTCGGGCCGGCCGGCGGGATCTCGGGAGAACAGGACTCCGGCGGCGCGCGTCTCGATCATCTCCTGAACGAGCACCGCCTGACTGGCGCGGAGCGGCGACAGACCGAGCGAGGACAGCGCGGCCAGAGCTCGCGCGTTCCAGAGCGACGCCCACGACCAGCGGATGCGGTCGAGAACGTCGTCCAGTCCCGAGACGCCCAGGTACGTGTCGAATAACCCGGCGAGGCTGCCCAGCGGCCCGTCCTCGATCGTCGCGGAGGAGCGGACGGCACATCGCGCCGCCCCGAGACGCTCGTACGCCTCGCTCACGGCCTCGCGCACCTCGTCCGGAATCTCCCCGGAAAGGATAGCGGCCCGCGCCATCCGCGAGACCGCGAGTTCGTCGACCCCCTCGACCGCGAGGCGCAACTTCTCTCCCGTTTCTCCCAAGAGGTGCAGGCGATAGGACGCGGATGTGACGACGAAACCTCGCGGGATGCGGCACCCCTCGGGGAGCGTCTCACGGACGTCGATCAAAGCCCGCGCTTTCCCGCCGAGCAGCGCACGCTCGTGCGGTGGGCCGGAGGCCAACGAGACGACCAGGTGCGTGCCGGCCCTCGCTCTCTCCTCGGCCAGCCGCCTGGCCAAGCGCTGGTGCAATCGCTGGACGTCGTCGAGGTCGACCTTCGCCGCGCGCGCGCGGCGCAAGAGGCGAAACAGTCCTCCGAGGCGCGGGCCGATGTGATCGTCGGGAAGGTCCAGAGCCCGCCTGACCTCCGTCGCCAGCTCGCGCTCCAAGCTCGAGCGGCGGCTCGCCGCGGCCGCCAGGACCGGCTCGAGCTTTTGCTCCAGCCGGTCTGGGTCGCCTCCCAAATCCTCGAGGAGCTGGAGATCGCGCTCCAGCGCCCTCTCGAGGCGGCGCAGCCCACGCTGCACGTCCTCGAGATCCTCCGCGCCCTGGAGGGAGGACAGCGCGTCGTCGCATCGCAGGGCCGCTTCGGAGAGCACCCGCTCTCGGATCGCCTCGATCGATTTGGCGAATCCGGGGCGGGGGGCTTCGGCCGCCAGGCCCTCGAGCAGCCGCCGCGCAGCAGCGCCCGCCGGAACCAGGCGGTAGGGGAAGGCGGCTTCGAGAAGAAAATCGATCGTGTCCGGATCGGCCGCTGCGACGAGCAGCGCGCGGAGCAAGCCGTCGTCGTCGGGCAGCTTGCCGAAAGCCGCCAGCGGGGCGTGCAATCGGCGCACCCCCTCGCGCGCTCGGCGATCCAGTCCGCCGGGTACGGTCAGCACGCCCCGTCCGCCGTCGAGCAAGACGATGTCCCCCTCGTCGATGACGGCGCGGCCGCCGGCCCCGACGACGTCGTCGAAGACGAGCACCCCCTCCTCACCCTCCCCGGAAAGCCGGGCCGGAGCCATCCCGGAGAGGGAGACCGAGGGCTTGCCGAACTCCCGCGAGAGGAGGCTGACATGCGAGAGGACTGTCCCGCTGAGGGTCAGCGTTCCCGCGGAGGCCAAGATCCGCCCGATGTCGTCCGGCACGGCCCGCTCGGCCAGCAGAATCGATCCCGCGACGTCCCTGGGATCGATCTCCGCCCGGTTGCGGCGCAAAGGGCCGCAGGCGAGCCCCGGAGAGATCGCGCGGCCACGGATCGAGAAGAACCTGGCGCCGTCGGACGGGGTCCCAGTCATGGCCCCATCCTAGCGAAGAACGGTTAGGTGGGTGTCGGACCCGGCGCGGGCGGCGGCACGACCTGCACCTGGGAGGGAGGCAGCGGTAGCCGTCCGGCTCGTGTCCCGACTCGGGTCAGGATCAGGTAGCCGAACGCAAGGATCTCGACGAGGAACCAGATCGAGAACCCCACGCAGTAGCCGACGAACCGCAAGAGCGCGAAGGGAAGGAGGCCTAGGAGGACGGCGCCGAGGAGCGACATCTCGCGCCCGAACGCTTTCCCGATCCGCGAGCCGATCTGGTGGAACACCCCGCACATCGCCAGCCACTTGAGCACGACGAACACGAGGTAGAGCAGGAAGACGAGCGGGAGCCCGATGATGGTGAGCGTGAGGAACAGCTGCGCGAACACGAACACCATGTAGCCCAGCAAGCCGAACACGAAGGCGGTGAACAGGCGATCCGGTGATTCCTCGCTGATGAGGCGGATCCGGTCCGGAACGAGCGCCGCGAGCAGGAGCGCGCAGACGAAGAAGAGGAATGTCGCGAACAGCTTCCACCAGAAGAGGAAGCCGGTCAAGGTGCCGAGCCCCGTGTGCCACCCCGGGCCCCACGAAGGCAAGGTCAAGCCGAGCGGGATGTTGACGACCTGTCCTTGCACCTTGGCGCCGTTTCGCTGAAGCGAGCCGCCGACGTTGGTGACGTCCCCCTCGACGTCGGCGTTCGCTCCGAAATCCATCCGCGAGAGCACGCCGGTGACGTTGCCGTCCACCGAGCCCCTGAGATCGACGCTGCCGGCGACGACGATGACATCGCCATTGACGTGACCGTCGATCGTGACGTGGCCGCGGATGCACGTGACGTCGCCGTCGTGCGTCTCGTCGGCGCGAATCGTGATGTCCTCGTTGATCCCCTGGAGCCCGCCGTCGCGCCCCTGGTTGACGATCCCGGGTGTCCGCGTGTCGTCCGAAGAGGCGCCCGGAACCGGCGGCGGGGCCGGTGGCTCGGGGGCGCGCACCGGTTTCGCTGCCGTCGACTTGTGCTCGGCGGGAGCCGGTGTCGCGGCCGAGCTGAGCGTGGCCAGGGCGAGCGTGACGGCGGCCAGGACGATGCGGCGAAGAATCATGCGGGCTCCTGCTTGGCGCCGCGGGCGCGAATGTCTCGGCCCACGACGATGGCGGTGATACCCAGCATCGCCGCGACGACCGCGGGAAGGAGGGCATGGAAGAGAATCTGCAGCGGGGCGAGTGGGCGGAGGACCGTCTGGATCGAAGCGATCATCGCCATCCCGACGCGGCCCAGCGTGGCGGCGAGCGAAGTGACCGTCGGCGCCAGCTTGAGCGCCGCGACGGTCACTCCCGTCAGAACCTGCTCGACGGCCGAAAGAGCGGCGCCGAAGGTGGCCCCCCTCGACGCCGCGGCAGTCACGAGCAGGGCGCCGAACAGGGCGGCGGCGGCGGCCCACCGCGCGAGCTGACGGAAACCGAGCTCGCGGCGCGGCACCGGGCCCATCGCCACCAGGCGAGCCATGACGCGATCCGCGACGTCGACGGGCGCAGGAGCCGGCTCTCCGGCGCGCCCCAGGGCGTCCTTGAGAAGGGCCTCGAACGAGCGATCGTCGATCATGACGGAAAGTGCTCCGGATTTCGCCGCATCAAGACCTTTTTCAACGCCTCGCGCCCGCGCATCAAGCGGGTCTTGACCGTGCCCTCCGGCGTCCCCAGGATGCGGGCGGTCTCCTCCACCTTCAATCCCTCGACGTACACGAGGTGCATCACCTCGCGGTACCGCTCGTCGATGTGATCCAGCGCCTGCCGGACGAGCGCGTGCCTCTCGTCCAGCTCCATCGCGTCGGATGCTGTCGGGGACTTGTCCTCGACCTGCTCGGGCATCTCCGTCCGCCCGCGCTCCTTCTTCATCCGTCGCGAGCGATCGACCACGTGGTTGGCGGTCAGCTTGTAGAGCCAGGTCGAGAAGGCGTGGTCGGGGCGGTACTGGTGCAAGTTCCGGTAAACCTTCAGGAGAACCTCGCTCACCACGTCCTCCACGTCCTCACGCCGGCACCCCGACCGCCAGGCGACCCCTGCCACCATGTTCTGGTAGCGGGTGACGAGCTCCCGGAACCTCTCGGTTTTCCCGCTCAGGACCTCTTGGACGATCTCGAGGTCGAGGGCGGCCCGGTCGTCCCCGGTCTCGCCTGACGCAGGGATGTAACGCTCCATGGCCGCCAAGGTTCCCAAGTCTCTAGAAGACAGAGAATTTCCGACCGCAGAGTACACTAGTGAAATCAATGACCCATGATTCGGCGCGGGTGAAACCGCGCAATATTGCCGTGGCCGGCCGGGAGCTCGCTCTCGCCTGGGCGGACGGCCACGAGTCCTACCTGCCGTTCGACGATCTTCGCAGCGCTTGCCCGTGCTCCCTCTGCCGCGCGCAGCGGGACGCTCCCTCCGACCCCCTTCGAATCGTGAAGGCTCCGGCGCGCGGGGAGGTGTTGATCCGTCAGCTCGTCCCCGTCGGCGCCTATGCGGTCCAGATCGTCTGGAGCGACGGACACGATACCGGGATCTACTCGTTCGAATCCCTGAGGGCGGCGTGCCCGTGCTCCGATTGCCGCCGAACCATGGGTTGAGGAGGATCGGCATGGCCACCCGCATCGGGCTGATGGGCTTCGGCCGGATCGGCCGAAACGTGTTTCGCATCGTCCACGACCGGGACGACGTCGAGGTCCGAGCGATCGTCGACATCGCCGAGCCGCAGGCGCTCGAGTACCTGCTCCGATTCGACACCGTGCACGGACGGTTCGAGGATCCGGTCTGGGTCAAGGGGGACTCGCTCTACGCGAGAGGGCGCCCGATCAAGATGCTCCAGGCGAAGGCGCCGGGGGACGTCGACTGGGCGGGCCTCGGCGTGGACATCGTCGTGGAGGCGACGGGGCAATATCGAACCCGCGCGATCCTCCAGAAGCACCTCGACCGGGGGGCGAAATGCGTGGTTCTGACCGTCCCCCCGCGAGACGAGCTGGACGCGCTCGTCGTCATGGGGGTCAACGACCGGGTTCTGGGGACGGGCACGCGGATCGTCAGCAACGCTTCGTGCACGGCGAACGCCCTGGCGCCGATTTGCAAAATCCTGGACGACGCCTTCGGAATCGAGCGGGGCTTCATGACGACCGTGCACGCCTATACGAACGATCAGCGCCTAGCCGACGTGCCTCACACCGAAATGCGCCGCTCCCGAGCGGCGGCCGAGAACATCATCCCGACCGAAACGTACTCCCCGAAAGTCGTCTCCTCGATCCTCCCCCAGCTGGCCGGCAAGCTCGACGGGATGGCGCTCAACGTCCCGGTGCCCGACGGCAGCAACGTCGACCTCGTGACCCTGATGAAGCGCTCCGTCACCGCGGAGGATGTCAACGAGGTCGTCAAGTCGGCGTCGATGACCACGTTCAAGGGGATCGTCGAGTTCACGGATCAGCCGATCGTCTCCTCCGACGTCGTCGGGAACGGCCACTCAGCGGTGTTCGACGGGCTCTCGACCTTCGTCCTCGGTGGGAACATGCTGAAAACGATCACCTGGTACGACAACGGCTGGGGGTACGCGATGCGCGTCGTCGAGCTGATCGGCCGCCTCGCATCGTTCCACGCCGCGCCTGTCGCGGGGGGGGCGTGATGGCCAAGCCCCGGGTCGCGATCAACGGCTTCGGCCGGATCGGGCGCGCGGCGTTCCGCCTGATGTCGCAGCGCGACGATATCGACGTCGTCGCCATCAACGACGTCACGGCGAACGAGACGCTTGCCTATCTCACACGGTTCGACACGGTTTATGGACGCTACCCCGGTCGCGTCGCGTTGAGCGGAGACAAGATGACCGCCGGCACGCAGACGGTCCGCATGCTGGAGCAGAAGGATCCGGTGAAGCTTCCCTGGTCCGATCTGGCCGTCGACGTCGTCGTCGAGGCGACCGGGCGATTCCGGAAGCGCGAGGAATGCGCCTGGCACCTCGCGGCCGGCGCGAGACGGGTGATCCTGACGGTGCCTGCCAAGGATGAAATCGACGCCATGGTCGTCATGGGCGTCAACGATCACACGCTGAAGCCCGAGCACCGGATCGTATCGAACGCCTCCTGCACGACGAATTGTCTGGCCCCGGTCGCCAAGGTCCTGAACGACGCGTTCGGGATCGTCAAGGGGGTGATCACGACCGTCCACGCCTACACCAACGACCAGCGCCTCGCCGACGTCCCGCACAAGGATCTTCGCCGCTCCCGCGCCGCGAACGAGAACATCATCCCGACGACGACGGGCGCCGCGCGCGCGGTCGGCAAGGTGCTCCCCGAGCTCAAGGGAAAGCTCGACGGCGTCGCCATGCGCGTCCCGGTGCCCGACGGCTCGACGGTCGATCTCGTCGCCGAGCTCTCGAAGCCGGTCACCGTCGCGTCGTTGAATGCCGCGGTCAAGGAGGCCGCGTCCCGGCCACCGCTCATGGGGATCCTGGATTACTGCGAGGATCCGATCGTCTCCTCCGACATCATCCAGGACTCGCACTCGGCGATCTTCGACGCCCTTTGTACGCGGGTCCTGGGGGGAAGTCTCGTCAAGGTCATCGCCTGGTACGACAACGAGTGGGGGTACTCCTGCCGCGTGGTCGACCTTATCGGGAGGCTCGCGGCGCTCTAGGGGACAGGAGACGCTGCGCGCGCTCGAGATTGTGCTGTGCCCCTGGATAGTCCGGCTGAAGGCGCAGGGCTTCGGCGAAGTGTCGAGCGCCTTCCGCGTAGGATCCTCGTCGCACGAGAACGACCCCCAAGTTGTTGTGCACCTTCGCGGAATTCGGCTGAATCGCAAGGGACTCGGAGTACTGCTCGATCGCCTCGTCGAGCCGCCCGAGTCGTGCGAGGTCGTTGGCCACGCTCGCGCGCAGGTCGGCATCCTCGGGCATCGTCTTCACCGCCTCGAGATAGTGATCGACCGATTCCGAGGATCGTCCCAGCTTCGACAGCCCGTCGGCCAGCCGGAGCTCGATCTTGGCGCGCATCGGAGAGCTTGCGTCCAAGAGGCCGAGCGCGCGCTGGAAATCGGCAACGGCCGGCTCGTAGTCGCCCGCCTCGCTCGACAACCGCCCGCGCACGTTGTACGCGAAGTAGAGGTTCGGAGATTCCCGCACGCCGGCCTCTGCGATCGACCGATCGCTGCGGTACGTTGCGCACCGAAAAACGGTCTTGGAGGAGAAGATCGCGATCAGGACGACGCACGATGCGACGAGAGCCCGCCTCGCGCGAACCGTCGCCGCCGGACCGAGCCAGTCGATTTGCGACGCGAACAGCAGAAACCCGATCGAGGGCACGTAGAGCCGGTGCTCGTAGTGCTCACCGATCCCATTCCAAGTCCCGTGCAGCAGCGGCAGAGCGAGAAACATCAGGAACCAGACCGCGCCGAAGGCTGCCGTTCCCTTGTCCGAGAATCCCCGCCACGCCGAGACGATCCCCACCGCCGCCAGGACCGCGAGCCCAGGGGCCAGCGACGAATCCCGTACGGTCGGGAAGACCGCCTGCTGCACGGGCACGACCAGCTTGCCGGCGAAGACGACGAACGCGGCACCGGAATCGTGAGCGGTGCGCAAGAGGTCCCACCCGCGGACCGGGGACGCGTGAGGAACGATGCCCCACCAGACTGCGGCCCAGAGAGCGATGGCGGCCGCCCAGGCTGGCGCCACAGTCCGGAGCCTCAACTTCGGTGCGGTCCCGCACCATCCGTAGGCGAGGAGGACGAGCGGCAGGAGCGCGGCGCTCTCCTTGGTCAGCAAGGCGAGCGCAAAGAGGCCAAGGTGGGTCCAGAGCGCGCCGGTTCGCGGCGACCGCTGATAGTCGATGAACGAGATGACCGCCCCCAACGTGAAGATGGCGAGGAGCAAGTCGTTCCGGCCCGGGATCCACGCTACAGCGTGGACGTGGGCCGGGTGAGCTGCAAAGAGCGCGGCGAAGAGGAGCGCGGCCTCCCTCGACAGCGTGAGCTTCAAGAGCAGCGCGAACACCGCAGTCGCGGCCAGCCCATGGAGAAGGATGTTCGTCAAGTGGAACACCCACGGGCTGCCGCGTCCGATGAGCGCATCGACGACGAACGAGAAGCCGAGCACCGGACGGTAATAGATGTCGAACATCGGGTGCGTGAACGCGGTTGCGAGAGCTCGAAAACGTGTCAGCTCGTCCAGATGCGAGGCGATCGCCCAACGGTCGTCGAGAGGGGAGAAGCCGAAACCCAGCGTTCGAGCGTACGCGGCGAACGCCAGCGCGAACAGCCACACGCTGGGCCGCCAGGATCGAAGAAGGACGTCGTCGACTTTCAGTAGGCCTTCGCGAAGTGGACGCGCCGCGTCGAGGGATTGTCGCAGCGGACGCACGACCCCTTCTCCATCGGACCGTCGAAGGTGATCACTCGGACCGTCGCCTTCGTGTCTTCGTGGATCGCGGCCTCACAAGCACCGTCGCCGCACCAGTGAGCGAGCAGGAACCCGCCGGTCGATTCCAGCTTCTCCTTGAAGGCGTCGTACGTGTCCACCTCGAACGTCGACGCGTCGCGCCGCGCCTTGGCCGCCGCGAGGAGCTCGGCCTGAAGCTCCTCGAGGAGCGCCGGCACCGCGGTCGCGACGTTGGCGACCGGGACGAACGACTTCGCGCGGTTCGTGCGCTTCACGACGCAAACCGATCCCTTCTCGAGATCCTTCGGACCGAGCTCGATCCTCACCGGGACGCCCGCGAGCTCCCACTCGTTGAACTTGAAACCAGGGGACAGGTTGTCGCGGGCGTCGAGCCTCACCGAAACGCCCGCCTTGATCAGGGCGCCTTCGACCTCCGTGGCCGCGGCAAGGATCGCGTCCTTCGGGTCGTTCCCCTTGAAGATCGGCACGATGACCGCCTGGATCGGGGCCAGGCGGGGCGGGAGCACCAGCCCGTTGTCGTCGCCGTGCGCCATGACGATGGCTCCGACGAGGCGGGTCGAAACCCCCCACGACGTCGTGAACGCGTGCCGCCAGTCTCCCGATTCGGTCTGGAACTTGACATCGAACGGCTTCGAGAAATTCTGCCCGAGGTGATGAGAGGTTCCCGCCTGGAGCGCCCTCCCGTCCTGCATGAGCCCCTCGATGCAGTAGGTGTGGTCGGCGCCCGCGAACTTCTCCTTCTCGGTCTTCAGTCCCTTCAGGACGGGTACCGCCATGTAGTCCTCGGCGAAGGTGGCGTAGACGTCGAGCATCCGGCGGGCCTCTTCCTCGGCTTCCTCGTAGGTCGCGTGAGCCGTGTGCCCCTCCTGCCAAAGGAACTCGGTCGTGCGCAGGAAGAGGCGCGTGCGCATCTCCCAGCGGACGACGTTGGCCCACTGATTGATCAAGAGGGGAAGGTCCCGGTAGGACTGCACCCACTTGGCGAACATCGAATAGATGATCGTCTCCGAGGTCGGACGGATGATCAGCTCTTCCTCGATGGCGCTTTCCGGGTCGGGGACGATTTCTGTCTTTCCGTCCGTGGTCACCGACTTGAGCCGGGTGTGCGTGACGATCGCGCACTCCTTCGCGAACCCCTCGACGTGCTCGGCCTCCTTCGCGAGGAAGGATTTCGGGATGAACAGAGGGAAGTAGGCGTTTTGGTGCCCGGTCTCCTTGAACATTCGATCCAGAACACGCTGCATGTTCTCCCAGAGCGCGTAGCCGTGCGGCCGGATGACCATGCAGCCTTTGACCGGGGAATAGTCCGCCATGCGCGACTGGGTGACGACGTCGGTGTACCAGCGGGAATAATCCTCGGATCGAGGCGTGATCAGCTTGGCCATGGAGTCCCTTTCACCGTACTTCTTCTCTTATGCAGCCGGATGAAGTCGGGATTATAGGAAACCCCCCGACGGACGATCCAGAGCGTCCGGGGTTGGGGCGGTTTCTCGCCGAGGAAGGGGCGTGGTTGCTGGCCGCTCTGGCCGTCACGGTCCTGACGGCGAGCTTTCTCCAAGGCCGAGGCGGCCGGCTCGCGGAGCTGGCCCCCGCCGTCGCCCTCTTCGGCCTTCACGGCCTTGTCGGCATCCACGTCGTACGGACCGAGCTGGCGAAGCTCGCGCCCTGGTTTCGCATCGATCGCCGGGCGGTCAGCTGGGGTCTGGCAGGCGGCCTGTTCCTTCTCGCCTTCAATGCGGCCTACGGTCTCGGGCTCGAGAAGGCCGGGATCGTTCCCCCCGACGTCGGCGCGATGCTCAGGAATCTGCTTTCCCATTCCTCTCTCGTCCTCTGGGCGGTCGTCCTCGCCCCCATCGTCGAGGAGATGTACTTCCGCGGCCGACTGCTCGATGCGCTCGGCGGAAAGCTCGGTCCCGGGTGGGCCGGATTGATCTCGTCGCTCGCGTTCGCGGCGATCCACGGCATCCCGGCGTTCGCTCCCGCCTACTTCGTCTTCGCCTGCGCGCTGCTTTTCCTGAGGCGGCGCACCGGAGGTCTCGCGGCGCCGATCATCGCGCACATGATCAACAACGCGATCGCCTTGATGAACTAAACGAGCGGCACGAAGCGGACCGGCGCGACCACCCGCCGGTGAGCCCCCGCCGCGTCTTGGGTGTAGACGCACAGCTCCTGCGATCTCACGCCGACAGGAATGACCAGGCGTCCGCCTTCGGCGAGCTGGGCGAGCAGGGTGGGTGGAACGTCCGGGGGGGCCGCGGTCACCACGATGCCGTCGAAAGGCGCCGCCTCGGGCCACCCGAGCTTGCCGTCGCCGACTCGAAGCCGGACGTTCGAGATTCCCAGGGATCCGAGCGTACCGCCGGCCCGCTCGGACAGCTCGGGCTCGATCTCGATCGACCACACCTCCCCGGCACAGGCCGCCAGCACCGCCGTCTGGTAGCCGCAGCCGGTGCCGACCTCGAGCACACGGGACGCAGGCGTCGGTCGGGCCAGCTCGGTCATCAGCGCGACGATGAACGGCTGGGAGATCGTCTGCCCGTGTCCGATCGACAGGGGTCCGTCCTCGTATGCACGCGCCCGCTCATCTTGGGGGACGAAAGCGTGTCGCGGGATCGAGCGCATCGCCGCCAGAACCGCTGGATCGCGGATCCCCCGCGACTCGATCTGCTCCGCTACCATCTGTTCGCGATCCGCCGCCCAAAAGGCGCCGTCCTCCGGCATCGATCCTCCCTCATCCGTCCTCGACGCGCGAGGTCCCGGGGCATTATCTTCCCGTCGTGTTGCCACCGTGGCGTCTCAAAGTCGGACTTGCGCTCGGAGGGGGAGCGGCCCGGGGGCTGGCCCACATCGGCGTGCTGAGAGCCCTCGTCCGCGAGGCGATTCCGATCGACATCATCACGGGGACGAGCATGGGGGCCGTCATAGGCGGGGCGTTTGCCGCAACCGGCGACATCGCCGACATCGAGCGCAAGATTCGTGGCCTCCTCGAAAGCGCGGAGTTCCACAAAACGCGAGTGTCGTTTCTCCGCGAGACCAAGAAGACCCGAGGGAGCCTCCTGTATTCGGTGACCAACCTCGTCCGCCGGGGAATCGTCTATGGCGTGTCGACGATGCGCCCCTCCTTCGTCTCGGCGGAGAACTTCGCGCGCAGCCTCGGACGGATCCTTCCGGACGTCGAGGTGTCGACGACGCCGGTCCGGTTCGCCGCATCCGCCCTCGACCTGGAATCCGCGGAGGAGGTGGTCCTGTGCCACGGCCGGCTGCGCGAGGTCGCCGCGGCCAGCGCGGCGATCCCAGGGATCCTCCCCCCGCGCCGCCTGCACGGCAGGCTGCTCATCGACGGGGGATGGGTCGACAAGATCCCCGTTCTCCCCGCGTTTCGACTCGGAGCCGACGTGGTCCTCGCCGTCGATATCTCCGCGGGCCTCGACGATCCCAAGAGCTTCGTCCGCGGGATCGACGTCGTCCTGCGCGCGAACATGATCAAGGACATCGCGATGATCGAGATGCATCGCCGCCTCGCCGACATCGTCGTCGAGCCCGCGGTTCGCAAGATCCACTGGGCCGATTTCGAAGCCATGGATTTCTGCATCGAGGCGGGGGACAGCGCCGCGACCGCCGCGGTCCCGAAGATTCGTGAGCTGCTTCGCCAGGAGCGTTTTCGCTCGATCGTGCGCACCCCCTTGGGCAAGCGGATGGCGGAGCGCTACCTTGCCTCCGCCGACCTGCGGTTCTCCATCGAGTGAGAGGGATCGCGTGAGCCGCCCGAGAAAGATCCTGCTGATCGGCGTCGCGGCGCTGGCCGTGATGTTCGGGCTTTGCGCCGTGCTCGTCCCGCTTCTCGTCGATGTCGATCGCTTCCGGCCGCAGGCCGAAGCCAAGCTCCAGGCCGCGCTCGGCCGCCGCGTGATGCTGGGCCACGTCCGACTCTCCGTTTGGAGCGGTCTGGCGCTTCGCACCGAGAGCGTACGCGTCGGCGAGCCCCTTCAAGGACCGACGGCGGGCGCTCCGATCGTGGAGGCCGGCGCGACCTCGGTGCGCGTCGCCTTCCTCCCGCTGCTCCACCGAGACGTCCAGGTGCGGTCGATCTCGATCGAGGGGCTCGACGTCACGGAAGACGGGAAACCACTCGCCAAGAACATCCGTCTGTCGAGCCGGCTGCACATCGCGCCGGACGGCCGCGTCGACTCCGAAGGGTCCGTAGAAGGAGCGCTCGCTGCGATGACCGCGGCGCCGATCCTCCACGCGGCTTATTCGGCGACGCTCAAGGGTGGGGCCCTCGATATCGCCTCGCTCGACGCCACGGTGGGGCCGATGCGCGTCGAAGCTCGCGGAAAGCTCACGGAGCTCTTCTCGCCGGCGCCGAAACTGGTCCTCGATGGGACCGCGAAGCTGAGGCGGTCGCAGGCGAGCGGGAGCTTCGAGGTGCTCGTCGCCGCGCAGCAGCCGAAAGCGACGTTCACGCTGACCTCCCCGCTCCTCGACGTGGACGAGATGATGGCCGCCGTCGCCCAGTTCGCCGGGAATGCCGCGCCCGCGCGCGCGGCGATCCTCGAGCTGGTCCCGGAGGCGGAGGCCGCGGAGGCGCGCCCCGCGTCTGCCGGGCCGTCGTTCGTGCGAATGCTCCAAGCCGGAGGCTCGCTCCGCGCGGACCGGTGCGTCGCGCACGGTCTCGAGATGACGGGACTCTCGGTGAAGGTCGCTCTGGACCACGGGCTCGCCAAGCTCTCCGACATCGCCTTCGCGGCGTACGGCGGACACGCCAAGGGCACTCTCGACGCTCGCCCGTTCGAGCCGGCGATTCCGTTCACGCTCGATCAGACGGCGGACGGGATCGCGATCGAGCCGCTGATCGCGGCCCTCGCCCCCGCACAGAAGGGGACCGTGACCGGGAAAGCCTCCCTCGCCGCCCAGATGCAGGGACACGCGGGCGGCTCCACGCTTCTCCCCTCGATGAACGGATCGGGGCGCCTGGCGATCGAGGATGGGAAGATCTCCAGCATCGGCGTGATCAAGCAGGTCATGAAGGCACTCGAGGTCGCCGGGGCCAAGGGGATCACCAAGGACGAGACGCCGTTCGACCATCTCTCGGCGCACTTCGATCTTGTGCAGGGGACGGCGACGACGAAGGATCTGGAGTTCCGCTCGCAGGATCTCGACGGCGACGGCGCGGGGAGCGTCGGTCTCGGGGGGGCCCTGAAGCTCGACGTGCTGGCGTCGTTCTCGAAGTCGGTCAGCGACCAGCTGGTCGCGAAGACCCACGCACTGTCGATTCGCCAGGGGCAGGACGGCCGGCTCAGCGTTCCCCTTCAAGTTCGCGGAACGATCACGGAGCCGAAGATCCAGCTCGACCTCGACCGGGTGATCAAGGAAGGGGTCGTCAAGGAGATCAAGAAGGAAGGAGCAAAGAGCCTCTTGAAGAGGCTCTTGGGTCATTGAGATGGCGCGTGAGCACGTCCACCTAATTGGCATCGGCGGCACGGGAATGGCGTCTCTCGCCGGTCTGCTCCACGAGACCGGCTGCCGGGTCACGGGCTCGGACGGTCGGCTCTACCCGCCGACGTCCACGATCCTCTCCACGATGGGGGTGACGGTCTACGAGGGTTACGACGCGAAGCACCTCGATCCGGTCCCAGGGCTCATCGTCATCGGAAACGCCGTCCGGCGCGGGAATCCGGAGGCGGAGCACGTCCTCGACCATCGCCTCCGGTACCTCTCGATGGCCGCGACGATCGAGGAGAGGTTTCTCCCCGGTCGCCATGTGATCGTCGTCGCAGGGACCCACGGCAAGACGACGACCACCGCGATGCTCGCCTGGGTCCTCCACCACGCCGGACGCGACCCGGGATTCCTGATCGGCGGTGCGCCGAAGAACCTCGAGTCCTCGTACCGGATCGGGCGGGGGCCTGCGTTCGTCATCGAAGGGGACGAGTACGACACCGCCTTCTTCGACAAGGGGCCGAAGTTCATGCATTACCGGCCGGACACTGCGCTCATCGGCACCGTCGAGTTCGACCACGCCGACATCTACCGGGACGAAGCGGAGGTGAAGCGTGCCTTCCGGTGGCTGACCAATATCGTCCCGGGCCGCGGGCTGATCGTGCGGCATGAGGATTGCGCCGCGACGGTCGAGGTCACGGGTCACGCGCAGGCGCGAGTTCAAGGGTACGGGTTGGCCTCGGGCTCGTGGCGCGCGCGTTCGATCGAGCACGCCCCCAGCGGCGTCTCGTTCTGCGCGATGCGCGACGGCGAGCGGTTCGCCGACTTCCGGCTCGCGATCTCCGGGGAGTACAACGTCCGCAACGCGCTCGCCGTCACCGCCGCGGCGGTCGAGCAAGGGCTGTCGGCGAATGAGATCGCCGCCGGGCTCGCGAGCTTCTCGGGAGTGAAAAGGCGCCTCGAGGTCAAGGGGGAAGTGAACGGCATCACGGTCATCGACGACTTCGCACACCACCCGACGGCGATCGCCGAGACGCTGCGCGCCTTGCGGCAGCGCTATCCGGGACGCCGGCTCTGGTGCGTCCTCGAGCCTCGCTCCGGGTCGCTCCGGCGCAACGTGTTCCAAGGCAAGCTCGCCTCCGCGTTCGACCTGGCGGACGAGATCGTCCTCGCCGAGGTCTTCGGCGCGGACCAGCTCGCTCCCGAAGAGCGTCTCGATCCCGCGCGCCTGATCGCCGACATCGTGCGGCGCGGGCGCCCCGCGCGATTCCTGCCCGACGTCGACGCGATCGTCGCGCATCTCGCGGCGAAAGCGGGGCCGGAAGACGTCATCGCCGTGTTGAGCAACGGCGGATTCGGCGGCATCCACGAGAAGCTCTTGAGCGCACTCGCGGCAAGGAGATAAAACGGGCCGGCGGCCCATCGCCGCCGGCCCGGGACGACTTCCGTGTGAGGGGGAGCGGAAGCCGGTCCATTCGAGATCCTTCAGCGCTTGCCGCCTCCGTGCTTCTCCTTCGCCTGGCCCTCGCCGTGCGGGCGGGGCGCCGCCTGCGGCCTAGGTCCCGGCGCGCCCCGCGGGGTCTCCATGCGCGGCGAGGGCATCGGCGGAGCCTGAGTTCTGGGGGCGTGCTCCCGCGGCGGCTCGACGCGCGGAGCCGCAACCCGCGGCGACTCGAAGCGCGGGGGCTCGGCGCGCCGCTGGTCGACGCTCGGCGGTTCGGGACGGTCGTGCTTCAACCCCCGTGGGTCCTGCTGAGGGGCGATCTCCTGCCGCCTCGTCTCCCGGGGACGGGACATCCGCTGATACAGCTCGCGAACGTCGTCGCGGGTGTCCGGCCTGGCCGTCACCCTCTCCCCCGCTCGGGGATCTTCAAGGATGCGCCGCGGCCTGGCCATGACAGAGCGGCGGTCGATCAAGGGGGATGCCGAAGCGTCCCTCGTTCCGTGCGGCGCGGCCAACGTCGGGGACGGCCGTCTCGCCAGGTGGTCCTGTACGTCGGAGAACCGCCTATCCGGGTGTTGAGCTGCGTTGATCGGGTGCATCTGCGCCGGGTGATCGTCCGCCACCATCCGGAGAGCGCGCTCGCGCCACGTCGGCGACTCCGCGATGCGCCGCGGGTCGACGCGCGGAGGCCGCGCGACGACGGTTGCATGTCCGAGATCGTCGTGGACCGTTCCGACCGGCACCGCGTAGCGGCGGACGTTGCTCGCTGCCAGGTGGCTGTAGTTGACGAACGTCCAGCAGCCCGGGTCGTAGTACCCGTAGTAATAAGGCCCGCCGATCCACCCCGGCCGGCCCCAGAAGTCGAGCGGCGCCCAGCCAACGTAGAGCGACCCCCACGACCAGGACACCCAAGCTCCCGCGAACACGTGTCCCGGGACCCAGCACCAGCCGCGGTGGCCGATCCACTGCCAGTTCCCGTAGTGATAGGGAGCCCAACCCCACGGTTCGTAGGAGACCCAAAAGTAGCCGCTCGGACCGTACGACCAGTAGCCGTCGTAATACGGGCGCCACCCAGCGGCGACGCCGCTCGGGCACCAGACGTGGCCGTAGTTCGGATCGATCAGCCAGGATCCGTAGAGCGAAAGTTCGGAATAGTACGGGCGGACCTCAGAAGGAACGCTCTCGCGGTCGTCCTCGCCCTGCGGCTCGCGCTCGTGGGCGCGGTAGGCGTCATCGCGGGAGTCGCACCAGCGATCGAAGCCGTCGGAGGCAAACGCCGTGTACGAGTGCGGCGTCTCGGGGGCGCTCCCCGCGAGCGCGACGGTGCGCATGCCGCCGCGAACGAGGACCGATGCGTCGTTTCCGACGACCTCGGCCACCCCGCGGAGCGACGCGACCTGCGTCCCCCCTCGGTCTCCGGTCTCGATGCGGAACTCGCCTTCACCCAAGAGATAGATCGAAGCGTCCCGCGTGTCGACGCGGAATTCTTCCTTGTCTCGCAGTCGGGAGGTGACGCGAATGACGCCGCCGTTCAGTACGAGGACGGAGTTGTCCTCGTACTGAGCGGACGGATTCGGGAGGGACTGGAAGACGAGCTCGCCTCCCCGATCGATCCTGACGATCGTACCGCCGGCCAGCTGGACCTCGACCCTTTGGTCGCTGTCGGTCCGCAATGTGTCGCCGGGAAATACGGGCGCGTTGAGTCTCGCGACATCCGATTGCCCGCGTTCGGAATCCGCGCGGACGATCGTCGCCGCGCCGTCGGCGAACCGGATGCGGCCGTACGCGCCGGACTGGTAGCCGTCGCCGTACCCCTCGGCATCGTTCGCCTGGCCCAGGACCGCCGGGGCGAGCCCCAGCGCCAGCGCCAAGCACCCGACCGTCGCCGAGATCCGCGTCATGCCGTTCATGTCGTCCTCCCGGGGAGATCCCCACTCGGACGTCCGTTGACATTGCACCCCGCGTGCCACGCGGCGGGCTGAAAAAATCCGGCGAAAGACTGCCTTCCCGCCACAGGGGAGAGTGACCCGGGATCGAGACGAACCGTATCGGTGACGTCGGCGTCCCCCACAGGGGACGATCTCGTTGACGCTCGTTCGAAGCGGATGCTACCGTCCGGGCATGGCTCTGAGACCGATCGTTCTCTATCCGGATCCCGCGCTCTTGAGCCCAACTCGTCGCGTCGACCGGATCGATGAGGAGATCAGGTCTCTCGTTCGTGACATGATCGACACGATGTACGCCGCTCCGGGAATCGGGCTGGCGGCGAACCAGGTCGGGGTGGGCAAGCGCGTCTGCGTCGTCGACCTCTCGGTCGGCGAGAGGCCCGAGGAGCTTCACGTCTTCATCAACCCGAGGATCGTCGAGTCATCGGGAAGCGAGATCGCCGAGGAGGGGTGCCTCTCCTTTCCGGACATCCACCTCGACATCGAGCGGCCGTTTCACGCGACGGTCGAAGCGCAAAACTTGGACGGCAAGACGTTCACGATCGCCGCGAGGGGATTGCTCGCCCGCGCGATGCAGCATGAGATCGAGCACCTCGATGGACGTATCTTCATTCAGAACTTGTCCCCGTTGAAGCGCGAGCTGCTGAAGCGGCAGATCAAGAAGCGGATCAAGGCCGGGGACTGGGTCGCGACGGTCGAGCGGCCGCCCGCTCCGTGAGGGTCGTGTTCATGGGCACGCCGGACACGGCGGTGCCCTCGCTCGAGGCGATCCTCGCGGCCGGGCACGACGTGCCACTGGTGATCACCCGCCCGGATCGACCGGTCGGGCGGTCGAAGACGCCCCAGCCTCCTCCCGTGAAAGTCCAGGCGGTCTCGCTGGAGCTCCGCGTCGAGCAGCCGGCGAGTGTCCGCGCGGACGCCTTCTTCCGGCAGCTCGCGGAGACACGCCCCGACGTCATCGCGGTCGTCGCCTACGGAAGGATCCTTCCGCGGCCCGTCCTCGAAGTCGCTCCGTTGGGCGCGATCAACCTTCATTTCTCGCTTCTGCCGGCCTACCGCGGCGCGGCGCCCGTCCCATGGGCGCTGGCCCGCGGCGAATCGGAGACCGGCCTGACGATCTTCCGGCTCGACGAGGGGCTCGACGCCGGCCAACTCCTCGCGCAGCGGCGGGTGCCCATCGTGCCGGGCGAGCATGCGCCCGTGCTCCTCGCGCGGCTCGCGGTCGACGGGGCGGCGCTGCTCGTCGAGACCCTCGCCGGGCTCGGGGCCGGCTCGATTCGTCCCGAGCCGCAGGACGAACGGCTCGCGACGACGGCACCCCTGCTGACCCGCCAGGATGGGAGCTGGAGCGCCTCGTGGAGCGCGAGGGATCTCGAAGGTCGCGTGCGGGGGTTCGATCCTTGGCCCGGAGTCTGGGCGTCGATCGCGGGCAAGCGTCTGCGCATCGTGGAAGCTGCGGCGGAGGCCGGTCGGCACGCCGGACGAGAGCCCGGGCTCGTCGTCGAAGCGACGGCTTCCGGCCTGCGCGTCGCCTGCGCGGACGGCACGATCGCCGTCGTCACCGCGGTGCAGCTGGCGGGGGGGCGCCCGATGGCGGCGCTCGCGGCGGTCAACGGACGGCTTCTCGCTCCCGGAGATCGGTTTGGGCCCCCCGAACCCGCGGCGTGAGGCGTACCGGATCCTGAGACGCGTCGAGGGCGCCGGCGCGTTCGCGTCGGTTCTCCTGGAGAAGACGGTCGCGTCGTGGACCGACCCTCGCGACGCGGCGCTCGTGACCGAGCTGGTGCTCGGGGTGCTGCGCCGGCGCGCGGCGCTCGATCACGCGATCGCTCGGGCCGCGGGCCGCGGCGCCGGCGAGATCGACGCCCCCGTTCTCACGGCGGTGCGCATGGGCGCCTACTCGCTCTTGTTCCTCGACCGGGTCCCGGACTTCGCAGCGGTCGATACGGCGGTCGCGCTGGTCAAGGAGGCGGGATTCGCGAGAGCCGCCGCGTTCGCGAACGGTGTGCTGCGTCGCATCGCGCGGGAGCACGAAGCGCTCCTTCCCCGTGCGCCGCAGCGCGGGGACACCGAAGCCCTGGCCCTCTTCCGATCCCATCCCCTCTGGTGGACGCGCCGGATGGTCGAGCGCTCCGGCTGGGACACTGCGGACGCGCTGCTCGCCGCCAATAACGAGCCCGCGCCGAGCGTGCTCGCGAGCTGGCCCGCGTCCAAGGGGTCGGTCGCGCTCGCGGAGTCGCTCACGGGCGAGGGAGTTGCGACCGTGCCCTGCCGCTTCGTGCCCGAGGCGCTGCGTGTCGTCGCCGGCGTCCCGCAGCGGACCCGGACGTTTCGCGACGGACTCTTCTGGATCCAGGACGAGGCGTCGCAGCTCGTCGTCGCTCTCTTCGGCCCGCGGGTCGGGCCGGGCGTCCTCGACGCCTGCGCAGCGCCGGGGGGCAAATCGCTCGGACTCGCTTCGCGGCTGCCGCCCGGGGGGTTCGTCGTTGCCGCCGACCGAAATGCCCGCCGTCTGAGTCGTTTGAGACAGAACGTCGCCAGGCTGCGCGCCGGAAACATCGTGGCGATCGCCGCGGACATGTCGGGGAGAGCTCCGTTTCGCGCGGCCTTCGACGACGTGCTCGTCGATGCGCCCTGCAGCGGCACCGGCACGCTTCGCCGGCATCCGGAGATCCGCTGGAGGTTGGCCGCCGACGACCTCGGCGCCCATGCCCTGAGGCAGCGTCTGATTCTCGCGACCGCGGCCGATCTCGTACGTCCGGGCGGCCGCTTGGTGTACTCGGTCTGCTCCGTCGAGCCCGAGGAAGGGGACGAGGTCGTCGCCGCGTTCCTCGCGGAGCGCCGCGATTTCGCACTTGCCGATCCGCGGAATGCGCTGGGCAGCGCGGCACGCGTCCTCGTCGGGGCCGATGGCGCCGTGCGCACGGGACCCTCCGATGACGGCATGGACGGGTTCTACGCCGTCCTTATGACCCGCCGCTCCGGGTGAGAGTAGGATGGCGCGTCACGGAGGACCGACATGAAGGGAATGCTGGGTTGTGCCGTCGTCGCGGTCATCCTGATCGCGATCGTCGGCGGGATCCTGGTCTGGGGCGTCGGCGTGAACAACGGATTGGTCCAGAAGCAGGTGGCCGTCGATGCCGGCTGGGCGCAAGTCGAGAACGTCTATCAGCGGCGGGCCGACCTGATCCCGAACCTCGTCGAGACCGTCAAGGGCTCCGCCAACTTCGAGAAGAGCACGCTGCAAGCGGTCATTGACGCGCGGGCCAAGGCGACCCAGATGGTCGTCACGCCGGAGGTTCTCAACGATCCCGAGAAGTTCAGGCAGTTTCAGCAAGCCCAGGGCGAGCTGTCCGGGGCGCTCTCACGCCTGATGGCGGTTGCGGAGGCGTACCCCGATCTCAAGGCCAACCGAAATTACCTCGAGCTGCAATCGCAGCTCGAGGGGACCGAGAATCGCATCGCTCAGGAGAGGCAGCGGTTCAACAAAACCGTACAGGGGTACAACACCGCGATCCGCGTCTTCCCCTCGTCGATCGTCGCGGGCTTCCGAGGGTTTGGCGCGAAGCAGTTCTTCCAGGCCGACGCCGGCGCCGAGAAGGCTCCGCAGGTGAAATTCTGAGCCGAAGCCGTATCGCAGCGCTCCTGCCTGCTTTCGCGATCGTCCTCCTCGCGTCCCCTGCGGCCGCGTTCGAGATCCCGGCGAAGCCCGCCGCCCGCGTCAATGACTACGCGCACGCTCTGGACGCGCCCGCAAGGAGCGCGATCGAGGCCAAGCTCGCGTCGTTCGAGCGAGAGTCCTCGAATCAGATCGTCGTCGTGATCATTCCGTCGCTCGACGGGGAGTCGATCGAGGATCTCTCGACCCGCCTGCTCGAGAAGTGGGGCCTCGGCCGGAAGGACGTCAACAACGGTGTGCTGCTCCTGGTTGCGATGGCCGACCGCCGGGCGCGCATCGAGGTCGGCTACGGCCTCGAAGACCGCCTGACCGACGCGCTGTCGCGTCGCATACTCGAGGACGAGCTGTTTCCCGCCTTCCGGTCGCGCGATTACGCCGGCGGAATCCAAGCCACATGCGACGGGATCATCGCCGCGACCCGCGGCGTCTACGCGCCGCGGCCGCGGAAGCCGAGCGCGGCCCCCTTCCTTCCCGCGATCGGCATCCCGGTGATCTTCATCGTGATCGTGATCGTGCTCATCGTCCTGCGGCTCCAGGGAGGGAGCGGAATCGGCGGAGGCGGTCGTCGAAGGTACTACCGGAGTGGGCCGATCTGGTGGGGCGGGGGAGGGGGACTCGGAGGCGGCGGGTTCGGCGGAGGGGGATGGGGAGGGGGCGGCGGCAGCGGGGGGTTTGGAGGATTCTCGGGCGGCGGCGGCATGTCCGGGGGCGGCGGCGCCTCGGGGTCGTGGTGATCGCGATGAAGCCTTGGCACGAGCCCGTGCGGCGTCTGTTCACGGAGCAGGACGAGGCCAAAGTCATCGCTGCGATTCGAACCGCGGAGTCGGAGACTTCCGGCGAGATCCGCGTCCACGTCGAGCAACGGAGCGCCGGAAGCGCCTTGCGGGCGGCGCGCGCCTGGTTCCACCGCCTCGGCATGGAAAGAACGCGAGAGCGAAACGGCGTCCTCTTCTACTACGCCATCGACGATCGGGTGTTCGCGGTCGTCGGCGGGGAGGGTATTCACGCGCAGGTCGGCGACGTATTTTGGGAAGGGCTGCGCGACCTGATGCTGGAGGGGCTCGCCCAGGGCGACGCGGCGACGGGTCTGGCGATGGCGATCGAGGAGGCTGGCGTGCGTCTCGCGCAACATTTTCCCAGGCGGCGCCGAGACGTGAACGAGCTTCCGGACGAGATCTCCTACCAATGAATTGGAAACGATCCGCACGCACTCTCGCTTGGATCGTCGCCGGCGGCGCGGTCGTCGCCGCCGTCGCACTCGCCAGCTTCTGCGTTGCGCTCCGCTCCGAGCGCCGTGGGAACATCGTCGACGTGCCCGATCTGGTCGGCAGCCGCCGCGAGGACGCGCTCGCCAAGACGCAAGAGCTGGGTCTCGGGTTCGAAGTCGGCGAGCAGCGGCATGACCCCGGCGTGGCCGTCGATCGAGTGGTTCAGCAGGACCCGGCGTCGGGAACCAAGGTCCGGCACGGGCGGACGATCCGCGTCGTCGTCAGCCTCGGCGGCGAAACGCTGACGGTGCCGAGCGTGATCGGGCAGCCGGCCCGGCAGGCCGAGCTGGAGCTGAGACGCCAGGGGCTCATGCCGGGATGGGAAGCGCGTGTCCACGACGAGCCGATCCCCGCGGGGCAGGTGATCGATCAGGCCCCTCCCGAAGGCACTCTCTCGGTCTCGGGGGATCGCGTGCACCGGCTGGTCTCGGACGGTCCTCGCGTTCCACGCTGGGTGATGCCCGACCTTTCGGGACGCACGTTGCACGAGGCGCAGGATTGGATCACCCTGTGCGGGTTTCGGAGCGGCGCCGTGCGGCACGTCCCGTCGGAGGGGAGGCCCCCGGGGACGATCGTGGGGCAGCTGCCCCTTTTCGGGTACCCGGTGGCACGCCGCGACGTCGTCGAGCTGACGGTTGCGGATTAGGAGCTTGAGCGTGGGCGCGGTGATCGCACCATCGATTCTCTCCGCCGATTTCTCCCGCCTCGGCGCGGAGATCAAGGACGCCGAGGCAGGCGGAGCCGCCCTCGTCCACGTCGACGTGATGGACGGGCACTTCGTGCCCAACTTGACCGTCGGACCGGCGGTCACTCGCGCGGTTCGCCGCGTGACCCAGCTTCCGGTCGATTGCCACCTGATGATCGAGGAGCCGGACCGGTACGTCGCCGCGTTCGCGGAAGCCGGCGCCGACATGATCTCCGTCCACGTCGAAGTGGCCCGACATCTCGAGCGGACCGCGTCCGCGATCCAGGATGCCGGCGCGAAGGCGGGAGTCGTGCTGAATCCGGCGACGCCGCTCGAGACGCTCAGCGAGATCCTCCCCGTCGCCGACTACGTTCTCCTGATGTCGGTGAACCCCGGATTCGGGGGGCAGACCCTGATCCCGTCGGTGCTCGACAAGGCGAGGCGGCTCCGGGCCTGGATCGACCGCCTGGGGCTGGCCACAAGGATCGAGATCGACGGCGGGGTCACGCTCGACAACCTCGACGAGGTGGCCGCATCGGGCGTCGACGTGATCGTGGCCGGGTCGGCGATCTTCGGTTCGGGCGATCCGCGGGGCGCGACCGCCGCGATGGTCCGCAAGCTGGCGGCGATCGCCGAGCAGGAGCGTCGTGTCTGAGCCCAGGGCGAATCCCGCTCGCGTCTCCAAGACGACAACTCGAGTGCGCTACCCCGAAACCGACCGGATGGGAGTCGCGCACCACACGCACTACTTCGTTTGGTTCGAGCTGGGGCGGACTGAATTGATGCGGGAAGCGGGATGCGCCTACGGCGCGCTCGAGGACGACGACGGCGTCTTCTTCCCGGTGATCGCGGCCGGCGCCGAGTACCGGCTGCCGGCGCGCTACGACGAGGTTCTCGAGATCGAAACGCGTCTCGTCCGCGTGGGCGGCGTGCGCGTGCGGTTCGAATACGCCGTCCGAAGCCGAGCGGACGGACGGCTGCTCGCAACGGGGTTCACGGTCCACGCGTCCTGCGGAAAGGAGGGCCGGCCGGCCCGCCTGCCCGAGTCGCTGTGGGCGCGGCTCGCGGGATCGGGGGACGAGTACCGATGACGCGACGCGTGCTCGCGCTCGTCACGAGCCTGGCGGCCGTCGCCGCCGGAACCGGCTGCGCCACCAAGAAGAGCGCAAAGCAGACGGCCGAAGTGCTGAGTGCCGAGCAGACCCTCACCCAGGTCGAAACGGCGATGGCGCGCCACCAGTTGCGGAAGGCGAAGACCCTGCTCCAGAAGATCCAGTTCACGCAATCGGAGCGGCCGACGTACGAGCCTCTCGTGCGCCTGTCGCTGGCCGATTCCACCTACTATCTCGGCGACGATCTCTCTCTGATCGAGGCCCGCTCGAAGTACCTGGACTTCGTCACGCTGTACGGCGACCATCCGAAGGCCCCTTACGCGCAGTTCCAGGCGGGCATGTGCTCGGTCAAGCAGATCTACAGCGCGACGCGGGACCAGGCGCAGACCCAGGTCGCGATCGACGATTTCAAGGAAGTCGACAAGCGCTGGCCGAGCTCCCCGTTCGCCCGCGCCGCCCGCCAGTTCATCGGAAAAGGGCAGGACGGACTGGCCGAGCACGAGTTCATCATCGGGAACTTCTACTGGAGGAAGCGCGCCTACGAGGCGGCCACCCAACGGTTTACAGCGCTCCTCCAGAAGTACCCCGCCTACCGTCAGAAAGACAAGGTCTATTACTGGCTCGGCCGCACGCTGATGGATGCTCGGAGTCCCGATGAAGGTCGCGTTTGGCTCGACCAGGTGCTGAACGACTATCCACGGAGCAAGTACGCCAAGCCCGCAAAGGACCTACTCGCAGAGGCCGCGAAAAAAGACGAGAAGCGGCTGAGAAAATAGGGGACACGCACCGTTTTCTTGCAAAGCTCCCCGGATCCCGCGTTGCTGCGAAAACGGGGCGTGTCCCCTATTCGAATAGGCGCGTATTCTTCGCCGTCACGAGGCCGCTCAGATCCGGATAACTCGCCACGAGGTCGGCGGGCGCGTCCGGGATCACACCTTGCAGCAGGTGCTTGAGCTGGAGGGCGTTGGCGAGCGCTTGGCCGCGGAAGTGGTTGTTGGCGACGACGTAGAGCGCCTGGGCGTGCGCACCCATCTCTCGCGCAGCGTCCGCCAGCGGCCGCAGCGCGTCCATGGAGTAGAGATAGTCATAGCGTGCGTCGCGGCCGGCCGACGGCTCGAACCAGGCAGCCTCGTTGCGACCGTGGAGGCGCAGGTAGGCCACTTCCGCGGTGACGCGCGGGCGGGGAGGCGCGGTGCTTCCCGCAGCGCGGGGCTGGTCGACCACGCACCAGCCGGCGCCGTGGTCTCGCATCCACGCGGCCGGCCGGTCGTCGTCCCAGGAGATATGCCGCACTTCGACGACGGCGGGCCAATCGCGCAGGGCTTCCAACAGCCGGCCCAAGTGGGTTAAGCTACCCGGAGTCCAATGAAATGACTGCGGGAATTGGACCAGGAGCGCGCCCAAGACGCCGGCCTCCCGCAGCGGCGTCAAGCCGGCGAGCGTCGGCGCGACGACCGAAGGGTCGCTCCAGGGCTCGTGGGTCCATGATCTATGCGCTTTCGCCGTGAATCGAAAACCGGGCCGCGACGCCGTGCGCCGCAACCAGCTCTCTGCGACCTGCGGCGTCGTCGGCCGGTAAAAGGTCGAATCGATCTCGACCACGTCGACGAAGCGCGCGATCCACGCGAGTCGGTCAAAACCGCGCGACGCGTTGGTTGGATAGACGATCCCGTTCCAATCCGCGTAATCCCAGCCGGCGACACCGAACCGCATCATCCCATGCGGGACTGAGGATACCCTTCCCGATGCTCTTGCCGCTCCTCATGGTTGCGCTCGTCGCCTCATGGGCCCTCGACCACGGGAACGGCTCGGTGGAGGACCGTTCGCGCAATCCTCTTGGCGTGCTGCGTCGCGCTTCCGGTGGCCGCCCTTCTCGGCTACGGCGTCGAGAGGATTCTCCACTGACGCCTTGGAGACACCGATGAGCTACCTCCAGACCGCGAAGGACTTCTACGCCCGGGCAGCGGAGACGCCCGACCCCGGATTGTGCTGCACGTCGACGCCCCGCTGGAGTCTTCCTGGTCTCGAAGTCCCGAACCGGATGCAGGAAATGAACTACGGCTGCGGCGCCACCGTTCATCCCCGCGATCTCGCCGGCGCGCCGAACGTTCTCTACGTCGGCGTCGGGGGCGGCCTCGAGCTCCTCCAGTTCGCCTACTTCTCGAGACGACCGGGAGCCGTGATCGGGATCGACCCGGTCGCACGCATGCGCGAGGCCTGCCGGGAGAATCTCGTCGAGGCGGCGCGCGTCAATCCTTGGTTTCATGACGACTTCGTCGACCTGCGCGATGGGGACGCCCTCGATCTTCCGCTCCCGGACGGGGCCGTTGGCGTCGCCGCGCAGAACTGCCTGTTCAATATTTTTGAGGAGGCCCATCTGCGATCCGCTCTCGCGGAGATGCATCGTGTCCTCGCTCCCCGCGGTCGGCTCGTCATGTCCGATCCCATCGCCCCGGCGCCTCTTCCCGCGCACCTGACCGCCGACGACCGCCTTCGCGCCATGTGTCTCGCGGGCGCGATCCCATACGATCGCTACGTTTCGCTGCTCGTCGAAGCGGGGTTCGGGACGATCGAGATCCGCGCGCGACGTCCCTACCGAGTCCTCGATCCGGACCGCTACGGGACCGCTGCACCGATCGTGCTCGAAAGTGTCGAGGTCGCCGCCATCAAGGACCCGATCCCCCCGGACGGTGCGTGCATCTTCACGGGGCGATCGGCGATCTATTTTGGCTCGGCGCCGAGCTTCGACGACGGCGCCGGTCACGTCCTCGCGCGGGACATGCCGGCGGCCGTTTGCGACAAGACGGCGAAGAAGCTCGAGGGTCTCGGCCGGACCGATCTCGTCATCACGCCGTCCACTTGGTTCTACGACGGCGGGGGCTGCTGCTGATCCTCAAGCCTCGACCGCACCGAGAAACGTCTCTTCGCGCGTGAGCAATTCGCACGCGGCGTCGAGCTCGGCGTAGCGCGAAGCGTGCCGCTCGCGAAACGCCCGGTATGCATCCTCGGAAGCCCAGCGGTCGATCGTCAGATAGGCTCCATCGCTCGCGCGCATGAGGTGCGAGCCTTCGTACCCCTCGCTCTCGCGGAAGAAGCGGTCCCAATCTCCGCCCTTGCCGTAGGCCGCTTCGAATTCGTCTTCGCGGCCGGGGAGAACGCGGAAGCGCCAGAGAACGACGTGCATGGGGTCAGCATATACTCCGCAGCTCGATGCTCAAGAAGTCGCCATTCCATCCTCGCACGTCGGCGCTGGTCCGCGCGCAGACCTGGCGCCGCTGGGCCGGGTACCAAATGGCCAGCGCTTACGACCCACATCCCGATCGGGAGTACGCCGCGGTGCGCAACGCTACGGCGCTCTTCGATGTCTCGCCGTTGCACAAGTACCTGATCTCCGGTCGCGACGCGGGAAAGCTCCTCGATCGCCTGATCACGCGGGATGTGACGAAGCTCAGGCCGGGGCAGGTCTGCTACACCCCCTGGTGCGATGCCGCGGGCAAGGTGGTCGACGACGGGACGCTGAGCCGGCTGGATGAGACGACCTACCGCCTGACGAGCGCGGACTCCTCCCTGCGATGGCTCCACATGAACGCCTTCGGCATGGAGGTGGGAATCGAGGACCTCTCGGAGAGTGTGGCGACGCTGGCCCTTCAAGGGCCGCTGGCGCGCGCGGTTCTCTCGCAGCTCGTGCCGCTCGACCTCGCGGGACTCAAGTATTTCCGCGTCGCGAAGACGACCCTACGAGGGATCCCGGTCACGATCTCGCGAACGGGCTATACGGGAGACCTCGGATACGAGATCTGGATCGACGCCGAGTCCGCCCTCCCCGTGTGGGACGCCTTGATCGACGCGGGAGCGCCATACGGGATCACGCCGGCGGGCGTGTGGGCGCTCGACATCGCCCGCATCGAGGCCGGGCTCATCATGCTCGACGTCGACTACTACTCGTCGCACCACGCCCTGATCGAGCAGCGCAAGTCGACGCCCTTCGAGATCAACCTGGGATGGGCGGTGTCGGCGTCGAAGGGGCCGTTCAACGGCCGGCGGGCGCTGGCCGACGAGCGTGCGCGCGGTGCGGCGTGGGGATTCGTCGGCCTCGAGATCGACTGGACGGCGTTCGAGAGGCTCTACGCGGCGGAGCATCTGCCGCCTCAAATCTCCACCGTCCCGTGGCGCGTCAGCGTGCCGGTCTACATCGGCGGCTCCCAAGTCGGGTACGCGACCAGCGGCGGCTGGTCGCCGCTCCTCAAGAAGCCCCTCGCCCTCGCGCATCTGATACGCCCGCACTTCGCGGCGGGCACAAGGGTCGACATCGAGGTGACGGTCGAGCACAAGCGGCGGCTCGCCTCCGCCACGGTCCGCGAGCTGCCCTTCTACGATCCGCCGCGGAAGAAACAATGACCGGCACCGGCTACGACGCGATCGTCGTCGGCGGCGGGCACAACGGCCTGGTCGCGGCGGCCTATCTCGCACGGGCCGGGCGGCGCACGCTCGTTCTGGAAAAGCGGCCGCTCGTCGGAGGTGCGGCGGTCACCGAAGAGGTCTTTCCGGGATTCAAGTTCTCCGTCTTCTCCTACGTCGTGAGCCTGCTGCGGCCGGAGATCATCCGCGATCTGGATCTCCCGCGGCACGGCCTCCAGATCCTCCCGCTCGAGAGCACGGTGACGCCGCTCGACGACGGCGACTACCTGGCCGCATGGGCGGATCCCGACGAGACGCGCGAGGAGCTGAGGCGCCACTCGCCGCGCGATGCGGACGCCGCGTCGATCTTCGGGAACCTGATGCACCACATGGCGATGGCGGTGAAGCCGATTCTCGGGATGATCCCGCCCGACCCGACGTCGCTCTCGCCGCGCGACCTGGCCGGGCTCTTGATGCTCGGCCGGCACTTCCACTCCCTGGGGCCGGAGAAGTTCCACGCCCTGCACAAGCTGATGACGATGAGCAGCGCGGATTATCTCGACGAGTGGTTCGAGTTCGATCCGCTGAAGGCGACGAAATCGGCGAGCGGCATCATCGGGACGTTTCTGGGGCCGAGGTCGCCGGGCTCGGCGTACGTCCTGCTCCACCACTACATGGGGGAGATCGACGGCGCGTTCCGCGCGTGGGGGTTCCAGAAAGGGGGGACCGGCGCGATCAGCGAGTCGATCGCCTCGGCCGCGAAGGCGCTCGGCGCCACGGTCAGGACGGACGCGGACGTCACGCAGGTGATCGTCAAGAACGGCCGTGCGACGGGTGTCGCGCTCGCGAGCGGCGAGGAGATCGCGGCGAGCCTCGTCGTGTCGGGGCTCGACCCGCGCCTGACCTTCACGCGCCTGGTCGATCCGAAGGCCCTTCCCGAAGATCTCGTCGACGGAGTCCGGCGGTTCAAATTTCGCGGCTCGTCGGGGAAGGTCAACCTCGCGCTCTCCGGGCTTCCCGACTTCACGTGCCTTCCGGGGAACGGTCCCCACCTGCGGGGCGCGATCTCGATCAGCCCCAGCCTCGCGTATCTCGAGCGAGCCTACGACGACGCGAAGTACGGCGAGTTCTCGCGCCACCCGTACATGGACTGCGTCATCCCGTCGATGATCGATCCCGGCATGGCACCCCCCGGCCGACACGTGATGAGCATCTTCGTGCAGTACGCGCCATATCAGCTGAACGGAGGCTGGAACGATGCCAAGCGTGAGGCGTTCGGCGACGCGGTCGTCTCGACTCTCGCCCGCTACGCGCCGAACCTACCGTCGCTCATCCTGCACCGGCAAGTGCTGACTCCCGACGACATCCAGCGGATCACCGGCCTGACCGAAGGGAACATCTTCCAGGGCGAGCTCGCGCTGCAGCAGCTCTTCTTTCTCCGCCCGGTGCCGAAATGGGCGAAGTACCGGACGCCGATCGAAGGGTACTGGCAGTGCGGCGCGGGGACGCACCCCGGCGGGGGGATCATGGGCGCCTCGGGGCGGCTCGCCGCCCTCGAGATCCTGCGGGGTAAGGTGTGAGCGCCCGAGCGTTCGATGCCATCGTCATCGGCGCCGGGGCCGACGGGCTCGTCGCGGCGTGCCGATTGTCGAAAGCGGGACGGCGGGTGCTGGTTCTCGATGCCGCCGACGCGGCGGGCGGCGAGCGTCGCATCCTCGAGTTCGCACCGGGATTCCGCGCGGCGCCGTGCGGAATCGATCCGGGCTGGGTTCCGTCGAAGATCGCCGCAGCGCTCGATCTCGCGGGTCTTGCGCGCAGCGCAACGGACACGCCGCTCAGCGTGCCGGTCGATCGGGGATCCTTCTTGACTCTGCCGCGCGATGCCGGACGGGCGGCGGCCGCGATCGCTCCGCACTCCCCGGGCGACGCCGCCCGATGGCCCGCCTTCACGGCCCTCGTCGGAAACTTCGCGGGATTCCTCGAGGCGCTCTACCAGGTTCCCGCGCCCGACGTCGACATCCGCTCCATCGGCGACTTTCTCACCCTGCTCTCTCTGGGGAAAACCTTTCGCTCGCTGGGCAAGCGGGACATGATGGAGCTCCTCCGAACCTTGCCGATGTCGGTCTGGGAGCTGCTCGACGACTGGTTCGAGTGCGGGCCGCTCAAGGCCGCGGTCGCCACGGCCGGCATCCAGGACTTCCAGCAGGGTCCGCGCTCCGGGGGCACCGGCTACGTTCTCATCCATCACCTCGCCGGAGCTCAGGAGGGCGCCATACGAGGACGAACCCCCTGGCAAAGCGGTCCGGGGGCGCTCACGGACTCTGCGGTTGCCGCGGCCCAGCGGCTCGGCGTCACGATCCGCCTGAACGCCCCGCTGGAGCGCATCCAGGTTCGCGACGACGCGGCGATGGGCGTCGTCCTCAAAGGCGGAGAGGAGATCCCCGCAAAGGCCGTTCTCTCGACCGTCGATCCCGCGACGACGTTCCTCGACTGGGTCGATTCCGTCTGGCTCGACCCCGAGTTCGTGCACGCCATCCGGAACATCCGCCACCGCGGCTGCACGGCTTTCGTCCTCTACGGGCTCGATGCGCTTCCGGAAGCCCCCGGTCTCGCCCGGGAGGCGCTCGCGGGAATCGTCTCGCTGACGCCCGACGTCGTCTCGCTCGAGCGCGCCGCCGACGCAGCGAAATACGGCCACGTGTCCGAGCATCCGCACGTGGAGCTGAATGCCCCCACGCTACTCGCGCCGTCGCTCGCCCCCTCCGGCCGCCACGTCCTGATCGCGAGGGTTCAATATGCCCCCTATCGCCTGAACGACGGGAAGACCTGGGGGGACGCCCACGGCTCCGCGCTGGCCGAGAAAGTCACGTCGACGATCGAGGCGACGTTCCCCGGCTTCCGCTCCCGCATCGCGCATCGCGTCGCGTTGACCCCCGCCGATCTCGAGAAGTGCTTCGGCCTGCGCGAAGGCGCCGCGTCGCAAGGGGAGATCGCCCTCGATCAGATCCTGTTCATGCGCCCGGTCGCGGGCTGGGGGCGCCACGTGACGCCGATCGAGAATCTCTTCTTAGGAGGCGCGGGCACGCATCCGGGGCCTGGAGTGCTGGGAGGGGCGGGATGGCTCGCGGCGGCGCGTATGCTCGCATCTCCGAGGGCCGGACGATGAGCCTCGAGCGGCTGCGCACCGAGCTTTCCCGCTTCGACCCCTCGATTCCGATCGAGCGCGCGTGGACGCCTCCGGCGTCCTGGTACGTGCTGCCGGAGTTTCTCGACCTCGAGAGGACGAACGTCTTTCGTCGGTCGTGGCAGGCGGTCGGGCGCCTCGACCGGGTGAGCCGGCCCGGAGACTATTTCGCCGGATGTCTCGTCGACGATCCCTACGTCGTCGTCCGGGATGACAGCGGCACGCTGCGCGCATTCCACAACGTCTGCCGCCACCACGCGGCTCAGGTCTGCCACGGGGAGGGGAGTCTCACCGAGCTGACCTGCCCCTATCACGGCTGGACGTACCGGCTCGACGGGGGCCTGAGCAAGGCACCGCGTCTCGGGCGGAACGAGCTGTTCGATCGCGACCGGTTCTCCTTGAAGCCGGCCGCGGTGGCGGCATGGGGTCCGCTCGTCTTCATCCATCTCGGAGAGGACGCGCCGCCGCTCGAGCCACAGCTCGCCGAGCTCGGCCCGCGTCTCACGGCGATGAAGAGCTGGGACCTCAAGTTCGCCGCGCGGCGGACGTACGAGATGCGGTGCAACTGGAAGGTCTACGTCGACAACTATCTCGACGGCGGCTACCACGTCGCGGTGCTGCACAAGGCGCTGGCGGGGCAGCTCGATCTCGCGACCTACGACACCGAGATGTTCGAGCGTGTGTCGATCCAGTCGTGCCGATCTCCCGAGGAGACCCCCGCCGAAACCGGCGGCGATTTCGCCGAGCGGATCGGGGCGGAGGCGCTCTACGCCTTCGTCTACCCGAACTTCATGCTCAACAGGTACGGGCCGATCCTCGACACCAATTGGGTCGTGCCGCTGGGACACGACCGGACACACGTGATCTTCGATTTCTATTTCGAGGCGACCGAGGGCGCGAAGGCGAGAGAGTTCATCGAGCGAAGCCTCGCCGCGAGCCACAAGGTCCAGGAAGAGGATGGGTCGATCTGCGAGTCCGTGCAGCGAGGTCTGGGCTCTCCCGCCTACGATCGGGGCATCTACGCGGCCAACATCGAACTGGCCGCGCACCACTTCCACCGGTTGCTCGCCGCCGATCTGAATCGCAGCTAGGCCGGGCCTCGTGAAGTCCGCTCGATCCGAATCCCTCGACGCGATCTTTCGGCCTCGCTCCGTCGCCGTCGTCGGCGCCTCGCGCAAGCGCCAGACGATCGGCCGCGAGATCCTGGCGAATCTCGTGGACTTCGAGTTCCACGGACCGGTCTACCCGGTGAACCCCAAGGCCGATTCGGTCCACTCGATCCGCTGCTACCGCTCGATCGCCGAAGCGCCGGATCCCGTGGATCTCGCGATCGTCACCGTCGCCAAGGATCAGGTCTTGAAAGTCGTCGACGCCTGCGGAAAAAAAGGGGTGCGCGGACTCGTCGTCATCACCGCCGGTTTCAAGGAGGTCGGACCGGCGGGCGCGCTCCTTGAAGCGAAGCTCCGGGCGAAGCTCGCGAAGTACCGGATGCGGATGGTCGGCCCGAACTGCATGGGCGTCGTCAACACGGAGGGCGACGTCAGGCTCAACGCGACGTTCGCGGCCGCGCGGCCGGTCCGCGGGAACGTCGGGTTCGTCTCGCAGTCGGGGGCACTCGGCGAGGCGATTCTCGCCGACGCCGTCGAGAGCGGACTCGGCGTCGCGATGTTCGTCTCGATGGGGAACAAGACCGACGTCTCCGGGAACGACCTTCTCGAGTACTGGGAGGATAACCCGGACGTTCAGGCGATCCTCATGTACCTGGAATCCTTCGGGAACCCCAGGCGGTTCACGACGATCGCGCGCCGCATCACGCGCAAGAAGCCGATCGTCGCCGTGAAGGCGGGGCGAACGGCCCAGGGGGCGCGCGCCGCGACGTCGCACACGGGATCGATCGTCGGGCTCGACGTCGCGTCGGACACTTTGCTCGAGCAGTGCGGTGTGCTGCGGGTGTCCTCGATGGAGGAGATGTTCACGCTGGCGCAGGCGCTCGCGAGCCAGCCGGTGCCGAGAGGAGACCGGATCGCGATCGTCACCAACGCCGGCGGCCCCGGCATCCTCTGCACCGACGCGCTGATCGGGGCCGGGCTTACGCTCGCCGAGCCGTCGAAGAAGACGCGCCGGGCGCTCGCCGCCGTGCTCCCGGCGGAGGCCTCCACGCGCAACCCCATCGACATGATCGCTTCGGCCGACGACGCCCGTTACCGGGCGGTGCTCGAGCTCGTCCGGCACGATCCCGGCGTCGACGCCGTCATCGCGATCTTCGTCTCGCCGATCATGATCGACGCGTACGAGGTCGCGGCGGCGATCGCGGAAGCGGCGGACGGACAGAAGCCGGTGCTCTCCGTTTTCATGGGGAAACAGCGTAGCGCCGAGGGGATCGCCCTTCTGCGCGAGCGGCGCGTCCCCGTCTACCGATTTCCGGAGAATGCCGCGGCGGCGATGGCCGGGCTCGCGCGCTACCGCGTCCTGCGCGACCGGCCCGCCGGCAAGTCGGTCTCGTATCGGAGCCAGCGGGCTCGCGCCGGCAAAGCGATCTCCGCCGCGCGCAAAGCCGGGCGGACCATGCTGTCCTCCTGGGAAGTCGCCGAGGTCCTCGCGGCCTACGGTTTTCCGCTCGCTCCGTCGCGTCTCGCTGCGTCGGCCGCGGAGGCGATCGAAGCCGCGCACGCGATCGGCTACCCCGTCGTACTGAAGGCGGCTTCGGACGCGATGGCTCACAAGTCGGACCTCGGGGGCGTCAAGCTCGATCTCAGGAACGCCGACGAGGTCGCCGCGGCCTTCAAGGAGATCGTCGCGAAGCTGAAGTCGAAGGACGCGAATCTCAGGGTTCAGGTCCAGCGAATGATCGCCGGCGGCCGCGAGACGATCCTGGGTATGACGCACGATCCCCACTTCGGACCCGTGCTCATGTTCGGACTCGGTGGAATCTTCGTCGAGGTGATGAAAGACGTGTCGGTCCGCCTTCATCCGCTGACCGACGTCAACGCTCGGGCGATGATCGAGCGGATCAAGGGATATTCGCTTCTGACCGGGGCGCGCGGGGAGCAGCCCGTCGATCTCGATTTTCTCGAAGAATCCCTCCTCAGGCTATCTCAGCTCGTCGGAGACCTCGAGGGTGACCTCGCCGAGCTCGACATCAATCCGCTGATCGTCACAGGAGACCGGAGGAGCTCGTTCGTCGTCGATGCGCGGATCGCGCTGATTCCGAAAGGGTGATCATTCGACGACGACCGTGCCGCCGAACATCCCCATCCCACAGGTGAACGAAATCTCGCCCGGCTCCTTCGGCGTGAAAGTGATCGTCACCGTCTCGCCTGCGGGAAGCTCGCGCGTGATCCCGAGCTTCGGGAAGACGACCGTTCGCGCGCAATTCCGATCGTCCCCGCGGTGGAAGACCAGCTCGACCGTTTCCCCGGCTTTGACGACGAGCCGCGACGGTGTGTAGCCGGAGCTCGTCACCTCGATCCTCAGCGCTCCTCGCTCCAGCTGAGGGGCCGATGCCGTCGCGGATGCGGCGGCGACGTCCAGAACGAACGGAATCGAGATCACCGCATCGTTCCGCCGGAACTGCGCCCACATCTTGTAGAGGCCCGGCTTCGGAAAAGTGACGTAGGTCGAGACCGATGACGGGCTCGGGCCAACGAGACGTTTTTCCAGAGCGACGGGATCGTGCACGTGCCGCTTCGGGTCCTGGCTCGGGTCGAACACCTCGCCGGCCTCGAGCGGGTGCGCATGGATGAATTCCAACCGGTCCTCGCTGATGACGACCACGTGCGCCAGCGCGTCGAGGAAGAGTTGCAGGTCCGTCACCGGCGCACCGCTCCCGGAGTCGCTCAGCGCAAACGCGAACAAGACGCTGTCCCCTGCGCGCAGCGGGCGGTCGAACGTCAACCGGGCCCGCAGGCCGTCGATCGTTTTCTCCGGCCTCGCGTCCTCGACCAGCCGGACCGGCTCGCGCCGCGGGCCCTCGACGTCGATGACGAACCGGTCGACCACCGCTCCCGATCCGGGGGGCGTGTAGTCGGCGTAGAGCGCGTACCGTCCGCCATGGGCGAACGTGTGCGAGAGGCCGTAACTGTCGTCCGCCTGCAGGTCGGGATGGACGTGGTCGAACTCCGCCAGGTCCTCTGACACGATCAGCAGATGCATCGGCCGCTCGTGGACGTTCTGGAGAAACCGGATCGCGCTTCCCGAGGGGCCGCGGATCAGGAAGGACAGCGACGCCGGCTCGCCGGCCCTGACGCGCGGCGGTGTCGAGAGCTCCGCGTGGTATCCGGCAGGCGCCGGGGCTGCGAGCGCGGCCAGCGTCAGAGCGAGAACGGCTAGGGGCACGAGGCCAGCGACTGGGTCGCCTCGCAGACGGACGCTCCCCGCGGGCGCTCGATGCCGGACGGACCGGCGCCGTAGGATCCCTCGTCGGAAATCGCGAGCGGCACGAGCAGGAAATACCTGTCCCCGGCCGAGGGGGTGATCGTTTCGGTCAGGTCGCCGGCGACGTCGTGGCAGGCCACCGGCGCGTGCGTGTACCACGAGCCGAGCGTGCCCTCGTAGATCGCGTAGTCGACGGCACCCGGACCGCAGCTCGCCCCCCAAGTCAGCGTGACGTCTCCCCCGGCCGCCCTGGCGACGGCGAGGGAGCTCGGAACCTCGCCCGGCGCCGAAGGCGCGACGTAGGTGGTCACCGGCTCCGAAACGACGACGTGGCCCATCGTCGAGAGGTTTTCCATCGCGACGACGCCGTTGTATCTCGGCCCCAACGCGTACGGGTAGGCGGACGCGCCCGAGGCGTCGATCGTCAAGAAATACGCGTAGATTCCGAAAGGATATTCGGGGGTGACGACGAACCGGCCGTTGCTGGCGTCCAGATCACCCAGCCCCGCGACGTATTCGTAGTCCTCGACGTAATAGCCGAGCGGGTAGGTCGGCGAGACCGCGGGTCCGTACTGCGACGGCGTCAGCACGGTGCCGTCGGGAAGGGTCGTTCTCGTCGTGATGCTCCGGAGGTGGTAGCTGGTCCGCATTCGCGCGATTCCCCCGGTGCCGTCGGCGTTGGCGAACGCGTACGGGCCGTAGATCGGATAGCCGTCGAAGGCCCAGCCGAAGATCGGCGAGTGCGTCCCTGGGTTGGCGGTGAAGACGCAGCGCGCATTCTGATGATTGTGGTAACGGCCGCCCGGGGCGGCGTGTCCCAGGCAGGAATCGAAGCTGGCCGCCTCGACGAGCACCGCATTCTGATGCCAGACGTTCTGGTTGTTGTAGGAGCGCGCGTCGAGCGGGTTGTAGACCGGGACTCCGTTCGTCCAGGAGCCCATCGCGCCGAGAGGCGTCGAGGTCTTCGTCCCCGTGTTCACGGTGGGGAGCCGTGGGATCTTGAATACGTAGCTCTGGTTGCTCGGGAGGTTGGGGTCGGAGGGCCACGGGCCGATCGAGTACGAAGGGATGCCCGACGCGCTGACGTAGACGTAACTGGCCGAATACCGCACCAGCTGTACGTTGGCGGGCAGGCCAGCGTACCCGGTCGCTCCGGTCGTGTTGATCGTCCAGGTCAGAAGCTCCGGCGGGTCGGCGAGCGCATCGCCTGCCGCGAGGCCGAAAAGCATCAGCGACACTGCGATCCTGCTCACCGCACCCCTCCCTCGGTCGGCCTATTCGTCGCCCGGCCCGGGCCCCATGCCCCGCCGGGGCTCGAGCGCACGCGCCTTCTGTTGCTGCTCCGGCGTCAGGAGATTCTTGACCTTGATCATCAGCGAAAGGTGGGCGGTCTTGATCTGCTTTTCGAGATCCATCGCCTGGCTCGCGAGAGCGAGCACCGCCGGCTCGTCGAGCTTCGAATTGTCGAGGGCCGACTGGAGCTGCTCCGTCACTCGGTGCAGATCGATCTGAAAATCGAGGACGCGGCCGTGCGTGTCGTTGACGAGCTTCTTGACCGCGGTGAGCTGATCGGCGGTCAGGCCGAGCGCGAGCTGATTCATGAGGATCAGCTCCGGCGGAAACAGGTTGTGCTCCATCGGCGGGCCCATTCCGGGACCACCCATGCCGGGTCCACCCAACGGGCCGCGCGGAGGCTCGCCCCCCAGGGCCGCGAGAGCGGCGGTCGACATGAGGACGGCGCACGCCAAGGTTGTCAGGGTCTTGAAACCATTCATCGCGTTCCTCCGGAAACCGTCTCGTCGGCCGAGCTCTCGGGAAGAGGGACCGACGACAACGAAAGGGAAGGTACGGAGCTGGGGATCTCGAGGCCGGGGAGCTTCAGCCAGGCGTCCGTCGGCGCCGTCCAGGAGGACAAGGACTTGGCCTGCGCGATCGCCTCGTCCGAGGAGATCGTCCCGTCGCGCCGCGTCGCCACGAAAACGATCGCCGCGATCATCGCGGCGGCGGCCAGCCCTGCTGCCGGCGCCCATCGCGTGGGGCGCGGGTGGCGGGAGACATGAAGAAAGCGCTGGAACGGCGGCGTCGCCGCGGCGTCATCGTCGCGCATGAGCTGGAACAACTCGCGCAGGTCCCTGTCGTCCCAACGATCGCTCATCGCACGCTCTCCGATCGAAGGATCGCGCGCAGCCGTGCCTTGCCGCGCTCGTAATGCTGCCGAGCGGAGCCCGTCGTGATTCCGAGCACCCCCGCCGCCTCTTCGATCGTCATATCCTCCGAAAAGACGAGATGGAGCACCTCGCGCTGGCGAGGCGAAAGCAGGCTCATCGCCTTCGACAGCGCGCGCACTCGCTCCCCTCGCTCCGAGCTCGCCTCGGGATCGACCGCGGGAGGCAGGGCCGGGCTCTGCGTGAAGAGGCGCGCGAGCCGCTGTCCGGTGAGCCAGCGCGCGCGCCGCTCCTCCCTCGCGGTGCGACGGATCACCCCGAACAAGAACGACTTGAAGCTCGACCTCCCGTCGAAGCGCGCGCTGCCGTCGAGCACCTTGACGTAGGTCACCTGCAAGACCTCCTCGGCGAGCGAACGGTCGCGATGGCAGCAAGCCAGGGCCCAACCGAAGCTTTCCGCATGGATCTCACCGAGAGCGGCCTCCATGGTCTTCCCTGGTGAGTGGGTCGAGCACGCGTCCTGTATGACAGCCGAATCCGGCGGGTCTCCACCACGACGGCCCAAGCGCGTCACAAGGGCAGCCGCTGGCCGTCCGCCGCGAGGGCGAAGCCACGGCTTTCGATCGCGCGCCTTTCGGGCCCTGCGGGATCGAGAGCCCCGTTCGAGTGATTGAGGTGGGTGAAGTAGACGCGGAGCTTCCGCGCGCGGACGTCGTCTTGGAGCCGGTCCATGCTCGCTTCGATCAGAGGATGGCCGATTTTCGCGACGTCGCGGCCGGGCAACTCGCCGACGGTGAAGAACGTCCCGTCGATCAGCGCCGTGTCGCAGGACGCCAGAGCTTCGAGGGCGGGGGGCGCCCAAGTCGACCAGGTGTCGGTGTCGGGGACGTAGACGACCGTGTGACGAGGTCCGGCGATGGTGAACCCGACGGTGTCGGAGTCCTCGTCGCGGTGCGGCACCGAAAACGGCGTCACGCGGATCCCGGCGTCGAGCTCGATCGCCATCCCCGGAGGCGATTCGCGCAGGTCGATTTCCTCACGCCCGACCAGGCGGCTCCAGGGCGCGTTGGCGCGCAGGAAAGCGGCCATTCGCGGCGTCGCGTAGACGGGAAGCCGAGACGTATGCACCGCCTCGAAGCCGAAGAACGCAAGGCCGAGATAGTGGCCCGCGTGCGCGTGGCTCAAGAGAACACCGTCGACAGGAGCGCGGTCGACACCTCCTCGCGTGTGCGAGCCGACGCTGGGAAGCCGGTCGAGCTGCTCGCGCAAATCGGGGGTCGCGTCGACGAGAAAGCGGTGCCCGGTCGCGGGAACGATGACGGCGAGCGAGGCCACATGACGGCGCCGCGCTGGGTCGCGACGGGCCGCCTCGCAATGCGAGCAAGTGCAGGCCACGTGAGGGACACCGCCGTCCTGCGCCGTCCCGAGCACGAGGACATAGGGGTCCAACCTCGCGGGAGGCGCCGAGCAGCCCGCCGCCAGCATCGCGCCGACGAGCACGGCGCTCCCGAACGCCACCCCGAGCTTCATGAGGTCAGCGCAGCAGGATCCAGTCGGCAATGACGGAGACCACCGCCGGATCGACGTGCGCCGGGAATCCATACTCCGCGCCCGTCGATTCGTGCTCGACCTTCATGAAAAGGTGGTTCAGCCCCGCGAAGCTCCGGTAGGTCACCCGGCCGCCCGCGGTTCCCACTTTCGTCCGCAGGATCTCGAAATCGAGGTCCTTGCGAACCTGCACGTCCTCGTCCCCTTGCAGCACCAGGATCGGCAGCTTGGATTCGCGCACCGACTTCGGGACGTCGACGGCGATCAAGTCGCGCCAGTACGCGGCCGACGCCCCCATGAACGGAGGCGTGTTCAATCGCTTGGGGTCGCGGATCGCCGCGAACTTGTCCTTCAGGAGCTTCGTCTGGTCGGCGATGTCGTCGGCGCTCAACCCGGTCAGCTTCGCCCCCTGCGCCATCTGATCGATGACGATCGCGTCGATCGGCCGCACGCCGGGCGCCATCATCACGACCCCGCGCGAGGGCGGCGAGGTAGCGGCCACTTTCGGCGCGACCATAGCGCCCTCCGAGTGGCCCAGCACGAAGATCCGCTCGGGATCGATCCCGGAGGTTTTCGTCAGCTGCTCGATCGCGGCCTTGGCGTCGTCGTAGTACTCGTCCTTCAAGAGCGCATCGGCGAGCTTGCTCTTGTCCTTGATGGCGAAGGTGCGCTTGTCGAATCGCAGCGACGCGATGCCCCGATCGCCGAGACCGCGCGCGATGTCGGTGAACGGCTTGTTCGGACCGATGGTCTCGTCGCGGTCATGGGGGCCTGAGCCCGACAGGAAGACCACGGCGGGGACCGGCCCCTCCGATTTCGGGATGAGCAGCGTTCCCGGAAGCGTCGCGGCGGGACCGTGAACCTCGATCTCCTTCTCGCGCGTGTCCGGTTTGAACCGCTCCGGCTCGCCCGGCGGACCGGCGGCGGCAATCGCTTCGTACCCTCGGCGCTTGAACAGAGCTTGCTGCATCGGGATCTCCGCTTGGAGCAGAGCCCCGTCGTCCGCGCGGGCGGTCAGCTCGGTTCCGACGTTGGCCATCGTCAAGCGGTACGTCCGGGTGGCGACCGCGGCCCCGCCGACGCTTCCCTTCCCATCGGCGCCGCGCTTCACTGTCGCCGGCAGGGCCTCGAGAATCTGTGGAACGAGCGCGGTGATCGCGCGCTCCTCCCCCGGCGCCAGATCGCGAAGCGCGCGGGTCAGGCCGTCGAGATGCGAGCCGAAGTTGTTGTCGAGCAAGAACACGCGGCCGCCCGCGGCGACGTCCTGCGATCGCAGCGGCTGGGTCGCCCCTTTCGCCGTGATCGACAGCGTGAGGCCCCCTTCCTTCGGGGCGGCGTGCACGACGACTTGCTGGCCGGGGGCGTCGACGTCGAGGGTGTAGGAGAGGGGGTGCCCGTCGGCCGCCAGCGTGGTCTGCTGCGTGAGGACCGCGTCGCCGAGCCCGGGGACCTTCATCGAGACCTTCCCCGTCAGCGCGACGCCGTCGGGTCCCTCGGCGCGCCGGAACTCCTCGGTTCCGTACGGTGTGCCGGAGACAACGATCTCGATCGTCTCCGGCGGGGGTTCGGGAGCCGCCGCGGTCGCGGCGGCCAGAAGAGCGCTTGCGAGCAACATGGGGTCGCCTCTCGATTCCCGGGGAGCGGCGTCCAGTATGCCTCAGCTCGGCGAACCCCAGGCTACACTGGATCTCGTGAGCGGGCGTCATGCGTCATCGTGGGCGAGGGCGGTCGCACCGGTGGCTGTCTTCGTTCTCGCGGCCTGCGGCAAGATGGGTCCGCTGCAGCCCCCCGCCCCGCGAGGACCTCTGCCGGCTGCCGGTGTCGAGGCTCGCCAGCTCGGGTCTCGCGTGGAGATCGCTCTCACGGTGCCCCAGCCGCGCGGCACGGACGAATCGCAATCGGTCGCGCGCACGGAGATCCTGAGGGTCGCCTACCCGCGAGGCCGGACGCCGACCCCCGAATCGGACGCGTTCCGCGTCCGCGGCGAGGTGGTTGCGTCGGTCGACGCTGAGTACGCGAAGCCGGGAGACCGCATCGTGATCGCGGACCCCGCGCTGACCCAGTTGGCCGACGCCGGCGTCGGGTGGACGCTGCGCTACGGCGTCCGGGTGCGCGATCAGCGAGGACGTCCGTCGCCGCTCGTCGTTGCGAAGGACCTGACGACCGTCCCTGCGGTACTCGCGCCGCGCGCGCTGATGGGACAGGCGAGCGCCGACGGCGTCCGGTTGTCGTGGGATGCGGCGGAGGGGGCTCCCGAGGGTGCGACGTACAACGTCTACCGGGGCCCCGCCGGTGGAAAGCTGTCGGAGCACCCTCTCAACGTCCAGCCGTTGAGCTCGAAGGACGATCTCGACGCCACGGTGGAGGCTGGAAAGATCTATCAGTACGTCGTGCGCGCGGTTGCCGCGGACGGTCCCCCGTACCGTGAGAGCGAGTCTTCGAACGTTGCCGTGGTCGATGCGTCCGACAGGTTTCCTCCGGCACCTCCGTCGGGGCTGGTCGCCGTGCAGGAAGGGAGCGGTGTCCGCCTCCTCTGGAATCCCGGCCCCGAAAGCGATCTCGACGGCTACCACGTCTATCGCAACGCCAACGGTTCGGGCTGGACGCGCGTGAACTCCTCCGTCCTCCCCCAGCCGTCCTATCTCGATTCTGCGGTGGCGCCGGGGATGGTGCTGCGCTATCGCGTGACCGCCGTCGACCGAACGGTGCCCCCGAACGAGAGCGGACCGTCGTCCGAGGTGGAGCTTCGGACCGCGGCGGAGCCGTCGGCGACGCCGGGAGGACCATGAGAGTCCGCGTGGCTTTCACCAAGATGTCCGGCGCCGGGAACGACTTCGTCGTGCTCGACGCGGCGGGCTGGGAGGGGATTCCCGGCGACCGGACGGCATGGGTGCGCGAGGTCTGCAGGCGTGGCGTCTCCGTGGGAGCCGACGGCGTGCTCGTCGTCTCGACCGAACGTGGCGGACGGGTGCGCGTCCTGTTCTTCAATCCCGACGGGGGAGAGGCGTTCTGTGGCAACGGCAGCCGATGCGCAGCACGGTACGCCCTGCGGCGCGGCCTCGCGCCGCGCGGGGAGATGGTGCTTGCGACGTCAATCGGCGAGGTCCCCGCGCGGGTCGGGGGAAGCGTCGTCGCCTTGACTCTGCCGCCGCCCGAGAATCGTGGCGAGATCGTCCTTCCCGAAGGCGCGACGACCTTCCGAGGCCGATGGGTTTTCGCGGGAGTACCCCACGTGGTCATCCCGGTCGCCGGACTCGGCGCCTATCCGCTCGAGCGGGTCGGGCCGATCCTTCGGCGACACCCCGCGCTCGGTAGCGCGGGGGCCAATGTCGATCTCGTCGAAACGGCCGCCGACGGGCGTCTGCACGTGCGAACGTGGGAACGTGGCGTGGAGAACGAAACCCTCTCCTGCGGCACCGGCGCCGTGGCCAGTGCGCTCGCCGCGCGGATGGACGGCGCAGGGGAGAAGATCGTCATCGTGCCGCGAGCCGGTATCCCGTTGACGGTCACGCTGCCGGGGCCGCCGTCGCGGCCGACGGCGGCGCATCTCGAGGGAGACGCCCGATTCGTGTTCGACGGTTCGCTCGATGCGGAAGCCATTGCGGAACGCTCGTGAGTCCTGTCACTCGCGCGAGGAAGATCTTCGACTGGATCGCGGGGATCACGCTCCTGCTTCTGGGGATCGCAGGCCTGGTTCTGCCCGTGCTGCAGGGGGTGCTCTTGATCCTGGCCGGGCTGGCGATCCTCAGCAGCCACAGCGTGTGGGCCCGCCGCGCCTCCGAGTGGCTCAAAGCCCTACCGCGCCGGCTCCGCGCGCGCGTCAAGCGAAGCGAGTGAGCGTCACTCGGAGCCCAGGCCCTTCGGCCAGGCGACCGCGTACATGCGCGCACCGGCGAGCACCCGCTTGACGTACAGGCGCGTCTCGGGAATCGGAATGCGCTCGACGAAGCGTTCGTCGTCGTCCTTTCCCGAAGGCGGGACCCAGCGCTCGACCCGGGACGGCCCTCCGTTGTAGGCGGCGAGCGCGCGGGGGATCGAGCCGCAGCGCCGCCTGTAGTCGCTCAGGTGCGCGCATCCCAGGGTCAGATTCGTCGCCGGGTCGAACAGGTCGGCGGGATCGAACTTGGGAAGGCCGATGGAGCGCGCGAGCTCCGCGCCGACCGCCGGCATGATCTGAAGCAGGCCGCGCGCGCCTGCGGACGACACGGCCAGCGGGTTGTACGCGCTCTCCTGGAGAGCGACGGCCGCGACGAGGTTCGGGTCGAGCCCGAAGCGCTGGGACACCTTCGTCACCGCGTCGGCCGATCCGGCCGGATACAGAAGTCGCCAGAGCTCGCCCGGGATCTCGTCGACCGGCTTGCGGTCGCGATCTCCGACCGCATCCTGCGCGAGGCCGATCGCATCGGAGAGCGCCGCGGCCGCGCGGGCGGCCTCGGCGGCTTCGAGCGCCACCGCCGGCGCGCTCGCCCCGG
>CAZEII010000023.1:0-63767 GCA_964511835.1 uncultured Acidobacteriota bacterium | reverse complement strand
CGAAGTGCCTGTCGGGGGCGTCGCTGGTCGAGGCGGCCGCGAGCGCCCCACGAGTGGGAACCGAAAGAGCGGCGAGCGTCAGAAGCGCACGTCCGAGGACGCGCCGACGGGCATCCGGCTTGGACAGAGTCGTCACCTCGAGATGTGGGGCGACTCCTTCTTACCACCAAATTCGGGCGGAACGGGAGTCACGGGCAGGCCGGCGCGCCGGCGTCGAGCGCATCGCGCGGATCCGGCGACAGGCCGCTGTCCCCGTAGGTCCCCAGACCGCAACCGTTGCGACCGCGCACGAGGAAATACTCCGCGTCGCCGACCGGCGGGGCGGCGGAAGTGTCCGTGTAAGGCGTGTCCGCGAACCCGCTCACGAGACAGGTCGCGCGACCGAAGTTGCCATCGGCCCTGAGCTGCGAAAGCGCACCGCCGACGAGGTCGTAGACGGCGCCCGCCCCCACGACCGGGTCGAGGCTCTCCCACGAGACGAGCGTCTCGCCTGCGCCGAGGCTATCGAGCCTCAGGCCGTGCGCCTCAGGGGGAGACGCGAACGTGCTGGGATCGGACGCGTTGCAGTCTTTGAACCAGGATACGGTCGTGGAATCGTTTTTGAAGAACGACAAGAGCATATTGTCGACTTTGTCGACGCCGCTCGGCGACGGATGAGTCCCGTCGCTCGTCGAAAAGTCCGAGCACTGCCAGGTGAGCCCATCGCTCCGCGGGTCGAGTCCATCGGCCCACAGGTACGGTCCCCAGGCCAGCCAGGGGGCCAGGACCGGGCCCGAGGATGGGTCGAAGTTGAGGCGTGGGTCCCCCATGAGCTGCGCCTCGATGAGCCATCTCACCGAGAATCCCGACTGGTAGGCGTACGGCTCGGGGTTGAGCGCGCTCGTTGCGTAGCCGGCGTAGGTACGGCTCGCAAGGTAGACGCTCTTCGTGCTCGCGTAGCGGGACTTGATGATCTGCACGATCGTGCGCAAATCGTCCTCGAGAAGAGTCGCGTCCATCGGGAACGCCTCCGTCGGACCCCGTCGCGCCTCCTTCAACCAGACCACCTCGACCTGAGCGGGTGTCACGCCCGCAGCGGCAAGCCTCTGGTCGACGAACGTCCAGTACGGCGCGGCCGGATCTGCGATATCAGACGACGCCTGACCCCCTTCGGCGCAATCGACGATCACCACCCGCGAGTTCTTCTCGGGATCGGCATTGGCCCTCGGAACGAAGGCGGAGAATTCCATCGTCGTGTTCGACATGCCGATCGAGATGAAGACGATCTTGCCGTTCGCAGCGTCAGGCTGTCCGGCGGAGTTCAAGAGCTGAACCCGCCCCACCCGGTCGAGGTCTCGATCGTGCGTGGCGGGCCTCTGGTTCGACCCTCCAGGATAGAGCCCGCCCTCTTGCCCCTGGTAGGTCCCGGAACCGAGGTCATTCAGCGGCGTCCTTCCGATCGTGGTGCCGCTGCAGTTCGAAGCGACAGCCGGTCCTCCGGCTGCTGCGAAGAGCACAAGCAATGCCAGGACGGCGGAGCCGTCGGTCTTCGAGGAGCCGATTCGCACGGACGTGCTCACCCTCCTCTCCTCTTGGTACCACGAAAGCGCTCCCGGCGCTACGGACACGGCGCCGGATTCGGTCTCTCCGCTCCGCTGCTTCGGAACCCCTTCGTCCCTTCCTCGCCGAGCCGATTCCTCGCCGTGACGAGATAGAACCAGGGGGCGCCGAGCGAGGGTGACGCAGGCTCGGTCGCCGACTCGCTGGTCAGTCCCGACGCAAAGCAGACGCCGAAGTTACCCGGCAAGGTCGACAAGAGGTCGCGGTAGACCTCGTACGAACCGACCGACGGCTCGGGATCCCAGAGCACGCTCGTCTTGCTCGCCCACCGAACCGACGCGACTTCTCGGGGAGGGGCGTAGACGTCGACGAAGCCGGCATCCGAGTGCCAGCTCGCGCTCGAGAGGGCGACGCCCAGCATGCCGTCCCCGATCGAATCGAGCTTGATGTGCCAGCTCGCCGAAGCTGCCGAGACGCCGTCTTTCGGATCGCCGCCGTGGTTGAACGTCGATTCGGTCAGCTTGTAGCTGACGCTCGTCTGGGCCAGAGCGATTCCCGGCATCGCCAGCACCAACAGAAGAATCCGATGCCCGCGCATCGCCGCTTACCGGCTCATCACGAGCACGCGGATCGATCCGCGGCCGGAGGCGAGAGGCTGGAGTGCCTTCGCGACGACGGTGCCCTGCTTCGGATTGTCGCCGGCACGCATGGCATGGCCGGGCATGGGGGAGGCGACGAGCAGGTCGTTCGGCGCGATCGCGCCGTAGGACGCGTCGACCTGGCAAAGGGCGATCGAGCCGGCGGCGGCGATGGGTGCGACGTCGGTCCACGCCGCGCCGTCCTCTCCCGCGACGATTCCGACGACACCGGGATCGGCGGCGATCGACGTGGGCCTCAGCTCTCCCGGATGGGCCGCGTCGTTAGCGATGACCTCGCCGGAGACGACGCGATCGGCGACCTCCACCGCGATCGTGTTCGGCGGGAAGAGCGGCGGCGCGGCGGGCGGCTCCGTGGGGCGAGGAGCCGGAACGGCCGCCGGACCTGCGTCGGGGTGGAGCGACGGAAGCTCGGCAGGCCGTGGCGCCGGCCGCGGCTCGGCCGGACCGGCCGCGGTGGAGGTCGGCACGGAGGCGAGCAGCTTCGAAACATCGGTGTTTCGGTCGTAGACGTGGATCGCCGACTTCAACGCGGGCGCGGCCGTCCCCCGAGCGAGCCCGGCCGCATCCTCCATCGTCGCGAATCGTTGCCGAGCGCTAAAGGCGCGTAGCTCGGGATGCGCGGCAAAGATCGTATCGTCCGCGGATGGGATGAACGCCTCCTGGCGCTTGGGCTCGACGACCGGGCGATCCTCGAAGCCGATTCGCAAGCCCCAGACGGCATAGTCGAACGTCAAATCGGAGGGTCCGTCGGCCGGCCCTCGCACGACCATCTCCGACGAGGTCAGCGATTCGACGGCGAGTGGCACCGCGGCGCCACGTGGCGTGAGCTGCGCCGTGAGGCCGGTGTCCGGATCGGCGACCCAGGCGAACGTCGGGCCGAGCGGCACGCGGGCGGTGCCGTCGACGAGGCGCGCGGTGCCGCGCGTGTACACGGCGACCTCGTCCCCTTCGGGAGCGGCATAGACGATCACCTTGCTCGGATCCTGCGGATGGTTTTGCACGAAGGAGACATACCCGCTCCCGTAGATCTTGGCCCCGCCGCCGCCGACGTAGGCGTAGCTTCCGTAGTATTGATCCACGAAATACCCCGGCTCCTCGGAGTATCCGTTGGACAGGCCGTAGACGCCGTTCTCCACGATGCCGTTGTTCGCGGCGAGGTAGGCTTCCGCGTACGTGTACGGCTTGGCGAAGTGCCCGCCCGCCTGCGCTCCGCGGCCGTCGATCCCCAGGTCGCCGTACGCGATCCACGCGGTCCCTGAATTGTTCGTGTCGTAGAAGTAGCCCCCGCTGGTGCTGCCGTAACCGTAGATCCCGTAATTGCCGTTCCCTGCGAACGCCTGGCCGTCTCCCGTGCCGTTGTAGAAGAATCCGCCGGTGAATCCGCCGTAGGAGGAGACCCCATAGCCCGACAACGCCAGATCGGTCGCGTCGCCGGAGCCGTCCGTGAAGCGTGCTCCCGAGGAGGAGCCGTAGGCGCTCAGACCGCGGCTGCCGTCGCTCAGCGTGCACGTGCCGGAGCCGCTGAGGTTCGAGAGATACGCGCCCTTCGTGGATCCCTGTCCGTAGAGCGAGTACCCGGACGATGCGATCGAGGCGTAGTCGGAGGACGTATCGAAGAACGTGCCACCCGCGACCGTTCCGCTCGCGTAAACCGCGTATCCGGGCTTGCCCAGATAGGCCCAGCCGGTGTTCCCGGGATCCTGGAACCAGCCGCCGGCGGTCGCCCCCATGCCGTGAACGCCGATCTTGTCCGCGCCGCTCGTATAGCCGAGGTGCGCGACCGCGGTGATCGATCCGTTCGCGAACGTCCCGCCGGAGGTCGCGCCGATCCCCTGGACGCCGACGCCCGATGCGCTGTTCCCTTCGAGACCGTCGCTGGCCACGAGGTGGCCCGCTTTGGTCTGGGTGCTCCCCGTCGTGTCGACGAAATTCGACGCGGGCAGGCCGCCGAGATTCGACGCGTTCAGTGCGTAGGCAGCCGACTGCACGCGGATGCGCGGGCTCAGCGTCTCCGACCCCACCTTGATCTGCATCCACACCGACCCGTAATCGCGGAAGACCTGAGAGAGCGCCGTGTAGGTTCCGGGGCCCGCACCATCCGTGACCGTGCCGCCGCCGAGCTGCGCCGTGAACAGGCCGTTCGAGACCGCGACGTTCCCGCCGCCGGTATGCGAATCGACGAGGATCTCGCTCCCTGCCGTCGCGGCGTCGTAGAAGCTGAAGACCATGTCGAAGCTCCCGGTCTGCGGCTTGTCCGAGGCGTTTCTCAGGACGCCCTGATAATTGATCAGATCCGGGGGAGTTGCCGCGGCGACCGCGGAGCAGGCGGCGAGCAATCCGAGCAGGAGAGTGGTGGTTCTCATCGGCGGCTCCTTCGCGGCCGGGGGCGCCGCGTGTCACACCAGGGAATACACGCTCGCCGCGGGAGCCCACTGAGAGAACTCTCAGGATCGGGAAGCGGTCAGCGAAGAAGCCCGTGGCGCAGCGCTTTCGCGACGGCCTCGGACTTGCCGTGGACCTGGAGCTTCCGGTAGATCTGCTGCAGGTGGTAGTTGACCGTGCTGTAGCTGGTCTCGAGCAGCGAGGCGGCGCTCCGGTAGTTGTGCCCGTCGGCCAAAAGGGCGAGCACGCGCAGCTCGTGGGGCGTGAGATCGTAGTCCGACTGCGCGGGCGGGCGCACCTCGCGGAACAGACCGATGACCTTGCGGGCGATCTGGGGGGACATCGGTGCTCCGCCCTCGGCGGCCTCCTTGAGGCTCTCGAACAGCTTGCGGCGCGGCGTGTTCTTCAGGAGATAGCCGACCGCTCCCGCGCAGAGGGCGTCGAAGATCCGGCGATCGTCGCCGAACACCGTGAGCACGAGCATGACGAGGCGGGGAAATCTCTCGTGCAGCATGCGAATCCCCTCGATACCGTTCATTCCCGGCAGGTTGAGATCGACCAGCATGACGTCGGGGAGCGGCTGAGCGATGTCCTTGAGAGCCAGCTCCATCGTGCTCCAGGCGGCCACGCACAGGAATCCGGGGGCCTGATCGATGATCGCCTGGAGGCTCGCGCGGATCTCGTCACGATCCTCGACGAGGGCGATGCGCAAGACGTCTCGAGGGTTGTTCATGGATGCACGCAACCAGTATGGGGCGTGCACGCCCGCGGCGGCCTGTGAAGACTCTCAGTCACGACAGCTCCAGGCGGAGGGTGATCGTCGTTCCTGCGTCCTGCGTCGACAGGACCTCGAGCGAGCCGCCGCAGTCTTCGGCGCGACGCCGCATGCTGTCGAGGCCGTGGCCGCCGGACTCACGGCCTTGTCCCGCGATCCCGCGGCCGTCGTCCGAGACCCGCAGGACGACGGCGTGGCCCTGTGCGGTCAGCGTGACGTCGATCCGGCTGGCGCCCGCGTGACGCAGCGCGTTCGTGAAGCTCTCCTTGAACACCAGATAGACCTGGCGGCGGATCTGCGCGGGGAGGGGAATCTCCTTTTCCGGAGAGGGGAGATCGAGCCGGACCTCCACGCCCCGCGCCTCCGCGGCGTCGAGCGCGAAGGACCGGATGCGCCGGACGAGATCCGAGAGCACGTCGTGCCGCGGGTCGACCGACCAGACGACGTCGCTCATCGCATCGACCAATCCGCGCGATTCCTCGGAGATGTGCTCGAGCGCTTGGGCCTGGCTCCCTGCGCCGGCATCGAGCTGAGAGAGCGCCAGCTCGCTGCGGAGGGCGATCTGGCTGAGCGACGACCCGACGTCGTCGTGGAGATCCATGGCGATCCGTGTGCGCATGCGCTCGAGCGCGAGGAGGCGCGCCGCGCGAATGCGGTAAGCGACGACGGGGACGGCGGCGAGCGTGAGCCCGAGCGCGGCCGCGAACCAGCCGGTGCGCCAGAACGGCGGCCTCACGCGAAATGACACGACGGCGGGGCTCGCGCTCGCCGATCCATCGGGAAGGACCGCACGGAGGGAGACGCGATAGCGCCCGGGCGATACGCGCGCGAGCGTGACCCCCGCGGTGTCCGACGGAGGGGTCCAGTCCTCCCCCTCGATCCGATGCTGAAATCGAAGCGGCTCGCCGGCGGCGAACGACAGCCCGCTGACCTCGATCCGCACCGAGGTCTCGCCCGGCCCCAGCACGAGCCCGGTCACCTCGGCTTCGCCGCGCACCGAGACCGGGCGCGGAACGCCGTTGACGGTGAGAGCCGTGACGAAGATGGGCGGCGACCGAGGCGCTTCCTCCGCGTGGGGGACGAGCATCGACAGGCCGCCGTCCGTTCCGATCCATAGCCGTCCGTCGCGAGAGCAGAGCGAGCTGCCGACCCAGTCGTTGGCGAGACCATCGGCGGTCGCGAAGTGGCGGATCCGGTCGGTCGCGGGATCGAGGACGTTGAGCCCCGAGATCGTCCCGGCGTAGATCTGTCCGTCCGCGCCGACGGCCACGGTGTTCACGCGATTCGAGACGAGCCCGTCCTCGCGGGTGTAGCGCCGGATGCCCGGAGCCGTCTCGCCGGGCCGGTCGATGCGCCACAGGCCCGCCTCGCCCGTGGCGATCCAGAATCTATTCTCTCGATCGCGGGCGATCGCGCTGATCGAGCCCGGCGCCTTGCCTTCGCCCACCGGCACCGGGACGAGCGTGGCTCCCTCGACGCGCCGCAGATCGCCTTGGAGGAACCCCACCCAAACCGCGCCCGATGCATCCTCGGCGAAGCATCCGGGTTGCTGGAGCCTTCCGCCCCCCTCCGCGGTAAGCCGGTGGAATGTCCCGGCCGCCCGCTCCCAGCGGACGACGGTCGTACCTCCGTCCGCGAACCCGACCCAGACGTCGCCGCGCGAGTCTTCGAAAACCCGGAAGACGTCGTGCCCCCTGATCGCGGGATCGTCGGCGTACGTCGTCACCGGGGAACGGCGCGCGAGCCCTCGCGCGCCCCGCTCGCTAGGAAAGCGGACGAGACCGCCGCCCGCCGCGAGCCACCACCCTCCCTCGCGGTCCTGCAGGGCGGCTTGATTCCACGACCAGGCGAGATAGGACAGCCGCGCGACGCCGCGAGGAGCGATTTCGACGAATCGGTCTCCGTCGGTGCAATACCAGCGGTCGATCCGAGGGATGGCGCAGACGGCCCCGCAACCATCTTGGACCAGCGCGAGGATCCCCTTCGTCGTGATGCCGTCCGATGGCCCGTACGAGATGAGACCGGTACGCTCCAGCTTGAGCAGGCCGCAGGTCTGGGACCCGAGCCACAGATTGCCGTCGCGGTCCTCGAGGACCGCTTCGATCTTTTCGCCGCAGAGGCCGTTCGTTTCGTCGTAGCGCCGCGTGCTCCTAGGGCCGCCCCGCACCGGGTCGATCTCGGTCAGGCCGAACCCGACGGCCCAGATGTGACCGCGCCGGTCGATCATCAGCTGGTTGGTCCACGAGGTCAGGTGGCTGTAGGGCGGGCTCGCCGCCTGGACGAATTCGACCCTGCCCGGGCCGCGGTTCACGGAGCGGCGCACGCGGGCGATGCCGACGCGGGTGGCGAGCCAAAGATCGCCGCCGGCGTTCTCGATGAGATCGTTGACCGTGTCCCATTCCTCGGGAAGTTGCGCGACCAGGGACGCACGCCCGCTCGCATCGACGCGGTACACCGCGTTCTTCGTGCCGGCGATCAGCCCGTCCCGCGACCAGAGCAAGCTGAGGATTCTTCCCGGCGGCGAGATCCCCGGCGCCGACGTCAGCGTAACCCTCGCCACATCGATGGAATCGTCTCGGGGTTTGGCGATGAACAATCCGTCGTCCGTGGCGATCCACAGCGAGCCGTCCACGGCCGCTGCCAGATCGTCGATCGAGCGCGAGCCTTCGGAGGCACCGAGCACGACGCTCTCGAACGGCGTCGGTCCGTGTTCTGCCGCGCGGAGCCGGCAGAGACCGGCACCGGTGCCGATCCAGAGATCGTGCGCCGAGGATTCGGCGAGCGCGGTGATCACCTCACCGGGGAGCCCGTCGGCGACGCGGAACGTGCGGAACTCCCGGCCGTCGAAGCGGGAGAGCCCCTCGATCGTGCCGACCCAGAGGAAGCCGCGGGAGTCCTGAAGCAGCCGGGTGGTCCGGTTGCTCGCGAGACCGTTGGTGACGGTGTAGGAGCGGAGGGGCAGACGCTCGGCGTGCGCTCCCGTCGCGGGAACGATCGCCGCCGCAAGAAGGGCTAGAACGAATCTCGGTACGACGCGAACGATCGGGCTAAGGCGCCGGCACGCAGACGCAGCAGTTCGGCCAGACCTGAGGCTGCTGCAGCACGTACCCTTCCGGACACTGCGCACAGGAGACGATCTTGCAATTCTGCCCCCCGCCGCCCCCGCCCCCCGGCGGCTTCGCGAGAGCCCACGTTCCCCAGCCGGCTGCGAGCACCACGAAGGCGGCAAAGGCGATCCTCTTCTTCATGACGATCCTCCTCCGACGAAATTCTACGCCAGAGCCGGTCGACTAGTCCGATAGGGATTGAGCGCATCGACCATGTGGCGGGCTACCGAAAAAGACCGGTGTCCGGAAACGACGATCGACGTAGACTCAACGGACGCATGGAGGATCCTCGATGAAGAACAACGGTCCCGTTTCTCTCAAGCTCGAAGTCGAAGAGGTCGAGAACCGCACGAGACCCGGCTGCAACGGCAGCTCGTCCACCAATCCGCTCTGTACTTGCCCGGTCACGGGGGTCAAGGAGTAGTCGATGAAAGAGACCATGCCGGTGGCTTTGAATCTCGAGCTCGAAGAGATCGAGACGCGCGAGCGCGCGGGCGGCTGCTCGACGTCGTCCAGCACGAATCGGCTTTGCACCTGCCCGTGCAAGGAAACGACGACGATCTTCACCCCTGTCAAGAAGTAGCCGCGTTCAGTTCCCGCTCCAGGCGATGCGCGGCGACGAATCGTGTCTGTACACGTTGCTGCACGCGCCTCGTGAGAACCACGAGCAGCTCCTGCGGGAGTTCGTCACACCCGTCGTGCGGGAGTTGCGCCAGGCTCGCGAGCTCGACTGCATATTCTTCGCGCGCTACAGCGTTCCGGATTGGCAGCTTCGCTTTCGTGTGCTCGGAAGGCCGGCCTGGGTCGAGGACGAGGTCCGGCCGCGCATCGAGCGGGCTTTGGCACCGGTGCGCGCCGCGGGGCTCTTCGAGGACGTCGAGTTCGCGACGTACCAACGCGAGTGGGAGCGATACGGCGGCGAGGAGGGGATGCGTCTGGCCGAGGCGATCTTCTTTCACGACTCGCTCGCATGCCTCGACGTCATCGACGCCGAGAGCCGCGGGCGGCTCGCGAAAACGAGGCGCGAGTACAGCCTCCTCTTCGTCGAGAAGTTCCTCGACCTGATGGGGTTCGACAGGGGCGCACGCATTGCGTACTACGAGTTCGCTCGCTCGTGGCCGATCAACGACGGGACCTGGAAGGAGGAGGATCTGCGCGCCCTCGACCGGAAGTTCGAGAGCCTGGAGTCGGGGCTCGTCGATCTGCTCCGTGGCAGCCAGAGCGGCGACTTGACCCGTCAGTGCGGAGGGGAGGAGCCGGCGGCCATCGCGTCCCGCTGCCTCGACGCCACACGGCCGGTCGTCGCTGAGCTGAGGGCGCGGCATGACGCCGGCGAGATCCAGCGGGATCTCGTCAACCTCGCCTGGTCCTACACGCACATGCATTCCAATCGCCTGGGCATCGACGCGATGGCCGAGTCGATCCTCCGCTATTTCATGTGGCGGCTGTACACGGGCCCTGCGCTCCCTCCTTGAGCCGTTCCCTTCCGTGAGCACGCTCCTCCTGCTGCGCCATGCGACGCGTCCGTTCGAGTCGCTCTCGGCGCTCGAGGCAGCCCGGGCCGAGGCCGCAGGCCGACGCTTGCTCGTCGAGGACGCTCGCCTCGCGACGGTCGGCGACGGGTTGGAGAGCGTGCTCCACGCCGCGGCGGGGCCGAAGACCGCGCAGCGCGACGAGGCGGCCGCTCGGGCGCGGCTGGCCATCCTGGCCGTGAAGCGCGCGGTGCACAATCGGCGGACGCTCGGCGACGACGAGGTCGGTGCCGCAAGGCCAGGCTTGACGGCTCCCGTGCTCGGTGCGCTCGAGGATTACAGCCACGCTCTGGCCTCGCGCGCCGCCGCGGCCTCGTCCTGGGAGGAGGCGTTTCTCGCCGAGCTCCAGCGGGGGCGGCGTGCGCTGGTGGAGACCACGAGAGATCCTCTCGTGTCGTTCGGGATCGCGCTCGCGGGGCGGCCGCTGCTCGAGAAGCTTCGCTCGCTGGAGGCGGCGGATCCCGCCGCGTGGGCGCACGGAGAGCGGCACGTCGCCGCGAAGGCGCTCGCGTACATCGCGCGGTTCGCCACGAAGACGAGCCCGAACGCGGTGTTCTGCGCGACCGCGCTCGCGCGGGCCGAGGCGGACGCGGCGAGTGCGACCGGACGGCCCGAGATCGATCGTCTGGACGTGATCCTGAGCGTCGCGGAAGCAAGGAAGGTGGCGGCCGTTCTCGCCGCGGATCCGGCGGCGGAGCCCGCGGTCGTTCCTCGGCCGAACGCGACGATGCGCGAGGCGGGAGGCTCGCTCGTCTACTGGAAGTTCGCCTCCTTGCGGCACGCGACCGACGACGAATCGCTGACGCGCGTCAAGGACCATCCGGTCGCTCGCGCCGTTCTCGAAGAATCGCGCGCCTCCGTTCCTCTCCCCGAGCTCCGAAGGCGCGTCGCGGCGCGTTGCGGCGTCGACGAGCAGGCGCTGGGACCGTTTCTCCGGGAGATCCTCGCGAGCGGTCTGTTGATCGGCGAGATCGAGATTCCCTACAACGAACGGCGGCCTCTCCGATTCGTGGCTCTCGGGGCGCGCGCGGCCGGGTGCGACGCCCCATGGATCGACCCGGCATTGGCGGTCGAAGACGCGGTCGATGAGCTAGGAGAAATCCCGGAATCCCGGCGAGAAGCGGCGATGGCACGCATCGAGAGCGCCTTGAGCGCGCTCCCGCACACCCGCCCGCTCAAGCCCGACGAATTGTTCCGTGTCGACGCGGCGAGCGGGCTCGACGTCACGCTGCCGGCGTCCGTGTTCGCCTCCCTGCACGAGGGACTGACGCCGTACATGCGCCTGTTCGCGACGCTCTATCCGGCGAGACGCTATCTCCAGGCGTGGGTCGCGCGATACCTCGACAAGTTTCCGCCCGACCGGGACGTCGAGCTCCTCGACGTCTATCGGGTGATGACGGAAGCGCCGGAGCGATATCGCCCTGCGGCGTTTCCGGAGCCCGCGGCGGGTGCGGCGGCGGATGCGGACCCGGCCGTTCGAGCCTTGAAGGCCGTTCGGGCGCACTTGGCCGCCGCGGCGCTCCATGCGCGGGCCGGTGAATCCATTCCGTTCGATGACGCCGTCCTCGACGGGCTCGTTCCCGTGAACCCGAGGCCGCGGTGGGCTTGCGGCATCGTGTTCCAAGTGGCCGCGCGCGATCTCGACGCGGTCGCTCGCGGCGAGTACCTGCTGGCGTTGAACGGCATCTTCCACGGCGCCGGATTGTCGCTGTCGCGCTTTGCCCATTTGCTGGGCGGAGCGTCCCCGGACGGGAGCAACCCGATCGTGAGGGAGCTTCGCCGGGCCTGGTCGATCGTCGATCGACCGGGCGCGATCGTCGCCGAGCTGACCTACAACCACACCGCGCGCACAGCGAACGCGGGGCTGCGCCCGGCGATCTTCGAGCACGAGATCGAGCTGCCGGGGGATCGCGCGTCGCCGGGCGCCCGCGTCCACGGCCTGCGCGATCTCACCGTCCGGTTCGATACGGGAGAGGACCGCTTCGTGCTCCGGCTCGCGCCCGATGGTCCCGAGGTCATTCCGGTGATCAACAGCGGCGTGAGCCCCGCCGGCTTCGTCTCGTTTCTGGTCGCCATCGGCGAGCAGGCGCTCCAGCCGATCGGCTATTTCCCCGGCTTCGACGAGCCCGGTGTGACGCACTGGCCGCGAGTCGTTGCGGGCAAGCTCGTTCTCTTCCGCGAGCATTGGGTCTTCCGGCGCGGGGAGTGGCCCGTGCCCTCGGCTCGCGCGGACGATCTGGTGGGGTTTGCGCGGTCCTTGCTCGCCTGGCGAGCGCGGTGGGGACTTCCGCGACACGCGTTCGTTCATTCCTCGGAAGATCCCAAGCCGCGCTATGTCGATCTCGCATCGCCGTTGTTCGTGGACCAGCTGCGGAGGGACCTCGTCGGCTTGACGCGCGCGGACGACCCGACGCTGCACGTGACCGAGATGTTCCCCGGACCGGGCGATCTCTTCATCCGGGGAGAAGGCGGAGGCTACGCCTCGGAGTTTCTGGTTCAAACCCACGGCGGCCCGGTAGGATTCACCCCATGAGCGAGCGGCACGACCCCTACAGGGGCATGGCCGGTCACTACGACTTGCATGGCTGGGACTGGTACGCCCCGACGTACGGCTCGCGCCTGCTCGATCTCTTGCGCGAGCGCGGCCTGGCTCGCGGCGCTTCGATTCTCGACGCCGGCTGCGGCACGGGGAGCCTCGCCCTGAAGCTCGCCGCTGAAGGCTACCGTGTGACCGGCGTCGATCTGTCGCCCGAGATGATCGCTCGCGCGCGAAAGAAGGACCCCGCTCGATCCGTCGACTTGAGGGTCGGGGACATCACGTCGTTGGCCTTGGGCTCGACGTTCGACGCCGTCGTCAGCGTCGCCGACGTCTTCAACCACCTCGAATCCCTCGACGACTGGGAGGCCGCGCTGAAGAGCCTCCACGCCCACCTCCGCCCCGGGGGGCTCCTCCTCGTCGACGCGATGACCTGCCGCGGCCTCGAGCAGCTCGACCAGCAGTCGGTCCAGGAGCGAGGCGGCATCACGCTGATCCTTTCGATCATCTACGAGCGCGCCGCCCGGCGCTCGACCGTCAAGGTCACGTCGTTCGCTCCGGCGGCCGCCGCGGGCTTGTACGAGCGGGCGCAGGAGACGATCAGCGAGTGGGGGCATCCGGTGAGCGACATCTGCGAGCGTTTCGAGCGCGCGGGCTTCGAAGGCATCGAACGCATCTGGGGGACCGGAAACGATGCGGAGGGGGAGGACCGCATCGCGATCCTCGCTCGTCGATAGCGCGGCGATGGGGGACGCGGCGCTCCGGTCTTGACGAGCGTTATAGCTTTCTATAACATGGGTCCATGGAGTTCCGGCCCGACCCGGGAAGCCCGATCCCGCTCTACCACCAGATCGCCGAGACGATCCGATATCGGATCGCGACCGGCGCGCTCGCTCCGGGCGCCGGCCTTCCGAGCCTTCGCGACGGCGCCGCCGCCTGGGGCGTCAACCTGCACACGGTGAGGCAGGCGTACAAACGTCTCGAAGAAGCGGGCCTGGTGTCGACGGTCCCTCCGCGCGGCACGGTCGTCCTGCCGAATCGCGAGTCGAAACAGCGCGATTCCCGGAGCCGCGCGGTCGACGAATTCGTGGCGGAGGTCCTGCGCACGGCGCGCCGGAGGCACGATCTCGGCGCGGGGGAGCTGATCGAGCTTCTCGGCCGAGCCGCGGTCGTGGCGCCGCGGGCAGTGCCGCGCGTCCACGTCCTCGAATGCAGCGAGACGCAGAGCGCCGATCTGGCGACGCAGCTCGAAGCGCGATGGATGGTCCGCGCCGAGCCTTGGTCGCTGTCCCGCCCTGGAGAGCCGCCCGAGGGGACCACCGTGGCGACGTACTTTCACTACAACGACATCCGCAGGCTCTGGCCCGAGCGGCTCGCGCGGATCCGGTTCGTGTCGATTCGACCCGACGCCAGCATCGCGCGGCGGCTCGATGGATTCCGCGCCGGGAGGCGGACCGCGCACGCCGTCCTCGTCGAGCGCGATGCTGCGATGGCCCGGAACATCGCGGCGGACCTGAGCGTCGTACTGCCGAGCTCGAAATGGAAGATCGTCCCCAAGGTGACGAAACACCCGCAGGCCCTTCTCAAATCCGGCTCCGGCGGAATACCGATCTTGTTCTCTCCGCGGATGTGGGACGACCTCCCGGAGGTGGCGCGGCGCGATCCGCGGGCGGTCGAGGTGCGCTACGTCTTTGTTCCCGACGAGCTCGAAGCGCTGGCGCGGGAGCTGGGCTGGATCCGGCGCCCGGTGCCCGCAAGGTCGGCGACGTGATGCGGCGGTTGATGGTGGCGGCTTTCCTCGTCTGCGGATGCGCGCGCCTCCATGCGCGAACGGAGCCCGCTTCGATCACAACGGCCTCGCAAGCGGCGTTTCGGAGCGACTACAAGGCGGCGCGGGCGCTATTCGAGCAAGTCGCGGCGCAGACGAAGGATCCCAAGGAGCGGGAGACGGCCGAGCTCGCGCTCGCCGACATCGAGTGGCGGATCGACGGCCGCGACGATGCGGCGCGTGCGCGCCTCGAGGCGCTCGGCACTTGTCGCGCTCTCCTGGCCGAATCGCGATTGGAGCGAGAGCGCTTCCGATACGGCGAGGCGGAGGCTCTCGCTCGAAGGGCGCAGCCGCTCGCCAAGACGAAAGAAGAAACCGCCGGCGCCAACCGAGTGCTGAGCGCGGCGATCGTCGAAGCGCACGTCAAGGCGCGTCTCGCCGGAGCGCCGCCGCCCCCATCGGATCTCCGCGAGGCCTTCCGGCTGGCTCAGACGCTAGTTGAACCGACGCCGGGGCGGCTGCGCCCCTCGCTCCTCTATCTCGATGCCGCACTCATGCTCGGCGAAGGGGAGGCGGCTCTGGCGGCCTGGAAGTCCTACTTCGGCGCCGCCGCGCGCTCGGCCCTCTTGGCGCCCGTCGGGCAAGAGCTTACGCGCTCGCTGTCATCGTGGCGCGGAGGCTCGTCGAAGGAGATCGCCGCGGCCCTCGCCGCGTCGCGATTATTCGACGAGGCGGTCTTGCTGGGCGCCGAGCCCGACGTCATCGCGTGGGACAAGTACATCCATCGCGTTCGGGAGGTCACGGACGCCTACTACCGCGAGATCGCCCGGGGCGGGGGAGATGCGCACGCCTACCGCCGCGATCTCGCGAAGCTGACCGACGGGGTGTGCTCGGAGCTGAAGGCCACCTGCAAGGACGTGCTCGACGGCGGGCTCGACTCACCGCTGTACGCTCGGTTCGGCGCGCTGATCGCGGCGGGAAAGACCGGGGGCACGTTCAACCTGCACTTCGGCCACGCCGTCGCCGACGACGCGCGTGAGGTCGCGCAGTACGGACACACCTCGAGGCTCCGCTTCGTGCTGCTCGACGGGATGGTGTCCGACGGCTTCGAGAGCTGGAGCTGGGATTACCGGGCCCAGCACGGTGGGTGGGGGCATGTGGGCTTCATCGTCCAGGTGCGCCCCGCCTACGCCGAGGGCCCGATCCAAGCGTGGGAAGCTCTCGACGATCCGGACCAGCGGAAGCGCGGGGACGACGAGATCGCGCGAGAGTCCCAGGCCGACTGGGGCCGCGCTGCTGCCGATCCCTACGGCTACCTGCCCGGGCTGCGGCTTCGCCTCGTTCGCGGCGCCGGCTTGCGCCTGCTGGACGAGCTGCGCGCGCGCGGCCTCTCCGACCCGGAGCTTCGCGACACGTTTCTCGTCGAATGGGACCGGCGCTGCACGGAGTCCTCGATCTTCGCCCACGAGGGGCGGCACGCGATCGACCTGGAGCGAAGGCCGGAGTGGGTCACCTGGCTCCACGGCGGCTCATCGCAGACGGAATTCCAAGCGAAGCTCTCGGAGATCGCGTTCGCACCCGACCCCAAGCTCGCGCTGACCGGCGGAATCCTCGTCACGAACATCGGAGCGAAGACTCCGCACGGTCTCGCGAACCAGCGGATCACGAAGGGGCTGGTCGAGTGGATGACCGCGCATTCGAAGGAGATCGCGGGGCTCGAACCTTCACGCCCGATGCTTCCTCAGCTCGACCTCTTGACCGACGATCAGCTTCGCTCGATCGCGCGGGGGATGGATCCGCTGGCGAAGTGATCGCGGCCTCGTCCTTCGGTCGTCCATCTCACTGGCAGTGGATCGCGGCGGCGTGGAACGGCGGAGTAAACAAGTCCGCCAGGTTAATGAGCGCCTCGCCCGGCGCTCCTGATAGTCCGCTTGGAGGCACGGGGTAGCAGGTGTCCGACAGTGTGTTGATCACCGAGCCGGCGACAAAGTCACCCGGCGCGGCGCCAGCTTGCGCCACGTAGACCGTCATTCGCGCGCCCGCCATCGCGCTCGGGGAGGAAAAGCTCTCGGGATCGAAACCGACGATCGGCGCCCCCGAACAATCCGGGGACGTAAAGTAGACGGAGTTTTGGTACTGAGTGCGCCAGAGTCCCGCGAAGCCATTGAAGTCTGTGGCGGTCTGGATAGAAACCAACCTCCCGTTGACGTTGAGCAGCGTCTCTCCCGTGGCGAACGAAATGAGTGAACCCACCGCGTTGTTGTTTGCGTCAGCCACGACGTAGCACGTTTGCACTTTGGTGTCCGGAGGCTTCAGCGGGGTGACAGCTAGGGAAACGCCCAAGGTGGCCGCGATCAAGACTAGCGGCATAAGAGAGCTCCTTTCTCCCGAAGAGGGATCTGAAGGAATGTGAAGCTACTGTGCGCCGTCGCGTCTTGCTCGTCAACGATGGGAAAGGACCGTTTCGCGGCCGATCAGCTCCCGAAGTCCGACAGCCGGCAAACGAATCCCCACCCTCCTCCCAGCTCGCTGACCGCGAGCATCAGCTCGTTCTTGCCGCGCTTCAGCGGAAGGTAGACGGCGTCGTTCTCAGGATTGACGATCCCGAGGAATCCCGGATCGCGGAACCCCTGGGCGCTGCGGCCGCGCCAGAGGATCTTGCCGTTCAAGAACACGCTGACGTCATCGCTGTAACCGATGAGTAGGCGTTTCACCTGATCGCGATCGGACTCGAGGGTCGTCCGCGCGTAGAGGACCTTCATTCCGGGCTGGGGCTCGAGCCGCTTCGAGAAGTCGCCCTGGAACGAGACGGCCGGATGCGGTGCCTCGCGATAGCGGTAGAGGACGACGAACCCCGGAGGCTCGGCTTCGACGTCTTGCCACTTGATCGACTCGGCCTCCGTAGACGAGAGCGGTCGCTCGAGGTCTCGAGAGAGCGCATCGTACGAAGGAGAGATGCTCCACTTGGTCAGAGTGTCCGGCGGCATCGGCGGCAGGTGGCGCTCCCACGGCGCGTCGGCCGTCGTGCGAGCTTCGAAGCCCGTGAAGTACGTCGCGCCGGTCAGCGTGTAAATCGCGACTTGGCCCTTCTGGCTGCCGCTCTTGAGATCGCCCATCACGAGCGCAGGTCGGTCCATGTCCTTGACGTAGAGCTTCGCCTGGGCCCCACTCACTTCGAGCCGCAGATGGAACCAGGAGCCCTTCGGGATGTCGACCGCGCCGGTGAAGCCCGGCCCGTTGTAGATCTGCCAGTTCCGGCCCGTGCTCAAGACCGGCGTGTATTGCATCGCGTCGGGGGCGCCTGAGTGATGCTGGCGCAGATAGACTTCCTCGCCGCTCGTGCCGTCGGCGCTCAAGCGGAACATGATCCCGAAGAATCCCCGCTTCGCCTCGGTCGCGACGTCGACGTCGATCACGCCGTCCCGAATCTCGAAGTCCTTGAGCGTCGCCGCGCCGCCGTCGACCAAGAGAGATTTCCGGCCTTGATATTCCGCCACGCTCGCGTGCCCTTCGAGCTCCCACCGCGAAGAATCGGCGGCCACGGCGAGGGGCTGCGACGCGTGCGGGCGGACGGGGCACAGCGCCAAGAGAACGAGAGCCCACGCAATCCGGTGGAGTGATCTCATGACGGCGACTCCTCGAAGGCCGCGAAGCGCTCGCGGCCCTTCGAGGAGTTGATACGGACGCCCGGCGCTCCGGGTTACCGATCGAACCGAGTCTACCGACTCGCCCCGTACTCCAAGAAGCTGGCCGGTCCGTTGGGATTCGACGCGGGCACGACGCGAAGGAGCAACCCGGACGGCTCGAGCACGAGTCTGCCGTCGTTCGAGAACGTCGCAGGTGCAACCGGTGACAGCTTCAGGTCCGTGCAGACGTCGTGTTGATTGCGCAGCGTGCGATCCTGCTGCCTCATCTCGAGGATCTCGCGCCTCGAGAGAGTGTCGCGAGCTTCGATGTAGACATCCCCGTACACCGGATGGACTGCGATGCTGAGAATCGCGTTGACGGTCGCCGGCGGCACGATGTCGACGCCTGCGAGGTCGATGTTCGTCTGGGTCGAGGTGTCGACGTCGAAGATGCTCACGATCGACCCGTGGGCGACGTACAGGCTCGAATGCCGGACCGGCGCGATCGGGCTCCCCGGCGCGTAGGCGATGGCGGTGATCCGGTCGCCCGGCGGGTTGATGACGACGGGCACCGAGTTCACCAGCCACGGACAAATCGGGCACTGCTGCTGAACGATGCGGACGTCCCCGTTCGCCTGCCAGTTCCCCAGGTACAACTTGGTGGGTCCGCTGGGCGTGTAGCTCTGGTAGTCGAACGCCGGTCCGACGGGACCCTGATTGAAGATCGTCGCCGCGAAGGGCTGGCTTGCGAACGTGGCGCTCGTCGTCGCGTCGACGCTGCTGCGCGCCGGGGAGAACGTTCCGTCGATCACGCCCGGGGTCGTCTGGGGGAACGAGCCGAACGGCTTGTCGATCATGACGGCGAAGATCTGGTTCCCCTGGCGGGCCGCGGCGATGCCGTTGAGCGGGGCGGCGTCGGTGCTCGGGTTGGTCAGCGACGTAACGCCGCCGGCCGGATCGACACGCAGCACCGGGCTCACCGAGGGATTGCGATAGGTCGAGGCGTAGGCGTAGCAAAGCGCGGCGCCGCGATCGAAGTCCACCGCGTCGACCCCGGTCAGGATCGGACCGGCTCCAGCGAGGGTTCCGGCGTTCGGGGACTGGCAGCTCGCCGGCGCGACCACGCATGCGCCCTGGCTGCACATACGATCGGACGGACAGGCGACGTTGCACGCGCCGCAGCTGTTCTGACCGGAGAGGAGGTTGACGCACATTCCGCCGCAGCACGTCAATCCGAACGCGCAGGCCGCATCCCCCGTCCCCGTGCACGGGCAGCCGGAATAATCGCCTGCTTTGCAAACGCCGGCCTGGCAGGTGTCGTTCAAGGAGCACGCCTTTCCGTCGTCGCAGGGGGTCCCGTTGGGCAAGGGGTGACGGTAGCAGGCGCCCGTCGAGGAGTTGCAGGCGCCGACGTCGCACCCGCCGTTGAACGACGCGCAATCGGAATCCTGGAGGCACGCCCCGGGAGGCGGGGGAACGGCGACGCAGAACTGCGCGAACGAGCCGGAGGCGTTGCCGCCCACGACCAGAAGCCGATCGAAGATCGTCGATCCGTACCGGGAGTCAAGCGTCGGATCGAAGACCGTCGAGCCGGCAGGCGCGACCGGGAGCGACGCTTCCGGCGTTCCCGTGCTCAGATCGATCTGCTGGACGCTGCCGTCGTTCCTGCCGATGTACAGTTTCCCCAGCGTCGGCTCGACGTTCACAGTCGAGGTGAATGACGTCCCGGCGGGTGGGAGGACCGACCAGTCGAGGCTCGCGTGATTCCCCTTGTCGGTGAAGCAACTCAGATGTCCGGAGCTGTCGACGGCGAGGATCTTGCCCGAGTAGCCGCCTGCGCGAGACTCCACCCAGATGTTGCGGGTGATGCCTCCCGGGACGACGATCGGGGAATCCCAGAGCGGGAGTTTGTCGCCGGTGGCGCTGCCGTTGGGGTCGTAAGCCATGATCGATCCGTCTTTGGTCCCGACGTAGAGCCTCCCGTTCGCGAGCTGTGGGCGATTCCAGACCGAGCCGGCGTTGCCCGACCAGACCGGCGGCGCGCCGACGTTGATCGTGTTGAGGGCGAAGAGCGAGTTCTGCGCGTATCCGTCGGTCAAATTGGTGCCGCAGTAGATACGATTGTTGGTGTAGTCGAGAGCGCAGCCATCGCTGCCGAAGTCCACCTTGTAGGCCAGCGGACTGTTGAACACCCCTTTCATCGACAGGTCGGACGCGTAGTAAGCGATGACGCGGTTGGAGCTGGAGTCGCCGCAGCCCGTCCTCGTGGGGACGAAGACGACGTCGTCGCCCGGATGTCCCGGGTGCGAGTCCATCTCGGTGCGGAAGGCCGCGTTCGAGAACTCGTAGAGCTGTACGGTCGGCGTCGCTAGGAGTTGGTCCGTCGCGCACGACGCTCGCCGGGTATCCACGGCGCCCGTTGTGGCACCGTCGTCCGTGCGGATCTTGTAAAGGTAGCCGTCGAGGCCTCCCAAGAAGATGTATTCGCCCGTCCCGTTGCTCAGGGGCACGGGGCTCGGGAAATTCTGGATGGTCGAGCCCGTCGGCTGGTTCCACGTCCACACGATCGACCCGGCCGGCCCGCCCGCATCGGTGGAGTTCCGCAGGGCAAACAGCTTCGTGCCCTGGGCGACGTACGACCGCGACGAGCTCGACGCGGGGTGGAACGGCGAGTCGCTGGCCGGAGCGGAGGCGACGCCGCTTCCGAGGGGAGTCACCCAGCAGGGCTGCGCCGTGCACGTCGTCACGCACGCGTGCAGTGCCTCGTTGCAGACCTCCGATGTGCACGCGAGACCGTCGTCGCAGCTTCGCGGCGCTCCACCCGAGCAAACTCCGTTCGAGCAGGTCTTGCCGACGACGCAGAACTCACCCGCGCTGCACGGGCTCCCGTTGCTCGGGTTCGGATCGTGCACGCAGGAGTTCGTCGCCGTGCTGCACGAGTCCGCCGTGCACGGATTTCCGTCGTCGCACGAGGGCGGCTGGCCCGCCAGGCATTGGCCTGTGGCGAGCGAGCACGTTTCGACGCCGTTGCAGTAGTTCCCGTCGTCGCATTCGGCGTTCGATTGGCAGATGTGGAAGGCCCTGAGGTGGCGGCTGTTCGCCAGCTGAACGGTCAGCTCGCCGGGCGTGACGTAGGGCGGCGGCGGCGTGCCATTCGCGAACGCCGGTTCGCATTGGAAGTCGTATCGGAGAGAGATCCAGTCGTTGTATCCCCCGAGATCGGTCAACGATCCATCGCTGTTCAAGTCGGCGGAGACGCCCGCGCTGAAGACGCTGTCGCAGTTCCAGTCGATCGACCCGTGCGCCGGGCCCAGGTAAGGCCCATAGCCGAGGCAGTCGTACTGCACGATGTCGCGGTCCCGGGGCGGGGGCGCGCCGATCACGCCGGCGGTCTCGTCGAGATTGGACTCCGTGAGCGTCCCGAGCGGCTCGTAGGAATAGTCGACCCGCCACGAGTTGAGGGCGAGCGGGACGGTCGACCCGGACGTGGCGGATGTGGAGATGCCCGAGAGCTGGTACCTGTAGTTCATGACGCTGAAATAATTCGGCTTCTGGATGTAGGCGTCTCCCGGGCAGGGGGGCGGATCGCAGGCGCCGGTCGAGCTCGGATGTTTGAGGCCGAGTTGGTGCCCCACCTCGTGCATGAGCGTGCCGGCGTTCTCGCGAATCCTCTGCTCGGTCGCCGTAGGTCCGGCATACGTCAGGCTTCCGAGGGTCACGATGGAGTCGTTGCCTGGAAGCTCGGAGATCCCGGTGGTGTCGGACTCCGCGGCGAGTCCGTAGCAGCTGTTGTGACCGAACACGACGTAGCGGTACGCGTACCTCCTCTTCGGGTCGAAGTTGGCGCCCTTGACGTCGTAAAAGCTGACGGCGTCGCCCGATGCGCAGGCGTCCGAGCCGCCGCTGGGGAAGTAGAGGACGCTGGCGTGTGGGATCACGTGATGCACCGGGTCGATGTGCAGGCTGATTCCGCGCCTCGCGAACGCAGCGACCGTCGCGTCGACCGCTTCCGGCGGGGGCGCGTGGCTCGCCGTCTCTCCGCTCGCTGGATCCGGGCTCGCCTCCATGTAGTCGTACTGGACGTAGATGTCGGGAACGTCCGGATCCGGCGGTTCGGAGTAGACCATGTCCCCGCCCGAGTCCGAGATCTCGCCGTCGCAGTTGAGGTCGATCCCGACCGCCTGCGGTGCGTTCGTGTACGGGTTGCTCTGCGCCCTCTCCCACGCGTCGGGAAGACCGTCGCCGTCGGTGTCGGGGGACGTGCACTCCCCGTCTGCCGGTGGCGGCGTCCCGGGCGGGAGCTGCATCCCGCCGCAGCGCGCCTCCGAGCACTGGCCGCGGTTGTAATGCGCACATGCGCCGACGACCGATCCGGCCGAGCCCTTCGGCACGCAGAGGTCGGTCGTGCAGGTGTTGCCGTCGTCGCAGGTCACGCCGCACGCGCCGCAGTTGGTGATGCCCGTGACGCGGATGTACCCGGGCTTGAGATCCTGGTTCGGATTCGGGTCGTTCGCCCAGATCGAAGCAGGCGACGTGCTCTGCGCGATGTTGGTGCTGGTCTCGCATCCGTCGGCGGCGATGCCGTTGCAGTCGCCATATCCGGTGTTGCACGACGCCACGACGCACGCGCCCCCCGAGCAGGCGGGCGTCGCGTTCGGGAGATTGCAGTACGCTTCGCTCCCGGGCGGATCGATGATCCCGTCGCAATCGTCGTCGATGCCGTTGCAGCGCTCGGGCGGGTCGTACGCGCACGAGCTCCTCACGTTGTAGAAGTTCATGTGGCCCGGGGGAGGCGTGTCGCTGAAGCTGTGATCGGTCGTCTCGGCAACCTTGTTCCCCGGGTCGAGGACGTTCGCGGCGCTCGTCGAGCGGTATACCGAGAACGTGTAGGGGCCGGTGTCCCATGAGAGCAGCGCGGCGGCGCCGCCCGCACCCTTGTCCACGCTGAGATGGATTCCGTCGGGAGGCCCGGCCGCCCAGACGGGGAGCAGACAGAAGATGAGCACCGCGCCTGCGAGCGTCTTGAAGCTTGTCGTCATGGCCGCAACCCTCATGAGCGTGCGCCGAGGGTATGTTCCGGCGTCGTGCCCGCGAATATACCCGTTCTCGCGTCGTCCTGAACGAATTTCGCGGGGGCGAGCCCCGAAGCTCTCATCTCGAGGGCCCGCCGGTGCTCGCCTCGCGGCGCTACGCCGAGAGAAAGTGTCGATGCCGAAAGACTTTTGCCCTGACCGCCGGCGTGAGACCATGGCGCGCAGAGCCCACGCTCGGGGAGGAGGTCCTGCATGCACAGATCGGCACGCACGGTCGCGATGGCGGCTGGAATCGTTCTCTTCGGCTGCGGGGGACCGGCGGCTCGCGAGCACGGTCAGGATCCTGCGCTCAAGTGGATCGGGAACGCGGCGCCCGAGTTCCGGCTCGCGACCCTCGACGGAGGCGCCGCTGCGCTCGCCGATTACCGCGGGAAGATCGTCGTCTTGCACTTCGGCGCCTCCTGGTGACCGTTCTGCAATGCGGAGGCTCCGCATTTGGAACAGGTCTGGGAGTCGTACAAGGACAAGGGCGTGCAGGTGCTCGTCGTGGACGTCAAGGAAGACGACAAGACCTGCGCGAAATACGCGAAGCGCGGCGGCTTCACCTTCCCGATGCTCAAAGATGCGGACGGCGCCGTTTCCGCGCGCTACGCACCTGCCGACGCACAGCCCGATCTCGATCGGGATCAGGTGGCCATCGCCTCGAACATGCTGATCGACCGCGAGGGGAAGATCGTGTTCTGGACCCTTCTCGACACTCGCCACTTCGACGCGAAGCTCGTGGCCCTTACGGCCAAGCTGAACGAGATGCTCGCCGCCAAGTGAGAGGTTGCGCCGCAGCGGTGCTCGCTCTGAGCTGGCTCGGGACGGCCGTCGCGGGCGGGCGCGAGGTGGTGCGCCTCGATCCACCGTCGCGATGGGTCGTCACGGCCGCGCACGCCGCGACGGTGCGGCTGTCCTTCGTCGTCAAGGACGGCTATCACGTCCAGGCGAATCCGGCCTCGGCGGACTACCTCAGGCCGGTGGTCGTCGTCCTCACGGGTGACTGCGGCATCGCGCCGGGCAAGCCTCAGTATCCGGCTGCCGAGGCGTACCGACTCCAAGGGGCGGATTCGGATCTGGCGACGTACTCGGGCCGGTTCACCGTGACGTTCACGGCCGCGGCTGCGACGAGCAAGCTCGAGCGTGGCGATTGCCTGCTTCGAGGAACCCTCGAGTATCAGGCTTGCGACGCCAGAACCTGCCTTGCCCCGGCGACGCTCGCGTTCACCGTCCCCGTCACGGTTCAGTAGCGGAACCGCTGAACCTGCACGCCTCCCGGCCCGTAGGTCCACCCGGTCCGCGTCGCCGGATCGAGCTGGATTCCGCGCTCGTTCCCGACGAGCCCGTTCCCACCGAAGAGCTGGGCGATGAAGTTGAAGGTCGGAAAAACCGCGATGGCGCTTCCCGAATTGGCGTTGAACACGCCGATCGCGCTCATCGCGTTGTTGTCGACGAGGTAGGTGTCCGTCGCAACGAATCCGGCGATCAAGAGGCCGTGCGCGGTGTCGACCACGGGGAAGAGCGGCGAGCGCGGACCGAGTCCGGAGAGATTGGAGGTGTGCAGCGAGGATTGATCGAAGGTCTGGAGCCGGGCGGGAGGGAAGAGCCGCGGGAAGCCGAACATCGGCCCGATGGTCAGGTAGCCCCGCCGGTCTCGCTGATCGGCGGCCAGCCCCGTAACGCAGTTCTGGACGGGCGCGACGGGCGCGGCCTGCGCCGTATCGAGATTGGCCGAGCCGGCGAAGGTGTCGAAGAACAAGCAGAGATCGCCCCAGAACATGGACGCGAGGAAGGCGTTCCCCGACGCCGCGTCGACGTCGAGGGTGGTGAACACCCCGAGATCGTCGGTTCCGACGTCCGCGAAGATCGCGCCGTCGAGCACCCCGGTGTCGGTGTGGAAGGGGAGAACGTTGTCGGAGAAGTCGTCGCCGCTCCAACCGAGCAGGGCCGCGCGGTGGCGCGTCGAATCCACCCGCCCACCGACGATCGCGAACTGGTAAGCCGAGTCCACGGGGACGTCGGCGAGCTTGGCGCCGCTCAGCGAATCGTAGGTTTCGAGGTCTTGAAGGGTGCCGTACCAGTCGTAGCGGATGGTCACGGTTCGGTGAAGCGTCGTGTCGCTTCCGAACATGTAGTAGTTGCTGAGGCCCGAAGGGTCGTCCGCGATCGGGGCGCCGTAGCTACCCGTCCCTTGGTCGTACGGGACGAGCGCGCTGTCGGCGAGATTCCCGAAGGCGTCGTAGCCGGCTGTGGCGACGATCGATCCGCCGCCGGGGACGACGTCGAAGTCGTTGATGATCTCCCCTCCAGGCGCGAAGCCGTCGTCGAACTCGAGTCCGGAGACCGCGGACGCCCCTCCGACGACGCCTTTGGCGTTCGTCGCCAGGATCCGCGCTGAATAGATGAGAGACGATGGAAGCCCGAGCGCGCCGGCGTCGAGCGTGAGGGTGCCTGCGGTGCCGGGGAGGGGATACCAGAGGGTCGAGCCGGCATCGACACCGTTGTTGTCGCGGCGGTCGCCGTTCTGGTTGGTGAACGTGTTGATCGATCCCCAGATCGTCTGTCCGGGCGCGGAGATCTCGAGCGCGGCCCCCGTCGCCCCGGGAACGTGGCTGGCATCCCATTTCACGGTGAACGCCGGCGCAGAGCGCGAGACGACCGCGCTGTAGCCGGGGATGCCTCCGAAGACGGAGAGAACCGGGGCGGGCGGCCTCGTGTCGCCGGCGGCGCCGAGGACGCGGATCGGTTCGAACCAGCCGTAGATTCCGTTCTCGGAGTCCTGCTGGATGCCGATGCCGTACAGCCCGGCCCCGCCGGTGATCGCATCGGCCGGAACCGTGACTTTCACGTCGTTCGCGCTGATCGGGATGACGCGCTCGTTGCGAAAGAGTGGAGCCGCCGCCGGGCTCCAGTGGTCGACGGACGAGATGATCAGTCGCGGCTTGTTGACCCCACGGACCTTCGAGAGATTGTAGGCGACCGTGAAAGGCTTACCGGCCGTCACGGTCGCGGGCGCTGTCGGCGGCAGCGCCTCCGCGTACGTCCCGTCGCTCGGACCGAACGTGAGGGTCAACGTGCGGGTGGCGACGGCGTGGTTCCCGCTGCGGAGCTGGTAGGTCAGAGGCACGCTCCGCGTTCCCGTGGAGACGACGGGCAGCCCGGCCGCCGCCAGGATCTGCGACGGAAGCAGGCGGAACGTGGGGTCGCTCCGCACGAAGGTCTGCGCGCCGATCGTCAGCGCGAAGCTGGGGTTCGAGATCGAGCTCTTGCCGGCGACGTCCGCCGCGATCGAGATCGTACCGGTCAGGTTCTGCCCCGAGGGGGGCTCGAAATCGACGGGCGGGCCTTCGAGGTCGATCGCGCTCGGGTCGGTCGCCTCGGTGAACGTCGCGCCGAGGTCGGCGAGCGCCTGTCGGTGAGCGACGGACAGCCGAACGATCGACGCGGTGTGGTCGGCGCCCAGGATGGATTCGACCGCGGCGGTCAGGTCGAGCTGCTTTCCTACGGCCAGGCTGACGACGGACTGGGGCGGGCTCGGCACGCTCCGCCCGGTCGCCGCCAGTACGGCGCGAACCTGCGAAGGGGCCATCGCAGCCCCGGCGAGGCGGGAGCTCTGGATCGCGATCGCGGCCGCCGCGGCGACCATTGGCGTCGAGGCCGAGGTCCCGCCGTTGAGGACCGGGATGACCGCATTCGGCGGGCAATCGATCGAATCGCAGGCGTGAACGAAGGCAGGGATATTGTCGCTCGGCCCCGAGAAATTGAGGCGCGTTCCGAAGCCGCTCGAGAAGCTCGTCGAGCCGTCGTAGCGCGTTGCGGAAAACGTCCCCGCCGCGGAGAGCGATGTCCCGCTCAAAGGGGGAGCGACGAAGACGTCGTCGAGGGTCGATCCACCGACTTCAATCGATCCGGTGTCGTCGAGGCGCGAGGGAGCCGTCGAGGCGGCGACCTGATCGACCGAGGTCGGGGGCATTCCGGCGGTCGGGAGATCGGTCGGGGCGCTCCCGCCGTCGGGACCTATGGCGGCCGGCGTGAACAGCCGCGTGCCGTCGTTCGAGGAGATGCAGACGACGATGCCGAGATCGGCCACGATCGAGCGGACCGCGGCGCGGACGGCGGGATCGTCCTCGAGGTCTCGCGCGGGGAATCCGGTGGTGTCGAAGCCGAAGCCGAGGCTGGCTGTGATCACGTCGGGACGAGGCTCTTGATGAGCGGCGGCGATCAACGCCGCTAGGATGTTGGCGATCGTCGGCTCCTGAGGAACGACGAGCCGGTACTGTGCGCCGGGGGCGATGCCGAGCAGATCGGTCAGCCCGCTGCCTTCTCGGCCCGGACGCTGCAGATCGTGGGGAAGCGGCGCCATCATCGAGAAATCGAGGAGCACCTCGCTGAGATAAGGATCGACGAACTCGACCTGGGCGAGCGGGTCAAGCGTGCCGTCCGGCGCCGCGCCCCACGCCGGGATCAGCGGCATCGAAGGAATGTCGAGATAGCGCTGGCCGCCCGTGACGACGGTCGTCGGTCCGAAGATCTGCACGTAGAAGTCCCCGGCGTCTGCCATGGATTGGTCGGTCAGGTCGCCGATCGACACGTTGGTCACGATCACCCCGTCGCCGGGGAGCGCGCCGAATCGCCGGCTGAGGATGTCGAAGGCGCCGACGGCGTTGACGCCGTTGGCGTTGAGATGCGCTTCGAACGATGACGCGAGACCGTAGTTCGTCGGAAGCGATGACGGCTGATTCCGGACGGCGCTGACGCGCGGCATGGTCTGCCGCGAGCTCGCGGTTTGGGCCTTGTCGATCACCCAGGACGGAATCGCGTGCGGCTCGAGCGCCATCGACGAGACGGTCCAGTTCGGAGCCGCGTAAGCGATCCCGGTTGCGCCGCGAAGCTGCTGCGTAGCGGACACAGGATCCATGCCCTTGAGGCGGACGACGAAGAACCGGGACAGATCGAGGGCGGAGCTCGTCTTTTGGGCTCCGGAGATCCGGCCCGACAACGACGGAGCGAGCGGCCGCGCGGAGATCGCGCCCACCGCGCGAAGAGCGTCGTCGGCCGCGCGATCTCCGGTGAGCAGCTCGGACGCGGTCGCGCCATTTCCGAAGAAGCCGCTCGGAGCGCCGTCGACGGCGACGAGGATCTCGCCGGGGACGTAACGGCCTCGCTCGGGGAGCGAGGCGCGCTTGACGATCGACCGCGTATCGGGTCCCCAGCCGCCCATTGCGGAGCGCCCCTGGGGACGCATCATCAGGAAGGGGTGGTTCCGGCCGTGGATGTCCGTGCGCACTCCGAATCCGTCCTGGCCGAGCGTCAAGGTGGAGCCGTCATAGAGGGTGATGGCGTCGTCCGTCCTCGGCGGCGGAGGTTGGATGGAGGCCGGGGGTTGTCCCTGGGCGTGCCGGACCAGCGCGCTGCCGGAAGGACCATCCGGCACCGCCGCGGATGCCGGAAGGGAAGAGAGACTCAGAGTGGCGAGTGTGGTCCACGAAAGCAGTCCCCGCGAGTGAGCAGTCATCGACAGCCTCCTCGACGTTCGAGTCCTTGAATTTCCCGATGTTCCAAGAGTCTACGGCGGTCGGGAGGGAGGGGCCACAGGAACCGTTCCCGTGGCGGGCCCCTTCGTCACGATCCCTGCATGAGCGGGACGCCTCGCGTGCCCGATTCATCGGCGATCGGCCGACTCGCCCGTATGCGGGCGAGCACGGCGTCGATCGACCACGGACCCGGGCCGGCGATCAGGAGAAACAGCACGCTCATGATCTGCGCGTAGTCGGACCGGATTTCGTGGAGAACCGCCCAGGGGCCGATCTGAGGGGGAGCGGGCGGGAGAGGCAGCGGGGAGGTCCCCAGATAGAGCGAGATCTTCGTCGTCAGCACCGCGACGATCATCTCGATGACGAACGGAACGGCGATGACCCTGGTGAGGAATCCGGAGACGAGAAGCAGGCCGCCGACGATCTCCAGCACCGCCACGAAGTGAGCCATGGGTCCCGGAAAGGGGATTCCGAGCTTCGTGAACCGGCCGACGCCTTGGTTCGTGTAGACGAACTTGAGAATCCCCTCCCAGAAGAAGACGCCTCCGGCCATGCATCGGATCAGAATCGTGGACGCCGGGGCGGAGTCCGTCGGAAAAAACATCCATTCGAGCAGCCGTCGTACGTTCATGTGAGCCTCTCTTTCGACTGAGTTTCCTTCGATCGCGCGGGATTGCGCCGGTCACGCTTCCTACCGGCTCGCGAGGCCGTTTATTCCTAGCGCCATGGTAATTTTGTCGGGAATAAATCCAGCGATTGGCCGGTCTTGAACGATGTGGCCGGCAGGTATGGGGTTGCGTGGACGAGCAACGGCCGCGGGAGAGCAGGTTCGAGCAAGTCGTGTTGCCGCACTTGAACGCGGCTTACAACCTCGCGCGCTGGCTGACGCGCAACGAGTATGACGCCGAAGACGTGGTGCAGGAGGCCACCTTGCGCGCGTTGCGATTCTTCGATGGCCTTCGCGGCGGCGACGGACGCGCGTGGTTGCTGACGATCGTGCGCAACACCTGCTACGACTGGCTGCGCCGCAATCGACCCGAGGAGGTGCCGGCTTCGTTCGACGAGGAACTCCATGAAGTCGCCGATCCGGGCGACACCCCGGAGGACCTGATGATGAAAAGGGCCGACCGCAAGCGGCTGCGGGAGGCGATCGAAGCGTTGCCGGTGACGTGGCGAGAGATCTTGATCCTTCGCGAGCTCGAGGAGCTGTCCTACAAGGAGATCGCGAACGTCGCCGGGATCAAGCTCGGCACGGTGATGTCTCGGCTGGCACGCGCGCGGGCGCGCCTTCAGGAGCAGCTCTCGATCGATCCCGGACAGGAGTCGGCGCGGTGAACTGTAGCGATGTACTGACGCACCTCCATGGCTACGTGGACCAGGAGCTGGATCTCGTTCGCCAAGTAGCGATCGAAGGCCATCTGCGCAGTTGCGACGCATGTGCGCGGGCGTATCGGGCCGCGATGGCGCTGCGAACCGCGCTCAAATCCGATGACCTGTATTTCAAGGCGCCGGCTCATCTCGAACGGCGAATTCGGATGGAGGTCCTGCGGCCGGAAAAGACGTCCTGGCGGCCGCGATTGTCGGCGCTTGGGTGGATCGGCGCCGCCACGGCGGCCGCGGCCGTTCTGGTGCTCGGGGTCCTCGTCGGTCCGACGCTGCAGCGCCCATCGCCGACCGAGCGGGCCGCGGAGGACGTCGTCTCGGCGCACGTTCGGTCGCTGCAGCCGGGGCACTTGACGGATGTGGCGTCCTCCGAGCAACACACGGTCAAGCCGTGGTTCGCGGGAAGGCTGGACTTTTCTCCGGTCGTCGTTGACCTGGCCGACGAGGGCTATCCGCTGGTCGGCGGACGTCTCGACTATGCCGCTCACCGATCGGTCGCCGCGCTCGCGTATCGCCGGGGGGCGCATCTCATCAACCTGTTCGTCTGGCCCTCGACGTCGCCGCGCGAGGCGGCGGAGACCGCCGACGTACGCCAGGGGTACAACCTTCTCCACTGGACTCATGGACGGACGGATTTCTGGGCGGTCTCGGACCTCAACGCCGCCGAGCTTCGGCAATTCGCTCGGCTCGTGCAGGATCGAGCCGCATCGGGACCTACCGCGCGTGATGTCGCGCCGGTGACACGCTCTCCCTAATTTCAACCCGAGGTGCGTCACGAAGAGGTACGTTTCCGCCTACCCAGACCGGCACCGATTACGACGCCCAGCACGACACCGATACAAATCCACATAGCCATCGCGTGCATCGCGGTGCCGATCGCCACGCCTACGCCAATTCCTACTGCGACCCAGACGCCTACCTTCTTGCCGTTCATTCACGTCGCCCCCAAGCGTTCAATGACGTCGAGATGCCCTATTCTGATCGCTTTGCCGGTTTGATATCCCGCTGAATGATCCCTTCTGGCAATCGAGCGCTCTCTCTCGCGCCGCCACGATCGTCAGCGGAACATCGGGGAGACGATCGCGAACGTCTGCTCTAGCTGACGTTTCGCATCATCAGCCGTTCGAAGTGGCTTGCCGCAGGGAACCTCGCCCAGCGACAAGCACACGGCGTCAAGTCGAGTTCGAGGCCCGGCAATGTCTACATTGACTGGTCTGACTCACGGGAGGATCATGCGCTCAGCATCGCACGGGAGAAAGGAGCATCTCATGTCGGAGCCCCCCCACGTGGGGAAGGAGTTAGGAGTGAGCACCGACCTATCGACGAACGCCGCAGCATCCGCAGCCGCAAGCGTCTACACGACGCCGGCGTTCTGGGAGCGCTTGTGGCGCATGAGCGGAATCAACTTCGTCGCCTTCTTCGTTGTGGCGTACCTCGTGTATGGCTATCAACCAAGAGTCGGCGCCCCGGCAGACGCGCTCGTCGCTTTCTACCAGGGCGATCGCGCGCGCATCGTGATCGCCGCGATCTTCGCTGGGATGGCGGTCCTCAACCTCTTGTGGTTCGCGGCGGCGCTCAGAAGCACGTTGGCGGATGCGGGGCAAGACGGTTGGGGCGCGGCCGCGACGGCTTCCAGCACGGCGGTCGGTGCGCTTTTTCTTTTGCTCATCTCGGCGGGCTCAGCCCTGGCGTATTCGATTGCGGGATCGGGGAATGACGCCTTCACGTCGGGTCTGAACGACTTCGCTTGGGCTTGTGCGGTGTTGAGCTCGTTCCCGCGTGCGATGCTGGTCATGTCTGGGTCGTTCGGGCTTTGGCGGGCCCGGCTGATCTCGAACACGCTGTTCGCGGCCGGGGTCGCGGCGGTCGTGCTCGTCCTGCTCGGCGGCACCACGTGGCTGAGGGGCGGTTTCTGGGCGCCGGATGGCGCCTATTCGCGATTCGTCTCGCCCGTCATCGGCCTCGTGTGGGTCTTGGTGGTCAGCCGCGTGCTCTTGAGCCGACCTCCTGCCGCGCGCTCCGGATGGTGACGCCAGCGAAGGAGAACCGAGTGATGAGCACCACTTCGCCTCTCATGTACGAGGTGTTCGTCAACGACCCGCCGCCCCGGGATAGCGGCGTTCTCCCTAACGGAGAGCCCAAGGGAGGCTCTCCCGTGGCGAGCACGCTGATCTACGGGCAGGAGGATGCGGTGCTGACGGACCCCGCATTCACCACGGACCAGGCGCATGCGCTGGGCGACTGGGTCGCGGGAAAGCATCGGAGATTGACGAACATCTTCATTACTCACGGCCATGGCGATCACTGGTTCGCGGCCAATCTATTGGCGGCTCGGTTCGGAGCCCGTGTCGTCGCAAGCGAGGGCACGATCGCGCAGATGCACGCCAGCACCGCCGTGCGCGCACGTCTCTGGGACAGGCTCTACCCCGGGATGATCCCGCCATCATCTGTCACGGCGGTGACGGTCTCCGGCAATCGCTTCGCGCTCGAAGGACATGATCTCGTCATCGTCGAGGTCGGTCATGCCGATACGAACGACAACAGCGTCCTACACATTCCCGATCTCCGACTGGTCGTGGCAGGAGACGTCATCTACAACGGCGCTCATTTGTATCTCGGGGAGAGCGTGCTCGTGGGCGGGTTCAACCCCTGGCGACGAGCGATCGACAAGGTCGAAGCTCTGAAGCCCGCGCACATCGTCGCCGGTCATCAGAACAAGGCGCTCGACGACAATGCGGGGCGGACGATCGCGGAGACTCGGCAATACCTCGACGACAGCGACGAGCTGCTGAGAACCGAGAACACCGCCATCGACTTTTTCCACGCGAAGATCGAGAGATACCCGAGACATCTCGCGCGCACAGTGCTCTGGGCCAGCGCGAGCACACTGTATGGCGTCCGCGAGAGTCCCGAGGCGGACGTCGGCCAGATCCTCGCTGCAGCGTGGCTCTGAGCGCCAAGGGGAGGACCACGTGATGCATCAAAGCGACCGATCGCGCAGCGCCTTCCTCCAGACCAGCTCGATGTTGGGCTTGGCCGCGGCGCTCGGCCCGCGACGGCTGGCTGCGGCCTTTTCGGGGAAGGAGGCCGGCATGACCGAGCGGAGCGACCCATCAGAGCAGTTCGGCGATCTGCGGCATCGCATCAACGCGACCCGGTGGCCCGACCGCGAGCTGGCGACGCAGGGCCCAATCTCGGCGTCGGCCTTTGGCGCCCAGGTCTCCGGCGTCGCCTGGAAGTCGAAGCCGTCGTGGTACATCGTCGTCAAGCTCGACGAGGCCATCGCGCCCGACGAGGAGCGCTTCTTCGCGAAGCGCATGAAGGCGACGACCACGGAGCTCGGAGCGAGCCACGTGGCCATGCTCTCGCAGCCGAAGGCGGTGGCCACCGTGATCATGGAAGCCGCCGCGAAGGCCCAACCTGGGACTCCGTGAGAGGTGCGCCATGCGAAGCTATCGAGTCGTCCAGGCGTCGAGCCGCGGCATTCTCGAGGTTGCAGAGCGATCCCTGGTGGATCCCGAGCCGAACCATGTCCGCATTCGCGTAGAGGCTTGCGGCGTCTGTCACTCGGACATTCTCGGCGTTCAGGGGATGCTGCCCGGCGCCGCGTTTCCCCGCATCCCCGGGCACGAGGCGGTCGGCCGCATCGATGCGCTCGGGGCCGGGGTGGTCGACTGGCGGGTTGGCCAGCGCGTGGGTGTCGGGTACCTCGGAGGACATTGCGGACTCTGCGCGCGCTGCCGCCGCGGCGACTTCGTGCACTGCCTCCGGCAGCACGTCACCGGGACCACGAACGACGGCGGCTACGCCGAGGTGATGTACGCGGCGGCTTCGGGACTATCCGCCGTCCCCGACGAGCTGACGTCGATCGAGGCTGCGCCCCTTCTCTGCGCGGGGCTTACGACGTTCAACGCGCTCCGCAATGCGGGTGCGCGGCCGGGCGAGCTGGTCGCGATTCAAGGGGTCGGCGGGCTCGGGCACCTGGCCGTGCAGTACGCGCGGCACATGGGATTCCGCGTCGCCGCGATCGCCCGAGGTGAAGAGAAGCGCGAGCTCGCCCTGCGTCTCGGGGCGCACCACTACATCGACAGCGCGGCGGCGGCCCCGGCGGACGCTCTCCAGAAGATGGGCGGCGCGAACCTGATCCTCGCCACGGCGTCGAGCAGCAAGTCGCAGTCGGGCCTCCTCGGGGGACTTCTTCCGGGCGGAAAGCTGATCGTGGTAGGCCTCGACGGTGCGCCGATCGAGATCGGCTCGTCCGATCTCGTCATGGGCGGGCGCTCCGTCTTGGGCTCCCTGACGGGCGTCGGTCAAGACGCGGAAGACACGATGCTCTTCAGTGTTCTCCAGGGCGTTCGTCCGATGACTGAGACGATCCGGCTGGAGGAGGCGGCGGCCGGCTACGCCCGCATGATGAGCAACGCCGCGCGATTCCGAGTCGTCATGACGATGGTGTGACGCCGATACGGGTCGAGTGTTGGCGATGAGGCACCCATCGTGGCCCCCTGTCACCTGTGGAGCGGTTCCGGAGTGTGAACATGACGAGTCTCATGAAAGCCAATGATCTCCGCCTCGTGACCCGCGTTTCCGGCGCCCGAGATACGTCCAGGGTCGCGTACGTCGGAGCGGATCGTCGAGCCCTTGAAAGGCGATATACAACCAGGCCGGCAGCGCAAGGTCAGGTCACTTTGTGCCGCTGGCCGATCACTTCGAGAAAAATACATCAACCGCGTTACTGCCACGACGACGGAGGATTCCCACATACGGTCGAGGAGCACTTCTGGAGAGCCTGATCGAGATCCGCCAGCAGATCCTCGACGGATTCGAGGCCCACCGACAGACGCACGAGCCCTTCGCCGATTCCGAGCGACTCTCGCTCGCGCGGAGACAACCCGGCGTGCGAGATCATTGCCGGGCGCATGACGAGCGTCTCGACGCCCCCCAAGCTCGGGGCCAGGATCGGCAGGCGGGCCGCCGCCATGAACTGCTCGGCCGCGACGCGCCCGCCCCTGAGTTCGAAGCTGAGAGTGCCGCCGAAGCCGTCGAACAGCTTCCGAGCCCGCTCGTGATCGCGGTGGGTCTCGAGTCCCGGATAGTTGACGCACGAAACCGCGGAGTGCGCGGCCATGAAGTGGGCGATCTTGGATGCGCTCTCGTTCTGATGACGCACGCGTAGCCCGAGCGTCTTCATGCCTCGATATAGCAGAAAGGCCGCGTGCGGATCGAGCGAGCCTCCGAGATGGTTCAAACGTCGGGTGATCTTCTCGATCCATTCCGCACTTCCAATCACGGCACCCGCGGCGATATCGTCGTGACCGTTCAGGTACTTGGTGCAGCTGTGAATCGACAGATCGAAGCCGAGCTCCGGCGGGCGGAAGTTCACGGGGGACGCGAAAGTGTTATCGATCACCGATACCAGCTCGTGAGCGCGTGCGAAGGCCACGACCGCTTCCAGGTCGGCGACCTCGAGCAGCGGATTCGTCATCGTCTCCACGTAGATCGCCCGCGTCGAGGGCGAGAGCTTGCGCTGCCACGAGCCGGGGTCGCCCGCGTCGATCCAATCGACGCCGATTCCGAGCGCGGCGCACTCGTCGGAGAAGAATCCGTGCGTGCCGCCGTACAGGCAGCGTTGCGCCAGCACGCGATCCCCCGATGTGAGAACGGTCAGGAGCGTCGTCGTGATCGCCGCCATGCCGCTGGCGGTGACCAGAGCGGCCTCCGCAGTCTCGAGCATCGCGAGCTTGCGGTGCAGCACCTCGTGATTGGGCGTGTTGTTGAGGCGGATATAGCGCGCGCCGTGGTGGTAGCCGCCGCGGGCCTCCCCGGCGTCCATTTCGAAGGTGACCGACTGGAAGATCGGCATCGCCACTGCTCCCAGGATGCGAGGCTCCGGCTCTCCACCGTGAATCAGCTTCGTGTCGAGACCGCTCGATGTTGCGTCCATGCGTTCGGACCTCCTCCGGAATCCGTATCGGGCCGAACCTACGGCGACACTTCTATGGTGTCAATGATAGTATTGACACCATGACAATCTGGATTCCTCCGATTCGCCCGTCCGGCCATCCGCTCTATCTGACGATCGCGCACGCGATCGAGTCCGACGTCCTTTCGGGTCGTCTTTGTCCCGGCGATCGGCTTCCGCCGCATCGCGAGCTCGCGGATCGCTTGAACGTGACGGTGGGAACGGTGTCGCGCGCGTATGCGGAGGCGCGCAGGGCCGGCTGGATCTCGGGAGAGATCGGCCGCGGTACGTTCGTTCTGGACCGGAGGACGGGACGCTTTCCAGCGTCGAGCGAAGACGTCGAGGACGTCATCGACCTCAGCATGAACATTCCGGTCCCGTTCCCGTCACCGGATCTCGCCGCGGCGCTGCGCGCACTCTCCGCCAGGGACGGCGTGGAGTCGCTGCTCGGATACGCACCGTCGGATGCGCGAGGCGACCGGCTTGCCGGGACCAGCGTGCTGCAACGTCACGGTCTCGACGTCGATCCGGACCGGGTCGTTCTGTGTGCGGGTACGCAGCATGGGATCGGCGTCGCGCTCGAGGCCGTGGCCCGAGCCGGCGACTGCATCCTGACCGAAGAGCTCACCTATCCGGCGTTCCGCCCGATCGCCGAGGCGCGCGGGCTGCGCATCTGTCCGGTGGCGCTCGACCACGACGGGATCGCACCGGCGGCTCTCCAGGCCGCATGCAAGAAGGCACGCCCGAAGGCGCTGTACATCCTTCCCACGCTTCACAACCCGACCACGACCACGCTCTCCATGAGCCGACGCGAGGCCGTGGTCGAGATCGCGCGACGCAACGATCTCACGATCATCGAGGACGACGTCTATCGCTTGCTCGCGGCCGACGCTCCTCCACCCATGGCGCGCTTGGCACCGGAGCGGACGATCTACGTGACAAGTCTTTCGAAGAACTTCGCCCCCGGGCTCCGCCTCGGTTACATGGTGGGCCCCGAGAACCTTCACCACCGCCTGGTTCTTGCGGTCCAGAACTCCATGTGGATGTTGTCCCCGGTCACGACCGCCCTGGCGACGTATTGGGTACGGCAAGGGGAGTTCGACGCGATCGTCGCGGCGAAACGCCAGGAGGTTGCGGCACGGCAGGAGCTGGCTGCGAAGATCCTGCCCCGCTCGCGGGTTCGGACCGCGCCCACCTGCTGCCACCTGTGGCTGGCGACGGGCGGGAACGCCGAGGCGCTCACGCTGACCGCCCGGGCCCGCGGCGTGATGGTGATGCCCGCGAGCGCGTTCCACTTGGGCTCGGGCCCGCCGCCACAGGCCGTGCGAGTCTCGGTGAGTGCCGCTCGCGACCGTTCCGTGCTTGCGACGGCGCTGGAAAGGCTGCGCGACACGCTCGAGGGACAGGTCGCCCCCTTGCCCCGTCTCTGACGTCGCACTGATCGCCCGGGGGCGGGCAGATAGCGCCTCGGCGTTCAGGTATCGTAAGACATCGGACTTGAACTCCGACGGGGTCTGGTAGCGTCGAGTCCGGTCCTTTTCGATTGCGCGCATCGTGATCCAATCGAGATCCCCAAGCAATTGGCGATGAAGAGCTTTGGGCTCGGTCCGACGCGTCCGGGCAACTTGGGCCGTTTCGCTCGCCGAGCGTCGAGGACCGCGCGCTTGGCTTGGGCGTGGCGTTCGGATCATGGTCGCAAACTCTGTCATCGAAGTTGCTGTGTTCGAGCGGCCTGGCCAGGCTCGCAGTCGCCAGTGTTATCCCGGGAGGCTTTCGGCCGCACCGGACGTCAGCTTGGAGCGCCGGGCCATCACGATCGTATAGATCGCGACGGCGAAAACCAACCAGAAACCCGAGACTGGCATGACCAACAAGCCCGCTACCGAGAGCACGAGCAATTCCCAGCCAATGAAAGATGGCAGAGGGCGCAAGCGTCGTAGCGCCGTGGCGCGACAACCGCGCGTTGCCGCGCTGCCGCCGACCGAGCGACGGAGCATGGACTTCATGAGCGATGCGCTCGCGAACGGCCGCATGGTTCGCGTGCTGACGACCGTCCCCGTTAAACTCGGACGGATGGACGAGAGAAGGCTGCAAATCGAGCACGACAGAAGACGCTGGATCTGCAGACAAGTCTTAGGCATGTCCCCGGACTAAAGCCTTACCGATTTCCCCGAGCAACGTCTGAATCAGCCCTATCCGGGGCCGTGACTGACGCGAGTCGCTTAAACGCGACGATACTGAACGCCGCCGCGATAAGGGCAGCGGCGACACAGAAGCCATCCACGAACCTGGTATCGAGGCGGGAGACACGAATCAGCGACGTACGCAACGCGAACACGCCGGTGTCACCGAGGAAATGTAGGACGAGTGAGGGAAGAATCGATTGCGTCAGATACGCGAGAAGACCATACACGATGCCGACGGCGACGTAGAAAGGACCCTCGTACAAGAGCTTCGGAACCCCGTGACTCCCGTGGATGACTACGAACGTAATCGTGGTCGCGGCGATCGCCGCGCCAGGACCCAAGCGTGCCTCTAGCGGGGCTTGCATGAATCCGCGAAGTCCGGCCTCTTCGCCGATCGCCGCAACAGCTGCGCTTGTGACTACCGATGCGAAGAGCACTAAGGGGCTCAAGGTCGCTTCACGGCCCGGGGTCATGTGACGTTCGAAACCGCCGACTGCGGCAAAGACAAGCCACAAAGCCAGGATCGCGGCACCGCCTGACAACAGCGACCACGCCGCTGCTCGAGGCGTGGGCATGCGAGCCCGCAGATGCCGATGCCGAATCTCGCGCGTCGAGGTGGGCCACCCACGACCACCGAGATAAGCGATGACCATGCTCAGATAGACGATGGTGACCGGAATCGCCCACGGGATCTGCGGGGAAATACGCAGGTTGATCACGGCGAGAGCGGACCATGGCAGCGTGACGACGCCCATGACAACGAGGCCAATCAGTCCGAAGCATACCGCCGTCCAAGTTCTGCGGATCATCCGCTACTCCTGACTTGGCATGCGCCGATTTAGCCCGTTAGGCGCCCCGTCCGTTTCACGAGGGTATCAATTCAACTTCTATCTTCAGCGAGCTGTAGCACCGGACGTCAGCTTGGAGCGGCGGGCCATCACGATCGTATAGATCGCGACGGCGAAAACAAACCAGAAGCCTGAGACCGGCATGACCAACAAGCCCGCTGCCGAGAGCGCGAGCAATTCCCAGCCAATGAAAGATGGCACGGGGCGCCCGAGCCTGCGCTCGATCCACGTGAGAAGGCGACCGAGGGCGAGCATCAGAAAGCCGCCGAACAAGAACCAGAATGCGAACTGGTTTCCGAGGGCAGCGACGAGCTGCCGGCTGGCTTCCGTGGAAAAAGTCGCCCGGGAGATTTGGGATCGGACGCTGTACCCAGTGAGGATACCAACGACTGTGTGGAGAACGCCGATGGCAATGAGGAGCAGGCCGCTCAGGCCTCGCATGCGCACCTCCCTCGCGGGAAATTCCAGCCGAGCGGTGGCGCGCGTACGCCGCAGTGCTTCCGCCTTCCACGCGCCGCTAGCTTCAGCCGGATGTTAGACGGCCAGTGTCGGTGCGTCGAGCGCGTCGCGGTGCCGACGCTCTGCCAACTCGAGTCGGAGGATCCACCGGCGTTCGCAGTTCATACCAGATCTCCACCTCGTACCCATCGGGATCCTTGAAGAACACATACGGCTCCCCGGCCACGAACTCGCCGTGGTCCCGAATCTTTCCCCCCGCCGCGCGAATGGCGGTCAGGGCCTGTTTGATGTCGCCCGGGCGCGTCAGCCGAAACCCGAAGTGCGCTACACCGCCGGGCTTGCCGGCTGTGCGCGGCCTGCGCTCGAAGACGAGAACGTCCCGACTGCCAGGTGTTTGGGCTTGGATGAAATCGGCCTCTTCGTAGACTGGGATGATCCCAAGTACGGTCTGGTAGAAGCGAAGGGAGCGCTGCGGGTCGCGGACGGCCAGGGCCAGGTGAGTCAGTCCGTGTGTCCTAACTGGTAATCTTGATCGCATCCGCCCCTCGAAGCAGCTTCCTCTTCCTTATCGTAGAGCATCGAGTCGGCTCTGCAGCGAGGCCGACAAATCGCCCACCTTGTCCCATCTGACCGATGAGCCGTGGCAGTAGCCCGCAGCTTGAGCCCCGATCCATTGTTCGTAACCGGAGGTCTTAATCGTCGCGAAAGGCGTCCACTCAGCCTTGGCTCCTTCTTGAGCTGGCAAGAGCTGGCCGCATAACATGTACCTATCTTCTCCGTTGGGAGTCACAACGTGACCAACGCGCACATCACGAAAGCGGACAGGATCTGGCGGGCGGTGGGCATGAAAATCGGTAGCAGCTGCTGTAAGCAAAAACTGTACGATTGAATCTATTGACGCTTTCTGGAGCTCGGCGGCAGGTACCTGAGTGGGACTCACCGCCTGCGATTCATCGCGCGTGACCGGAGCCGAGCTGCAGGCTGCGAGAATCAATGTCGCAACTAGGACTGCAACGTATCGCATGGGCGCGTCCTAGCCCCGTATCCGCTTGAGCATGTCTCTCGTCGCGTGATCCTTCGGATCCCCCGTGATCGCGACCTTGATCCCCAGCTCCCGCGCCGCATCCTTCTCGGGAACCGTGTCAGCGGTGTAGTCGGTTCCCTTGCAGTGAACGTTCGGGACGAGCGCTCGAAGCAGCGGCTCGACGGTGCGCTCGCCGAAGAGGGTAACGAGCGAGACGCAGCGGAGGCCGGCGATCAGCTCGGCGCGCTCGCGCTCGGGGACGATCGGGCGGTCGGGGCCCTTGAGGGCGCGCGCGGAGGCGTCGTCGTTGATGGCGACGACGAGCACGTCGGCGAGCGTCGAGGCTTCTTCGAGGTAGCGCAGGTGGCCGACGTGAAGGATGTCGAAGAGGCCGTTCGCGAGGGCTATCGTCTTGCCTTCCTTTTTCCATGCGGCCGCGCGGCGCATCAGCTCGTCACGGGAGACGATGCGGTCGGCGCTGATCACAGGAGATCGCCCGAGCGGACGGCGATGGTCAGCTCCTTGGGACTGACCGTCGCGGTGCCGTATTTCATGACGACGATGCCGGCGGCCGTGTTGGCCAGGACCGTCGCTTCCTCCGGCGTGGCGCCAGCGAGGAGCGCCAGGGTGTAAACGGCGATGACGGTGTCGCCGGCGCCGGTGACGTCGGCAACCTCTCCGGAGCCGAAGGCGGGGACGATGAAGGGCTCGGCGCCCTTCTTGAACAAGACCATACCCTTGGCGCCGCGCGTGACGAGCACGGTGCGGTTGCCGGTGCGCTTCAGCAGCTCGCGGCCGGCGGCGGCGACGCCGCGCTCGTCGGGGGAGCGGGTGAGGCCGACGGCGTGCTCGACCTCCTCTTGATTGGGAGTGCAGCCGGCGACACGGCGGTAAGCGGCGACGCGTGAGCGGGAATCGACAGTGACGATCTTCGCCGTCAGGCGCCGGCTTACGGCACGAACGAGGGTTGGAGCCGCGGCTCCGTAGCCGTAATCTGCAACGAGCAGGCCGTCGGCGCTCGAGAGGACGCGGCTCAGGCGGGCGGCGAGACGGCGCGTGACCGCGGTCGTCAGGTCGCCGTGCCGCGCGCCGCGATCGACGCGAACGATCTGCTGCCTGCGCGTGTGGACGCCCCCGGCGAGGATCCTGCTCTTGGTCGGTGTGCCGTAGCCGCGCTCGGCGGCGATCCCGGAGGTCGCGATGCCCAGGCGCTTGAACAGGGCGAGCAATCGCTTTCCGGCCTCATCGCGCCCGACGATGCCGACGGGAACCGGATGGGCGCCGAGGGCGCGCACGTTGGCGACGGCGTTGCCGCCGCCGCCGGGAACGCACTCGACGCGCGTCTCCTCGAGGATGAGGACCGGCGCTTCACGCGAGACGCGGGCAATGTCCCCGTGGACGAATTCGTCGACGACGAAGTCGCCGAGGACGGCGATGCGGAGTCCTCTGAACTTCGCGATGAGCGCGACGAGCCTGTCCATCGAGACAGTCGCCTGTCGGCTCATGAGCGCTCCCGGTCGAGGATCCAGGTCACGGCGCCGAGAAGGTCGTCGGCGACGTGGTCGGGCCGAACCGGCCATTGGCTCGACTTGTGCTCGAGCTCGCCCTTGCCGTACCCGGTCAGAACGAGGACGTTGGTCGTGCCGGCGCGGTGGCCCGCCTCGAGGTCCTTGATGCTGTCGCCGACCATATAAGAAGAAGGAAGGTCGATTCCCATTTCGTCACGCGCGCGCCTGAGCATACCCGGCTGCGGCTTGCGGCACTCGCAAACCTTGCGGTACGCAGGCGCGCCGACGTCGGGATGGTGAGGGCAGTAATAGATGCCGTCGAGGCGGGCGCCTTCCTGGGCGAGCAGCTCGCGGACGCGGTCGTGGACTTCGTCGACGAGGGATTCCTCGAAGTAGCCGCGCGCGATGCCCGCCTGGTTCGTCACGACGACCGTCTGGAAGCCGGCATCGTTCGCTCGCTTCACGGCTTCGGCGGAGCGGGGGAGGAGGCGCACGCGGTCGACGTGGTTCACGTAGCCCACCTCTTCGCAGAGCGTTCCGTCGCGGTCCATGATGATCGCCCGGCGGCCCATCCCGAATCCTCCGTCACGCCCGGGCCGCGGCTTCGCCGGGCGGCCTCGTCTTCCAGCGCCGGTGCATCCAGAGCCACTGCTCGGGGTTGCGCCGCGCCCATCGCTCGACGATCGCCGTGCACTCCGCCGTCAGCCGGAGCACGTCGGCGTCGCGGTCGCCGCTCGGCCGGGTGGGGACGACCGGCTCGATGTGGACGGTGATTGTAGCGTCCGTCTCCACCGAGGCGAAGATCGGCACGATCGGCGCCTCGGTCCGGAGCGCCAGGAGCGCCAGCGTCGGCGTGGTCGCGGCGAGGCGGCCGAAGTAGGGGACGAAGACCCCATCCAGCCGCGCGTCCTGATCGATGAGGATCGCGACCCCCGCGCCGCGGGCCAGCGCCTTCATGGTCTCGCGCACCGCGCGCCGCTTCGGGATCACGGCGTTCCCCGTTCCACCGCGCAGCTCGATGAGGCGGCGATCGAGGATCGGGTTGTCGAGAGGCCGGGCGATCACCGCGAATGGAACCCCGAGGAGCCCCATCGTGTAGGCCCCCGCCTCCCAGTGGCCGTAATGGGCCGAGAAGATTAACGCGCCCTTTCCCTGCTCGAGCGCCCCTTGCGCGTGTTGCAGCCCCTCGACCTTGAGGATCGAGCCGAGCGAGCTCCGGTCGAGGCGCGGGAAGGCGAGCGCGTCGAAGGTGATCTTGCCGAAGTGGCGCCAGCAGGCCCGCAGGATCCTCTCGCGGTCGCGCTCCGGCAACGTGTCGCCGAGCGCGAGGCGCAGGTTGTCCCGAGCGATCCTCGTGTGCCGCAGGTCGAGCCGGCCCGCCAGGGCGCCCAGGTTGGCGCCTATCGAAAGCAGAGCGCGGCGCGGGAGGATGCGCGCGAGCGCCAGAGCGCTTTCGATCAGCCCAGCTTCCGCAATGACGCGAAGCTTGTTCACGTCTTCCCGGCGGACGGCTGCGCGAGAGCGGCGCGCAGCTCGTCGAGCAGCGGCTTCGGCTCCCAGACGGTCGTCTCGATCCGCAGAACGAAGAGCGGTGCGCCCGCGAGCGAGGCCCCCGCCGTGGATTCGAGGCGCGACAGGTCCTTCTCGGTGGTGACCAGCGGGGCCTCGACGCCGCGGGCCTCCGCGACGAGCGCGTCCCATCCCGCGAGCGTGTACGGATGATGGTCTCGAAATTCGCGGAAGCGCACGACGGCCACGCCGGCGGCGGCGAGATCGTTGCGGAACAGCTCGGGATCCCCGATCCCGCAGAAGGCGACGGCGCGCTTGGGCGCCGCGCATTCGGCGCCGCTGACGTCGCGGAATCCGGCCACGCGGTGTCCCGCGCGGACGATCGTTCCGGAGAATCCCGTCGCGCGCACCGCGTCGATCGCCTCGTTCGCGAGCTCGCCCTCCTTGAGACGGCTCAGCACGACCACGTTCGCGCGCCGCAGGCTCTTCGGCGGCTCGCGGAGCGGCCCCCACGGGAGCAGATGGCCGTCGCCGAACGGCGCGCGTCCGTCGAGGACGACGATGTCGAGGTCTCGCGCCAGGCGCCGGTGCTGGAACGCATCGTCGAGGACGATCGCGTCGGCCCCGGCCTCGTGGGCGCGTCGCGCCCCCTCGATGCGATTGGCGCCGACGACGACGATCACCCCCTTGAGCAGCTTCGCGAGCAGATGCGGCTCGTCTCCCGCGGTGCGCGCGTTGAAACGCGGCCCGCTTCCCGTCGACACGACGAGCGGCCCGGGCCCGGCCGTGCCTCCGTAGCCGCGGCTGACGACCGCTGGGACGTGGCCGGCGGCGACCATGCGCCGGGCGATCCAAGCCACGAGAGGCGTCTTCCCCGTTCCGCCGACGGCGAGGTTGCCGACGCTGACCACCGGGAGCTCCGCGTGGGCGATCGCAGCCGGCCGGTCGTACCACGCATTGCGCAGCCGCACGAGCATGCCGAACGCCGCGGCCGGCACCGAGAGAGCCGACGCCGCGAGAGACGAACGGGACTTCACGCGTGCACCTTGGCGGGAGCGCGATCCCAGACCTCGAGGACGAGATCCGCCGCGCGCGCGAGCGCTCCGCGATTGGCGGCAAGGAACGCCGCGCCCGCCGCGACGCGGCGCGAGCGCTCCGCTTCGTCCATCGCGAGGGCGACCCACGCGCGGCCTAGCGCCACGGCATCCGCGACGCGGGTCCCGGCCCCCGCCCGCTCGAGCGCCGAGGCGATCTCGGCGACGTGATCGGTGTGAGGCCCGAAGAGCACGGGGGTGCCCGCCGCAAGCGGCTCGAGAAGGTTGTGCCCCCCGACCGGCACGAGGCTCCCGCCGACGAATGCGGACCCGGCGAGCGCGTAGAGGGAAGCCAGCTCGCCCATCGTGTCGACGAGCAGCACGTTGGCCGCGGAGGCCGATCCGCCGCCGGAGAGGCGCGCGATCGACAATCCGCGACGCCCGCACTCGGCGGCGGCCATGTCGAACCGCGACGGATGGCGCGGGGCGAGGATCAGGAGGAGGCCGGACACCGTTTTCCGCGCCGCCACGAAGGCGTCGAGGACGATGGCGTCTTCTCCCTCGCCGGTCGACCCTGCGGCGACCACCGGTCGTCCCGCGGGGAGGCCGAAGCGAAGGCGCAGCCCGGGGGCGTCCGCGAGAGCGGCGGGGAGGTCGAACTTCATGTTGCCGACGATGCGGATCGCGTCCATGGGGACGCCCAGAGCGGCGAACCGCTCCGCCTCGTCGCGTCCCGCGGCGCCGATCGCGCGGAGTCCCCGGAGCAGCGGGGCGTAGAGCCCGGCGAGCCTGCGATACCGGGCCAGGCGCTCCGGGGCCAAGCGCGCGTTGACCATCGCCACGGGAACGCCGCGGGCCGCGGCCTCGGAGAGCAAGTTCGGCCAGAGCTCCGTCTCGATCAGGACGAGCATCGCCGGCGAGACCGCGTCGAACGCCCGCTTCTGGACCCCTTTGAAATCGAGGGGCAGGATGAACGCCGCCTCGATGGCCGGTGGAGAGGGGATCTGCGCGCGGCCCGTCCTCGTCACGGCGGACGCGACGATCGGAAGGCCCGGGCGCCGCGAGCGAATCTCCCTCGCGAGGGCTCCGATCAGCCGTGCTTCGCCGACGGAGGCGCCGTGGATCCAGAGAGGCCCCTGCGGCACCGACGGAAGGCGCCGGGCCAACCGCTGGTCGCGCTCGAGAGCCGCCTCCTCGGTTCCGCGCGGCCATACGCCGAAGACGAGCGAGGCGGCGCGTGCGGGGAGAAGCGCGGCGTTGTAGAGGATTCTCATCGCGGGTCGTGGCGCGCGGGGCAAGACCTGCGGAGTCTAGCAGGTCCTGGCCCAGCGATGACGCCGAACCTATATTCCGCCTCGCCTTTTTCGCGAGGGGAGTGGCCGTCGTGTTTCGCCCGCGCCCAGTCGAGGATCGACCTGCGAAGGCGCGCTTCCACACGCGCGTCCGCATGGTCTATCTGCTCCTCGCGGTGTTCGCATTCGTCGCGCTGGCTCCGCTCCTCTCCGTCGCGTGGCGGCTGATCGATGGCAATCGCGAGGCGCTGAAGACCTCCCAGCAGGAATACCAGCTGCTGCTCGCCTCCACGATCTCGCGCGAGGTCGACATTCACGTCGCGAGCCTGAGGGCGCAGCTGGCGCGGGCCTCGCACGCCGTGGCCGCCGCGAGCGACCGCGGCGAAGGGCCGGGGGGCGACGCGGTCCGTCGCGTCCTCGACGGCATGGTCGACGACAGCGTGCGCTACCTCCGGTTCAGCGACCTGCACGGGCACGCGATCTCCTCGAAGAACGCGGACCTCATGACGCGGGGCCTCGAAGGGGCGTTCGCCGCAGGGTTCCGCTCCGCGGCGGAGAGCCTCGCCGACCAGCGGGGGACGGAAGCCCCGCAGGCGTCGCACGGGGAGCCCCTGCTCCTCGAGAGCGAGCCGCGCCGCGCGGCCTTCGTGCTGGCGCTGCCCGTGGTCGAGAGGGGGAGGTTCCTCGGCGTCATCGCCGCGCTCGTCGACCTCCAGTCGGTCTGGGACACCGTCGTCGCCGACCAGCACACCGGCCACGCTCTCTACGCCGTCGACGGCAGCGGGCACGTATTCGCCGCGACCAACCTTTCGGGCGTCGAGCTCGGACGCGACATGACCGACTCCGAGATCGTCAAGCGCTTCCGCCAGCACACGGGCCTCGCGACGGAGACGATGCCTTTCGCCTGGACGCCGCGGCGCGCGGGGCCCGCGGAGCGGTATCTCGGTTCCTACGAGATCTCGCGCGAGGGCTGGGGCGTCTTCGTGCAGGCCCCCGAGGCGCAGGTCTACGGGCCGGTGTCGAAGCTCATCGAGAGCACGGTGCAGTGGGGGCTCCTCGCGCTCGCCGTCGCGCTTCTCGCCGCCGCCGTGTTCGCGCGCCTCCTCGCCGAGCCCATCAAGCGCCTCGCGCAGGCCACCCGATCGTTCGCCCGGGGGGACTTCACGGCGCGCGTGCGCGTGCGCTCGATCACCGAGGTCGGAGAGCTGGCGGACACCTTCAACCGGATGGCCAGAGAGCTCGAGGACATCATCCGTCGCCTGAGGCAAGCAGCCGCCGAGAACAACGAGATGTTCCTCGGGATCGCCCGCGCGCTCGCCTCCGCGATCGACGCCAAGGATCCGTACACGCGCGGGCATTCGGTGCGCGTCAACCGGTACGCAGTCATCCTCGCCCGCTATCACGGCCTGTCGGAGCAGGAGATCCGTGACATCCACGTCGCCTCGCTCCTTCACGACGTCGGGAAGATCGGCGTCGACGACGCCGTCCTGAAGAAGCCCGGAAAGCTGACGCCGGAGGAGTTCGAGGTCATGAAGCAGCACACGGTGATCGGCGCCAACATCATGGCCCCGATCCGCCAGATGACGGCTCTGCTCCCGGGCCTCAGAAGCCACCACGAGCGGTGGATCGGCGGCGGGTATCCGGACGGCCTGGCGGGGGACAGCATCCCGCTGATGGCGCGAATCATCGCCGTCGCCGACAGCTTCGACGCGATGACCACCGAGCGTCCGTATCAAAAGGCGATGACCTTCGAGAAGGCGCTGGCCCGCCTGAACGAGCTCAAGGGAAGCGGATTCGAAGACGGCATCGTCGAATCCTTCAACCGAGCCTATCTGGCGGGAGAATTCAAGCGCGAGCAGCCGCGTGCCGCCGCCCCGCGGCCGGAGATGAGCCCCGTCTAGAGCTCGGAGAGCTCCTCGGGCGGCACGTCGTATTGCGCCGGGACGCGCCCGCCCGACAAGTCCGCGATGATCCCGTCGAGCTGATCCGCCTGGTGGCCGAAATCTCCGCGGGGATACCGCAGCCGGCGCGAGCGCAGCTCCTTGAGGGTCGGGAGCGCGGCGCCCTTGTCGAGGACGGCGAGGTAGACGAGCGTCGGCCAGTCGCCGCCGTCGCGCCGGACCGCGGAATCTCGGAGAGCCTTCGCCATGCGGTCGCCACCGAGACGCCGCGCCGCCCACGCCGCGGCGGCGCGCGAGGATTCGAGCTCGTAGCCGTCGTACGCGGGGTCGGAAAGCTGGCGCTCGACCAACCCCGCCGCCGTCTGCGTGCGCGCTTCCGCGATCGCCAACAGCGCCGACGTGCGCTCCTCGGGGGGCAGGTCGGTCTTGTCGAATCGAGCCCCGAGCGACTTGATCGCCGCGGGCGATCCGATCTGGGCGAGGCGCCGATCCGCCAGGCGCCTGACGTCGGCAAAGGGCGACGCGGTGTCGGCGGTCCAAAGGGCGACGTCGTCCTTGTTCTTGGCCAGGGCCTGGAGCCGGCGAATGCAGGACGTCAGCGAGTCCACGATCTCGACGTCGGTCTGGACGGCCAGGGCCGCTTTCAGATCGTCGAGCGGGTCGGTGTAGCCGAGCTCGACGAGCGACTCGCAGAGCTTGTAGATCCTCGGGCGCAGGCCGAGATTGCCCACAGGATCCTTGACGAAGCCGACCAGCTCGCCGGCGACGCGCGGAGCCACGGTTTTGTCGCCGATACGGATCAGGATCTCCCGCGCGGATTCCGCCACCGAGCGCCGGCGATCGGCCGTGGCGGCGCGGATGGTTTCGATCGCGGCGTCGCCGCCGATCGCGGCCATCGACTCCATCGCGCGCGTGACGACCATGCCGCTCTCATCGTCCAGGAGGCCGCGCAGCATGTTGACCCCCTTGCGGCTCTTGAGCTGTCCGACGTTCCAGATGACGAGCGCCTGGTCGAACTGATTGCTCGTCCTCAAGTACGGGCGGAAAACCTCGAGGGAGGACTCGCCGCCGATCGCCGCGATCGCGGCGTAGAGGCGGCCGCGAACGACGACGTCCCGCTCGACCTCGAGGCGGCCGATCATCGCCTTGTAGCAGGGCTGGGGCTTCCAGCGCGCGAGCGAGGACGCGACAATCTCCCGCTCGCGGACCTCGGGGCTCGCGAGAAGCGGCAGCAGCTTGTCGCAGACGGAAGGCTCGGCGAGACGGGAGATGGCGTCCGCGGCTTGCGTGCGAATCGCCGGTGAGGCGTTCGTGAGGAACGGGACGAGCTTGGGCACGTACGACGCGTCCCCGACGCGCCCGATGCCGCCGATCGTGTCCTCGAGCTTGTCCGACGCCGTGGGGTCGGCGCGGTAGGTTTCGAGCTGCTTCGAGAGGGGGGGAAGCGCCGACGGGCCGAGGAGGATCGACACGTGGGCGAACATGGAGAGGTCCGGAACCATCGCCGCGCCGTGCAGGCTGTCGGCCCCTTCGTGCATCAGATCGATGGCGTCGGTCTTTCCCATCAGCGCCAGCGAGAAGACCGCGAAGCGCTTGCAGGCGCGGCCGAACGGACCCCCCTCCGCATCGGCCGCGCGGATCGACTTCCGCAGGGCGGCTTCCGCGTCGGGCCCTCCGAGCCGTCCCATGGCGTACGCGGCGAAGTTGAAGGTCTCCGGATCCATCAGGTCGACCTCGGAGACGAGGAACGGCATGACGTCCGGACCGATGGCGAGGATCCGGTCGGTGATCGTCCAGAAATAGCGAAGATCGGGGTCCTCGTTGGCCTTCGGCGCGCGAAGCTCCTGAAAGATCGGCTCCGCGACCGGCCGGATCCGCTCGATCGCCGCGAGCTGCTCCGGGGTGGGAGGCGCTTGCCCTTCCTGGCCGACGACGGGGATCGGCGCGGCGGTCAGACACAGGGCCAGGAAGGCGGCTCGTGCGGCGAGACCCACGTCGAACGCTCCTCTGATGATTCAAGGGAGACGGGCGAAGAACTATACGGCCGCCTCCGCGGGCGCGCAAAAACAACGCCCAGCGGCGCCGGGGCCCGAACGGAGCGGGGGTTGAGTTTCGTCGCATCTTCGCCTAGGCTGTGCCCGGGGCGGAGGTGGATCGTGGCGCTCACCCGAAGGCAGAGGGAAGTACTCGACGTCATCCGGGAGTTCATCGACACCAACGGATACTCGCCGAGCCTCGAGGAAATCGGAGGCACGCTCGGCCTCTCGTCGGTCGCCACGGTTCACAAGCACATCTCGCACCTCGTCGACAAGGGGTTCGTGCGCCGCGTCTGGAATCAAAACCGCTCGATCGAGCTGACGGGGGACGGCTCGGGGAAGGCGCTCGACCTCCCTCTGGTCGGCACGATCGCCGCCGGCATTCCGCTCGAGGCGACGCCGACCGCGGAGACGATCACCGTTCCCGCCGACATGGTCGCCGGGAAAGGGCGAACCTTCGTCCTCAAGATCAAGGGCGAATCGATGATCGACGAGCAGATCCGCGAGGGGGACTACGTCATCATCGAAGCCCGCCAGGTGGCGCGCGACGGCGAGACGGTGGTCGCCCTGGTCGACGGCTCCGACGCGACCTTGAAGCGGATCTACCGCGAAGGGCCGACGGTGCGGCTCCAGCCCTCGCACCCGACCATGCCGCCGATCATCGTCCCGGCCGACCGGGTCCAGGTCCAAGGGGTGGTCGTCGGCCTCATCCGCAAGTACTGATCCCGCGAAGGCACCGATGCGCGAACTGGATCCGGCGCTCGATCCCGAATCCGCGCTTCTCGCCCTGCGCCGCCGGGGACAACCGTCGCTCTTCTTCGACGGGAGGGGAGGGGACGACGGCGCGTGGCCCTGCCGCCTCGCGCTCGAGCCCCGTGAGATCGCGCGGATCCGCGAGCGCGACGACCGTCACGGCCGGATTCTGAAACCGATCGATCGCCTGGTCGCCGAGCGCCGCCGCCGCGGGGGCGAAGGCGGCACGGGCGTGGCGATTCTCTGCGGCTACGAGGCGTTCTCGCCGCGAGCCCGAGCCCACGACGGCGCCGCGGAGATCGCCGCCCTCGAAGTCGATGCCGTCGTCTCGTTTCCCCCGAGTGGGCCGCCTCTCGCCTTCGGGCGAGGCGATGCGCTCGATCGCGCGGCGGCGACTCTCGATCGCGCGGCGGCGCCGCGGCGGGTCCCGGCGGTTCTCGCCTCGGGGCCGCCGGCCACCAGCTTGGGTCGGGAGGCCTACATGCAGGCCGCCGCGCGCGTCAGGGAGCACATCCGACTCGGCGACATCTATCAGGCAAATCTCACGCAGCGATTCTCGGCGCCGTTCACGGCCGATCCGTTCGATCTCTATCGCGCTCTCGCGCGCGCGACGCCGGCGCCGCGGTCGGCGTACGTCGAGATGCCGGGGCTCGCGCTCGCCTCCGTCTCTCCGGAATGGTTCGTCGACGTCGACGGCGCCGGGCGCGCGGAGACGCGGCCGATCAAGGGAACGCGCCCGCGGGGTGCGACGCCGGCGGAGGACGCGGCGGCCGCGGCGGAGCTTTCGGGTTCGGCGAAGGACCGCGCGGAGCTGGTGATGATCGTCGACGTCCTCCGGAACGATCTGGGCCGGCTGGCCCGATTGGGATCGGTCGACGTGCCGGAACTTTTCGCCCTACGCTCGTACCCCGCGGTGCACCACCTCGTCGCTCGCGTCGTCGCCGAGCTGGGCCCCGGCGTCACGCCGGGCATGCTCCTGTCCGCGGTTTTCCCCGGCGGCTCGATCACGGGAGCGCCGAAGGAGCGGGCGATCGAGATCCTGCGCGATCTCGAGCCATGTCCTCGCGGGCTGTACACCGGCAGCCTGCTCTGGTTCGACGACGACGGGAGCATGGCCTCGAGCATCCTGATACGATCGGCGGTCGTCAGCGGGGGAGCGGTGAGCATCGGGGCCGGCGGCGGCGTCGTCGCCGACTCGGATCCGGAGGCGGAGTGGTCGGAGGCTAACGCGAAGGCGCGGGCGCTGACCCGAGCCCTGGGGTTCGACCCGGAGGAGGCGGCGTGATCGATCGGCGGCCGGAGGGATGCGCCGTTCTGTGCGGCGCCGAGATTAGGGCCTTCGATCTCGCCCTGCCGTGGACCGATCCCGCAGCTCAGTGGGGGCTCGGCGTCTTCGAGACTCTCGCCGTCGCGGGCGGCGCCGCGCGGGATGTCGACGAGCACCTGGAGCGGCTGGGAGGGGCCGCACAGCGCTTGACGGTCCCTCTTCCCGCCGCGAACGATCTGGCTCGCGCCGTCCGCGTCGTGGCGGAGGGAACGACCTCGCCGCAAGCCTGGCTGAAGATCGTCGCATCGCGCTCCGGGACCTGGGCGGTCTACGCCGGTCCGATCGAGCCGTCTTCGGTCGGAGCCGCGGTCTCTGCGGTGATCTTGCCCTGGCGACGCCACCGATCGGATCCGACGGTGGGCCGGAAATCGATCTCGTACGCCGCGTCGATGCTGGGCCTCGAAGAGGCGCACCGGCGCGGAGCCGACGAGGGGCTCTGGCTCAACGAGCGGGGCCATCTCATTGGCGCCTGCGCCGCCAACGTCTTCGTGGCGCGCGGCCGCGCGGTCACGACGCCGTCCTTCGCCGACGGCGCCCGCGACGGCGTCATGCGGGCCCACGCCCTTCGCGCGCTCCGCGAGCTGGGATTCTCCGCCCGCTCCTCGAAGGTGCGCGTGACGTCGCTCCGCGCGGCCGACGAGATCTTTCTGACGTCCAGCGTCCGCGGCGTCCGCCCCGTGGTGCGTCTCGACGGCCGCGACGTTCGCGGCGGCAGGCCGGGCGCGATCGCGCGCCGCCTGGCGGAGCGATTGACGGCTGCTCACGCCTCTCAAGGAGCCTGACGATGCACGCTGCACAGGGCTGGCTGTTGACGGCTCGTATCTACGAGATGGCTCTCTCCATCTGGGGGGTCGTGATGATCGTGCACGCGGCCTGGCGGTCCCAAGGAAACGCGGCGCCCGATCCCATCCGAGAGAGCGGACCGATCTTCTGATCGTGGCGACGAGCGAGCGCCGCGTGCGGCTTCGCATCCTCCTGGCCGTTGCGCTCGCGGCCCTGACGATCGGTGTCTACGCCCCCGCCCGTAGCTTCGAGTTCCTGAACTACGACGACAACCTCTACGTCGTCGACAACGCCCACGTCCAGCAAGGGCTCGGCCGGGACGGCATCGTCTGGGCCTCGAGGGCCTTCGTCAACGGCAACTGGCACCCCGTGACGATGCTCTCGCACATGCTCGACGTGTCGCTGTTCGGCCATCGAGCATCGGGCCCGCACGTCATGAATGTTGTCCTGCATTTGGCGAACGTCCTTCTCCTCTTCTGGCTTCTCGTGTCGACGACCCAGCAGGCCTGGCCCTCCGCGTTCGTCGCCGCGCTCTTCGCCGTCCATCCGTTGAACGTCCAGACCGTCGCGTGGATCGCCGAGCGGAAGAGCTTGCTCAGCACGGCGTTCTGGCTGCTCGCGCTGATCACGTACGCGAGCTATCGGCAGACGGAGCGCCGCAAGGGGTATCTCGCCGCGATCGTGCTCGCCGCGCTCGCCCTCGCCTCGAAGCCGATGGCCGTCACGCTCCCTCTGACGCTGCTCCTGATCGACTTCTGGCCGTTGAACCGGTGGCCTGCCGGAGAGCGACCGAAGCTGGAAGCTACGCTTCGCGAGATGTTGCCCTTCGTCGCTGTCTCTGCTGCGTGCGGTGTGGTGACGCTGTTCGCACAGCGGGCGGTCCATGCGGTTCAGGGTGTAGCCACCTTCACGCTTCCCGTCCGAATCGGCAACGCCCTCGTCGCCTACGCCTGGTATGTGAGGAAGGCTTTCTGGCCGAGCGGTCTCGCCGCCTTCTACCCGCATCCCACGACGGGGTTGAGCGGCCTCAAGGTGGCCGGCGCCGCGTTCGTCCTCGTCACGATCGGCGCCGCGGTCGTCGCCGTCGGGCGCCGTCTCCCGCCGTTGACCATGGGCTGGTGGTGGTACGTCGTGACGCTTTTGCCCGTGGCCGGGTTGATCCAGGTCGGCTCGCAGTCCTACGCCGACCGGTACGCCTACGTCCCGTTGATCGGCATGTTCATCGCCATCGTTTGGTCGGCCGTTCGATTCTGCGAATCGCGAGCCGCGCCATGGAGCCGGGGCCTGGCCATCGTTGGTGCTGTCTACATCGCCGCCTTCGCCGTGGCGGCGCGCGGTGATCTCCGGCACTGGCACGACAGCGTCGCACTGTTCGAGCGCGCCATCGAAGTCGTCCCCGAGAACGCGCTCGCCGAGAACAATCTCGGGATGGCCCTCGTCGAGCGGAACAAGATGGCCGACGCGCTCCCGCATTTTCAACGCGCCGTCGATCTCGCGCCGTGGGACACCGACGCTCGGTCCAACTTCGGGAGCGCGCTCCGCGCCGTCGGGAGGCCCGCGGACGCCCTTCTGGCCTACGAGAAGGCGCGTCTCCAGGCGCCGCGCGACGCGAGCATCCCGTACAACGAAGCGGTCGCGCTCATCGATCTCGGACAGATCGCCACGGCCACAGAGCGCCTCAAAGACGCGATCCGTCTCGATCCCGCCTACGTCAAAGCGCACTATCTCCTCGGCACGACGCTAGCCCGCGAAGGCCGGTTGGACGAAGCGCTGCCGCACCTCCGCGACGTCGTCAAGCTCGATCCCCAGAACGAGCGGGCGAAGGAGTGGGTCCGAGAGATCGAGCAGCGCATCGGAGGGTGAGCGGGAGTGGTGGCTCGGGACGGAATTGAACCGCCGACGCAGGGGTTTTCAACAAGCCGAGAAGCCCTCGACCTCAAGTGCCCTCGGTAACCCACCCCGTCTACTTCTTGTCGGTGTCGTCTTCTTGAGGGCGTCACGAAGAAGATCCCCGAGCATGCCCGACCCCCCACCGCCTTTGGAGGTCAAGTACTCCGAAACGCCCGAGACCGAAGAAGTGCCGCGAAGTGCGTTTCTGTTCGGCTGCATCGACATCATCGCGGCTTACCCTGCCGGTGGGGTGCTCGCGGTGCAAGCGACGAGCTCGTCGAACCTGGCCGCTCGGGTCGCGAAGGCGAAGACGGAGCCGCGACTCGCCGTCTGGCTTCGCGCCGGCGGCACGTTCGAGGCGTGGGGCTGTTCGCTGCGCGGCGCTCGCGGTCGGCGGAAAATCTGGGGGCTCCGCCGCGTGCGCGCGTCTCTCGGGCCCGCTGGCGAGATCGAGTTCTCAGAGATGGGAGAGCACCCCGCGCTCGGCGCGGCTGGAGGCTCGGCATCGTGACGAACTCACGGTTCAAGATGGCATCGCTCGGACGATGTAGTAGAATTTCGCGCATCAAGCCGCCTCCCGTCGCGGCAAAGGACCATGTGGAATTCTCCTCATGTTCCGTCCAGCGACGAGGGTGGCACCGTCCTAGTCCCTACGCGGGCCTAGAGAAGGGAGCAGGCATGAAGGTAGGCATCACGGGTGCCTCCGAATTCACCAAGCGCATGTTCGAGTCCGCAGGGCCGTATCAGTGGGCCCGCGAATGCTTGAAGAACTCGATCGAAGCGGGGGCGAAGAACGTTCACTTCGGCATCGAGTGGGAGGGCGTCGAGCACGATGGCGTCTATCGGCGTTACATCGCCGACGATGGCTGCGGGATGAACGAGGATGAGCTCCTGAAGTTCTTCTCGACGCTCGGGGTTGGGGCAAAGCCGATCGGCGGCGTCCACAAGAACTTCGGCGTCGGCGCCAAGATCGCCTCGCTGCCCTGGAACCCCAACGGCGTCGTCGTCTTGTCCTGGAAGAACAGCAAGGCGTCGATGATCTGGATCGAGCTTGATCCGGACTCCGGCGACTATGAGCTCCGGGAGTTCGACACCGACAGAGGTGCGACCTGCGTCATCGACCCGGAGGAGGCCGAAGAGGTTAACGGCATCGACTGGGCCGCGCTGAAGGACAACCTCGCGATGGTGAACCCCGACTTCATCGATGAGCACGGCACGATCGTCGTGTTCCTCGGCAGTGACGCGTATCCGGACACCGTCCTCGGCAACGTCGGCGCCGGTGAGAACGCGATCAAGGGTCTCTCGGTGTACCTCAACACTCGGTTTTGGGATCTGAGCGACGTTAAGGTCACAGTTGCCGAGCTTCGAAGTGAGAAGAAGGCGAATTGGCCGCAGGGTCAGGATGACCGCGACGACGCTCGCAGGCCGAACAACCGCAGGGCACAGGGTGCGCGTTACTTCTTGACCGAGTTCGTGAGCACTCAGCAAGGCGCGGGGAAGGCGGGCCCGCACAGCGAGGTGCGGCTCGATGACGGGCGCGTACACGCGGAGTGGTTCCTCTGGGACGGAGAGCGCCCGACGACGATCCACGCTTACGCGAAGGAGGACGGGTACGTCGCGGTTCGGTACATGGACGAGCTTTACGAGCTCACTTCGATGAAGCACACCTTTCGCCGGTTCGGCATCGTGGAAGCCGATGTGATGAGACGCCTCACCATCATCGTCACGCCGCAGCTCTACCAGCCCACGAATGGTTGCTGGGGCGTCCATCCGGAGCCGAGCCGTAACCGGCTGATCTTCACCGGCAACGGGGAGAAGGGCGCGCAACTCCCCATGGACAATTGGGCCGAAGAGTTCGCGAACAACCTGCCGGAGGCGATCCTCCAGGCGATCATGGTCGCGCGCAGCGCCAACGACACGACCACCATCGAGGATCCGGAGTATCGGCGGCGGCTCGCTGAGAAGTTCGGGAAGCGGTGGAAGATCCCGGTCTTCGTGAAGGCGCGTCCCGACGACCTCGGCGATCGCGTGCCGATCACCTTGAGCGGAGACACCGTCAGGGTGTACGGGCACAGGAAAAAGACTCGTACGGTGGTTGTAAAGCGGAAGCGGAAGCCGCCCACGCCACAGCCTGTTCCGAGTCCTCATCCCGGTACGCCGAACGGCGAGCGGGGCCCGCAGGTCGAGTCGGTCGAGCGGGATCACCGGCAGCGGTTCGCCGAGGATCGTGAGGTCGGCCTCTTCGATGAGAACGGCACGGAGCAGGGGGTCGAGTTCCAGCAGGAACTCGGTATTCCCCACATCGAGTTCACACCGAACGCGTCGAATTTCGAAAAGCCTTGGCATATCGCGCTGTGGCAGCGGCGGGCCACCGGCAAGCCGACCGTCTTCATCAATACGGCGTCTCCGATCCTGGAGCAGGTCGTGGCGTACCACGCCGTGCGCTACGCGCCCCACCTCACCGACGAGGTGAGGCGGACGGTCCATCAGGTTTTCGGGGAGGTGGCCGCCTGCAAGATCGCGCACGCGCAGAAGCTCACGATCGGCCCGGAAGGGATCACCGAGCAGGAGCTCGACGACGAGTACCTCTCCGAGGAAGCCCTGACGACTGGGCTGATGGGGCTGATCGCGGAGGAGAGCTTGATCGGGCAGCGCCTCGGTAGGATCGGACCGCGTCGTCAGCAGCAGCCCGAGACCGCCTAGTTCACCGCGGGGCCGAGGGGAGCCTCGGCCCCGCGCTCGTCAACGCGCCGGGGGCGCTTCCGTTCGAGAACGACATCGCAGACATGTGAACGGCATGCCTTCCATGAACGAAGGGACGGAACATCCCCCGATGAGCGGTAGAAACAGCGCAGCATCGCTCGAAGATCCTACGGCCACTGGACAGGTGGCCACGGGGTTGGCGTTCGACGCTTGCCGCTGCTTCGCGACAAGGAAACTCGGCGGTAAGCGCATCCATGGAGCCGTATCTACGGTTCCAATTGCTGCCCGGGCGTTCGGACGGAGTCGAAGCCGGCCTTGATCTCGTCACGGTACCAACGCCAAATGAACTGTCGCTCGTCACCGCGATAGTGAAAGAGAACTGTCTTGCACGCCATGAAGCCGAGGATGATCGCCAGTCGGTAGCATTCCTTTACGGCATTAGAGTCTGGGAAGCGCGAGAACCCGAACTCGCCGGCGCTCTTCCGAAACACACGCGTGTGGTCGAGTGCGTGGACAGTGGCCGACAAATCGCGGTAAATGAACGCGTACTGATACCCGCGACCAACGGCGCGGGCCAGTGCGCCGATCGACTGCGGCCCGCCGTCGATCTTGTACCACGCAGGCACTGGACGGCCGGGCTTCCGAAGGGCTCGCAGCTTGTCGGCGGCGACCTTCCAGTTAGGCTTCGCGAGTACTCGCTCAAGTTGGTTTCTGAGGCCGAGACCCGGAACGAGATCGATCTTACTTTTCGACGCGACCTCATCCGCCTCTCGCACCTTGTCGAGCCCGGCATACTCGGGCGTGCCGGGGGTCACCATCTCGATCACGTCCAGGCGCTGCAAGAGATCGGCGGCGAGAAACGCGAACGCCCGCTCCGTGAACTGCGCAGGATCCCGAAGGATGTACTCGATCGAGATCAACGCCTCGAACATGCTCCGAAGGGCAGGGCGCGCGCCGACGCCGCGTCCAGCGCTCAAGAGCGTGTTTACCGAGTCGAGCATTTCGAGCAGCTGGTGGAACGCGATGAGGGCTGCGAGGTGGACATCGGCCGGCTCGCCAGGGTTGTCGTGCCCCACCTGCACGACAGCTCGCACATGATCTTGCAACATGTGGGAGTAGGTCGCTGAAGCTTTCGACGACGACGCGGCCGGGGCGACCGATCCCGCCCTCGAAGCGCGTCGCGGACGGACCGGGACGAGCGCGAATGGTCGCCAGCGACGTACAGCCATCGGTGATTGGCGTTCATCAAGAGCCTCGAGCACTTCGAGGGAACGTTGTGCCGCGACCTTGAATGAGCCGGTGCTGTGCGTCCTATTGGGCGCGCCGTTGACCGTCAGGTACGTCAGCTTTGAGCCACTCTGCGACCGATCGGACGGGCCGGACTTCCATGGGGCAGCGGATTTCTACCGGATCGGGCCGCCTACGCTTGCGCTTGCGCGCGTAGCGGTAGTCCATGGCGCTCTAGGATCGACCGACGCCATGCGCGCGCCTCGTCGGGGGTGAGCTGGCCCATGCGCTCGAACACGCCGACGGCATGGACGACGCCGAGGAGCTCATCTGCATCGAGGAAGTCCGCCCAGGCTTCGGCGGCGTCGGCGGCGGTCATGGCGCGGGAGCGTACTCCAAAATCGCTCATCCGAGGGAGGGTACGACGGCGTACTATCACGGCACGATGGGGATCGCGAACGACTCAGGAGTCCCGTCGTTGGCTCATTCCCACGTGTGCCATCTGTCGTGAGCCAGTCAGATTCCGCGTCGGGATGTTTGATTGGGACGGCGTTCTGGGTCGGCGTTTTCGTACTATTCATGAGCTACATCGACTCTCCGGGCAGAAGCGGTTGGACGATTCCCTTCATCGCCGCGTGCTTCGGAGTCTGGGTCTTCGTCCCGATTGCCTACGCCAAATTCAGAGCGACCCGCAAAGCGGTAAAGGAAGCTCGGCGGCCGTGTGCCCACGGAATTCCCGGAGGCGCGCAGGCTGGCAAGTGCGCGGACTGCGCACGCGAACGCGAAGCCGAGATCGCGGAGTTTCGTGCGAAGAAGGACGCCGAAGCGCGCCGATCTCAATTCAGAGCGCGAGCATTCGAGGTTCGCCTGTCGGAAATACGGAGGCTTGTGAAGGAGCGGCTCGCCGAGGCAGATCGGTGCCTGAAGCTTAGCCCGAGCGAGTTCGAGGATGCCGTCGCCCAGATGTTTCGCGAGCTTGGGTACGAAGTAGCGCAAACCCCATACTCGGGCGACCAGGGAAAGGACGCCATACTGGAGAAGAATAGGAAGAAGTACGTTCTCGAGTGCAAGCGCTACGCGCCAGACAAGCAGATCGGGCGACGACAACTTCAGGTTCTGTTCGCGGCGATGAAGGAAACAAACGCTCACGGCGCGTTTTTCGTCACGACCGGAGTTTACTCGAAGCTCGCTGTCGAGTACGCGCGGGAGTTCGACATCGAATTGGTCGATCGGCCCAAGCTCGCGGACATGATGCGAAGCGCATTCCCCGGTTCCGGCCGGAAAATGCGATTCCGAACGGTCTGCACTGAATGCGGGGAAGAGGTTGATTTCGAGTGGACAGGATCTTCGCAGGTCCGACAGTGCAACAACGGGCACGACGTTACAGGCGATATCCCGGAGGCGGTCCTGTCGCCAGCGCAGTTTGGCGCAAAGCCGCTGTGCGAGAAGTGCGGTCAAACCATGCGCCTGGTCGACGGTCGAAACGGAAAATTCTGGGGATGTTCGGCGTATCCAGATTGTAGGTCGACAAGGCCCTTCATCGGAGATCGGGGTGCGGCGCGTCATCGACGCAAATGATGGCGGGTCTGAAGGAGAGCAGGCGTGATTCGAGTACCCGGAAGCTCCGGGGACGTTTGTCCCTTGACTTGAAATAGTATCGCGATACTATCTTAGCCATGAACCCGACGCAACGCAAGCCCGGCCCCGCGTTCCTACCGAAGTCGCTCAAGCGAAGCTGGAGGTTACAGGTTCCGTTGAACCGAGCGGAGCGAGCAGCGGTGACGAAGGCAGCGGGTGGCCGAGATCTCGCCGTGTGGGCACGCGGTGTGTTGCTCGAGGCCGCAAGGGATGATTTGGTCAAAAAAGAGTAAACGAGACGGCGAGACCTACTGGCACGTCCGTTACGAGCCGACGAGAAGCGGGCGAAGATCAGCGACGAGATCGTCACCGTCGCCCGGGCGGTGGGGCTTGAGAAGGGGATAGGCTTCCACACGCTGCGACACACGGCCGGATCGTGGATGGCACAAGCCGGGACGCCGATCTACGAGATCCAGAAGATCCTCGGTCATTCGTCGCCGCTACTGACACAGCGGTACGCCCACTTGTTGCCTGACAACCTCAAGGCCGGGACGATGGCACTCGACCGAGCGTTGGCGTAGACAACAACATGAAACTCCGGCTTCTTACTTCGGTCCCTGTTCGGTCCCTACTCGCGCGCGATCTGGCCGTCGATTTCGAAAGTCTTGAGATTCTCAGCTTGTTGGTGGCTCGGGACGGAATTGAACCGCCGACGCAGGGATTTTCAGTCCCTCGCTCTACCAACTGAGCTACCGAGCCGGCCCGTAGGTGCGGAAGCGAGCGCGGATTCTTGCACTCGCCCCCGCGGAATTCAAGAAGGACGGGGGGCTTCGGTGCGGGCCTTGCCGCGGACGGCGGCTTCGGGAGTCGCGACGGACCGAGGCGCTTCCGCTGCGGGCGCCGCGGCCGCGTCCACCACCGCTTTCCCGAGCCCCAGAGCGGCGCGCAGCTTGCGGTCGATCTCGCCGGCGAGGTCGGGGTTGTCCTTGAGGAAGACGCGCGCGTTCTCGCGCCCCTGGCCCAAGCGGATGTCACCGTAGGAGAACCAGGAGCCGGATTTGTCGATGAGCTTCTGCGCGATGCCAAGGTCGATCAGGTCGCCTTCCTTGGAGATGCCTTCGCCGTAGAGGATGTCGAACTCCGCGGAGCGGAAGGGCGGGGCGACCTTGTTCTTCACGACACGCAGGCGCGTGCGGTTGCCGGTCGATTCTTCGCCTTCCTTGATGGCCCCAATGCGGCGGATGTCGATGCGCATCGAGGCGTAGAACTTCAGCGCGCGGCCTCCCGTCGTCGTTTCGGGATTGCCGAACATCACGCCGATCTTGTCGCGGATCTGATTGATGAAGAGGAGGGAGGTCTTGCTCTTCGAGACAATGCCGGTCAGCTTGCGAAGCGCCTGAGACATGAGGCGCGCCTGGAGGCCGACGTGGGCATCGCCCATCTCGCCGTCGAGCTCGGCCTTGGGGACGAGGGCGGCGACGGAGTCGACGACGACGATGTCGACGGCGCCGGAGCGGATCAGGATCTCGACGATCTCGAGCGCCTGCTCGCCCGAGTCCGGCTGCGAGACCATCAGGTTGTCGACGTCGCAGCGGAGCTTCCGCGCGTATTCCGGATCGAGGGCGTGCTCGGCGTCGATGAAGGCGGCGAGGCCGCCGAGCCGCTGCGCCTCGGCGATGACGTGGAGCGCGAAGGTGGTCTTCCCGGACGACTCCGGACCGAAGATCTCGGTGACGCGGCCGCGGGGGATGCCGCCGACGCCCAGCGCGTAGTCGACCGAAAGGGAGGTGGTCGGGATGACCGGGACGTCCTGGACCTGACGGTCGCCGAGCTTCATGATCGAGCCCTTTCCGAACTGCCGCTCGATCTGAGAAACCGCCAGATCGACCGCTTTCGTGCGCTCTTTGGATTCCATCGCCATGCGTGATCTCCTGGGGAGGCTGGCCGAGCCCGTTCGTTGGGACGACGCGGGTGAAGGATAGGCGAAAACGAGCCGAAGTGTCAACGGTTCGGGCCGATTTCGAAACTGCAACCCCAGTAGAACTATGGATTTAGGGCGCCATTCGGGTTGACAGATCGAGCGCCCGTCCTTATGCTTTGCCGCGCCTTTTCGGGACATTCCGCCCGTGCGGTTGCTAGAGCGAGGAGAGCCCATGAAGAGCGCGAGAACGGGGGAATGGCCCGTCGGGCCACGAACGCTGGCCCTGTTCCTGACGCTTCTGGGTGCGGTCCTCGTCGCCGGATGCGCCCGAGTGACGTCGGCGCCTCTCGTGACCTCGCCGGGGGAGACGAACGTCCCCGCGCCGCCGCCCGCTGCATCCACGCCGGCTGACGAGACGACCATCACCGAGACCGAGGCGGCTCCCAACGCCGTCGAAAGCGAAGACGACGTGCAGGCCGCGGAAGAGGTTGAGCCGTCTCCCCTCGACGAGCTGCCCGAGACCGCCCCCGAGCTGTCCCCGTCCGCCATGGCGAAAGAGAAGAGCCTCGTCGCCGAGGCCATCCCGTCGTTCGACATCCCCATGGTGCTGAACGATCAGGTCGTCGCCTTCGTCGAGTACTTCTCGAATCCGCACAAGGAGCTGTTCCAGGCGTCGCTCGACCGCTCCGGCCGCTACGTCGATCTCTTCCAATCCGTCTTTATTGCGGCGGGGATCCCGAAGGATCTCGTGTTCATGGCGCACGTCGAGAGCGCGTTCAAGACGAACGCGTACTCGCGCTCGAGGGCGAAGGGGATCTTCCAGTTCATCTCGGAGACCGGCCGGCGGTACGGCCTGCGGATCGACAGCTGGATCGACGAGCGGTCCGATCCCGAAAAGTCGGCGCGGGCCGCGGCGGCGTACTTGAAGGATCTCCACGACATGTTCGGCGACTGGTATCTGGCGCTCGCCGCCTACAACGCGGGTGAGGGGAAGATCCAGCGCGCGATGACGCAGACGAAGAAGAGCGACTTCTGGGCGATCGCCTCGACGCGCTCGATCCGCGCCGAGACCAAGCATTACGTCCCCGCGATCCTCGCGGCGACGTTGATCGCGAAGCAGCCGAAGAAGTTCGGCTTCGATGTCACGCCCGAGAAGCCCGTCGCCGCGGATCTCGTGAAGATCGAAGGCCAGACCGACCTGCGCATCCTGGCGAGGCTCGCCGACGTCGACCCCGACGTGTTGAAGCAGCTCAATCCGCAGCTCAGGAAGGGCATGACGCCGCCCGGCGACGTCACCAACGTGCGCGTCCCGTCGGGGATCGGTGAGGCGGTCGCAGCGGCGTACGCGGCACTCCCGACCTTTGATCGCATGGTCCTCGCCCGCCACCAAGTCGGGAAGGGAGAATCTCTCGGCGCGATCGCCCAGCGGTACGGGGTGACTTCGAACGCTATCGCCAACGCCAATCGCCTGGGGAAGGGCGGCTCGATCAAGCCCGGACAGGAGCTGGTCATCCCGGCCGTCGCTCCCAAATCAACCGGCGGCTACGACGGCCCGCGCGACAAGCCGATCGCCTACCGCGTTCGCAGGGGAGACACGCTCTCGCGCATCGCCCGCGAATACCACACGACTCCGGCGGCGATCGCCAACGCCAGCAGGGTCGGCGTTCATTCCCAGCTCAGCGTCGGGCAGAGGCTCGTCATCCCCGCGAAAGGGACGAGCGCGCGCGCGTCGGCGAAGGCCGCCGCAGCGGCCGGGGGCGGCGCGGCGGCCCCGAGCCCGCTCGTGCACCCCGTGCGCCGCGGCGAGACGCTCTATCGGCTCGCCGACCAGTATCAGGTCACCGTGGATCAGATCTTCACGCTGAACAGCATCACCCCGGACGGCGTGCCCTCCCCCGGAACCCGTCTCC
>CAZEII010000022.1:49203-65189 GCA_964511835.1 uncultured Acidobacteriota bacterium | reverse complement strand
CCTTCACTTGCGCTGCTTGAGGTACTCCTGCAGCCCGTCCAGATTCTTTTTCGCCGGTCCGAAGCTGGGCTCGAGGCGCAACGCCGTCTGGAATTGCTCCATCGCCTCGGAATAGCGATTGTCCCGGGCCAGCGAGATGCCGAGGTTGTTGTGGAACTCGGCGGACTCGGGCTTGAGCTCGATCGCTCGCCGGAACCGATCGATCGATTCGGGGATCCGGTTCACGGTTCCGAGCGCTTGGCCGAGGTTGTTCAGCGCCTCGGCGTAGTCGGGCTTGAGGCGGACCGCCTGCTCATAGCGCGCGATGGCCTCGGCTGTCCGTCCCTTTTTCATGAGCACGTTGCCGACGTTGTTGAGGACGATGGGAGAGTCCGGTTTCAGACGCAGCGCGGCCTCGAATTCCGCCATGCCCTCGTCCATCCGCCCCGCACCGGTCAGCGCGGTGCCGAGCCCGAGACGCGCGGTCGGGTCGTCGGGCCGCAGCCGCACCAGGCGCTCGAATTGGGCGATGGCCTCGTCGTGGCGTCCGAGCCGGTGCAGCACGTTGCCGAGGTTCCTCAGGGCCTCGATGGAATCCGGGGCGAGCGTCAGCGCCCGTTGATATTCCTCGACGGCAGCGGGCCGCTGGCCTCCCGCCGCCAGGGAGTTGCCGAGATTGACGTGAAATTCAGGCGCATCGAGGCCCGCGGCCGCAGCCTTACGCAGCTCTTCGATCGCCTCGCTGTCGCGTCCGAGCCTGTGAAGGAGAACGCCGACGTCGTTGAGGGCCGCCGCGGAATCGGGATTGATGCGGAGCGCTTCGACGTATTGCCGGAGGGCGTCGTCGTTCTTGCCTTGATCGGCGAGAACCAGGCCGAGACGGACGTGCGCGACGTCGTTGTTCGATGTCACGGCCAGCGCGTGCTCGAAAACCGAGGTCGTGTCGGCCCACGTGCGCACCTGAGCCCGCGCCGGCGGGATCAGCGCGATCAGCGCCGCGGCGGCGACGGCGGCGCCCGCGTAGCGCGCCGCGGGCCCGAGCTCCGCGAGCTCGCCCAGCCCCCAAGCGATCGCGACGAAGGCGCCGATCAGCGGCACGTAGGTGTAGCGGTCGGCCGTCGACTGGGCTCCGACCTGCACGAGGCCGATCACGGGAACGAGCGTGCCCAGGTACCAGTACACGCCGAAGGTCAGCCAGGGCGTTCGCTTGTCGTTGCGAATGGCAACGGTGATCAGGCCGATCAAGATGAGCGCTGAAAGGACGAGCGGCGCCGATCCGGCGTCGCCGCCCGGATACGGGTAAAAGATCGCGAGGGGTTTCGGCCGAACCGTCTTCCAAAGGTAGGTCCCGTAGGACAACACGGCGTTGGCCGCGCGGGCCCCGAAGCCGATGTGGGCGAGAGGCTCGAACGCGCCTCCGCGCCGCTGCGCGACCAGCGTCACGACGCACGAGGCCGCCGACATCGCAAAGAGCGGCAGCTTCTCGAACACGCGCTCCCGCCAGGACGCCTCGCGCTCCAGCGGCCAGACGTCGAGGAGGAGCAGAGTGAACGGAAGCGTCACCAGCATCGGCTTCGCCATCAGCCCGAGCGCGAACGCAGCGAGAACCGCGGCGTAGCGCCCCGTCGTCTTCTTTTCCGTGTAGCGGACCCACGCCCAGAGGGCCAGGATCCAGAGCAGCGTGCTCAACACGTCCTTCCGCTCCGCGGCCCACGCGACCGATTCGACGTGGAGCGGGTGGACCCCGAACAGCGCCCCGACGAAGGCGCAGCGCCAGAGCGCCCCCGTCATCCGGAAGAGGACGAGAAAGAGGAGCACCGTGTTCGCCGCATGCAGGAGCAGGCTGGTGGCGTGGTGCTTTCCGGCATCGAGCGCGAAGAGCTGCACGTCGAGCATGTGGGACAGCCACGTCACGGGATGCCAATTGGCGGCGTCGAGGCTCGAAAACGCCCACGCGACGCCGTCCCGACTCAGCCCCTTGAGCACGTGCGCGTTCGCGGTGACGTAGGCGTCGTCGTCGTAGTTGATGAAACCGTTCGAGAGCACACCGGACATCGCGATCAGGCTGAGGGCGACGAGCGCCACGGAAACCGCGGCGAGGCGAACCGTTCGGGGCTGCGGCATGACCGGCGGATTCTAGCGTGCGGGGACGGAGACTAGCGTCCTCCCATGCGCCCGGGCAGCCTCAGAAGCACTGGGACGTGTCGAAGCTCCGGCAATCGGAGGCGCATGCCAGCGTGCCGTCCGTGAACCCGAGCGTCTGGCAGGTCTGCCCGTTGAGGAGGTTGTGGTCGCAGACCTCGGGCGACTCGACGACGAAGTCCCCGCAGTGCGGGCAGCTTCCGCCGAACATCTGCGGGTAGCAGGACGTCGTGCCGACCGGACGCTCGGCCCAAGCCCCGGTGAAGCCATAGGAGCCCTCGTGGGTCGAATCGGTCGGCACCACGAGATAGTAAGAGCTCCCCGCGGAGGGTGCGATCGTGGCGGTCGTCGCTCCCGCGGTCGAACACGCGACGGGCACGTGGCTCGTCCAGGTCCCGATCGACCCCTCGTAGATCTCGTAGTCGGTATCGGTGGGTACGCACGAAGGCTGCCAGCTCAGCGTGATGCTCGAGCCCGAGCGCGCGACGAGCAGCGGATCGTCGGTTTCGAAATCTCCGGGGACGCGGCCGGAGCCGGCCCCGGCTGCAGTCAGCCGGAAGTGGTGCGAGTACGTCTTTCCCAAGTAGCTGACGTCGAACCGCCACACCCCGAGCGCAGCCGAGACGGGAAAGGTGTTGTTCGCTGTGGAATGGGAGAAGTACCAAGAGTCTTGCTCGGGGTTCGGAGCGTTGTCGGTCGCGGTCAAGAAGACGGTTCCATCGGGTCGACGGACGGTAGTCGTGGTCGACTGCCCGGGAGCAATGTCCCGGTAGTAAGAGACGAACGCCACCCGATCGCCGGGATTGAAATCATTGGTCTCGTTCGGCGTTTCGTCTTGCGGGCACGGCGGGAAGATGGGCAATGCAAATCCCGTGGCCACTCGATTGACACCGGAATCGTAATAAGGGCGCTGGCTCGCCCACCAGGACGTCGCGCTCCAGGTGTTGCACGTTCCTTGGTAGGGATCTCCGAGCGCCCCGGTCGAGTCGTAAACCTCGAAGTGCAGGTGCGGCTGGTTCGAGCGCCCCGCGCTTCCGACGAGACCGAGGTACTCCCCGGCGACGACGGCCGCGCCCACCGGCTTGGTCGTCAGCGAGTTGAGCTGCAGGTGCCCGTACCAAGTTCGCGATCCGTCGGCATGCTGGAGATAGACGGCGTTCCACGGAGCTTCGGTGACGTTGTCGCAGCTGTGATCGGGGTGCCCGTCGTCCTTTCCGAGTATCGTACCTGGGGCCGCGGCGACGGCAATGACGCGACTCTGATCCATCCGAAGCCATTTGAAGGGCCAGATGCCGTAGTCGGTGCCCTGGTGGTTGTATCCGGTAGCGTTGTCGTACGTGCGCGTCCCGCAGTTGTAATCCTTCAGGAATCCCGGGTAGTTCGGATCGTGGTCGACAAAGGCCAACAGCTGGTGAAAGTCCGGATCGTTCAACGTGGGAGCGATGACCGGCCAGATCAAGGTCGGGTGGGTCGCGACAAACGGCGACATCGGCGGAGGGAGCAACCCCTCCGCCTGGAGCATCGCCGCGGTGCGGTCGAGGCGCTCCTCGATCTCCTTCCTCTGTTCGTCGGTGATCGCGTCGCCTCGATCGACCCGCGGCCCCGGTCCTGACGCCTGCTCTTGCGGCGCGCACCATGTTGGGACGTGTGCCGAAGCGATGGTGAAAAGAAGTGCAACTATCGGAATTGAGAGTTTGGTGGCCGATGGGTGTGGCATGTCGGACCTCGATTCTGTCCAAGTAATACCGCGAAAAGAGTCCGGGGTTACCCTCCTCTTTTGGAGGTCTCCGTGGCCAAGCCATTGCCGGGTCGGTGAGTGACCGAGAATCTGCGGAATCGCTGCCCCAGATGCGGCGCGAGCCTTTCGCCGGAGGACGCTCGGCGCAACGTGTGCCCTGCCTGCCAGCTGGGGGCCGGCCTGGACGCCGCCACCGGGGAGACAACTCAGATCGATCCGGCCCGCCGCTTGGACCATCCGCAAAAGATTGACCGCTACCGGCTTCTCGATCTCCTGGGCGAGGGCGGGATGGGAACGGTCTACCTCGCCGAGCAGACCGAGCCGATCCGGCGCCGGGTGGCCTTGAAGCTGATCAAGCTCGGGATGGACTCCAAGCAGATCGTGGCCCGCTTCGAATCGGAGCGCCAGGCTCTCGCCCTGATGAACCACCCCAACGTCGCGAAGGTGTACGACGCGGGTTTGAGCGAGGACGGACGGTCGTTCTTCGTGATGGAGCACGTCTCCGGGGTGCCGATCACGGATTATTGCGACCGCAACCGTCTTGCGATTCGCGACCGGCTGGGGCTGTTCATTCAAACCTGCGAAGCGCTCCAGCACGCGCACCAGAAGGGGATCATCCATCGGGACGTCAAGCCGTCGAACGTGCTGGTCTCGGTCGAAGACGATGCGGCTCGGGTGAAGGTGATCGACTTCGGGGTGGCGAAGGCGACGAGCCAGAAGCTGACCGAGCGGACGGTCTACACGCAGCAGGGAATCCTCATCGGCACCCCCGAGTACATGGCGCCGGAGCAGGCGGGGATCACGGCGCTCGACGTGGACACGCGGGCCGACATCTATTCGCTCGGGGTTCTGCTCTACGAGCTTCTGGTGGGCGCGTTGCCGTTCGACTCGAAAGCTCTACGCGGGGCATCGGATCTCGAGATGCTCCGGATCATCCGGGAGGTGGAGCCCCCGCGGCCGACGACGCGGATCGCGAGCTTGGGAGGGACCGCGAACGAGATCGCGCGACGCCGAAGGACCGACGCTCCGAGCCTGACCCGCGAGCTTCGCGGGGAGCTGGAGTGGATCACCCTGCGCGCGATCGAGAAGGACCCGGCGCGGCGTTACCCGGCGGCGTCGGAGCTGGCGGCGGACATCAGGCGGTATCTCTCGGGCGAGCCGGTCTTGGCTCGACCGCAGACCGCGGTCTATCGGCTGAAGAAATTCGTTCGGCGGAACTGGGGAGCCGTGGCGGCGGCGAGCGCGGTGGTCTTGGCATTGACGGCCGGGTTGATCGTCAGCACGAGGCTGTACGTCCAGGCTGCGGCGGCGCGGGATCAGGCGCGGGTGGAAGCGGGCAAGGCGAAGGCGATCAACGACTTCCTGCAGGACATGCTCGGCTCGGCCGCCGCCGGGAAGCAGGGGCGAAGCGCGAAGCTGGTTGATGTGCTGGCGACCGGTGCCGCGAAGGTCGACACTTCGTTCTCCGATCAGCCCGAGGTCCGGGTCGCACTGCACGAGACGCTCGGCGGCGTCTACGCGTCCCTCGCCATGTTTCCCGAAGCGGAAGCGCACACGCGGGCCGTGCTCGAGCATCACGAGCGCGCGTTCGGGCCGGGCGACGCCCGGACCATCGAGGCGCGGTTGTCGCTGGGGGGCATGCTTTACGAGGCCCATCGGTACGACGAAGCGATCACCGTCTATCGGCAGGCGTTCTCGGATGCCGATCGATACCTCGGTCGCGGGAACTTCACAACGGTCGACGCGATGCACATGCTCGGGAACGTCTACAACCTCGACGGTCTTCAGAAGGAGTCCGAGCCGCTCGTGACGGAAGCCCTCAAGCTCTCCGAGAAGCTCCTCGGACCCGACGACCGACGGACGGCGAACATCCGGCACTAACTTTCTTATGTCTACTGCCACGAGCATCGATTCGATGAGTCGGCGGCGGGCTACCGCCGGGTCGTCGAGGTATTTCGGCGAACCCGAGGGGCGGGCCATTGGAACACCGTGCGCTCGGCGGAGGAGTTCGCGCGCGTTCTCGTCAACATGGGACGGATCGACGAGGCGGAGCAGCTCATGCAGGGGGTTCTGGAGGTCGCCGATCGCGAGATGGGCGAGGCTCACGTGCAAACCCTGTACGTGGCCGGCGTGACGACCGAGATCCTGATGGCGCGCGGCAAGTTCGCCGAAGCGGAGCGCGTGGCGCGGCACTACGTTGACGCGTTTCGGAGGACCGATCAGGGGGGCGGCGGACTGGCGATCGCTCTTCGCATCCTGACGATGGTGCTGGCCGAGCAGGGAAAAGATGACGGCATCGACGCCGGACGGGAGGCCGTCGAGAGAGCGATTCCGGTGTTCACGGAGTCCCGCTTTCTGATCGCCAAGGCGCAGCGCGCGTATGCCATCGCCCTCTACAAGGCGAGGACGAAGGCCGACGTCGCCGCCTCCGAGCGGGTCTTCGGAGAATCGCTCGGCCTGTACCGGTCCTTGTTCGGCCAGGACCACACGACGGTCGGCGAGACGCTGCTCGCTTGGGGACGGATGGAGCACGCCGCCGGCCGGCACGAACTCGCCGTCCAGAAGTATCGCGAAGCGGAGGGGGTCTTCGTGCGACTCGGCCGCGACACACCCTACACGCTCGCGGAGATCCGTGCGGAGCTCGGAGGTTGCCTCGCGGAGCTGGGGCGGGATGCCGAGGCTCAACCTCTGCTCGTCTCCGGTTACGAGATTCTCCGCGAGAAGCGGGGTGACGCGGACGGAATGGCGGTCGCCGCGCTACGCCGCCTCGCCGCCTTCTACGATAGGACCGGGCGTGGCGCCGAAGCCGAGGAGCTTCGCCGCCGCGTTCCCGCCGAGGTGACGACGTTCCTCACGCTGCGCGCGCTGACCGGCTTGCGCTGAAGCGAATCTCAGCGGCTCAGGACGTTTCGGAGGTAGCGTATTTCCTCGTCCACCTCCGACGGGTCGTCGACGAGGTTCGCGATCTCGGCCCGCAGGAGCTCGCGGTAGCGATGCCGGAGGCGATGCACCGCGACCTTCACCGCACCGGCCGTCATGTTCAGCTTCGCCCCGACCGATTCGTAGGATTCGTCCTGGAATCCGCCGGGAAGGAATCCCTCGAGGCCGGCGAACACGATCCGGTCCCCGGCCCGCTCACGCTCCTCGCGGAGACGATCGATGACATGGGCGAGAACGCTGAGGGCCCAGCGACGCTCGTAGGTCTCATCGGCGCTACGCCCGCTGCTCGACTCCTGGTGGAAGCGACGATCCCCTTCCTTCGTATCGAGCTGAAACGACAGGTGAGGCTTCCCGCCACCTCGTTTCTGCGTACGCTCCTTCGTTGCCGCGGTCGAGACGAAGTTCTTGAGCGCGACGAGCAGGAAGCCCCGGAACGACCCGCGCTCCGGCGTCAGCTGCTCGAGCCGTCGCGCTTCGAGGAGCCGCGCGAAGAAGCTCTGGACGAGATCCTCGGCATCTTCGTGCGACCGGCCGCTCCGCCGCAGATAGGCGTAGAGCGGCTCCCAGTAGGCCCGGCACAGCCTCGCGAGCGCGTCGCGCGATTCCGGGGCCTCGAGCGTGGCGGCTCGGCGGATCAGGCTCCAGCTCGTGGTCGGAAACTCCCGTCCTCCCTCCGCGCTCAAGCCCCACCTCCGCGCCGCGGCGTCGCCTCCGCTTCAACGCTGCTTCCCATGATATGTTCGCGCCCCGCGAAATGCCTCTCGCAACGCTTTCCGGCCGCGCTCGCGCTGGGCTCGCACTTCTTCTCCTGGTGTTGGCGCTTTTTGCCTACGCTCCTGCGATGCGCGCCGGATTCGTGTGGGACGACGACGACTACGTGACCGAGAACGCCACCTTGCGATCGGGCGTCGGCCTGGCGCGGATCTGGCTCGAGCTGGGCGCCGTCCCGCAGTACTATCCGTTGGTTCACACGACCTTTTGGATCGAGTATCGCCTTTGGGGCCTGCGGCCGCTCGGCTTCCACGTTACCAACATCCTCCTCCACGCGTTGAACGGCTTGCTCTTGTGGGAGCTGCTCCGCCGCCTCCGCGTTCCCGGGGCGTGGCTCGGCGCGGCGCTGTTCGTCCTCCATCCGATGCAAGTCGAATCCGTGGCGTGGGTGACGGAGAGGAAGAACGTTCTCTCGGGCGCGTTCTATCTCCTGGCGGCCCTCACTTATCTCGGATCTCGCCAGCGGCCGGACGACGCGAGCCCCTCGCCGCCGGGCGCGGTGCGCTACGGTTGCGCGATCGTTCTCTACGCCGCCGCTCTGCTCAGCAAGTCCGTCACAGCGACGCTGCCCGCGGCGATCGCGGTCGTGCTGGGTTGGCGGGACGGCAGGATCGATCGGCGCCACGTGGCCCGGCTGGCGGCGATGCTTCCCATGGGCGCTGCAGCGGGAGCGCTCACGTCTTGGATGGAAAAGAACGATGTCGGCGCTTCGGGACCCGACTGGGCGTTCTCCCTCCTCGATCGCTCCGTCATCGCCGGGCGGGCGTTCTGGTTCTACTTGGGAAAGCTGATCTGGCCGCATCCGTTGATCTTCATCTACCCGCGATGGAAGATCGCGGGAGCGCCGGCCGAGATGATCCTTTTTCCGGCGGCAGCGCTGGCGCTGGTCGTGGCGCTCTGGCTGGCGCGGGGCCGAATCGGGCGCGGACCGCTCGCGGCGGTTCTCTTGTTCGCGGGGACCCTGGCTCCCGCTTTGGGATTCGTCAACGTCTACCCGATGAGGTTCTCGTTCGTCGCGGACCACTTCGCTTACCTCGCCGTCATCGGTCCGCTCGCTCTGTTCGCGGCGGGGGTCGCCGCGCTGGTCCGCGCACCGGCGGTCGCACCGAGGAGATTCGGGTGGAGCCTCGGAGCGATGGCCGTCGTCGCCGCGGCCACGGTGACGTTCCAACGAGGCTACGCGTACGCCGACGAGGAGACGCTCTGGCGGGACACGCTGCGCAGGAACCCGGACGCGTTCATCGCCTCCAACAACCTCGGGGGCATGCTGCTGCGGCGCGGCGAGCTCGCTCCCGCTACCGAGCTCTTCGAGCGGGCGCTCCGCACGAAGCCGGACTTCCCCGAGGGGCTCGACAACTTGGGCTTGGTGAAGCAGCGCGAGGGAAAACTCGACGAGGCCATCTCTTGTTTCAGAAGCGCGCTGCGCTGGGATCCCAACTTCGTCAACGCGCACAACAACCTCGGCATCGCGCTGGCCCAGCAGGGCCGGTCCGCGGACGCCCTACAGCAGTTCAGCGAGGCGATCCGAGCCAAGCCGTCCTTTGCGAAGGCGCATCTCAATCTGGGGCTCGCGCTCGAAGCCTCGGGACGATCCGGAGAGGCCGCGGGCGCCTATCGCGACACGCTGCGTCTGAGCCCGGGAGCCGCCGACGTCGAAAAACGGCTGGCCTGGATCCTCGCCACCGACCCCGATCCTCGCGTCAGGAACGGAACCGAGGCCCTGCGGTTGGCCGAACTGGCGAATGCCGCGGGGGGCGGCCGGGACGCTCAGGCCATGGACGTGCTTGCGGCCGCGTACGCCGAGTCCGGTCGCTTCGATGAAGCGGTTCGCGCTGCCGCGCGAGCGCTCGAACTCTCCGGATCGACCGTCTCCCCCGAAGCGCGGCGGGGGGCCGAGCAGCGCCTCGCTCTCTACCGCGCGGGTCGCCCTTTTCGGGTGGGAGTGGAGTGAAGACTAGCGCGTCCGCAGCACGGCCCTTACCGGGCTCGCGTCGAAGCCGGTCAGCTTGAGGGGAAGGGCGATCAGCTCGTACTCCCCTTCCGGGACACCGCCGAGCGCGAGGCCCTCCAGGATCGCCATGTCGTGGGCCAGGAAGCGCTGGTGCGCGACCAGGTCGCGCGCGGAGAACAGGTCGACGCTGGGCGTGTCGATCCCGACCAAACGCACTCCGCGATCGTGGAGGAGATCGACGGTCGCGGGCTCGAGTGCGGCGAAGTCCTCGCCGAAGACGTTGGGATCGGGATAGGTGCCGGTAGCGATCAACAGACGTTGCGAGTTGAGGCTTGACGGTAGAGACGTGGGAGGGATGCGCGTGCCGCGTGCGGCCGGAATGTGCACGACCCTGCAAGCGCCCAAGTAGAGATCGAGCGGGCGGGATTCGATCGACTCGGCGTCCTGCCCGTAGTGGCTCGGGGCATCCGCGTGGGCGCCGAGGTGCACGGTCGCCCGCAGGGTGGACAGGGTGATGTTGTCTCCGCGCTTCAGATCGGCGAGCACCTCGCGCGACGGTGGGGTGTCGCCCGGCCAGACGGCGAGAGCCGCGGTTACGGCCGGCGTGATGTCGTAGAGCAAGCCCCTACGCCGTGGCCTTCGAGATCCTGGCCAGGCCCAAGAACTCCAGCGTGCGAATGATCGGCCACGCCGGATCGATTTCGGACGGACGAACGCTGAATTTCGCGGCGCGCGGGCGACCGTGGTGGTTGTTGTGCAGCCCTTCGCCGCCCGTCAACAGCGCCACGGAGCGGAAATTTCCCGCCGTATTGTTGAAGTTCTTGTAGCCGAAATGATGGCAGAGGCCGTTGATCGACGACGAAAGGACGAAGACGTACATGAATCCCGCGAACGCGGCGGTGAACAACCCCCACCATCCGAGAACCACGCACGCGAGCCCAGTGCCGATCACGAGCCCAGCCTTCCCATGGTTGAAAGCGATGCGGTCCCAGAAGTCGGACTTCAGGAAGTCCTTTGCGAAGGTGTTGATCGTTTCCTGATTGCGGCTCTCTTTGATGTAGTAATAAACGTTGCCGAACTGAACTTGCCAGAATCCCTCGAGCACTGGGCTGTGCGGATCGCCCTGCTCGTCCGTGTGCGCGTGGTGCTTCCGGTGAACGGCGACCCACTCTCGCGGCACGATCCCCGTCGTCAGCCAGATGCAGAACCGGAAGATCCATGCGGCGAAAGGATGAAGGGTCAGCGCGCGGTGCGTCGCGGCGCGATGGAGGTAGATCGTCGTGCTGAACACCATGATCTGGAGCGCGACGATTGAAACCCCGAGTGCGATGAGAAAAGATACAAGCACGGATTCCTCGCCTGAAGGTACGGGACCGCGGAACGGCGGAAAGGATAACCTCCCGACCACCCCCTCGTCGAGTCGGGGCCACCCGCCCCTAGATCAAAGCTCGTGCCGGATCGCCCAAAGATCCGGGAACAAAGGCTGAAACAGGCTCTGCTTGAGGAAATCCACGCCGAGGGAGCCCCCCGTGCCCTTCTTGTTCCCGATCGTCCGCTCGACCAGCTTGACGTGGCGGTACTTCCATTCTTGGAATCCCTCGTCGAGGTCGGTCATCGACTCGAAGAGGATCGCCAGCTCGGGCCGGCGGGTGTAAAGGCCCAGAATCTCGCGCTGCAGCTCCTCGTCCGCTCGGTTTCCCTCGGCGGCGGGCTTGGCACGCAACCTTTCCGGGATGGTGACCCCCTGATGCGCGAGGAAGTCGTAGAAGCGGTCGACGACGGATGGCTCGGAAAGTCGCGATTCGAGCAGCTTCTTGGCTGTCTCGTCGGCGGCGTATTTCAACATTTGGGGGCGCTTCATTCCCATCACGAACTCGAGCTCGCGGAATTGATAGGACTGGAACCCGGATGCCGTGTCGAGCCGGTCCCGGAACGCCGAGAAGGACATCGGAGTCATCGTCTCCAGAATGTCGAGCTGCTGGACCAGCGTTTTCATGATCGTCCGCAGTCGTTTGAACGTGTGAATGGCGCCGTAGAGGTCTCCGCCGGCGAAGTCGCGCTTCACCTTCTCGATCTCGTGCAGCATCTCCTTGAACCACAACTCGTACACCTGGTGGATCACGATGAAGAGCATCTCGTCGTGCTCCGGAGGGGTCGAGCGGGGCGTCTGTAAGCCGAGAAGCGCGGGCAGCTTCAAGTACGACGAGTAGGTCAGCTCGGGCATCGCGCTACCTCCGTGTCAACGCGTATGCGGCCGCGACGAGAACGGCGGCGAGCAACACGCCGGCGAACGAGAAGACCGCGCGCCATTGGGCGCGGGCCCGGTCGACCGCGTCGGCGTAAGGCGTTCGGCTGAAGCTCACCATGTAGTAAAGAGGAACGAAGAGTCCCGGCAAGGCGCGGGCGAGGGCCTTTTCCACTTTCTTGCCGAAGAGAAACGTCTTCGAGGCGGTCTTGTCGCGCATCTCGAGGAAATTCGAGATGGCGAGGTCGGCCAGGGCGTCCGCGTGCCGCTTCCGGCGCTTCTCGTAGCTCGCGAGCGCATCCGCGACATCGTTCGGGACCTCCTTCAGACACTCGTCGAGGACGATGCAGTCCTCGAACGCTGCGTTCGCTCCCTGGCCGTAGAACGGTACGACGGCGTGCGCGGCATCCCCCAACAGCACGACCCGGTCCCTGTACCGCCATGGCGCGCATCGCACCGTGACGAGCGAGCCGACCGCGTTGAGCAGGAAATCCTCTTCGAGGGAGGGCATCATCGGCAGCGCGTCGGGAAACGTTTTCTGGAAGAACGCGCGAACTTCGTCTCGGGTCGCGAGTGCGGCGAAGGAGTTTTCACCGCGGAACGGCCAGAAGCAGGTGCAGGTGTACGAGCCGTCGACGTTGGGAAGCGCGATCATCATGAAGCCGCCCCGCGGCCAGATATGGAGCGCGTTCGGCTCCATGCGAAATCCTCCGAGGTCCGCGGGAGGAATCGTCAGCTCCTTGTAGCCGTGCTCCAGGAACGACTGAGCGTACTCGAAGCAGTCGGTTTTCTGCAGGGCGAGCCGGACCTCGGAGAAAGCACCGTCCGCCCCGATCAGGAGATCCGCCGGCTCGCTCGAGCTCGCTCCGGTTTCGGAGTCCAAGAACGTTGCCGCGGCGTGCTCCAGATCGACGTCGGCGCAGCGCTTCCCGAAATGGACCTCGACGTTCTCCATCCCTTCCGCCGTCTCGACGAGGAGGCGGTTCAGTCCGGCGCGGGAGACGGAATGGATGACGTGATGCTTCTCGTGTCCGTAAGGTTGGAAAGCGAGCCCACCGTCGACCGCGTGAACCATCCGCCCTCGCATCGGAACCGCGACCTCCAGGAGCTTGCCGTCGAGCCCGACGCGCTCGAGAGCCGCAAGGCCCCTCGTCGAGATCGCGAGATTGATCGACCGGCTGCGTCCTCCCGCCCCCTTTCTCGGATCCGGGCGCCGCTCGTAGACCCGGACGCGATGCCCCGCGCGCCCGAGAAAAACGGCCATCAAGGCCCCTCCCAGCCCGGCGCCGACGATCGTGATCGACCTCGTCCGCCCTTCCATCCGCGGCTCAGCCCGAAAGACCCGCGCGCTGGATCAGCTCGGCAGCGCGCCAGACCTCGTGGAACGTGTTGTAGAAGGGTACCGGCGCGACGCGCACGACGTCCGGGGGACGAAAATCGCCCACGATCCCGAGCGCCTCGAGCGCGCGCAGCGTCTCCGCGGGTCGGTCGACGATGCGCAACGAGAGCTGGCAGCCGCGCTCGGCGGGGCTCTTCGGGGTGATCAGCTCGAATCGCCGCCGCGGCGCTTGGTGGAGCAGCCATTCGAGGTACCCCGTCAGGACCACGGACTTGCGGCGGAGCGATTCCATTCCGGCCTCGTCGAACAGCTCGAGAGAAGCGCGGAGCGGTGCCATCGCCAGAATCGGCGGATTGGACAGCTGCCAGCCGTCGGCTCCCGCCCTCGGCACGAACTCGCGCTCCACGTGCATGCGGAACCGCGTGGCCGGCTCGTTCCCCCACCAGCCGCCCATCCGGGCCTGCGCGGCGTTCGAGCCGTGACGCTGGTGGACGAAGCAGCCGGCAACCGCGCCCGGCCCGGCGTTGACGTACTTGTAGGAGCACCAGACCGCGAAGTCGACGTCCCAGTCGTGAAGCTCCAGCGGGACGTTTCCGGCGGCGTGGGCCAGATCCCAACCGGCGACGCATCCCTGCCGGTGAGCGGCTTTCGTGGTCGCCGCGATGTCCAGAAGCTGCCCGGTGTAGTACTGGACTCCAGGAAGCAGAACGAGGGCGATCTCTCCGCCTCGCCGCTCGATCAGCTCGATCAGGTCCTCCGTCCGAAGAAGCGCCTCGCCGGGGCGCGGGGTCGCCCGGATCAATCCTTCGGTCGCGTCGATGCCGTGGAGCGCGAGCTGCGTCTGGGCCGCGTACGCGTCGGAGGGAAACGCGCCGTCCTCGATCAGGATCTTTCGGCGAGATCCGTTGGGCCGGTAGAAACTCGCCAGCATGAGATGCAGGTTGACGGTGAGGCCGTTCATCATGACGACCTCGCCGGGGAGCGCCCCGACGAGGCGGGCTCCCGGCTCCCGGAACACCTCGTGATACGAGAACCACGGCGTCTTTCCCTCGAAGTGGGCGTCGACGCCCAGCCTCGCCCAATCGTCGAGCTCGTCGTTGACGAGCGAGCGCGCTGACTTGGGCATCAGGCCGAGCGAGTTTCCGTTGAAATAGATGACCGGCTGGCCGCGGCGCGTCGGAAGGGCGAACCGGTCCCGGAACTGCCCGAGCGGATCTCGCTCGTCGAGCCGTTTGGCGAACGCCTCGGAGGCCTCGAAGATCGGTGTCATGCGACGAACCGCTCGCGGGAGACCGCGAGGAACTCGAGCGCGGTCCCGGAGAGCAAACGCTCCTTCGTCGCCGCGTCGAATTCCGCGATCGACTCGATGAGGGCGCCGGGAACCGCTTCGCCCAGCGGGAAAGGGTAGTCCGAGCCCAGCGCGATCTTCTCGGCTCCGATCAATCGGACGAGGTAGCGCAGCGCGTCGGCGTCGTGCACGAGCGAGTCGACGTAGAACCGGCCGAGGTAGTCCCGGGGAGCGATCGCGTTGTCGATCGCGCAGAGATCCGGACGCGAGACGAACCCGTGCTGGATGCGCCCCACGGTGCCGGGAAAGGAGCCGCCGCCGTGGGCGAAGGCGATGCGCAGCCTCGGAAGGCGCTCGAGCACGCCGCCGAAGATCACCGAACAGATGGCGAGCGCGGTCTCGGTCGGCATTCCGACCAGCCACGGAAGCCAGTACTTGGTCATCCTCTCCTTGCCGAGAATGTCCCACGGGTGGACGAACACGCAGGCATCGAGGTCGGCGGCCGCCTCGAAGATCGGAAAAAGCTCGGGCTGGTCGAGACTCCATCCGTTGATGTGCGTGCCGATCTGCACCCCCGCGAGCTTCAGATCCCGAACGCAGCGCTCGAGCTCGTAGATGGCGAGGTCGGACTGCTGCATCGGGAGCGTTCCCAGGCCGACGAACCGGTTGGGACTGCCGGCGACGACCGACGCGACGTGATCGTTCAACAGCGCGGAGAGGTCGAGCGTGTGCTCCGGCTTCGCCCAGTAGTTGAACATCACCGGCACCGTCGAGAGCACTTGGACGTCGACGTTCGTCGCGAGGCAGTCCTCGAGGCGCCGGCGCGGATCCCAGCAATTGTCCTGGATCTCCCGGAACAGAGCGCCGTCGAGGATCATTCGCGCGCACCCCGGCGCGTGGTGGTCGAGCTGGATGAAGCCGGGGGTTCCGTACCGCTCCGTGAGATCCGGGAGAGTCTCCGGAAGGATGTGGGTATGGAGATCGATCTTCAGGACGCGGTGGGGAGCCAACCGGCCTAACCCGTTTTCGGGAGCTCTGGCTTCCGCAGCACCTGGCCGCACGTCTTGCACGTGCACTTCGACTCGTCGGCGAAGAACCCTTCGATGATCGGCTTCAGCTGCGTCCCCAGATCCTTGCAATGAAAGGTCGCGTCGTACAGCAGCGTTCCGCAGTTGTCGCAAAACCAGGTCAGATGATCGATCTCCTTCTCGTCGCGCATGCGCTCGACGACCATGCCGATCGTGCCCGCAGGTCGCTGCGGAGAGTGCGGAATCCCCGGCGGAAGCAAGAAGATTTCCCCTTCTCTGATGACGACGTCGTGGGGTTTCCCGTTCTCGATCACCTTGACGACGATGTCTCCTTCGATCTGGAAGAAGAGCTCCTCGCCGTCTTCGATGTGGTAATCCTTTCGCGCGTTCGGGCCTCCGACGATCATCACTTGGAACTCGGTGTCCTGCCAGACCAGCTTGTTGCCCACCGGCGGCTTGAGAAGGTGGCGGTGTTCGTCGATCCATCGTTTGAGGTTGAACGCTACCAAGGCCATGAGGCGCTCCTCCGGACCGAAATCGCATTGTAGCGCTTGAAAAAAAGGGG
>CAZEII010000022.1:0-49103 GCA_964511835.1 uncultured Acidobacteriota bacterium | reverse complement strand
AAAAAGGGGCCGGTCCCCGTCAAGACAGGCGTTCCATGAGTTTCGGTCTGAGAAACCAACGCACCGAGGCTTTCCCCTCTTCCAGATCGCGCCAGCGCTCAACCTCGACGTCGAAGGCGAGCAATCCTGCCGTCGGAATATCAAATGCTTTCGCCGAGGCGCCGCAGAGAAGCGCGGCGGCCTCGGCGATGCCCGGGCTGTGGGCGACGACCAGGCCGGATCCCGCGGACGCGGGGATCGCGCGCAGGGCCGTGAGCCAGGCCTCGCCGGGTGCGTCGTAGAGCGCCCGCTCCAGCCGAATGGCTCCGCCGAAGCCCATACCGCGGGCCGCCATCTCGGCGGTTTCCTTCGCCCTTATCGCGGCTGAGGCTACGAGAGCGTCCGGCGCCGCTTTCAGCCGGGACAGCGTCTTTCCCATCCGTTCCGCGTCTTCACGCCCGCGCTCGGTCAACGCCCGGTCGAAATCCCTTTGTCCGGGAACCCCGGCCTCCGCCTTTGCGTGTCTCATGAGGAGAATCGTCTTCATGAGAGGCGAATGTACACTCACCCGCCCATGATTCGCACCGATCGCGGCTTCTCTTCGGCCATCGAGGGGGCCGTGGGTCGGGCCGAGCGCGGGACCGCCGCCGAGCTGATCGTCGTCGTGGCGTCGCGGTCGGGATCCTACCTCGACGTCGCGGGGGCGTTCGGCGCCGGCGTCGCGATGCTCGTTCTTCTCGTGGCGCTCTTCGCGCCGGCGACGTTCCACCCGCTCGCCGTCGCCATCGAGATCCCGCTCGCGTTCTCGCTCGCGTCATGGATCGCGCACAGAACGCCCGGCCTTCTGAGGACGATCTCGCCCGAAGCGCGCATGCGTGATCAGGTGGCTCGCGCTGCGGCGGCGCATTTCCTGTCCGAAGCGGTCCATGGGACGCGCCAGCGAACGGGGCTCTTGGTCTACGTCTCCCTGCTCGAGGACCGGGTGGCGCTGCTCCCGGATCTCGGGCTCGACGGGCACATCCCTCCGGCCGTCTGGTCTGACATTCGGTGGAGCGCCGCCGGCGATCCGGCGCGGCCGCGGACGACCGATGATCTCGTCCGGGGGATCGATCAGATCGGCGAGACCCTCCGCCAGCGGTTGCCCGGGGAAAAGACGCATGTCAACGAGTCCCCCGACGCGCCGCGGATCGTTCCGTGACGCGAAGAGCGGCCGCTCTTTCGGCTCTTGCGGTGTGGGTGGCTTCCACCGCCGCAGCCTACGCGCGCGTGGGCGGGGGTGGCGGGTATTCGGGAGGAGGGCACGGCGGCGGGAGCGGCGACGCGGGGCTCGTGTTCGGCCTCGTTCGGCTCCTCCTCTGGTTGGTCTTTGCTCATCCGATCCTGGGCATTCCCATGGTGATCGTCATTTTCGTCGTCCTCATGAAGATGGCGCAGTCGGGCGCGCTGCAGCGGAGCATCGGCGAGCAACCGACGGTCTATCCGCAGCCGTCCCCGGGCCGTCGTGGCCCCGCGAACCTCACGCCCGTCCGCTCGACGGATCCCTACTTCTCCGAGCCCGTGTTCACCGATTTCGTCCAGCTCGTGTACGCGAGGGCGCACGAGATGCGGGGAACCGGAAATCGCGCCGCGCTCGAAGCGTGGATGACGGACGAGGCGATCGACAAGCTGTTCGCCGACCGCGTGAATTTGGAGTCGATTTCCGACGTCATCTTCGGAGCGACGCGAATCGTGCAGGCGGCGACCGAAGCGGGGTACGTCCGCATCGACGTCGAGTTCGAGGCGAACCTCGCCGAGGTGCGGAGCGGAGCGTGCGCGCAGGTGCTCTGCTCCGAGCGGTGGTCCTTCCGGAGAAAAGCGGGCGTGCGCTCGCCGACACCGGACAAGATGCGGGCGCTCGGATGCGCGGGATGCGGCTCGACGCTCGAGCCGAAGACTGACGGGAGCTGCCCGAGCTGCGGCAGCCCGCGGCGAGGCGGGCTCACGCAATGGGAGGTTGCGGCGATCCCGTACGCCAACCGCCGCCCGCTCAGCGCGCCCGAGCTGGACGTCGACGAGGGAGGCGGCGTCGAGGCCGGCACCGATCTGCCCACCGTGTACGATCCGCGGCTCCCGGCGTCGAAGCGCGCTTTCGAGGGAAGGCACCCGGACCACGCTTGGCCGGCATTCGAGGATCGGGTCCGGTCGACGTTTCTCGCGCTTCAAGAGGCGTGGTCGAAGCGCACCTGGGAGCAGGCGCGGCCGTTCGAGACCGACTCGCTCTACCAGACTCATCGATTCTGGATGGAGCGGTACGCAGCGTTCGGCCTGAGGAACCATGTCGAGCGGGTCGAGGTGAATCGGATCGTTCTCGTGAAGATCGACGCCGACGCGTTCTACGAATCGGTCACGGTACGCATTTACGCGCGGGCCCTCGACTGGACCGAAGACGCGGGCGGCAAGATCGTCGGCGGCAGCACGTCGCGACCGCGCACCTTCTCGGAATACTGGACTTTCCTGCGCGCCATCCCGGGAAGCGTGCCCGCGCCGACGAGTTGTCCGTCCTGCGGCGCGTCCTTGCCTCCCGGCGGCGGCGCCACCGTGTGCGCGTACTGTGGAGGCAAGCTGGTGGGTGGTGCGTTCGATTGGGTGGCGTCTCGCATCGAACAGGATGACGCTTACGCGTGACCTTGAGAAGATAGGGGACACTCTCCTGTTTTCTTGCAAAGCGGTATCCGGGGGGCTTTACAAGAAAAAGGGGAGTGTCCCCTATCTTCTCAAGGTCACGAGAACGGCCTCGGGTGCGCACGCGAATCGAAGCGGGATGCCGGAGACGCCGAGGCCGCGGCTCACCACGAGATGGGAGCCGTTGTGGACGAAGCGCCCCTCGTCGAGCCGGTAACGGCTCATCCTCACGAGAACCGGGCGACCCGGAATCCGCACCTGACCGCCGTGCGTATGCCCCGACAGCGTGAGCGCAACCCCGTGGTCCGCGGCTCGGTAGAACGCGTCCGGATTGTGTGAGATCAGCACGACCGGCGAGCCCGGTGCGGCCGTCGCCGCACGATCGAGCGCCCGCGCGAGATCCGGCCGGCCGATGTTCCAGTCGTCGATGCCGGCGAGCGCGAGCCTCGCACCGTCTCGCGCGATCGCCGCGGCCTCGTTGTGGAGGAGGTGCACTCCGCACGATTCGAGGATCCTCCCGACGCCGGCGGCATCCCGGGTGTAATGGTCGTGATTGCCGAACACGGCGAACGCGCCCAAGGGGGCCGCCAGCGCCCGGATCGCCTCTTCGTGGCGTTCGACCTCCCGCACGCTCGACGTCGCGAGGTCGCCACCGTGAACCACGACATCGGCGGACAGACTCGCGAGGCGCGCGAACAGCTTCGTGACCGCGCGCCGTGAGAGAAACGGTCCCGCGTGAATGTCGGAGAGGAACAGCACCGTCGTCCCGTCGAACGCCTCGGGAAGGTTCGCGATCGGGATCTCGGCGCACGCGATCGTCAGCCAACGGTCGAGGATCCAGCCGTAGGGGATCGCCGCCCCCGGGATCCATGGCCAGAGGCGACGGGAGAGAGCCAGACTCGTGGCGCGCTCGATGCGGCGAAACCAGCCGCTCTTCGGATCGAAATGCGGGCGCGGGACCGGCGAGATCGCCGGCGTCGGTGGATCGAGGATGCGCCGGCGCATGGCGGGTATTATCTCCAGTCCGCAAGGGAGGCTGCGTGGCCACGATCCTGACTCCGTCGGCCGACAACGTGAAGCGCGCCGCCGATGCGCTTCTCCGCGGGGAGCTGGTCGGGATGCCGACGGAGACCGTCTACGGCCTCGCCGCGAACGCCTTCGACGCCGCCGCGGTCGCGCGGATCTTCGCGGCCAAGGACCGTCCGAGCTTCGACCCGCTGATCGTTCACGTCGTGCGCCCGGCCGGCCCCCTCGAGCGCGAGGTGCTCTCCGGCCTCGAGGATCAAGGCGTGGTCGAGGTCTCGCGGCTCCCGCAGCTCGCGCGTGAGCGCGCGGACGTCCTGCTACGGCGCTTTTGGCCCGGGCCGTTGACCCTCGCCCTACCCCGCGGCAGGATGATCCCCGATCTGGTGACGAGCGGGCTCGACACCGTCGCGATCCGGATGCCGTCGCATCCCGTCGCGCAGGCTCTCTTGAAATCCGCGGCGATTCCGCTCGCGGCCCCGTCTGCAAACCGGTTCGGCCGGATCAGCCCGACGACCGCGGCCCACGTGGTCGCGGAGCTGGGCGACCGGATCGGCATCGTGCTCGACGGCGGCGCGTCGACGGTCGGCGTCGAATCGACGGTCGTCGCGATCGCGAGCGACGGAACGCTGACGCTCCTCCGCCCGGGAGGGGTCTCCGTCGAGGCGATCGAGGCGACGGCGAGCGTGCGTCTCGCTCGCGCTCCCGTCACGACGGCGCCGGGAGTTCCTGCGGCGTCCCCCGGAACGAGCGCCGTTCACTACGCGCCGCGCACGCCGTTGCACCTGTTGCCCGGTCCTGACGCCCTTCCCCGCGCTGCGTCGTGCGTCGGGTTGATCGGCGTGTTCGCGAGCCCCGCGGCGGTCGCGGAGGTCACGGAGGAGGTCCGCAGGCGGTACGGTGTCCCGGTCGTCGTGAGAGCGCTCACCGAGTGCGGCGACCTCGAGGAAGCGGCGCGCAATCTCTTCACGTCGCTGCGCGAGCTGGACGCCGGCGACGTCTCCGTGATCCTCGCCGCGCCCCCTGGAGGGAACGAAGGTCTCGCCCTGGCGATCGCCGACCGCTTGCGCCGCGCCTCGCGCTGATGCCCGAGCTGCCGGACGTCGACGTTTACGTCGCCGCTCTCGAAGCGCGCGTGAAGGGTGCCGCTCTCGAGCAGGTCCGGCTCGCGAGCCCGTTTCTCCTCCGCACGGTCACGCCGCTCCTGAGCGAGGCGAGCGGGAGACGCGTTCTCGGCGTTCGCCGCCTTGGCAAGCGCGTCGTCTTCGCGCTCGAGGGGAACCTGTTCCTCGCGATCCACCTCATGATCTCAGGACGCCTCCATTGGAAGCCAAAGGGGGCGAAGCTCGCGGGCAAGACCGTTCTCGCGGCGTTCGATTTCTCGACAGGATCGCTGACGCTGACGGAGGCGGGGTCGAAGAAGCGCGCGTCCCTTCATGTCGTCTTCGGGGAGCCGAATCTCGCCGCGCTGAGCCGCGGCGGCATCGAGCCGCTCGAGGCGACGCTCGAGGAGTTCACGAAGGTGCTCGTCCGCGAGAACCGGACGCTCAAGCGCGCGTTGACGGATCCTTCCATCTTCTCCGGGATCGGTAACGCGTACTCGGACGAGATCCTCCATGCCGCAAAGCTCTCGCCGGCGCAGCTGACGCGGAACCTCGACGAGGGCGAGGTCGCGCGCCTGCGCGAGGCCACACGGGGAACCCTCCTCGCATGGCGCGACCGGCTGACGGAGGAGGCCCACGGAGAGTTCCCCGAAGGCGTGACCGCGTTTCGCCCCGGCATGAGCGTCCATGGGCGCTTCCGCGATCCCTGCCCGACCTGCGGCGCGCCCGTACAGCGGATCGTCTACGCGCAAAACGAGGCCAACTATTGCGCGAGATGTCAGACCGGTGGACGGCTCCTCGCCGATCGCGCTCTCTCGCGCCTTCTCGGGAAGGATTGGCCGCGCACGCTCGAGGAGCTGGAGGACCGCGGCTAGATCATCCGCCGTGTCTTGAGCTGGAAGGAGAGCGTTTCGCCTCCGCGCACCAGCGTCAGCTTGAGGTCTTGGTTCTCCTGTTTGAGCTGCTCGCGCAGCGTGGACAGGCCGATCTCGCCCGCCGGCTTCCCGTCCACGGTCGCCAGCTCGTCGCCGGCCTGGATGCCGGCCTCGAGCGCGGGCGAGCCGTCGAGAACACGGGAGACTTTGACGCGCTTGAAGTCGGGCGCCATCGAGACGAGTGAAAGGCCGCTCATGTCCGCCTCGAACGGTCGGTCGATGTCCGGTCCCGGCTCGAGAATCATCCGGTGCCGCCGATAGTCGAAGGTCACCTTGAAGCGGCTGAGGATGCCGCCGCCTATGTTCCCGATCGTGCCGGGAGCGCTGATATACCCCGGGCCCGGAGGTTGGAGCGCGACGATCGGTTGGGCGAGCGAGAATCGGCCGAGATCGAGGCGCCCCATCCGCGTCAGCCGAATCTCACGGGCGCCGCCGACGCCCCGCGCCTGCACCGTGATCGTCTTCGCGAGCGAGGCGTCGACGCCTTCCCGCTCGATCGCCGTGGGATTGAGAATGACGCTGGTCGAGGCGCCGGTGTCGACGACGAATTTCCCTGAGATCGGCCGGCCGTCCGGGAGCACGATACGGGCCTTGACGTAAGGCAAGCTCTCCTTGAACGAGAGAGGAATCTCGTCGCCCGCTCGCGGGCCGGGATAGTCCTCCGGGTCGAAGAAGCTCAGGCAGCGCCGCGGATAGTCGACCTCGACCACGCATCGATCGAGCAGCGGGCGTCCCAGGATGCCGTCCATCGGCTTGCCGCCCTGGGCCGCGATCGCTTCGAGGGGAAGCGTGTTCATGGTTAGGTCCGTGAGCTCGAGGCCGGGAAGCTCGACGCTGACGCCGTAGACCGTCGAGGCCTCCTCGGCGCCGCCGGCGCCGTGCGTCACGTGGCGGCCCACGGCGGCCAGCCCGAGCGCCTCGGCTCGCGCAGCGTCGATGACCGATCCACCGGCTCCGGTGTCGAGCACCAGCGTCATGCCGTCGCGCCCGTTCAGCGCCCCCTTGACCGCGATGTGGTGATTGCTGTTGTCGAACGGAATGCAGAGGGCGCTCTGCCCATGGACAAAACGCGCCTCGTGCGACCGCGCGGCGAGCAGAGGAAGACAGAAAACGAACGTCAGCAGACGGTAGATTCTCATGGTCACTCCGCGCGTGTATTACGCGCGGACGGGCCCGGAAGTCGAACTTGATCGGGGGCCGGTCTATTTCAACCGGCTCTCCAGCACGTCCATCCCCTGCTTGAACACGACGTCGGTCGGGATGTCCGCAGAGGCGAGCCGGGCCAGATCGCCGGCGAGCGCCGGGTCCATGTCACCCTTTTTCGGAAGGAACGCGACGACGCCCTCGTAGTCGCCGTCCCCTTGGAATTTGAGGATCTTCTCCGACATGGCGTTCATAGCCGCTTGCATCTTCGGGACGTCGACACGGTAGGTCCCCGTCTTCGCGTCGCGTGTGAACGCCCCCATGTCGCGGAAGAAGATGAACTGAGCGAGGTTGGCCCGCCCGTGAGCTTCGGTCGCCCCGAACCGGATGGAGCGGAACAAACCGGCGAGGAACGTCACGAAATTGTCGGTCAGATCGGTTCCCTTCAGCTCCCCCATCTCCTTCAGTTTCGCGACCATGTACAGGCCGAGGACGTCGGCTTTCCCCTCCTCGAGCGCCCCCGCCTGCTCCTTGAGGGCGGTGCGCACTGGCCCCTTGCCGTTGATCGTGTTCTTGATGCCCAGGCCGTGAGCGACCTCGTGGAACATGACGTTCTCGAAGAACGCGTCGAACTTGACGTTCGAGCGCTCGTCGGCGGCGATCAGACGGTCGGCGATCGGCACGAGGATCTTGTCGAACTTCGCCCGCATCGCGTTCTTGAGCTGCAGGCGGCGCGTCCCTGATTCGAGCTGCACCTTCTCGTCGTTCGGGAGGTTGATGGCAATCGTCTTCGAACCGGCGTTGCAGTCGCCCGCGTAGTAGACCGCGTCGTAGGCGTTCAAGTCGGAATCGGTCCCAGGCGTTTCTTTCTTGTATTCGGCCGCGACGGGCAAGCCCCGCTGCAGGTCGGGCAGGAATCGGGTGTATTTCGCGAGCTTCGCGCTCCAGTCGCGGTCCTTCAAGAGGACGTACCCTTCGTGAGCGGTCTTCACCCCGAGGAGCTGATCCTCGTAGTTCTCGATCGGGCCGATCACGATGTCGACCGCGTTGTTCTTCATCGCCATCCAGGCGAAATCGCTGCGCTGGTACTGGTCGGACAAGAGCGCCTGAGCGCGCAACTCGAGGTAGTTCTTGAGCATCGGATCGTCACAGAACACCGCCGCGGATCGCAGCTTTCCCGCCGCCCTCTGGATCGGCTCGGCGAAAATCTGTCGGTAGGGGACCGCGCGGAGATTGCGCTGCGAGTCGCGGCTGACGACGGTGTACTCCCCCTTGAACGCCGGGTTCGAGGCGGCGGCCGCCTCGATCTCCTGCTTGGTCGCATCCGCCGGGTAGAACGCGGCGCCCTTCGGCTTCTCGCCGACGCCGCTGATGAACGGGGCGTTGGCGTTCAACCGGTCCCACGGGCCGTAGTTGATCTCCGCGAACCGGCGGAGCGTGGGATCGGCGATGGAGGCCAGGAGCGCTTTCTTGTCGCCGTAGCTCTCCCTCCAAAAGATCTCGTCCATTTCGGCGCAGGCATCGACCAGAAGCCGCACCATCGACTTCTCTCGTAGCGTCAGCTTCGCGTACAGGTCGGAGGTCAGCGCGACCTCGACATACTTGGTTCTCTGCGCCGCCATCGGCTTCGCCTCCCCCGCCGGGGCGGCGGACGCGTACGCCGCCGCTCCCAAGGTCATCGCGACCAGCGCAACGCGCGTCCTCAGTCTCATCGCAGCCTCCCCGATGGATTCATCCGGGAGATGCTACCAGGCCCCCACGGTCGACCTCGCTTGCGAAACGCGCGAGAATGTGCGCCTCAAAGGAGATCCCCATGAGAGGCGTCGCAGCTACTCTGGTGGTGGCTCTCGTTCTCGCCGTCCCCGCGCCGGCGGACGACATGCCGTCCAACATGACGACCTACTATTTCGGCGTCCTGGTGAAGGGTCCGAAATGGACCGCCGAGGCTTCCCCAGAGCGCGCGAAGATCCAGGAAGGGCATATCGCCCATCTCACCGCGATGTGGAAGGCCGGGAAATTGGTGCTGGCCGGGCCCCTTGGGGACGATGGCGACTGGCGAGGCGTCCTGATCTATCGCACGAAAACCCTCGAAGAGGCGCAGACGCTGGCAAACGACGTTCCCGCCGTGAAGGCGGGACGCCTGGCCGTGACGATGCATCCCTGGTGGGTGGAGCGGGGCATCCTCCCCGATCCCCTGGAGGGAAAGCCGGCCGAGCCCCCCCGATGAGCGAGACGAGGGCGCCGGAGTGGCATGAGCTGGGCGAGATCGCCGAGCTGAAGGCGAAGCCGATGCGACAGGTCGTCATCGGCCGCACGAAGATCGCGCTTTCGTTCGCCGAGGGGAGGTTCGGCGCAGTCTCCGGCGTTTGCAACCACGTCGGCGGCCCGTTGGGGGAAGGAACGATCGACTCGGCCGGGTACATCGTATGTCCCTGGCACAATTGGAAATACCACCGCTGCACCGGCGAGGGGGAGCCGGGTTTCGAGGCGGATCGCGTGCCACGCTACGAGCTGAAGGAAGAAGACGGTCGTCTCTTCGTCGACCTCAACCCGGCGACCACGCGCAACAAGCTCCCCCACGACCCTCACCCGCTCTCGCGCAAGCTCGAGCGCCCCCCCGGACGCATTCGCGTACTGGGGCTCTCGACGACGGGGATGGACGTGGCTCACCCGCGCTATTCGACCTCGGATGCGCTGCTCGACGTCGCGCTGCAGCACGCCGCCTCCGCGCTCGACTGCGAGACGCGGCTGATCCGCGTCCGTGACCTTTCGTTCCGCCACTGCGAGGGGTACTACTCGAAGAGCGCGCAGGCCTGCACGTGGCCCTGCTCGATCACGCAGATGGATCCGGGCGACCAGATGGAGCGTGTCTATGACGGCGTGGTCTTCTGGGCCGACGCGATCATCGTCGCGTCGCCGATCCGCTGGGGCTCTGCGAGCTCGCTTTACTTCAAGATGATCGAGCGGATGAACTGCATCCAGAATCAGGTGACGATCCGGGACAACGTGCTGATCCGGAACAAGACCGCTTCGTTCATCATCACGGGCGGCCAGGACAACATTCAGGCGGTCGCCGGTCAGATGCTCGTCTTCTTCACGGAGCTGGGGTTCGACGTGCCGCAGTTTCCCTTTATCGCTCACAGCCGCGGCTGGTCGGCCGAGGACATGGAGCGGAACGTCGCCTTCGTGACACGGAGCGGGGCGCTCCGAGAGGGGGCCCGGGCGCTGGCGGAGCGCACCGTCGAAAAGGCCCGAACTCTGGTCGCCCACGACCCGGTCGTGAAGACCGAGAGGGCCGGCCGGAAGGCCCACAAGATGGAGATTGTCGAGATCGAGTGACCTCGGCCCGTGAGACAATCTCCGGAACCCCTCGGAGGATTCCGCGATGATCGCCCGCACCTGGCACGGCCGCGTGATGACCCCCAAGGCCGACGCGTATCTGACGCACCTGAAGCGCACGGGCCTCTCCGACTTCCGCTCGACGCCGGGGAACATGGGCGTGTACGTCTTGCGCCGCGACGAGGGTGGCATCACCCACTTCATGGTGACGACCCTCTGGTCGTCGATGGACGCCATCCGCAGCTTCGCGGGGGAGAACCCGGATAAGGCGCGCTATTACCCGCAGGACGACGAGTACTTGCTCGAGCGCGAGCCGCTGGTCATCCACTACGACGTGCTCATGGCGATCACGGGACCCCCGACATCCTAGGCGCTCAGACCCACGCTTTTGGCTTCAGGAACTCCTCGTACAGCTCGGCCTCGCGCGTTCCTGGGTCGGGCTTCCAGTCGTAGCGCCACCGGGCCCGCGGCGGTAAGGACATGAGAATCGACTCGATCCGACCGTCCGATTGCAGCCCGAACAGCGTGCCGCGATCGTACAAAAGATTGAACTCGACGTAGCGGCCCCGTCGGTAGAGCTGGAACTCGCGTTCGCGCTCGCCGTATTCCGTGTCGCGACGGCGGCGGACGATCGGCCGATAGGCCTCCAGGTACGCGCGCCCGACGGCTCGTACGAACTCGAACGACCGCTCGAACCCCCAGACGTTGAGGTCGTCGAAGAACAGTCCGCCGATGCCGCGCGGCTCCTTTCTATGCTTGAGGAAGAAGTAGGCGTCGCACTCGGACTTGAAGCGCGGGTAGACGTCGCCGCCGAACGGCGCACAGGCGTCACGGGCGATGCGGTGCCAGTGCACGCAATCCTCCCGGTACCCGTAGTACGGCGTGAGATCGAATCCGCCTCCGAACCACCACACGGGAGGCGCTCCCTCGGCGGTGGTCGAGACGAATCGGACGTTCATGTGCGACGTGGGGACGTGAGGGTTCCTCGGGTGGACGACGAGCGAGACGCCGAGCGCCTCGTACGCCCGCCCCACGATCTCCGGCCGAAGCGCGGTCGAGGCCGCGGGGAGCGAGGCGCCGTGCACGTGCGAGAACCCAACCCCCGCCTGCTCGAACACTTGACCGTCGAGGAGGACGCGGGTCATTCCGCCGCCCCCGTCTCCGCGCTCCCAGACGTCCCGATGGAACCGCGCCCCCGCGTCCTCTTCCTCGAGCGCGGCGCACGCGCGATCCTGCAGCTCCAGGAAATACGCCCTTACGCTCGCGGCTTCTGCTGGAGGAGTAGGGGACACTCCCCTACTCTTTTCGGCGAAGCCGCTTGACGAGGCGCTCCAGCTCGGAGAGCTCGGAATCGGAGAGCCGCTCCGCGTCGGAGAGGTAGGCGACGAAGGGGGACACGGAGCCCGCGAGCGTCGTCTCGACGAACGTCCGGACGACGCCGCTGAGCAGGGCGTCCTTGCCCTCGCGGGACGAGTACAGGTAGACGCCGTCGGCGCGCTTTCGGGTCAGCCGCTTCTTGGCCCTGAGCCGCTCCATGACCGTGAGAATGGTGGATCGGGCGAGCCCGCGCGGAGCGCCGAAGCGTTCCGCGGCCTCGCCCACGGAGATAGGGCCGTGCTCGGCGACGAACCCGAGGAGGGCCAGCTCCTGATCTCCGACCTTTCCGACCACGCCGGCTCCTCCTCGCTGACGACAGGTGTAGTCAGCCTACGGCCGAGGACACCGGTCGTCAAGGGGAGCCGTCAGATCGACCCGCCCGCGGCCGCGATGCTGACCGAGCCGCCCGAGGTGTGCACGTAGAGCATCTCGCCCCCTTTCCCGAGGGTGCCCTTGATGCTCGACGATCCGACCTTTCCGACGACCTTCACGGGAATGTCGGTGCGAACCGACCCACCGGAGGTCGAGGCGTCGATCGCGAGATCGACGTTCGGGTCGACGGCGACGGTGATGCCGCCGCCGGAGCTTTCGATCTTGCCGCCGTGCGCGTTTCCTTTGGCGAAGGAGACTTCGACGTGGCCGCCGGAGGTGTCGGCGTCCACGCGGCCCTTTGCGTCGCGGACCTCGATGTGGCCGCCCGACGTCTCCGCGGAGAGATCGCCCTCGACGCTCTCCGCCTCGATGTGCCCACCGGAGGTCTCGACCTTAGCGTTGCCGCTGATCTTCTTGATGGAAATGTGGCCGCCGGAGGTCTCCGCGGTGAGGTTCCCTTGGATCTCCGCGGCGTCGATGTGGCCGCCCGACGTCTCGACGGACTGATCCCCGTCGAGCGATTTGATGCTGATGTGGCCGCCGCCGGTCTGCAACGTCGTGCGGGTTTTCGTGGGGACCTGGATCTCGAACTTGATCTTGCCGCTGCTGAACCAACTCGACCACGACGAGAGGGAATCCTTCTTCTTCAACGTGACCCGCACTTCGCCGGGCAGCTCTTCGAACTTGACGTTGAAATGCGACTCGAAGTCTTCCTTGTCGGACGTGAGGACGATGTGCGCTCCGGAGGAAGACGAACCCGTTACGTCCAGGCTGCCGGCGTCCGAATCGACGGTCAGCTTTCCGCCGGGATCGAGCTTGAGGTTCTTTTCGATCCGGGTTTCGGCGAGGGCGGGAGCGAATGACAGGGCCGCGACGGCCGCGGCGATGAGGACGGAGCGTTCGAGCGAGCCGTTCATGGTGACCTCCTCGGCGTTAAAGACGAGGGGCCGCGCAGGTTGGTTTCAGGAATTCGGTGTGGGCGGCGGATTCACGCGTTCGAGGCAGCTTCCAGGGCCCGTATGACCAGGCGGATCGTGATCAGATCCTCGTCCCCCTCCGGGTAGAAAAGTCCCCCGCAGATCGCGCCGGGCCGGTTCGCGGGGGTGACGTGCATCACTAAGAGGTCACCCCGGAACGTCTTCATCTCGACCTGGGCGTCGATGCCCTTGACGATGTCGCCGACCTGAATCGCCTCGAGGCCTGCGGGTAGCGTGAGGGAGAGACCCGAAAGGCTGATGTCTCGCATCCTGGCCTCGATGCCGGGGCCGTTGGGCGGGGGATAGGAGAACCGCAGCGTGGCCTGGGAGTTCGCAGGAAGCGCAAAGCGGTTCTGCAGGCGCCGGTTCGGGAAGGACAGCGCCATTTTCGATTCGGCCATAGACACCCCCAAACGTGTGAGCCTCGAGACCGCGGGCGAACGCCGACAATATGGGTCCCGAGTTCGGCGAGGGCCAGGCCCCCCGGAATCCCCTCCGGGGGGGTGGTTCTTGTTGGCCTTGGGGGTGTTTCGGCAACCCCGCCTCACCCGGAGGAGGTCTCATGAGGGACCCGCTCGGGCTCGTTGCCCCCGTCGTCATCATTTCGATTTCCACGAGCTTGATCGGATGTTCGTCGAGCTCGGACAAGACCTCACAGGGCTCCCTTGCCGTCATGCTCGGCGTGTCGCGGCGTGCGGCCCCCGCTCGAGACGCGGCCGACGGTGACGGCGATCTTCTGGGGAGGGTTGCGGCATCGAGCGTGAGCATCTCGGACCTCGAGGCCCGCAAGGCCGACGGCACATGGGTGCCCACAACGCGCGGGCTTCCGGCCGTCGTCGACCTATGGACCTTGGTGAACGGCGGTCGCGCCACTTTGCCACCGGATCTTCTCCCCGAGGGGCAGTACAACGCACTCCAGCTGAGGATCAACAAAGTCGACATCTTGCTTCACGACGGGAGCAAGGTCGCGATCTCGCCGCCCGGGAGCGGCTGGGTGGAGATGATTCCGGTGGACTTCAATGTCGCCGTCGACGAAGCGACGATCCTCACCGTGAACGTCGCGCTGGATCGTTCACTCAAGGTCGCCAATGGGGTCTTCGAATTCGACCCCGAGATCGACTTCGTCGACGTCGCCCACCCCTAGGGGACGCTCGTTGGCGTTCCTCACGCCCACCAAGGCGAAAGGCGCCTACCGGTGGGTCCCGGCACGGTGGCGTAATGGGAGACATCGTTGAACAGCACGAGCCGCGCTTGAGCGTCGGGTTTGACGTCGAGGATGTTGAGGCCGCACGGGCTCATGTCGAGCCGATCCCGATACCCGCGAAGCTCGACCCCCAGGAGATGTCCGATGACGAGGCGGATGGTCGCCTTGTGCGAGACCACGAGAATGGAGCTGTCCGGGTGTCGTTCGACGAGACCAAGAAACGCCGGCAGAGCGCGCGCCAGAACCTGGAGCCCCGTCTCGCCGTTCGACGGCGCGAACGTGAACGGGTCGTCCTCCCAGCGGGCGTACTCGTCGGGAAACTCGCGGCGAACTTCGTCGCGGGTCTTCCCTTCCCAATGACCGTGGTCGGTCTCGCGAATCTCGGGAGTCGGCACGACGGACAGACCGCGCGCCGCGACGATCAGCTTCGCGGTTTCCTGGGCGCGTGACATGGGGCTGGCGTAGGCGGCGGCCACGGGCTCTTTCGCGAGGCGCGTTCCAAGGGCCCGCGCCTGAGCCCGCCCCTCGTCGGAGAGCGCGGCATCCACCGAGCCGGCGTACCGGTCTTCCGCGGAAAGTACGGTGGCCCCGTGCCGGACGAGAAAAACGCGTGTGGGCATGGACGCTCCTAATCGAGGCTCTTGCGAAATCTCAGCGCCGCCGCGGTCACTACGACCGCCCCGATCGCGACGAGCGCCGCGGCGTCGGGCCAGAGCACGTCGAGCCCCGACCCCTTGAGGAACATGCCTCGAAGGATGTGCGCATAGTACTTCAGCGGTATGACCGCCGTGACCTTCTGGATCGGCGCCGGCATGTTCTCGACGGGAAAGATCAACCCGGAAAGATAGATCATCGGGACCATCACGAGATAGGTCGCGCTCATCATCGCCTGCTGCTGCGTTCTCACCAGAGTCGACACGAGCAAACCCAGGCCCAGCGTGCACAAAAGGAATGGAACCGTCAGCAGGATCAAGAGAGGCACCGACCCGCGCAGGGGGACTCGGAAGAACAGCACGGCCACGCAAGCCACGAGGATGGTGTCGAGCAGCCCGATGCATGCGAACGGAAACAGCTTACCGAGAACGAGCTGCCAGGGCCGGATCGGCGACACGATGATCTGCTCGAGCGTTCCCATCTCCTTTTCGCGAACGACCGCCATCGACGGCAGGATCATGGTGACCAGCATCAGCACCATGGCCAGGATCGCCGGCACGTAGAACCACCGGCTCTTCAGCTCGGGGTTGTACCAGACACGCGACGCGAGCTGCACACCCGCCTCCGCCACGGGGCTCCCGGAGGCCTCGAGCCGCTTCAGGGTGTAGTCCGCTCCCGCGGCCGCGATGATTCTCGAGGCGTAGCCGAGGCCGACGACCGCGGAGGTGCTGTCGCTCCCGTCGACGATGAGCTGCACTCGGGGCGGCCGGCGGGCGGCGACGTCCCGGTCGTACCCGGGCGGGATGACGAGCGCGACCTGGACGCGGCCGGTGATGAGCTGAGGCTCGATCTCGCGCTCGGACGCCGCGCTACCGATGAGCCGGAAGTAGCCGGACGCCGTGAACCGGTCCGCCAGCGCGCGCGAGGCGGTGCCGCGAGCCTCGGCCAGAAGCGCCATCGGGATGTCGGTGACGTCGTTGTTCGCGGCGAAGCCCAGGGTGAAGAGCTGGATGAGCGGTCCGAGAATCATCGCGGGGATCATCCGTTTGTCCCGGCGAAGCTGCTGGAATTCCTTGACGATCACCCTCAGGAGCACCTTCATCTCAGTCCTGCGCTTTCCCGAGCCGACGCCACGCCACCGCCAGGACGATCGCCCCATACAGAACGAGAAACCCGAGGTCGCCCAGGAACGCCGTCAGCGGTGCGCCTTTCAAGATGATGCCTCGCGAAATGACGAGGAAGTAGCGCGCCGGCACGGCGTAGGTGAGGAGCTGAAGCACCCGCGGCATCGAGCGGATCGGAAAGATGAATCCGGAGAGGAAGATCGCGGGCAGCATCGACGTCAGGCTGCCGAGCTGGAACGCCATCGCCTGCGTCGCCGACGCCGACGACACCAAGAGTCCCCACGAGAGCGCGCCGATCAAGTAGACGAAGGTCGCGACGAAGAGATCGGCGTACGACCCCCGCACGGCGACGCCGAACAGCACGCGGGCAGCGAGCAGGATGATCCCCGTCGCCGTCAAGGAGATCATCAGGTAGGGAATCGTCTTCCCGATGAGCAACTCCACGGGGCGCAACGTCGTGACGAGCAATTGCTCCATCGTCCCGCGCTCCTTTTCGCGCACGACGGAGAGCGCCGTCGAGAGGACGGCGGTGAGCATGAGGATGAACCCCATCAGCCCCGGGACGAGAAAGTTCGTCGATTTCAGCTCCGGGTTGTACCAGACGCGCGGCTCGAAGCGGACCGGCGGGCTAGGGTCGGTTCCCGAGAGGCTCGCGCGTATCGCGACGCTTTCGTCCGTGACGAGCCCCTCGGCGTACCCGAGTACGGTCGTCGCCGTGGAGGCGTCGGCGCCGTCGATCAGGAGCTGCACCGTAGCCGTGCGTCCGGCGGCAATCGTGCGCGCGTAGTCCTCGGGAATGACGAGAGCCGCTTCCGCGCGCCTCCGCTTCAGGACCTCGCCCACGTCCCCGGACACCGGGAGTCGGCCGACGTCGTCGAAGTACGTCGAGTTCACGAACGACGCGATGAGGTCGCGGCTGGCGCGCGTGAGGCTCTGGTCCTGGATCGCGAGCTTGACGTGGCGCACGTCGAAGTTCAGCGCGTACCCGTACAACAGCAGCATGAACGTGGGGATGCCGAGGAGCATCATCATGCTGAACGGGTCGCGCCGGGATTGGCGCAGCTCCTTCGCCGCGACCGCGAGCGCCTTCGTCACGCCTTGACTCCTGCCTCGCGCGCGCGGGTCTGCATCTCGATCGTGTGAATGAAAACGTCTTCGAGCGACGGGATGATCCGCTCCACCGTCGCGGGTCCGTTTCCCGTGCGGGCCAGGAGCTCCTCGGCGCGGCGCCGGCCTTCTTCGTAGTCCGCGACGACGACGTGAAGCGTGGTGGCGAAAACCGATGCCTCCAACACCCAGCTTTCGGCGTCGAGCTGCTCCAGCGCCTCCAAGTAGCGAGGACAACTCACCTCGAGAATCGCCCGCCCCGCAAAGATCTCCTTGAGCTCGGGCACGGTGCCGAGGGCGACCAGCTTCCCGTCCTGCATGAGCGCGATCCGGTTGCAGTGCTCCGCCTCGTCGAGGTAGTGCGTCGTCACCAGGACCGTCACACCTTCGCTCGCCATTCCGTCGATGCGATCCCAGAACCGGCGACGCGAGATCGGGTCGACGCCGCCCGTCGGCTCGTCCAGAAACACCATGCGGGGCCGGTGCAAGACGGCGCAGGCCAGAGCGAGCCTCTGTTTCCACCCACCCGGCAGCGCCCGCGTCAGGAGATCTTCCTTCCCGGAGAGATCGGCCATCTCGACCGCCCATCGCCGCCGCTCCGCGCCCAAGGCAGAGTCGAGGCCGTAGATGCCGCCGAAGAACTCGAGGTTCTCTCGGACGCTCAAGTCGTCGTAGAGGGAAAAACGCTGCGTCATGTATCCGATCCGACGCTTGAGCTCTTCCGGCTGGCGCGCCACGTCGATCCCCAGGATGCTGGCGCTTCCCGAGGTCGGCGTCAGAAGGCCGCAGAGCATGCGGATGGCGGTCGACTTACCCGCCCCGTTGCTTCCGAGGAGCCCGAAGACCTCTCCTTCGCGCACCGCGAGATCGAGGCCGTCCACGGCCACGAACGCGCCGAATCGCTTCGTCAGCTTCCGCGCGTCGATCGCCAGGCCGTCGCTCACTGCGCCCGCTCCACCATGCGCGCGATGAACACGTCCTCGAGCGTGGGGATCACCGCACGCGACGACTGGACGGTGATTCCCGCATCGACCAAACGCTTCGCGAGCCGGCTCGCGGCGTCCGGCGCTTCCGCGCGAGCGACCGAGGGCAGCGTCACGCGGAGACGCTCGCCAAAAGCCTGGATGTCGCCGATGCCCTGGACGGAGCGGAGGATCTCGCGCGCCCGCTCTTTCGGGGAGACGAGCAGCTCCAGCATCGACCCGGTCCACCCGTCGCGCAGGCGCGCCGGAGCGTCCGAGACGAGGATGCGCCCGCGGTCCATGAGGGCCACGCGCGCGCAGCGCTCCGCCTCGTCGAGGTAGGGCGTCGTGAGCAGGATCGTGAGCCCGGTGCGCAGGAGGCGCGAGAGGATCCGCCAGAAATCCCGGCGCGAGACGGGATCGACTCCCGTGGTCGGCTCGTCCAAGACGAGCAGCTCCGGGGTGTGAATGAGCGTGCAGGCGAGCGCGAGCTTCTGCTTCATCCCACCCGACAGCCGGTCCGCCAGGCGTTCCCTGAAGGGCGACATCCTCAGGAGATCGAGCAGCTCGTCGCGACGGGGGCGCCAGCGTTTGACGCCGTGAATACGGGCGAAGAAGGCGATGTTCTCGTCCACCGAAAGATCGCCGTAGAGCGAGAACCGCTGCGGCAGGTAGCCGATGTGGTTGGAGAGAACGCGGCGCTCCCGTGTCGGCACCAGGCCGCATGTCGTCAGGGTGCCGGCGTCCGGGGGGAGCAGCCCGAGCACGGTGCGAAGCGTGGTCGTCTTGCCGGCCCCGTCCGGTCCAATGAGACCGAACATCTCGCCGCGCGCGACGGCGAACGAGATCCCGTCGACGGCGAGCACGTCGCCGTACGACTTGCGAAATCCTTCGACGCGGACGAGCGGATCGACCATCGCCTGCCCGTCAGAATCGAGCTTCGGCGGGCATGCCCGGTTTGAACAGCCCGTCCGCGTTGTCGAGCCCGACCTTCACCCGGTAGACGAGCTTCACGCGCTCGTCGCGCGTCTGCACGTTCTTCGGCGTGAATTCGGCCGTGGATGCGACGAATGTCACCCGACCCGTTCGCTTCTCGCCGGCGTCGGTTGCCACGTCCGCCGGCGCTCCCAGCTTGAGCCTGCCCAGGTCGGGCTCGGCGACGTAAACGGTCAGCCATGGATGGGAGAGGTCGGTGACCACGAGAATCGGCGCGCCCGCCGGGAGGAGCTCCCCGACCTCGGCGATTTTCTCGGTGACGAGCCCATCGATCGGGCTGACGATTCTTGCATCGGCGATCTGCTGCTTGAGCTGCGCGATGCGGGCATCCATCGCATCCCGGGTCGCCCGCGCGCCCTCGACCTCCTGGCTACGGCTGCCCGCCTTCGCGCGCGCCAACGATTGCCTCGCGGCTTCGAGACGACCGGAGAGCGCATCACGCTGTGCCAGCGCGGCGTCGCGCGTCTGGACCGTCGTCACGCCCTCGGTCACCAGCGACTCCTGACGCTTGAGCTCTTTGTCGGCGCCGGCGAGGTCCGCTTCGATGGAGGCCACCGTCGCGGTCAGCTCGGCGACGTCCTCACGACGCGAGCCCGCGAGCCGCAGGCGCAGCGCGGCGTCGGCCTGATCGCGGAGGGCCACCGCTTCTTGAAGGGCGAGCGAAGCGTCGATGGTGTCCACGACTCCCAGGATCGAGCCCACCTTCACCGCGTCGCCTTCGTTGACGGGCCGTTGGAGGAGCCGGCCGCGCACCTTGGTGGCGATGTGGACTTCATTGGCCTCGATGTGGCCCGAGGCGACGACGCGGCTCTCGCGGCTGCCGCGGCTGCAGGCCGCCGAGGCGGCCGTCGCGAGGAGGATGACGAGCGTACGTCTCATGCGATCACCCCTTCGCCAGGCCGCGCCGAAGCAGCTCTTGGACGTGCGTGATGAACTGCGACGGATCGGGGAGGGCTACCGGAACGATCCCCTCCGCGATCAGACGGTCGCGGAGCGGCTTGGCGGCGAAGAAGAAGGCCAGGCTGCCGATCACCATGTGGTGCGTGAAGAGCGGGTCGACCGCACGGAAGGCTCCCTCGGCGACCCCTTGAGCGACGATCGACTGCACCGCGCCGAAAATCTGGGGAATGTTGGGAAGAATCGCGGGATCGAGGCCCCGTCCTGCGGACATCGCCTCACGGAGAAGCAGCGCGGAGAGGCCGGGGCGTCGCTGATGCAGCTCTCCGAAGATCGCTATGAAACGCGACAGCTTCTCGTCCGCGCGAGTCGGCTCTTTCATGAGTTCCTTGATGCGAGCCAGGGCCCAACCGAAATCGCGGGAGAGGATCGCCGTGTAGAGCCCCCGTTTACCGGCAAAGTGATAGTTGATCATCGCCTTGTTGACCCGGGCGCGTCGTGCGATCGCTTCGACCGTCGTCCCTGAAAACCCGCGATCCGCGAACAGTTCGGTCGCAGCCGAGAGGAGCGCTTCGCGCGTGGCTTCGGAGTCGCGCTGACCGGGGGTTCTTCGGGACTCGAGGTGAGCGCGCTCGGCCATGGGCTCTCCCTTCTTATCCAAACGTTTGATTAGTATATTATCCTCCTCAGTCTCGCCTGCAAGCTCAATTCGAAGCGAGCTTGTCAGGACGGGCATCCGGACTTTCGGCACCTATATTCTGCTCCGTGGAATACCTGGAGAACGCGGGTGCATCCGTAGGCCCGCTGCCCCTCCTACCGTTGATCAACGGGGAGCCGGGTACGGGAGCGGGTCCTCGTATCGCCGACGTCAATCCGTCGACGGGGGAACCCTTTGCATGGGTAGCATGCGCCGACGCCGCTGAGGTCGAGCAAGCCATCGAAGCCGCGACGTTTGCCGCCAAACTATGGCGGGGTGCACCGTACGATGAGCGTGCCCGTCGCCTCTCCCGTCTAGCGGGGCTTGTTCACGAGCAAGCCGACGCCCTGGCGAACTTGATCGCCCTCGAGCAGGGCAAGCCGTTCGCGGAGGCATTGGCGCTGGAGGTTCTCCCGTCCCTCGACCATCTGAGTTTCCTTTCACGTCACGCACGGGAGCTGACGCAAGGCGAGCCGATCGAGCCCCGCCATCCGGTGTACGCGCACAAGCGCGCGCTTTACCTCTACGACCCTCTCGGCGTCGTCGTCCTCGTGACGTCGTCCTCTCTCCCTTTCGCGCAGCCGTTGATCCAGACGGCATCGGCCTTGGCGATGGGGAACGCCGTCGTCCTGAAGCCCTCGGCGCTGACGCCGCTGACTGCCCTGCGCGTGGGCTCGCTTTGCGGCGAGGCAGGCTTCCCGGCGGGGTTGGTCAACGTCGTCCCGGCGACCCCCGAGGAGACGCTGCGAATGGCGGGGCACGACAAGGTGGCGAAGGTCTTCGTGACGGGTGCCTCGGAAACCGGGCAAGCGATCATGACGGTTGCCGCGGGCGGGCCCCGCCCGGTGGTCTTGAGCTTGGGCGGCAAGCATCCTTCGGTGGTCGCGGCTGACGCCGATATCCCACGCGCGGCCCGGGGGATCGTCTGGGGCGCGTGCGCGAACGCCGGCCAGAATTGCGGCGCCGTCGAGCGCGTCTACGTCGAGGAGCGGATCGCGGCGCGGTTCGTCGACGCCCTGCTCGCCGAGGTGGATCGCCTCCGGACGGGAGATCCGCTGGGCGGAGGCGTCGACGTCGGACCTCTGATTTCCGAAGAGAGGCGCCAGACCGTGCACGAGCAGGTCAGCGAGGCGGTTCTCTTCGGAGCTCGCCTTCTCCGCGGTGGGCAGATCCCGGAAGGGGCCGGATACTTCTACCCCCCCACGGTGGTCCTGGACCCGCCCGACGGCTGCCGGTTGCTGCAGGAAGAGACGCTTGGACCGGTGATTCCGATCGTCGCCGTCGAGAGCGTCGAGCGCGCCATCGAGCGCGCCAACGACAGCGCGTTCGCGTTGACCGCGAGCGGATGGACGAAATCGGAGGACACGGCAGAGCGATTGATGGTGGGGCTCCAGGCGGGCGTGGTGACGATCAACGACGTCCTGTACGCGTACGGCGAGCCTGCGGCGACCTGGTCCGGCTTCAAGCGCAGCGGTTTGGGCGCGAGCCACGGCCTGTCCGGCCTCAAAGAAATGAGCCGGCGTCGGTTCGTGTCCTTCGACGGGATTCGCGCGGAGGCCCCGGCGTTTGCGTTCCCCTACGGCGAGGACGCCAGCACAACCATCGTTTCCGTAATGGATTCGCTTCACGCACCCGGGCGATGGAAACGCGGGACGGCCGTCCTTAGGCTGCTGCGCTCGAAGCGCTTCCGGGTCCGCGTTCCCTGGCGCTCGTTCCTCGTGTCACGGAAGACCGGCAGGCCCTAGACGCCCTGGCGTCAGTCCACCTGGAGGTAAAGGGGGCGCAGCGACAGCAGAACGTCCGCGACGGCGTCGCTCCAAACCGGTGACCCGATCAGCTCGATTGATTCCGGTAGCTCCCATCGCCGGCCGAGCTCCCACCAGACGCCCCGCCGCTTGACCTCCTCGAACGCCTCGACCCAGTCGGACCTGCTCGAGAAGACACAGCGCGACCCCTCGGGCCACGGCGCGGCGGAAAACACGCGAAAGACCAGCTTGGTCTCCGCTGCGGTTTCTTCGAGAGCCTCGCCGAGGCCGGCGACCCGGCAGCGGAACTCGAACCTGCCGAACGCATCGGCCGAAGTGTCCCACGCCAGCCGCGCCGAGAGGTGGTCGGCGTGGATTCCCACGTTGAGCTGGGGGCCGGCTTGGTAGCCGTGCGGCAAGCGCGAGAGCGCGAGCCACGTGCAGAACGGCACATAGCCCTTCGGCCAGTCGAGCCGCGGAAGATGCGCGTGAAACGGCGTTTCGCCGGTGTCGTTGAGCAACAAGAGCATGTCTTCGGCGAGCAGTTTGAGCGCCGGGTGGAACGCATCGATGATGGCGCGGCGGCGGGTATCCCGGTCTCTTATCGCGAAAACATCGAAGTCCTGGCGCCGAAACCCCGGGAATCGCGGCGGGGGCCTCAAGAGCATGAATCGATGCTAAGACAACTCGCGCCGACGCGCCCCGATTGGGTTAACGTAATGGGCCCACGGCACGGAGAGCCAGCTTAAGCAAGGGAGCCCAGCATGCGTCGTCATTCGCCCCTCCTCATGGCGCTCGTCCTGTTGGCGTCGGTCGCAGCGGCGCCGCCCGCGGCCGCCCAGGACATGGCGTCGTTCGAGAAGAACCTCACGGTCCACAAGCTGCCCAACGGCTTGACGGTGCTGATCTACCGCCGGCCGGTGGCCCCGGTGTTCTCGTTCTTCACCTACGTCGATGTCGGCGCCGTGCAGGAGGTGCCCGGGATTACCGGGCTCGCTCACATGTTCGAGCACATGGCGTTCAAGGGGACAAGCATCATCGGGACCAAGGATTACAACGCAGAGAAGACCGCCCTGGCCAAAGTCGATGCCAGCTATCACGCCTACGACATGGAACGCCGGAATCCCGCCGGCGCCGAGCCCGCGAAGCTCGATGCCCTGAAGAAGACGTTCAAAGACTCCCAAGAAGCGGCCGATCAATACATCGAGAAGAACGAGTTCAGCCGCATCGTCGACCGGGCAGGCGGTGTGGGCATGAACGCATCGACCAGCTCGGATCAGACCGTCTACTTCTACTCGCTGCCCGCGAACAAGGTCGAGTTGTGGGCCTATCTCGAGTCGTCTCGATTCCTCGACCCGGTCTTCCGCGAGTTCTACAAAGAGCGGGATGTCGTCATGGAAGAGCGGCGTCTGCGCACGGAGAGCACGCCGAACGGCCGTCTTCTCGAGCAGTTCAGTGCGACGGCGTACACGGCGCACCCGTACAAGCAGCCGGTCGTCGGCTACATGAGCGATCTCCAAGCGTTCTCGAGGGAGGACGCCGAGGCCTTCTACAAGAAATACTACGTGCCTTCCAACATGACGGTGGCGATCGTCGGAGACGTCAAGCCCGAGGAGATCATCCCGATCATCGACACGTATTTCGGCCGCCTTCCGGCCGGTTCGAAGCCCGACCCGCTGCGCACCGTCGAGCCACCCCAAACGGCCGAGAAGACGGTCGTTTTGATGGACCCCTCGCAGCCCAGCTACGTCGAGGCCTATCACCGGCCCGAAGCGACGAGCCCCGACGACCCGGTCTACGACGTCATCTCGGACGTGCTCTCGGCGGGGCGCACGGCGCGCTTGTATCGGGATCTCGTACGGGACAAGAAGATCGCCGCCAACGCGGGCGTGCTCAACGGGTTCCCGGGATCGAAATACCCCACGCTCATCGGCGTGCGGGCGTTTCCGGCTCCGGGCCACACGAACGCCGAGGTCCAGGTCGCGATCCGTGCGCAGCTCGAGCGCTTGAAAACCGAGCCGCTGTCGGACGACGACCTCAAGATGGTGAAGACGCGCGCGCGTGCGGATCTCATCCGGAGTCTCGACAGCAATCAAGGACTCGCGAGGCAGCTTGCCGTCGTCCAGGCCCGCCAGGGAGATTGGCGCGAGATGTTCCGCTACCTCGACCGGCTCGACAAAGTGACGAAGGAAGACGTCATGCGCGTCGCCCAAGCCACCTTCGTCGCCCAGAACAGGACGGTAGGCATGATCGAGAACGCCGACGCCGCGAAAGCCGCAAAGTGAGAGGAGCCGCCGCCATGACCAGACGCCTCATGTTCCTTGCGATCTCGGTCGGCCTTGCGAGCATGGTCGTCGCTCTACCGGCCGCCGCGCAGGCCAAGCGCTACACCGACATCAAGTCCACCCCGCTCCCGAAGTTCGACGTCCCCAAGCCTGAGACGCTCACGCTCCCGGATGGGCTCCGTGTCTACCTCATGGAGGACCACGAAATACCGGTGATCGCCGTACGAACGATCATCCGCACCGGCGCGTTCTGGGAGCCGCAGGACAAGATCGGCCTCGCCCGCTTGACGGGCGTCGTTCAGCGGACCGGCGGGACGACGTCGATGAACGGCGACAAGATCGACGACCTGCTCGAGGCCCGAGCGGCGTCGGTCGAGACCAGCATCGGGGGAGATTCCGGCACGGCCTCGATGAATTGCCTCAAGCAGGACTTCCAGGATGTCTTCAAGATCTACATGGACGTCTTGCGAAATCCTGCGTTCTCCCAGGACAAGCTGGACATCGCGAAGGTCCAGGCCAACGCTTCGATCGCGCGCCGGAACGACAACGTCGGCGGCATCACGAACCGCGAGATCGGCCGCTTGATCTATGGTCCCGACTCGCCGCTCGTGTCGCTCGAGCAGTACACCACGATCGGCGCGATCACGAGGGACGATCTCGTCGCCTGGCACAAGAAGTACTACAACCCGAACAACATGATGCTCGGAGTCTCAGGCGACTTCGATCCCAAAACGATGCGCAAGACGATCGAGAGCGCGTTCGCCTCGTGGCCGAAGGGTGAGGCGTTCGCCCCCGCGCCGGTCGCCTATCGGACGACCGCCAACCCCGGCGTGTTCTTCATCGAGAAGCCCGACGTCACCCAAGTCAACATCGCGATGGCACACCTCGGCATCGAGCAGAAGAACCCGGATTATTTCCCGGCCCAGGTGATGAACGAGGTTCTGGGCGGCGGCTTCTCCGGCCGGCTCATGAACAACATCCGCACGAAGAAGGGGCTCGCGTACGGCGTCGGCGGGGGCCTGGGGGCGGCGTTCAATCGGCCCGGATTGATGCGCCTGACGATGCAGACCAAGTCCGTATCGATCTTCGACGCCATCGCCGCGCTCAAGGGGGAAGTGTCCGGGATCGTGAGCAATCCGCCGAACGACGAGGAGCTGGCCCAAGCGAAGGAGTCGATCCTGAACGCGTTCATCTTCAACTACGACTCGCGGGCGGGAATCCTCTCGCAGCAGATGACGTATGCCTATTACGGGCTGCCCTCGGACTACCTCGAGACGTACCGCGCCAACATCGAGAAGGTGACGAAGGACGACGTGGTCCGCGTGGCGAAGAAGTACGTGCACACGGACGACCTCGCGATTCTCGTCGTCGGCAAGGCGGCCGATTTCCCCAAGCCGCTCGACACGTTGGGCAAGGTCACCACGGTGGACATCTCGATACCGAAGAAGCCGGGCGCTTGAGTCAAAGCAGCTTCCCTCGAAGCACGGTGACCGCGCGCCCCCCCAGGATCACGCGGTCGTTGTGGAGAGCGCACTGAACGGTGCCGCCGCGCGGGGAGGCTTGGTAACCGGTGAGGGCGGTCTTCCGCAGCTTTCGCGCCCAGTACGGGGCGAGGGCGCAGTGCGCGGATCCCGTCACCGGATCCTCGTCGACGCCGGCACCCGGCGCGAAGAAACGAGAGACGAAATCGCGCTCCGGTGTCGCCGAGAGCGCCGTGATGATGACGCCGCGCGCGTCGAGTGAGGCGAGCGACGATAGCTCGGGGCGTACGGCGCGCACGGCCGGCTCGTCCGCGACCTCGACCAGCCAATCCATTCTGTTCCTGCCCGCAAACGAGAGCGTTGCGCCGAGGGCCGAAGCCAGAGATGCGGGCGGCTCCGCCGCCTTCACCGGCTCGCTCGGAAAATCCATACGGATCGCGTCGTCGTCGCGCCAGGCGCCGAGGAGACCGCTCTTCGTGTGGAACCGAGCGCGCTCGTCGGCGGGGAGGAATCGCTCTTCCCACAGGATGTGCGCCGACGCAAGCGTCGCGTGGCCGCAAAGATCGACTTCGACGGCGGGGGTGAACCACCGGAGGTCGAAAGCGCCGTCTTCGCGGCGGACGAGAAACGCGGTCTCCGCGACGTTCATCTCGGCGGCGACCGATTGCATCCACGCCTCGGGCACCGCGCGATCCAGCATGCAGACGCCTGCGGGGTTACCCTCGAACGGCCTATCGGCGAACGCATCGACCTGATAGATGACCCACGACATGGCCTGAGATTATCCTCAGCGTCCGGATGCTGCGCTATCCCTACGTTCTTCTCGACGCCGGCGAAACGCTGTTGGCACCTCGCGAATCGTTCGGCGCCGTCTATGCGCGCGTGCTGGCCACGCTCGACGTGACGCTGTGCGCAGCGGACCTGGATCTAGGGCTGCGCCGCTGTTGGGAGGACATCAATCGCGTGCACCCGCCGGGTGTCGATCGCTACCGCGCGGCCGGTGGGGGCGAGCACGGCTACTGGCTGCGCTTCGTCGAAGGCACCCTCGCGCGGACGCCCGGCGCGCCCGAGGACCCCACGCTCGCGCGGCGCGCATTGGCGCCGTTGCGCAAGGCGTTCCGCGATCCCGCGTCCTGGCAGGTGTTCGACGACGTCGTCCCCGTGCTCCGGTCCCTTCGACGGGACGGCGCCCGGCTCGCCGTCGTGTCGAATTGGGACTCGACTCTCCCCGGATTGCTTCAGCGACTCGCGCTTGCAAGCTGGTTCGACGCCCTGGTCGTCTCGCATCTCGAGGGGGTCGAAAAGCCGAGCCCGGAGTTGTTCCTCCGTGCCGTGGCGCGACTCGGCGGCTCGCCTGCCGAAGCGATCCACGTGGGCGACGTGCCGGAGCTCGACGAGGCGGGCGCCCAGGCGGCCGGCATCGAGAGCGTGATCATCGCCCGGCGGTCGCGACTCGACGGAGGTAGGCCGGCGCTCCGGGATCTGACGAATCTTCCGGCGATCGCGCGGGGAGGCCGGAGCTAGCCGCGCGGCGCGGGCTGCTTCAGAATCGCGCGCTTCTTGACGTCGAGCGCCGCGCCGAGGTCGGTCTCACCCGAGAGCAGCACGGAATCCACGACGCCATCGGGACGAATCACGACGACGGTCGGCGTCGAGATCACCTCGTAGATCGACCCAATCTGCATGTCCTTGTCGACGAACGACGGGAAGGTGAAGCCGCTGATCCTGCAGTATTCCGCCGTCCGCGTTTTCGTGGCGTCGTCCGTCACGCGCGCCGCGCCGATCACGTTCAGGCCGTCCGAGTGGTCCTTGAGCCAATCGTTCAGCTTCGGAAGCGAGGCCTTGCAGTGGGGGCAGTCCACCGACCAGAAGATGAGCACGTTCACCTTGTCGGAAGCGAGCATCGACGAAAGCGTCCGGTCGGAGCCGTCGCTGAGCAGCGGGGCGTCGAAATCGGGACATTTCTTTCCGACCAGCTCGGTCACTGGGTAGTAGGTCGAGAGGGCTCCGTAGGTGCCGAGAGATCCTGTGTTGGCCACGCGCTTGATCGCGCCCTCCACGTCGAGCTTGTATTCGAGCGACTGGGTGAGCGCTCCTCCGTTCGTGAGCCGCAGCTTTCCTTCGCGGTCGATGATCGTGATGTTCGGGACCGCGTGGACCTGGAGCTCCTGGAGGATCCGGAACCCTTCGTCGTTGAGCACGGGCATCGTCAGCTTCAGCGTTGCGGTGCGCGCTTTGACCGGACCGACGTCGTTCGATCCGAACGCCGCCGCCGCCACGGCCAGGAACGCGACCTTGTCGGGGCCGGCCTTGTCGACCGCCTCCTTGGTTTCCATGAGGATTTTTTCCGATCGGGCGTTCCCGGCCATCCAGTACACGAAGACGATCGGCTTCTTCCCGAGGTACGTCGCGAGGTCGATGTTCGCGGGCTGCCCCGACGCCTCGTTCAGGTTCGTGAACTTGGCAGCCGGGAACCGTGCGCCGAACTCTGCGGGGCGTACGGCGGCGAGACCCGGCGTTCCGCTTTCCGCTGCGGCCTTTGGGGTCGGCGGAGGCGGGGCGGCTTCCGAGATTCCGACGAAAAAGGCGGCGAGGGCCGCGACGCAGGCGATCCGACGATTCATCGACGTCCACCTCCCCGCGCCTCACGGACCCCTCGGGGCCGGCCGCGGCCGTTGGAACGACGGATTCTAGCCCACCCGAGGCGGCCGCGCTTACGGCAGGAAGTAGAACGCCAGACCGAGGATGGCGTAGACCCCGAGAAGTTGCGCACCCTCGAGCCAGTTCGATTCCCCGTCCAGTGCCACGAGGGTCGCCGCTCCCACCGCGATCGTCACCGCGACGACCTCGAACGTCGTGAAGACGAGATCCATGGGGCGACCGAACGCGTGCGACGCAAACACCAGGACCGGCGTCACGAAGAGCGCGACCTGGATGCTCGATCCCACCGCGATGTTCACCGCGAGGTCCATTTGGTCCTTCATCGCCATGAGGACGGCCGTCGAGTGCTCCGCGGCGTTTCCAACGATCGCGACCAGGATGACTCCGACGAAAACCTCGGTAAAGCCGAACGCCTCCGCAGTCGCGGTGACGGCGCCCACGAGGATCTCGCTCATCACGGCGACGCCCACGGTCGCCAGGGCGAGAACTGTGACGCTCGTTCGCATGGGCCACCCGCTGTGCGCCTGCGCGACGCTTTCTCCCGCATAGAGATGGCGGTGCGTTTTCAGGGAGAAGATCAGACTGGCGAGGTAGATTGCGAAGAGAACGACGGCGATCTCGAGGCTCATCTCCTTCTCGCGCGCCGCCGCCGTGCCCCGCACGATGTTGTGGAAGATTGCAGGAACGACGAGGCCGACGGCCGACAGGACGAGCAGCGTCGCCCCGATTCCGGCCGACGTCTTGTTGAAGGTCTGGCGAGCGTGTCTGAGGCCGCCGCACAGCACGGCGAGGCCCAAGACGAGCAGGATGTTGCCGATGATCGATCCGGTGATCGAAGCCTTGACGACGTCGAAGAGGCCCTCGCGCATGGCCGCGAGAGCGATGATCAGTTCCGCTGCGTTTCCGAACGTCGCGTTCAAGAGCCCGCCGATCCCCGGACCCACGCGCCCCGCGAGTTGCTCGGTCGCACGCCCCATGAAGGACGCCAGAGGAACGATGGCGGCCGCCGACGCGGCGAACGCCCACGGCGCGGGAGCATGGAACCCGTGAGCGGCGAGGGCGACGGGAACGAGGAGCAGGAGCACGACGAACGGATCCCAGCGCAATTCCCGTCGGACCATCCTCGACTCCGTAACTCGTGGCTATCGTTTTGGGAGTCTATCAGCCCGGATGCCGGCGTGATCCGCGCCGACACAGCGAGATCACGATTGTCTCCGCCCGCCCCGGAACCTAAGATTCACCGCATGCGCTTGCCCCTCGTGCTGCTCGCCGCCGGCGCGATGGCGGAAGTCGGGTGCGCCGGCTCCGCGCGCGCGACGGTCGCGTCGACACCGATCGTTCGCGCCGACGAGGTCGCACCGCGGCACGAGACCCCGAAGGCACGCAGCTCCGCTGCGGGGAGCCAGGACGATGCCGAGCCGTCGGACGGCATCGTGCACGTCGTCCAGCCCGGGCAGACGCTGTGGCGGATCGCACGGGCGTACGACATCCCCCTCGAGCGCCTCGCCGAGGCCAACGACATCGACAATCCGGCGCTCGTCGAAGTGGGAACTCCTCTCTTCGTCCCTGGCGCTCGGGCGACGATCGACGTCGCGCCCTATCCTGCGCCGCCTCCTTCGGCGCGGCGGACGCGGGTCGTTCCTCCTTCACCCTCGGCGGATTTTCTCTGGCCGGTCGCCGGCGGCTCGTTCATGCGACCGTTCGGGGAGCCGCGGCGGCATCATCGACACGCCGGCGTCGACATACGCGGCACGCTCGGCCAGGACATTCTCGCCGCGCGGGACGGAGTCGTGGCGTTCTGCGGCCGGACGGCGAGCGGGTACGGCACGATGGTCGTGCTCGACCACGGCGACGGCCTGCAGACGCTCTACGCGCACGCGCAGAAGGCGCTCGTGACCCCGGGCGAGGCCGTCAAGCGCGGCCAGCCGATCGCGCTCCTCGGACGGACGGGGAACGCCACGACCGAGCATTGCCATTTCGAGATCCGACTCGAGAATCGCGCGATCGACCCGATGCCGTACTTGCTGGGCACGACGGAGGCGCACCGATGAAGATCGAGGTCCGCTGCGGCGGCTGTGGCAAGGGTTACCTCGTGGAGGAGGCCACCCTCCCCGCGGGCGGCGGCTACGTGCCCTGCCAGGCCTGCGGCGCGACGATCGAGCTCAAGCCGATGCCGCCGGCCCCCCTGCCCAACGCGCCCGCCGGTCGAGCACCGGTGGCTCCCGCGGCTGCCAACCCCGCAGGGTCTTCGGCGCCGACGGGGGAGGTTTGCTGCCCGCGGTGCCAGCTCCACTTCGTGCCCGAGAGCTGGTCCGAGGCGAAGATCGCCGCTCGACCGACGTTGCTCGTCGTCGAAGACATGGAGTACTTCGTCGAGATCGCGCGGGACGCGCTCGCATCACGCTACGAGCTGAAAGTCGCCCGGTCGCTCGACGAAGCGCGCGCGATGCTCATCCGCGGCGGAATCGACCTCATGCTGCTCGACATCACGCTCGAGCGGGGGGAGGACGGCCTTCGCCTGTTGCGCGAGCCGCCCGGAAAAACCTGCCCGGTGCTGCTCTTCACGGCGCAGGACGAATCCGAAATGTACGGCGAGGGGTGGGCGAAGCTACGCGCCCTGGGTGTCGACGACGTCGTCATCAAGGGCATGAACATGAACGAGGCGCTGTCCCGCAAGGTCGCGGAGATGCTCGGCGAGCCGCTCCCGCAGGACGCGTTCCGGCGCTAAAAACGCCAGGACCCGCCCAATGCGAGGCTCGTTCCGCCGAGGTCGAGCGCGCCTGGATTCACGAACGTGAAGGAACCTCCCGGATGCGCTTCGGCCCACGACTCGCGCACCTCGAGGGTCATGTACCAGTGCGGCCCGAAGGGGAACTCGATACCGACCATCGCGTGTGTCTCGAACTCGAAACCGGAATCGGTCAGGCGGTCGTAGACGACCGCGTTGTTCGTGTCGACGAAGTCCCCCTCTTCCTCGTAGAGCCAGTAGTCCGCGCCGAAGCCCGCGCCGATGTAGGGCACGGGGCGGCGGACGTAGTGCTGCCCCTCGGCCCCGCGCCGTGCGTACCGGCCGGCGGGAAGAACTCGAAACCCCACCGTGACAGGAACGATCGTCAGCCGTGAGTCGTGGAAGATCGGGTTGCCGTTTTGGTCGACGAACGCGCGGTCGGCCGCCGTGGTGGAGCCGTAGTAAAAGTCGCCGTTGAAGTCGAACTCGACCCAGTTGTTGATCGCGGTGTTGTAGCCGACGCCCGTGATGACGCCGTTGAAGTCGCTGCGGTCGAGCGTGAACGCTGCCTCGTTCGTCCTCCAGAAGTCGCTGTCCGCCTTGGGGAAGAACCCACCAAGCCGGAAGTTGAAAGCTTCGCTGTCGCCGGGAGGGGCGGCCGCGGCGCTGCCGGTGACGAGAACAACGGCTGTGACGATCGCGGCGGCGGCGGGCGTGAGCTTCATGATCCTATCCTCCGGCCCCCCAGGGGCGGCTCAAATACGAGAATTAGCAACGGCCGGGCCACGTTCGAAGCGTCGCCGCGGCGAGCTTTTCCCGCGACGACAGGTCATCCTGTCATCAGAGGTGGACGGGAAAGACCTACGTTCCGGACGGAACTACGGCTGGATCGTGACCGAGACCGGTTGCTCCAGATGGATCGCCAACGGGGTTCCCGCCGGAAGCTCGACTTCTTGTCCCTTCGTCGCCGCCGCCGCGCCGGTGCCGGCGGCCGCCCCGACCGCGGCGCCGATCAGCGTGCCCTTCGTCTTGTCGTGATGGCTCAACAACCGTCCGAGCAGCGCTCCACCCACCGTCGCGCCCGCGATCGTCCCGGCGTCCTTTCCGGTCTCGCTTTTCCCCTGCTGGTGGATGAGCGCCGCGATGGGCACCCCGCCGCTGGGAAGCTCGAGCGTCTCGAATTTGATGCCGAGGCTCGCCGCGCCGCCGATAGCCTTGAGCGGGATCGCCTCCGTGATCGTCCCGTCGACGATCGTTCCCGCAGGAATCGCGGTGAGACCGTCGACGACAACCGCTTTGGTCACGCGCGCGCGGAGGGCATCGCCGACTTGACTCGTCTTGCTCGACGCCGCATCGAGAAGCTCGACGTCGAGGTCGGTTCCAGCCGCGAGCGTCTTGATGACCGGCGCCGGCCTCGGGATCGGAGGAGGCGGCTGGTGCTCCGCGGCGGGCTTCGGCGCGGGTTTGGCGGCGGGGCGCGCCGGCTGGGTCTGTGCCGGCGCGGGAGCCGCCACGGCTGCCGGCTTCTCGGCCACGGGAGGAGTTGCGGTCTCGTTCTGGGCCACGGTAGGGGCCGGGGACCCTTGCGCCGCAGCACCGGCCTTGTCGGCCGGCGGCGTGCCGCCGCACGCCGACAGAGCGAGAGCGATGGCGGAGGTCGTGATCGCGAGGGGGAGCGAGAAACGTGGACATGCTCTCATCGGGTAGGCCCTCCTGGTGCGGGATGATCGCCATCCCGCGGCGTCGAAAATGAAGTGAGCCGCTCACGAGGGATCGCTTGGGCGACTTCGAGGGCGGTTTGATAGCGGCCGAATGGGGCCGAGACTTGTACTCCTTGGACGTGCGGGAGCAGCGCCGAGAGCGCTTCCTGGGCGATCGCGACGCCCTCGGCGCGGGCGCGCTCTTTCGTGTCCGCGCGCCGCATGCGCTCGAGAATGACCTCGGGAACGTTGACGCCGGGGACTTCGTTGTTCATGAACTCCGCGTTGCGGTACGACGCGAGCGGCCAGACGCCCGCGATGACCGGAATGCGCACGCTCCGGATGCGCTCGAGAAACCGGAGGAGGGCCTCGACGTCGAACACCGGTTGCGTGATGCAGAACTGTGCGCCGGCTCCGACTTTCCACTCGAACCGCGCGATCTCCCGGTCGAGGTCGGGTGAGCCAGGGTTGACGCCGCAGCCGACGTAGAACGCGGTCGGCTCGCCGATCGCGTTGCCGCCGACGTCGAGCCCCTGGTTGAGCCGCGTGACCATGTTCGTGAGGCCGATGCTGTCGACGTCGAATACGGCCGTCGCGTCGGGGTAATCGCCGAGCTTCGGGGGATCGCCCGTGATGACGAGCACGTTGCGCAGCCCGAGCGCGTGCGCGCCCAGCAGGTCCGACTGCATCCCCAGGAGATTCCGGTCGCGGCAGCAGTAGTGGATGATCGTCTCGATACCGATCTCCCGCTCGAGCCGGACCGCCATCGCCATCGGACTCATCCGTGCCGAGGCCCGCGGGCCGTCCGGAATGTTGATCGCGTCGGCCCCGCCGTCGTGGAGGAGCTTCGCTCCCGCTAGCGTTTTTCCGAGCTCGTGGCCGCGGGGCGGCAGCATCTCAACGCTGACGACGAACGCCCCGTCGCTCACGACGCGGGCCAGGCGCGAGCGCTCGTGCACGGGCACCGGGCTGACTTGAGGGGGGGCCGTGACGGGGGCGCTCACGGCGACCATCGGCCGGCGCGCGGGGGACGCCGCCCTCACGGCGCTCCGGATCGCTTTGAGGTGATCCGGCGTCGTTCCGCAGCACCCGCCGACGATCCGAACACCGGCCTCGATGAAGCGCTTGGCGTACACCGCCATGTATTCGGGGCTGCACAGGTACAAATTGCGGTTGTCCACCGAGCGCGGCTTGCCAGCGTTGGGCTGCGCCGCGATGGGCAATCCGACCACCGGCAACATGCGCTCGACGGCCTCGAGCATCGCCGCCGGTCCCACGGAGCAATTCACGCCGACCGCTTGCACCGGAAGCGCCGCGAGCCGAGGGCCGAACACTTCGGGTTCGACCCCTTCGAGACTGCTCCCATCGTCCTCGAGCGTCATCTGCGCAACGATCGGCCGGTCGGAAACGCTCCTAATGCCGCGCACTGCGGCCTCGATTTCCGCGAGGTCGTAGAAAGTCTCCACGGAGAAGAGATCGACGCCCCCTTCCGCGAGGGCCCTCGCTTGCTCCGCGAAGAGCTCCTCCGCCTCCTCCACCGAGGTCGGCCCCCACGGCTCGATGCGGACCCCGAGCGGGCCGATCGCCCCGGCCACCAGCCGGTCGGATGCAGCTCCCCGCGCGATCGCGGCCCCCTGCAGGTTGATCGCTCGCACCTGATCGCCGAGGCCGTGACGATCGAGCTTCAGGCGGTTCGCGCCGAACGTGTTGGTCTCGATGACGTCGGCGCCGGCGGACACGTAGGATCGATGGACGCTCTCGACGAGCCCGGGATTGGAGACGTTGAGCTCGTCGAAGCACCGGTTGAGGAAGACGCCCAGCTCATAGAGCCGAGTGCCCATCGCTCCGTCGAAGAGCACGACGCGCTCGGCGAGCATCGAACCGAATTCCGTTTTCATGGGGGGAATCTAGCAGGGCTCGAAACACGAAGGGCCGGCTCCGCGCGGCGATGCGCGGAGCCGGCCCCAAGTAACGCTCGAATCTCTATCTTACTCGAGGACGCGGACGACGACGCGACGGTTCTTCGCGCGCCCTTCCGACGTGTTGTTGGCGGCGACGGGCTTGCTCTCGCCGTAGGAGATGATGCTCATGGCGTGCAGCGGGATGCCGGTCTTCTCCGCGAGGTAGTTGCGGACTGCCTCGGCGCGCGCTTCGGCGAGGTGCTTGTTGTAGACCTCGCTGCCGATGTTGTCGGTGTGGCCCTCGATCTCGAGGTACACCGTCTTATCCAGGGACTTCACCTTGTTGCCGAGATCGTCGAGGATCGACTGCGCGGCCTCCGGGATCTTGTCGGCGTCAAACGGGAACTTGACGCTGTCGTCGGAGAGGGTGGTCGTCCACAGGATCTTCCCGCGAGCCGCCTTTTCGGCAGCCTCGGCCTTCGTCATCGCGTTGCTGCCGATTTCAACAGCCTTTTCCGCGGTTCCCTTGACCTGGCTGATGCGTGTGTCGGTATCCCTGGCTAGATCCGACGTACGCTTCTCTTGAGTTTCGAGGCCGCTCTCGACGCCCTTCACTCGGGTGTCCGTCGCCTCGACGTTTTCGCGCCACGCCTTTTTTGTGACGCACCCATTTGCGGCGACCAGCGACAGCACCGCTGCGCCCGCGACCGCCAATCCGACTCTTTTGTGCATATCCTCCGCTCCTTCATTCTGACCGTCGCCGGCGCCTTGGCCGTGGCGTGACGGTGAAACTTGCTCCAATCCCCCGGGATCACCTTTTTACCGGTACCGCCGGTCTGACTCTACAAAGTAAGACCGGTTCCCGCAATGGGCTGACACCGGGATCCGATCAGATGAGGAGTCAATCGCCGTGCCACCACGAAACTGGCATTCTAGTTACAAATACGTTGGTTTCTGGGGGGGCGAGCGTGACTGAACTTCGCTTTGCCTCCCGGCTGCCGTGTGGTTTTTACACGGAGATCGAGCCAGTGTCAGGCAATCCTACGGATTCGCGTAGTAGCCCTTCCGGGTGCGTACGACATAGCGACCGTTCCGAGCCTGAAGCTCGATCGAGCGGAATCGTCCGTCCCAGTGCTCGAGCCCTGGGGAGTAGCCGATGAGGTATTGGTGCCGGAGCTCTGTCGAGATCCGCGCGACCGCCTCTTTCATCTCGTCCGGACCCTGAACGACGAAGAGCGTGCCGCCCGTCTCGTCGGCGAAGAGCTGCAGAACGGCCATGTTGAATCCGAGATCCTTGGCTTTCGCGCGTTCGTCCCATGGAATCGTCGAGAAGCCGACGGTGAAAATCGGTACCTCGACCTGGCGGGCGGTTGCGATCGCTTCGTGGATGGTCAGCTTGCTCGCGTTGTCGACGCCGTCGGTGATCAGGACGATCGCCTTCCGCCCCGTGGTCGATTCGTCGACGAGCTTGGGGATCGCCGCTACGGCATCGTTCAGCGCGGTCTGGCCGTATCCTTCCTGCACCATCAGCCGTTCGATGAATCGCTGATGATCCGAGGTGAATTCGGTCACCCAGGACACCTGGTCGTCGGCGAAGCAGATGAGAGCGAACCGGTCCTGCGGGCGAAGCCGATCGACGAAGAAGCGGATCGCCTCTTTCGCCGCTTCCATCTTGCCGGATTGACGCATGCTCCCGGACACGTCGAGCACGAAGGCGATCGATACGGGCTCGTCGCTCTCGACAGAAAAATACTTGATCTTTTGGGGCACGCTCTCGTCGGTCAATTTGAAATCGCCGATCTTGAGTCCGGTCACGATGTGGCCCTTCTTGTCCTCGACGCTGGCGGGCAACAGGACGAGCCTGACGGCGAGCTCCTGCTCGTCTTGGATCCGGAGAAGACGCTCGACGGTCGCGGCGTCCAGCTTGCCCTTCGCGCCGGAAGAATCCGCCACGGACCCGGATTCGTCCGCACCAGCGAACCTCGCCCCTGCCAGCAAGACCGCACACGCCAGAGTCAAAACGACACGGTTCCAGCTCATCATGCAGCCTCTCCCGATTTTAGAGTACTGCAATCAACGGGCCACAGCCGGACCTGGCCCCGCCGGTAGGTATCGAACCGTCAGCCCGGCGGCTGCGAAAAAGTCTTCGATGTCGGAGGAAGCTTTGACCCGGTGGCCGGGGAACACGTCGACGGTTCGGGCGCGACCGCCAAGCTTGGCTCGGAGCGCCCGGAGGGCGATGCGCTCCGCAAGACCCTTTCTCCAGCCACCCCGGGAAGTCTCTGTTCCTTGCCGGAGCGCCCAGCGCGTGAGGCGTCGCGAGAGCCAGGACTCGGAGTCCATGTCCTCTATCCAGGCTCGATAGAGGCGCTCGATGCCGGACACGTTTGTTACGACCGATTCAGGAGCGTGCTCCGCGAGACCGGCGTCGGGGCGTTCCGCAGGATCGGAAAGCAGCAACGCCGTCCTGCGGCTGATGGCAGCGAGCGACGCTCCCAATCGCTCGACACCGCCGACGGGAAGCGCGAGCAGCATCGAGCTCTTCGGACCGAGGGTGAGAGCCTTCGATATCGTCTCAGCAAACGACAGCAGGGAGGCCCGATCGACCGGTCGCAGATCTCCACGGCCGTCGACGGTGATGCACGAAACGCTGCTATCGCCGCTTGCCAGGGCGTGCAGCAACAGGTCGGGATTGGCGGTAAGGGCCTCCCTCCCGGCGCTCATGGCGGCGTCCGCGAGGAGTGCCGCCGGTTTTCGCTCGGAGGGCGCCGCCGAGAGGAGGAGCACCAGCTCCAGAGCGGACAACTCCGGCCGGAGCGCAAGGATTCTCGCGAGCTGTCGCTCGTCCGAGGCCATGACATGAATCGCGCCGGACGAACCAAGGGCCCGGGAGAGCGCCGCGTCGGGAAGGGCTGGATCGAGCGGAATGACCGTTGCCCCTGCGGCGATGACGGCGAGCCCCGCGCAAAGCGTCTCTCGGCCCTCCGACCCGAGGACCGCCGCGCGCGCGCCCGGGTGCAGTCCGTAGCCGGATAGCGCCGCCGCGAGATTGCGGACGTCCTCGCCAAAGTCCGACTCGCCGGAAAGCCAGGCCCCGCCGCGACGCGCACGGACGGGCGCGGTGGGGCCGGCTGCGAGGCCGTCGATCAGGGTTGCGAGGGCGATGGTGCCCATAGGGAGCGGCGCGACCGTGGCGGGCTCGGCGAGGGCCGAGCCGGCGACGAGAGCAACCTCAATATCGGTACTTGAACGTCACGCCGGCCAGCGGGATCGTCGTCGAATACGTTCCGGGAATCACGCCGTCGGTCGGGAGTCCGTTCGCGGTGACGTCGTCGAACTTGAGATACATGGCGTAGATGTCGACGCCCCAAGTCTTCGCGAGGTAGCCGTATCCCAACGAGTACCCCGTCCGGTCCGAGTCGGGAATCGAAGGGCGTAGGTATTGCGTCGGAATCGGGCTGTCGTCGACCACGCCGCCGGCGCGAAGCTCATGCTTGCCGTCGTGGTCCAGACGAAAGGCCAGCCCGAGCCGGTACGACCAAGTCCCGGTCCAGTTCTGGATCAGCGTGGCGCTGGTCGCGGGGTTTCCGGTATCTATGATCAGATTCTTGAACCTATTCCACTCCGTGTAATAGCCCGCGAGCTCGACATCCACCCACCTGCTCGTCCACGCGGCGCCCACCATCGACTGCGCGGGTAGATCCACGTCTGTGTGCGCGGGAGAATTCAGGAAAGCCGGAACGCCGGTGAATGTCAGGTTTCCGCGGATGTCGACCGTGAGGGGCGACCGATACTGTCCGGCGATCGAGAAGCAGTCCATCTTGAATTGCAGCGCGACGTTGTAGCCGAAGGCGTCACCCTCACCCCGGAGATTCGCGGTCGTCGTGAACGGTCCGACGGCGGCGTCGCGGGCGAAATCGGTCACCTCCGCCGCGAGGTAGTCCACCCCGATCGCCGCCGACCAACGCTCGCTGATCTTGAACGCGAAGTTGGGGTTCAACAGGTAGGTCCTGAGCTCGGCCCGGCGGCTCGAGAGTGTCAACGGGGCGTTCTTCCATTCCGAAACGAGACCGAAAGGATTGTTGAATCCGACCCCGAACGCGAGGCGGTCGTTGATCTTCTGGCCGAAGTAGAAGTGCAGGGGCGTCGAGACGTTCGACACCGCGTCGAAGCTCACCCCCGGCGCCGGGCTGAAATGGGTGTCGCTGCCGGTTTCGAGATAGTTGAAGCCGAACTGGACCTCACCCTTCGCACCGTGCACCAACGCCGCGGGGTTGTACCAGTTCGCTGAGGCGTCGTCGGCGCGGGCGATCCAGGCGCCGCCCTCGGCCGAGGCCTTGGCGCCCTGCTCGTAGAACGCGAACCCGGATGCCATTCCGGGGGTCGCGCTCAGGCCGGCGACCGCGATCAGAATCTTTCCTCTGCGCGTGTTCATGGGCCTTGGGTCCTCCGGGTCGGCGCGACGTTTTGGTACGGGGGACATCACGCCCCTTCGGATGGGGCTCGGGGCGGCGCGATCATAACATGGCGAAATTCTGCACCGATGCAGCGGCAATCCCGCCGTTCGGGCCGCGACGCTTGACGGGCGTCGCGCTTTTCTCTATATAGGCAGACTTTCGGTCGATCGAAGACGCAATGCACGGCGCTCAGCCGTCAGAGAGAACGACTGCGCCGGATGGCAGGGGGTCGGTACATGAGTTGGAAGCGGGTGTTGGCGGCGGCGCTCGTCGCCGGGTTCGGGTGGGGATGGCACGCGGCCCGAGCCGAGGAACCGGCCCCAAAACCGAAAGACGAAGCGGCTCCCAAGCCGGCGGAGACGCCCAAGCCGAAGGAGCCTTATTTCGGAAAGCACTTCGCGATGTACCTCGAGACGCGCGGCGGCCCCGCGCAGATCAAGACCGTCAAGACGCCGTTGAACAGCGGGTCAACGATGGATTCGACCAGCGAGCTCGACTTCAGCGGAAACAAGAACGGGCAGGCCACGATCGGCTGGACTCTTCCGCGAGGGCGGGGCCAGTATCTCCTCGCATACAACGGAATCGCGGATGGCGAGTTCGAGCTCCACGCGACGGGGACGCAGCAGAACGTTCCCTGGTGGCACATCGACATTCAGAACGGAAATCTGCACACCACGCAGACGCCTCCGCCGCCGACGCCGCCGCTCGATCTGACGACCACCGTTCCCAAGGATCTGGGCAACAGAATTCAGACGTTCGATCTCCTCTATCGCCGTGAGTACGGCGGGCTGAAGATTCGATGCCGGTGGGCCGCTGGTCTTAGGTATCTGGACTACAAGGGAGCCGTCGTCGTCCCGACTTGGCTGGTGGGGCGCATCGACCTCCCCGGGTTCGGTTATTCGGACGGAGTTCAGAACCCCATGCTCGTGATGCAGCAGTCGACCAAGGGGTGGGGGCCCACCGGATCCGGAGAGATCGATTTCAATTTCTTCCGGCAGCGGCTCACACTCTACGCGATGATCGAAGCGGCTCTCTTGACCGAGACGCTCAGCACCGATTCGGGAACGTTCACCTACCTGGCCGTCGACCCTTCGACGACACCGCCCACCTACTACCCCGGCCCCGGACAAATCGGCGATGACGTGAAGAAGTCCGCGTGGAACAACAAGTTCGAAGGCGGCATCCGCGTGAAGCTCCTCGAGGGTTTCCACCTGATCCTCGATTGGAACCGCACTGGGTATCTCGACACGGTCTTGCTCCCCGAGGACCTCTCGATCCCGCAGAACGCCTCGCAGACCGCCCTCGGGACGACGGCGCGCTTCATCTCTCGGGACTTCGTCGTCGACACGGCTACGGTGGGTCTCAGCTTCCAGTTCTAGCGAGCGCGGCCAGGTCGTCCCAGAAGCCCGGGTACGACTTCGCGACGGCGGAGGGCGCGTCGATCGACACGCCCGGAACCGCCAGCCCGGCCACGGCGAAGGCCATCGCGATCCGATGATCGTCCGCCACGGCGATCTCCGCGCCGCGCAGCGTTCTTCGAGGCGGCGGGACGATGGTCAAAGTGCCGTGGTCCGCCGATGCGCGGACGCCGAGCTTCGCCAGGTTCTCCGTCAGGACTGCGACTCGATCCGATTCCTTGAGGGCGAGATGGCCGAGCCCCGAGAGCGAGCACGGCCCGTCAGCGAACGCAGCCAGCACGGCCGCGGTCGGCGCCAGGTCCGGAGCGTCCGCGAGGTCCCACGAGAACGCCGGCACGCGCCCGGACGCTTCGACGACGATGCCATCGGCGTCGGCATCGATGTGGACGCCCAGTGTCGCGAGGTCGCGCAAGAACCTGGCGTCGGGCTGGACGCTGCCCGCCCTCAATCCGCGTAGGCGAAGCCGCCCTCCCAGGATCGCGACGGCCGCCATGGGGTACGACGCGGAGGAGTAATCGGCCTCGATCACGATGGTGGCCGATCCGAGCTGCCGTCGCGGAATCGTAACGACCGCTTCGCCGTCAAACGCGACGTGGCCGCCGAACGAGGTGATCGTCTCGGCGGTCATCCGAACATAGCCGAACGAGACGCGCGGCGGCGCGATGGTGAGCTTGAGACCCCGGGCAAACGCGGGAGCCGCGAGCATCAGCGCGCTCGCGAACTGGCTGCTCCGCGCCCCGGAGAGCGTTGCGCTCCCACCGCGCACGGGGGAGCCGCCGACCTCCAGCGGGAAGGGGGTGGACCCGCCGGATCCGCGGACGCTCGCGCCGAGGGCGGTGAGCGCCTCGAGGAGCTCGTCCATCGGCCGAGCGCGGAGGCGGGGCGATCCATCGAGGCGCGAGGGCTTTCGCCCCAGAGCCGCCAGCGCGACGAGGAACCGCGCCGACGTGCCGGATGCGCCCAACTCGATCACGCCGGCGCCGGGGATCTCGGTCCCCGCACCATGCACGATCCACGTCCGCTCGCGCTCCTCCACGACGACACCCAGCGCCCGCACTCCTTCGAGCGTGCGGCGGGTGTCGTCGGCGTCGAGCGGCTCGCGAATCTCGCTCCGGCCGCGAGCGAGCGCCGCCGCGACGACCGCGCGGTGCGTTGCGCTCTTCGACGCCGTCGCCGCCAAGTCCGCGTCCAGCGGGCCTTTCGCGGGTTCGATGCAGCGCTTCGCCATCGAAAGCGAGTGTATTATGCGAACGCCCGAAGACGCGGGATGGATGAGGGGACCGGCCGAGGGAAGGGAGCGCATGACGATCCGGCACCCACGGTGGCGCCCTCCGCTGACCGCCGGCCTCGTCGCGATCGCGCTCGCGTCGCTTGCGGCCGCAGCGGATGCTGAACCCGACGAGCTGCTTCGTTTCGGCACCGAGATGGCGAAGGGCGGAAACTGGCGGGAGGCGAAATTCCGGTGGGAGCAGGCCCTTCGCCGGCTTCCGGACGATCCGAGGCTCCTGAACAACCTCGCCGTCGCGCAGGAAGCGCTCGGGGCGCCCGATCGCGCGAAAGAGCTGTTCGCGAAGGCCGTCGCGGCCGCGCCGGACGACTCGCGCATCCACGACAACGCGATGCGCTCGTCGCTGTTCTGGGGCCACGCTGCGGACGGGATGCCGGCGCCGGAATCGTCGCATCAAGTTCCGATCGAATGGCGCAAGAAACGAGGGCGCGACGTCGTCGAGATCCCGGTGACGCTTCCGCTGCCGCCCCGCCTCAAGCTCGACGACGTCAAGACCGTTCTCGTCGCGAGCTTCCTCGTCAACGACTCGGAGCTGATCGACGTCAACCGGGAGATGGTGCGGTTCCTGAGAAACGAGTTCCGGAAGCACACCGCGTTCGAGATCCAGAACGTGACGCCACCGCCCGCGGTCCCCGAGCAGACGCTCGACGACATGGCGAAGAACTCCGAGTTCTTCCGCTGGCTGGGACACGAGTACAAGTCCGACGTCATCGTCACGGGGGCGATGCACTACACCAAGCGCGACGCCTCGGGGTTCGAGGACGTCGACATCGTCAGCGAATCCACCGGACAGAAGGTGCGGACGACGCGGTTCGTCGAGCAGGAGGAATTCACGTTCGAGCTCGACGCGCTCTACTTCCGCGGCGCCGACGGATCGCTCCTGTTCCGGGACCGGATGCGGCGGCAGGCCGTCTTCCGAGGCTCGGCGAATGATCCGATCAGCGCCTTCTACGAGCTGGGCAATTCGATCGCCGGCGACGTGCTCTCGGTCATCGCCGCGCGCACCCGGACGGACCAACGGCTGCTCTTCAAGGGATGAGCGCGGAGCCCCTATGACGACTCCGATGTGCCGGCGCGGAGCGCCGTTGCTGATCGCCTTCGCCCTCGTGGCTTCGGGAGCGCGTCCCGCGTCGGCCCAGGCGGTGGCGTACTTCGGACAGAACAAGATCGCGTACGACAATTTTCGTTGGAAGATCTACAAGGCGCCGCACTTCGACATCTATTACTACCCTGAATCCGAGCCGTTCCTCGACGACGTGGTCTCCTACGCCGAGAGCGCGTACGTGCGCCTGAGCAAGGAGCTCGATCACGAGTTGCGATTCCGGATCCCCATGGTGATCTACAAGACGCACGGAGAATTCGAAGAGACCAACATCACGCTCGAGGAGCTCCCGGAAGCCGTCGGAGCGTTCGCGGAGCCGATCCAGAACCGCATGGTGCTGCCGATCGATCAGCCGCCCGACAAGCTCTACAAGCTCATCTCGCACGAGCTGACCCACATCTTCCAGTACTCCTTGTTCTTCGAGGGGTACATCGGACGTGCTCTGCGCGCGCGCATCCCGACGTGGCTCGTCGAGGGGATGGCATCGTACTTCGGCAACGACGAGGAAAGCCTCGACCGGATGGCGATCCGGGACGCGGTCGTCAACAACTACATCCCCCCTATCCAGGCGCTCGATCAGCTGTCCTACTTGAACTACCGCTACGGGCACGCGGTGTTCGACTTCATCGAGCAGCAGTACGGCAAGGAGGGGGTCCGAAATTTCGTCTACGAGTACCGGAAGGTCCTGCTCACCGGCAATGTCGAGAAGGCGATCAAAGAGGCCTTCGGCACCGACATCGACGCCTTCAACAGGAATTTCAACCGATTCCTGAGGCAGCGGTATTTCCCGGTCCTGCTCGAGAAGAAGAGCCCCGATGACTACGGGAAGGAGGTCGGGATCCACCAGCCGGGCGTCTTCACGTTCTCGCCGACCCTCTCGCCGTCGGGCGAGCTGATCGCCGCGCTCGCCTCGCCGAAAATGGATCTCGATCTCGTCGTGCTGTCCGCCGAGGAAGGCAAGAAGGTCAAGAACCTGACGAAGGGATGGAGCAACAAGTACCGCTACATCGTCACCGAGGCCTTCTCGGGGAGGCGGGACCTTGCGTGGTCCCCGACCGGCGACGAGATCGCGGTGTTCGTGCGCCGCGAGAACAAGCGCGATCTCGCCCTCTATGACTCGCTTCACGGCAAGCTCGAGCGGATCCTCAAGCTGCCGGGAGTCGCCCAGGGTGCGAGTCCGGCGTTCGCCCCCGACGGCAAGCACATCGCCTTCGAGGGGAACAAGAACGGCGTCGTCGACATCTTCGAGCTGGATCTTTCGACGAAGGAGATCCGCAACCTCACGCAGGACGACGACTACGACGGCAATCCGTGGTACGCGGCGGACGGCAAGTCGGTGCTCTACAACCGGCGGATCGGCTCGTCGTGGAAGATCTTCTCGGTCGATCGATCGGATCCGACGCGCAAGACGCAGCTCACCTTCGGACCGTCGCTCGACATCCAGCCTTCGTACTCGCGCGACGGGAAGACGGTTTTCTTCTCGTCGGATCGCGGCGGGTACGGCGTGTTCAACATTTTCGCCCTCGACCTCGCTTCCGGCGAGTCGCGCCAGTACACGGACGTCGTCGGCGGCTGTTTTTCGCCGGTCGAGATGGCGCCGCGGGACGGCGAGCCGTACCTCGTCTTCACGGCCTACTTCGAGAGCACCTTCCGTCTGTATCGGATGCCGCTGCGCCAGACGGAGTCTCGCTCGGCGGCGGAGACGACGGCGGCGGGAGCGCCCGAGGCGGAGCCGTTCGAGCCGCCGCTCAAGCTGACCGCCGATCCCACCACGTCCAAGAAGTACAAGACGCGCTGGGACATCGAGGCGCCGTCGATCACCGTCGGCGTCGCCGATGACGGGACTTTCCTCTCCAACGTCGGGCTGCAGTTCTCCGATCTCCTCGGCGATCACCGCGCCGGGCTGACGTTCTACAGCGTCGCCGACTTCTCGAATTTCCTGCTGTCCTACACCAATCTCAAGCATCGCAACCGCTGGGGAGTGACTCTGTTCGATCTGCGTGACTATTACCTGTCGTCCAACGGCTTCCAGGTCGATCGTCGGCAGGCGCAGCGAAACACCGGAATCCAGTTCTCGGCCCAATTCCCGATCAACCGCTACTACCGCGTCGACGCGGGGATCGCGGGTACCGACAGCACGCAGGACATCTTCGTCGGGTACGACATCACGGGAACGCCGCAGTTCGTCTCGTCGCACGATCGATTTCTGCTCCTCCAGCCGGCGCTCGTCGGAGACACCACGCGTTTCCAATCGTTCGGGCCGTTCCAAGGGAAACGCTTCGAGCTGGGATTGACTTGGGGTTACAACCTCGGAGGAGATACTCCCGGGAACATCAAGGAGTACCACCTCGACTTCCGCGCCTACAAGCAGCTGACGCGGCGATCGCTGTTCGCCTTCCGCGTGTTCGGGATCGCGAACCGAGGGGATCGTCAGATTTTCTACGGCGTCGGCGGCCTCAACACGCTGCGGGGCTACGACTTCCGCTCGTTCTACGGATCGAACGTGGCGGGGGCCAACATCGAGCTGCGGTTCCCCTTCGTCGACGAGGTGCTCTTTCCAATCGGTCCGCTCAGGAACATCCGGGGATTCCTGTTCATCGACACCGGCACCGCCTGGCTGCCGAACGACCAGTTCTACGATCCGGACGTCCAAGCGGTCCGCCCCGGAATCCCATTCCATTGGTGGGACCGCGCCAATAACCGGCCGCAGGACCTTCGCGGGTCCTGGGGTTCGGGCTTTCAGTTTTTTTTCCTCGGCGGTCTGCAGTTCAACTGGTCGTGGGCCAAACGCTTCCCGTACACGCGCTACATCGACGACCCGTCCACGCCGCTCGTGTTCGACCTCATTCCGGTCAAGGCCGACGTCGGCGGCGTGCGCACCGAGTTCTACATCACCTTCGACTGGTGAGGGCGCGGCTCAGCGGTCGCTGCGCTCCGATTCCCTCACGGCGAACCACGCGGACGTGAAACCCAGCGCGACGCCGACCGCGACGACGAAGCACGACGGCGCGAGCGGAAGGGGGGAGCCGGCGGCGAGCTCGAGGAGGTTGCCCGGATGCGCCCCCGCGTATTGGAGCCCCGTCCGCCGCACCGCCTCCGCGAGGAACAGGGCGAGCAGCCCCCCCGCCGCGCCCTGCCCGACGCCGGCGACGAGGAACGGCCCGCGTACCAGCATCGGCGGCGCCCCGACCAGGTGCATGATGTCGATCTCGTCGCGCCGGGCGTACACGGTCAGACGGAGCACGCCCGAGACGACGAACGCCACGGCCGTAAGCACGACCAGCCCCAAGCCGGCTCCGCCCCAGCGCGCGATGTCGAGAAGCGAGTCGATGCGGTCGAGCAGCGACTGGTCGTAGCGGAGCTCCTCGACGGCCGCCGCTCCGGCGGCCGCTTCGCCCACCGCCTTTGCCGCATTCTTCGCGCGAGGGCCGGGCTCGAGCACGACCTCGAGCGAGGCGGGGAGAGGATTGGCTGGAAGCTCCGACGGCAAGTCGGCCAGGTCCTTGAACGACGCCCGGAAGCGCCGGAGGGCTTCGTCCTTCCCGACGTGCTCCACGCGGGCAACGCCATCTACAGCGGCGATCTTCGCGCGCAGCGCCTCCACGTCCGAGTCTCCCGCGCCGTCCTTCAGGTAGAGCGACACGCGGAGATCGTTCTTCCACCGCCCGACGTGGACGGAGAGATTGGCCAAGATCAGGAGATTGACCGCTGCGACGAAGAGTACGGCGGCCAGCGTAGCCGTCGCGAGCAGGTTGGGCCCGGGGCTGTGCCGCCATTCGTCCACCGCGTCGGCAACGAAGTAACGCAGGTGGGCGAGAACGACGCTCACGCGATCGCCGCGGCGTGGGCAACCCGGCCCTGCTCCAGAACGATCGTGCGCCGCTGCATACGCTGGATGAGGTCGCGATCGTGCGTGGCGACCACCACCGTCGTCCCGCGCGCGTTGATCTCGCGGAAAAGCCGCATGATCTCGACCGCGAGATCGGGGTCGAGATTGCCCGTGGGCTCGTCGGCCAACAGCAGCTCGGGATCGTTGACGACCGCGCGCGCGATCGCGACGCGCTGCTGCTCTCCGCCGGAGAGCACCTCCGGCGTCACGTTCAAGCGGTGCTGGAGCCCGACCCCCTTGAGCGCCAGGTAGGAGCGCCGCTTCTGCTCGGCCCGTGGGATTCCAGCGACGTTCAGTACGTAGGCGACGTTCTCGAGCGCGGACTTGCGCCGGATCAGCTTGAAATCCTGGAACACGACCCCGATGGACCGTCGGAGCTCCGGAACCTTCCGCGCCGGGAGCGCGACCACGTTGCGCCCGTTGACGAGGATCTGTCCCTCCGTGGGAAGCTCACGCCGGAGCAGGAGCCGGAGCAGGGTCGACTTCCCCGCGCCCGACGGCCCGGTGATGAAGACGAACTCCCCGCGCTCGACCTCGAAGCTGACGTCGCGCAGCGCGACCGCGCCCTCCGCGTAGGTCTTCGTCAGATGGAAGATCTTGATCAGAGCCGGCCTACCAGCTTCGGTTGATCAGCGTGTCCTCCGCCAGGATCTCTCCGTCCTTGTTGAAGAACACCTGCGTGGGCTCTTCGGCGACGATGACGCGGAACGGCGTCTCCGGGCCCTGCACGAGGAGCGGCTTGGCGGACTTCAACTCCTTACCGTCGGGCGTCACGAACGTGAGCGGGGCGACGCCCCGGTAGTAGACGCCTGGCATCTCGTCGCGGTACTTGCCGTAAACGACGCGCTGTTTGATCGTCCCTTCGACGACCCACTTCCCCTGCTCGTTCTTCCGCGTCGTGTAGTTCAGCGCGTACTGGGGCTTGCCGATGCCGCGGATCCACTGGTCGAAGAACCAGTCCATGTTCCCGCCGACGACTTTCTCCATGACGTCCTGGATGTCGCGCGTGACGATCTCCTTGTGCTGGAGCTCCTTCGCGAGCTCCTTGAGGAACGCGAAGAACTTCTCGTCGCCGAAGGTCGAGCGGAAGACGTGGAACGCGTAGGGCCCCTTGTCGTAGATGTTGGATTGCACCGAGCGGAAGCCGTCCTCTCCGCCCCAAACGGTGTAGTTGTTCTGGACGCTCGTCACTTGGTCGTACTTCATCACGTTGTCGCGCCAGATGGCGACCTTCTCGTCATACTTTTTCTTGCCGAACACCTTCTCGACGTAGAGCGCTGAGGAGACCTCGGCGAGCGTCTCGACGAACCAGTAGTTGCGCTGGTTGGCGTTGCAGATCACCGAGCCCCACCACTGGTGCCCGGTCTCGTGCGCCACAACGTCCTTGTTGAACTTGGCGATGTTCGCTCCTCCGGAGAACATCCGGCCGGCAGCGACCTCGCCCTCACCGCGGAACACACCGAAGCCCAGATAGATGATCGACGACGGCGCTTGGCCGTAGAACGAGCCCAAAGGATCGGCGACGAGGTCCAGCTTCGCGTACGGGTAGTCGACGCCGTAGATCTGCTGGTACAGCTCGATGGCGACCGACGCCTGGACGGCGATCGGGCCGAGCTGCTTGCCGCGAATGTCGCGCGCGCCGGAGGCTGCGGCCGTGCGGAACTCGTTGGCGGTGTTCTGGTCCTCGATCTTCTCGTCGAGCGCGTTCGTGCTGACCTTGTCGACGTAGACGGTCACCGGAATCGGGGTGCCGTCCGACTTCTTGACCACATGGTCGGACACCGCACTCAGATAGTCTCCGAAGATGATCGTCGGGAAGCTCACCGGCTGCGGTGCGGTCCATCGCGTCGTTCGAATCCCGTCGGCGACGTCATCGGAGAGTTTCTTCCCGACACCCA
>CAZEII010000021.1:0-65673 GCA_964511835.1 uncultured Acidobacteriota bacterium | reverse complement strand
TCCGGCGCCCCATCCGGCAGGAGCCGGTCGCCGAAATCAGCGGGAGGCGCCGGTCCGCGAGCATCCGCTCGCCGACGTCCGCGCCGCGGCCGATCACCAGGTTGAAGACTCCGCGGAGCCCGTTCTTGTCCATCACGCGGTTGGCGATCGTCTGGACTGCGATCGCGGTCAGCGGCGTCTTCGACGACGGCTTCCAGATCATCGTATCGCCGCAGACGGCCGCGATCGCCGCATTCCACGCCCAGACCGCGACCGGGAAGTTGAACGCCGTGACGATGCCGATCGGACCCAGGGGATGCCACTGCTCGTACATCCGGTGCTGCGGACGCTCGGAGTGCATGGCCAAGCCGTAGAGCTGCCGCGAGAGCCCGACGGCGAAGTCGCAGACGTCGATCATCTCCTGAACCTCGCCGAGACCTTCCGACAGGATCTTCCCGGCCTCGAGCGTGATCAGACGCCCCAGCGCTTCTTTGTTGGCCCGGAGCTCCTCACCGAGCTGCCGGACGATCTCGCCTCGTTTCGGTGCCGGAACCATGCGCCAGCTCGAGAACGCCTCGACCGCTGCGGCCACGACCGTTTCGTAGTCGCGGTCCGTCGCCTGCAGGACGCGGCCGAGCGGCTCGCCGGTCGACGGATCGAGCGAGACGAGCTCGGGGCCTCGCGTGTCGAGCCACGCGCCCGTGGAGGCGCCGCGGCTCGTCGAGGCGACGCCGAGCGCCGCCAGGGTCTCGTTCCGGGTTGCGGTGGTCATGGCCTGCCTCCGACGGCGTTCGGTGCGAAAGCACGATGGTAGCAGGCGTCGTAGGATACCTCCCGCCATGGGAGCGACGCGTCCCCGGGTCGTGATCGTCGGCGCCGGATTCGGCGGCTTGCGCGCCGCGCGGGAGCTGGATGGCGCGCCGGTCGACGTGCTCCTGCTCGACAAGAACAACTACCACCTCTTCCAGCCGCTTCTCTATCAAGTTGCGGCCGCGGCGCTCCCGCCGGCGGAGATCGCCTACCCCGTCCGATCGATCCTGAGGAGGCAGAAGAACCTGGAGTTCCGCGTCGCGTCGGTTTCGGCCGTGGACCTTTCCCGGCGGATCGTCCTCACCTCGCGCGGCGGGTTCACGTATGACCTGCTCATCTTGGCCTCGGGCGCCGCGACGAACTTCTTCGGCAAGACCGACGTCGCCGAGAACGGGTTCGATCTCAAGGACCTTCCCCACGCGCTTCGCCTGCGCAATCACCTGATGCGCTGCTTCGAGGACGCGGTCGCGGCCGTCGATCCCGCGGCGCGGCGCGCGCTCCTGACGATCGTCGTCGTGGGCGGAGGCCCGACGGGGGTCGAGGTCGCGGGCGCCGTCTCCGAGCTGCTCCGCCGCGTGCTGGCCCGCGATTATCCCGCGATCCCGCGCGGAGAGATCAGCGTGGTCCTGGTGGAGCTGGGGCCGCGCGTCCTTGCGACGATGCCGGAGCGTTTGTCGCGCGCCGCCGTCTCGAGCCTCGAACGGTTGGGCGTCGAGGTGCGTCTCGGAGCCGTGGTGTCGGGATACGACGGAAGCGAGGTGCGGTTCGCCGACGGCGCCTCGATGGCGGCCCGCACGCTCGTCTGGGCGGCCGGAGTGATGGCAGGACCGTTGGGCGCGACGCTCGGCGTTCCTCTTCACCGCTCGGGCCGCATCGTCGTCGAGCCGGACTTGACGATCGCAGGACATCCCGACGTCTTCGTCATCGGCGACGCCGCCTATCTCGAGACGCCGACCGGCCCGGTCCCCATGCTGGCACCCCCGGCGATTCAGATGGGCGCCTGCGCCGCGAGGAACGTCGTCCGCCGAAACGCCGGCCGGCCGCTCGAGGCGTTCCGTTACAAGGACCCGGGGACGATGGCGACGATCGGCCGCTCGGCGGCCGTCGCCGTCATCCGCGGCCTGCAGTTTCGCGGCTTCCTGGCTTGGCTCGTCTGGCTCTTCGTGCACTTGATGCAGCTCGTGGGGTTCCGCAGCAAGCTCGTCGTGCTCGTCGACTGGGCGTGGCAGTACGTCTTCTACCGCCCCGCCTCCCCGCTCATCGTCGCGGCCGGAGAGCAGGCCGGCCCGTCGCCGCCGGGAGCTACTTTGCGTCACAAAGAACTTGACAACGCTCAAACCAAGGCGTAGGTTGACGCCGTCATGACTCCGGTTCCGCAGATCGAACGGGCGCGCGACCCCGTGACCCCCCTCCACGATCACGCGATCGAGAGCGTGCGCGTGATTCGCGATGCGATGGAGCGGGCGGGATCGTTCACCGCCGTTCCGGGTGCCGGCATGATCGCGATCGGCCTCTCCGCCCTCGCCGCGGCCCCGCTCGCGGCTGCGATGGAATCCGGCCGAGGCTGGCTCGCCGTTTGGATCGCCGACGGCGTTCTCGCCGGGGCCATCTCGGCGGGGACGATCACACGCAAAGCCCGCCGTCTAGGGGTGTCCCTCCGCTCGGCGCTGGCGCGGAAATTCGCTCTGGCGTTCCTCCCCTCTCTGGTCGCGGGTGCCGTCCTGACGGTGGCCCTGGTGGCGAACGGTCTCGGATCGCTCTTGCCCGGGACGTGGCTGCTTCTGTACGGCACCGCGGTCACGGCCGCCGGGTCGCTTTCGGTTCGCATCGTGCCGCTGATGGGGGCCGCGTTCATGGGCCTCGGGCTGTTGGCGCTGCTCGCAGCGCCGGCCTACGGGAATCTCCTGATGGCCGCCGGATTCGGCGGGCTTCACATCGCATTCGGAGCGGCGATCGCGAGGAAGCACGGTGGCTAGAAAGAGCGAAGCCTCCCACGAGGGCGCGCGGCCGCGGAGGCCCGCACCCTTGTCGAAGCCGGCCCCCGTCAAGGTCGGCGTCCCCGAGCTCGACCGCGTCGTCCACGAGCGGCTGCGCTTGGCGATCGTCAGCGCCCTCGCGGTCAACGACGCGATGACCTTCGGCGACCTCAAGGTGTTGCTCGACACGACCGACGGTAATTTGAGCGTGCACGCCCGCAAGCTGGAAGACGCCGGATACGTCCAGTGCACGAAGGGGTTCGACGGCCGCGTGCCCCGCACCGAATACCGGCTGACCGCCTCCGGCCGCAAGGCGCTCGAGAGGTATCTCGCCCACATGGAGGCCCTGATCCGCGCCACGCGCAAGGGATGAGGTTTTTTTTGAGCGCTGACTTTGCCTTGAAAAGTACTTCGCCAGAGGACGTCCGCTGCCCGCGCCACACGGCGATCATCCTCGACGGAAACGGCCGGTGGGCCGAGGCCCGCGGCCTGCCGCGGGTCCTCGGTCACCGCGCCGGGGCCTCCGCCGTGCGCCGCACGGTCGAAGCCGCGCGGGCGCTCCGCCTCCCGCTCCTCACCCTCTATGCGTTCTCGTCGGACAACTGGCAGCGGCCGCGGGCCGAGGTGGCGGCGCTCTTCTCGCTCCTGTCCGCCTACGTTCGCGACGAGACCGACGCGCTGCGGCGCCACGGCATTCGCTTGACGGCGATCGGGCGTCGCGACCGCCTTCCGTCCGCGCTTCGCGCCGAGATCGAGGGCGCCGAGCGCGCGACCGAATCGGGCCGCGACCTGCACCTGCGCATCGCGGTCGACTATTCCTCCCGCGACCAGATCGCGCGCGCGGCGCGCAGGATCCCCACGCGCTCGCTCGATCCGCGCGAGTCCCTCGCGCGAATGCTGGGCACGCCCGACGTCGATCTCCTCATTCGCACCGGCGGCGAGCAGAGACTATCGGATTTCCTTCTCTGGGAGGCCGCTTACGCCGAGCTCGTCTTCCTGCGGGTCCCCTGGCCGGACTTCTCGCGCGAAAACCTCGAGGAAGCGCTGCACGAGTTCGAGTCGAGACGGCGCCGGTTCGGGCGCATCGCCGCCGCGGGGTGATCTCAGCTCTCTCGCTTCAGAGCCGCGCGTAGCGCTTCGCCCAAATGGCTCCCGAAGCCGCTTCCCGGATCGACGGATGAAGCCTGCGGCTCGCGCTCTTCTCGCCGCGGCCTCGCCTCGGGCGCCGGCTTGCGCGGCGCCGGTGCGGGCTTCGGTCTCATGGCCGCCGCGCGGGCCGCATCCGCCGCTTCGCGATCCACGCCGACGACGGAGAGGCGAATCCGCTTCCCGCCCTCTGCGACGTCCACGATCTCGACGTGGAGCTCGGAGCCCGCCGGGAAGCGCTGCTCGAATCCGGGGCCGTCGCCGGATCCGCTCCACACCCGCGGCACCATCCCCACGCGCCCGGGCCCCAGCCACACGAAGACGCCGAACACTTCCGCTTTGACGACCTTCCCGTTCAACTCCGTTCCGGGGGTCATCGGCGCGTTGAGGAGGCTCTCCCACCCGTCGAAGACCGGAACGACCGTGATCCGGCGGCGGCCCGGATCGACGGCGATGACGACCCAGTCGGAGGCGGCGTCGATCACGAGCGCGTCGCGCCAGCTGCCGGCGCTCGGAGGGAACTCGCGCGCGGGAGCCAGGGCCTCCACCTCGCGCCGAAGCTCGACGAAGGCTCCGAAATCGGCGATGCGCTTCACCTTGCCGGCGTACGCCTTCCCGACGAGGAAGGACGCGGGAACCGAATCCCACGGATCGGTGACCGCCTGCTTGACCGAGAGCGAGATCTTCCCCGTCGCCTCGTCGAGCCGGATGATCTTCACGGGCACGCGGTCCCCCACGGCGACGATGTCGGAGGCGCGCACGACCCTTCCGTGCGCCAGCTCGGTGAGGTGAACCAGACCGGTGACGCCGGCCCCGAGGTCGACGAACGCGCCGAACTCGGTCAGCCGGACGACGCGACCGGTCATGACCGCCCCTTCGATCAGCGTCGCGCGGACGGCCTTCATCTCATCCGAGTGCTCGGCCTCGAGGATCTCGCGGCGCGACAGGACGACGTCCTCGCCGCCGCGACGGAGCTGAAGGATCTTGAACGCGTAGGTCTTCCCGACGTGCTCGTCCGCGTTGATGACGCGGTGGAGGTCCATTTGGGAGTGCGGGCAGAAACCGCGGCACCGTCCGACCTTGACCTCGTACCCGCCTTTGATGACCTTCTCGACCAACCCGTCGACGGGGTGACCGGCGCGGAACGCGCGGATGACGGCCGGGTCGCGCGGCTTGGGAGCGGGTCTCGGCTTGACGGGGGCGGCCGGCGGCGCCGTTTGGGCTTCCGGCTCGGCTGCTGCTGCGGGAGGCTCGCCGTCGGCTTGGGCGACGGCCTCGGGCGGCGGAAGCGTGGTGTCCACGGGTGGCTCGCTCGGGGACGGCTCTTCGATCACGCAATCCTCGCCGGGTCAGAAAGCGACAACGCCCCCCTCCCTCTCGGTGGTGGGGGTCGCATTCGGACCTAAGATATCTACCCGTGCCCCGGGCATTCTGCCACAAGTGATCTTGGGGAACCCGGCCCGGGAGCGTTGAGAGGGCGATGAGCGCCATGGATGCCGACCCCTTGCCGACCGCCCCGGATCGCGGCGAATCGCCTCGAGCCGACGTCGGCGTCGGACCGCGACGGAGTTGGCTCAGGCGCCTGTACATGACCCTGCGCACGGAGCACCGGACGCCGGGGAAGGTCGGCTTCGGTGTCGGCCTCGGGGTATTCGTGGGGTGCTCGCCGCTGTGGGGGTTTCACTTTCCCGTCTCGGTGCTCCTGGCGACCCTGTTTCGACTGAACCGCGTCATCGTCTACGCGTCGGCTTACATCGGAAACCCGTTGACTGCGGGCCCGATCTTGTTCGCCGAAATCCAGCTTGGCCATCGGCTCCTGCACAACGCCTGGCTGCCGGTGACGCTGGCCGACGTCCAGAACCTCGGGCTGCTCGGCATCGTCACCAATCTCGTGGTCGGGAGCATCGTGCTGGGCGGGGGGCTCGGGGCGCTGTTGGGCGCGGGCGCGTGGCTGCTCGCACGGGCGGGGGCGCATCACGAGACCTACCACGAGATCGTCGATTCCGTCGTCGTGCGCTATGTCGACGTCTCGATCCGCGACGCGGAGGCGGCCCGCTCTCGGCTCCTGAGCGACCCCATGTATCCCTTCCTGATCGGGGAGGACGTTCTCGGCTCCGGAGCGCGGGTGCTCGATCTGGGCTGTGGCCGCGGGCTGGTCGGCGTTCTCGTCAGCCTGTTTACGCGCGCGTCGGAGCCGCGATGGTATCTCGGCGTCGACCAATGCGACCGGTACATACGCGCCGCGCGACAGGTGCTGGACGACGTCCCCGGGTGCACGGTGCAGACGTTGGACCTGCGCGATTTCGATCCTCCTCCGGCGGACGTCGTGGTCGTCGACGACGTGCTGCGCTTCCTTCCGTTCGCCGCGCAGGATGCGCTGTTCCGCCGCCTGGCGCGCGCTCTCCCCCCGGGGGCGCGCGTGTTCGTGCGCGAGATGGACGCGGCGGGCGGATGGCGGTTCTCCTGGGCTGCCTTCGTCGACTCGTGCACGATCGTGCTTCCGTCGCACCCACGGCACGGCGCGCACTACAGGCGGGCGGGCGATCTTCGGAACGCCCTGCTCGCGGCCGGCTTTGCCGTCAGCGATCGCGCGGTTTCGCGCGCCGCGTCCCCGGCTTGGGTGCTGCTCGAGGCGGTCCGGCGCCCCGTGGCTTTGACCCGAAGCTGATGCGCGCCGTCACGATCACGCGGCCGGGCGGCCCCGAGGTTCTCGAGATCCGCACCGTGCCGGAGCCGGTGATGGGGCCGGATCAGGTGCTCGTCCGCGTGCGGGCGTCCGCCTTGAATCGCGCCGACCTCCTCCAGCGACGCGGGCTGTACGCGGCGCCTCCCGGGTCCCCCGCGGACATCCCCGGCCTCGAGTTCGCCGGCGAGGTCGCTGATTGCGGCGAGGTGGTGACGACTCTTCAGCCGGGGGATCGCGTCATGGGGATCGTCGGCGGCGGAGGGCAGGCCGAGCGGCTGACGCTGCACGAACGCCTCTGCATGCGCGTTCCGCCGGGGATGAACTTCGAGACCGCCGCCGCTGTCCCCGAGGCGTTTCTCACCGCTTACGACGCGCTGTTCCTCCGGGGCGGCTTGAGCCCGGGCGAGGCGGTTGTCGTCAACGCCGCCGGATCGGGGGTCGGCACGGCCGCCGCCGCGATCGCCACGGTCGCGGGCGCGCGGGTCATCGCCTTGTCGCGATCCGCCGACAAGCGCCTTAGGCTCGAAGCGATGGGGATTCACCGCGTCCTCGATCCGGGCGGCCCGGACGCTGCCGGCGCGATTCGCATGGCGGCCGGGGACGAGGGGATTGGCCTGGCGATCGATTTCCTCGGGGCGTCGTCGTGGGCTCTCAACCTCGAAATCTTGGCGCTGCGCGGCCGGCTCGTCCTCGTCGGCACGCTGGGAGGCTCGAAGGTCGAGGCCGACCTCGGTGCGCTCATGCGCAAGCGGCTGACCGTGGTCGGCACGGTCCTTCGCTCCCGGCCCATCGAAGAGAAGATCGCGCTGGTGCAATCGTTCTCGCGGACGATGCTCCCTCTGCTCGCGTCGGGGCGATTGCAGCCGATCGTCGACCGAGTGCTTCTGCTCGAAGAGGCCGCTAGCGCCCACGCGGCGATGGAGCGCAACGAGAACTTCGGGAAGATCGTCCTCAAGATCGCGTAAGCTGTCCGTTCGTTCAGGGAGGATTCACCGATGAATCGCGTCGCTCTCCGGCTGTTGCCGCTCGCGGTCCTTGCCCTCGCTCCCAGGACGGCGTCCGCCGCGGATGTCTGGCAGATCGATCCCAACCACTCGTCATCGCAATTCGCTGTGACGCACCTGATGATCTCGACCGTTCGCGGCGAGTTCGGCAAGACGACCGGAACCATCGAATACGACGGCAAAGACGTCGGCTCGATCAAGGTCGATGCGACGATCGACGCGTCGACGATCAACACGCGGCAGGAGTATCGCGACAAGGACCTGCGGAGCGATCACTTCTTCGACGTGGCCAAGTACCCGACCCTCACCTTCAAGTCGAAGAAGGCCGTCCCCGGAACGGGCGGCGGCTTCAGGCTCGTCGGGGACTTGACGATGCACGGCGTCACCAAGGAAGTGACCCTTGACGTCACGGCTCCGTCGAAGGTCGTCAAGGGGCAGCGCGGGGAGTCGCGCGTCGCGGCATCCGCGACGACGAAGCTCAATCGGAAAGAGTTCGGCATGACCTGGAATGCGACGTTCGATGCCGGCGTGATCGCGAGCGACGAGGTCGCCGTCACGATCGACATCGAGGCGATGATGCCTCCGCCGGAGGCCGCGCCCGCCCCGGCCAAGAAGTAGCCCCGCCCGCATGAGCGAGACTCCGGCGAGCGGCGGCCTCCCCGCGAACGCCTACCGCGAGCTGGCCCCGGGGGAGCGGTACGAGCCTCTCGTCCCAGCGGCGGCGATGGTTCCGGAGATCACGCCGCGGTCGATCGGCTTCGGGCTCGTCATGACGTCGATCTTCTCCGCAGCCGCGGCCTACATCTCGCTCAAGCTCGGCCAAGGAATCGAATCGGCGATCCCAATCGCGATCCTCGCGATCGGGTTCTCGGCGATCGCGGCGCGCAAGTCGACGTTGCTCGAGAACGTCAACATCGTGACGCTCGGGGCTTGCGCCGGCATCGTCGTCGGAGGCTCGACGTTCACGATGCCCGCGATCTTCATCCTGGGGCTCGAGCCTCGGTCGAGCTTCGCTCAGGTCTTCGTCGTGCCGCTCCTGGGCGCGATCCTGGGCGTTCTCTTCCTGATACCCTTCCGCCGCTACTTCGTGGCCGAGATGCACGGAAAGCTCCCCTTCCCCGAGGCCACCGCCACGGCGGAGATCCTGGTCGCCGGGGACCGCGGCGGGCGCCAGGCCCTGGTCCTTCTGAGCTCGATGGCGGTTGCCTTCGTCGTCGACTTCGTCGCGCTCCATTTGAAAGCGTGGAGGGATACCTTCACGACCGTGCTCGTACCGTCGCTCAAGACGCTGACGGAGGACGTCAAGGCGATCTTCGTCCTCAACACGTCGGCCGCCGTGCTCGGGCTGGGATACATCGTCGGTCTGCGCTACGCGACGATCATCGCCGCGGGGTCGTTCCTCTCGTACTGGATCCTCGTTCCCGTGTTCGCCGTCGTCGGCTCGAAGGTGCCCGGGGAGATCTTTCCCGGGCGCCCGGCGATCGCGGGCTTGTCCGCGGAGGAGATCTTCTTCGGCCACGTCCGCTACATCGGGATCGGCGCGATCTTCGCAGCGGGCGTCCTCTCGGTTCTCAAGATGTCTCCCGTGATCGCGCAGGCGGTCTCGCAAGTGCTCGGCGAGGTCCGGCGCGCGGGCCGCGGCGTCGCGGTCGCGCGCACGGAGCGGGACCTCCCCATCGGCGGCGTCGTGGCGGGGGCGATCGCGCTCGCGGTGATCCTCTTCGGATACTTCCGGTTGTCCGTGCTCGCCGGATCGCCGCGCCCGACGTCGATCTCGCTCGTCGCGGTCCTTCTGACGTTCGCGATCACGTTCCTGTTCGCGGCGGTGTCGGCCTGGGCGATCGCGATGATCTCCACCACCCCGATCTCGGGTATGACGCTGACGACCTTGATCATCGCCGCGATCTCGCTCTCGGCGTTGGGGCTGGCGGGGGCGAGCGGGATGCTCTCGGTCCTCCTCATCGGCGGCGTCGTCTGCACGGCCCTCTCGATGACCGGCTCGATGGTGACCCTCCTCAAGGTCGGCTACTGGACGGGGGCGACGCCGAGGCGGATCGAGGAGACGCTGATCGCCGGATCGATCGTCGCGGCGGTCACGGTCACGGGCGTGATGTTCATGTTCGCCCGCGTGTACGGGTACGCCGTGAGCCCCGCGCATCCGCGTCCCGTCGCGGCACCGCAGGCCAACGCGATGGCCGCCGTCATCTCGTCGGTGATGCAGTCCGGCCAAGCGCCTTGGTTCCTCTACGGCGTCGGCGCCGTGGTGGCGGTGATCGTTCAAATGCTCGGGATCTCGGCGCTCGCCTTCGCTCTCGGGATGTATCTGCCGATCGAGCTGAACACGCCGATCCTCGCCGGGGCGATCGTCGCGTGGCTCGTCAAGCGCCCGGCGCCGACCGAGGCGCTGACGCGCGCTCGGGGAAACCGTGGGACGCTGATCGCCTCCGGGTTCATCGCCGGAGGCGCCATCGCCGGCGTGATCGACGGCGTCATCCGCTTCGGTCTCGACGTTCGCGGGCGGAGCGTGACCTACGAAATCCCGGGGATGGACGGCATCGCAGGGAATTGGCTGGGCCTCGTGGTGTTCGTCGGCTTGGGAGCCTACCTGTGGTGGGACGCCCGCCGAGCCACCGAGGCGGAGGGTGCGGGGCCGGAGATCTCGCTCTAGCGACGGCTCGCCGCTTGCTCTGCCGGTACGTCGCCCGAAACGAGCCAGAGAGATGCGGGCAGCGCGGTGAAATCCGCGATCATCGACAGGAGGAACGCACAGGCCGACACGACGCCGAATTGCCGCATCGGCGGGAGGGGCGAGAGCGCGAGCGCGAGAAACCCTCCGGCGTTGATGAACGTCGCGAAGACGATCGCCCGCCCGGACACCGAGAGCGCATGGCGGAGCGCCTCCTCGGTCCCGCCGTTCCGGCGCCCCTCCTGGAAGTGGTAGAAGAAATGGATCTGGTCGTTCTCGGACGCTCCCAGCACCGTCGACGCGATCAAGATGGTTGCGACGTTGAGCGCGATCCCGGTGAGGCGCATCACGAGGAACGTCACCAAGATCGCGAACACGGACGGGATCATCGCCATCAGGCGGGCCGAGGGAGACCGGAAGACGAGCAGGAACGCGGTGAAGATCACCGCCGCCGTGATGCCAAAGCTCTCGGTCAGGGTGGGAACGAGGTAGTGAGAGATCTTGGCCTGCAGCACCCCTTCGCCGACGACGGTCATGGTGCAGGAGGCGAGCGCGGCGTCGTGGCGCTGGGCCTCGGCCCAGGTGTCGTCCAAGAACTTCTTGAGCTCGGCGTATCCCTTGAATCCCGCTCGCGTGATCACGCGGATGCGGGCGTTCGACAGCGTCTTCACGTCGACCGATCCGCGCAGCTCGGGGCGCGTCAGCACGAGCTGCTGGAGCTCTCCCGCGAGCTTGTCCCACGCGGCATCGTCGTCCGGGAGCTTGTCTCCTTGCCCCTGCACGTACATGATCCATTGCAGCAGCGTCGTCGGTCCCACCACCGAGCCGACGCGACTGTCGGCCTCGAGCTTCGCGCCGAAGCGGTTGAGGCCGCGGAGCACACCGGGCTCGAGGGCGCCCCCCTTGGGGACGCGGATCCACGCCTCCGTCACGGTCAGCCCCGACATCGTCGCCTCGAACCGGCGCGTGTCCTGATAGAGGGGTAGGCGCTTGTCGATGTAGTCGAGCGAGTCGGTCTCGAGACGCATCGGCTCGGCGACATGGGGAAAGCCGAGGAGGGCGCACAGCCCGACGATCATGAGCACGATCGACCCCGGGACGAGGAGATACCGCCATCGGTAAGAGAAGCCCGGGAGCCGGTCCACCATTCTCGGCCACCAGGACCCGGCGATCTTGCGCTCCAAGGACGTGGGAGTCTTCAGGAGGCGCTGGAGCGCGGGGAAGAGCGTGAACGATCCCAGCCAGGTGACGCACATGCCGGCGGCGACCCAGTAGCCCATCTCGCGAATCGGCCGGATCCCCGACACCGCGAGCGCGGCGAAGCCGACGGCGGCGGCGAAGATCGAGGCGGTGCAGGGCAGGAACTTGTTGCACAGCGTGAAGACCTGGTGCTCGCGGAGATCGCGTCCCGCAGGACACGCGACGAAGAGGGAGTGGATGTAGACGAGCGTCGCCGTGCAGGTGATGAGCACGGTCAGCGGCACGAGCGAAGAGACGATCGTGGAGACGAACCCCATGACACCCGCGAACGCTTCTGTGAAGAGCACCGTCAGACCGATCGTGAGGAGAAAGGCCAGGAGGGTCCGCAGCGATCGATAAAGGAAGAGGTTCAGGAGGACGATGAACAGCCCGAAGAGAGGCATGTAGAGGAGGGTCGATCGCTGCGTCTCCTCGGAGAGATACCGGTCGACGTACGGCCCGCCGATCTTTCGCACCGCGGTCAGGGGGGCGGGGGCCGCCATGAACGGGGCGATCGCCTCGTCGACGGCGCGCAAGACATCCTGGAGCTCTTCGCGGTTGTCGACCTGAAGCTCCATCGGAATCCCGAGCACGCCGTCTCCCACGAGTCCCTGCTTCTGGAACAGGTTCGTGCTGGTCGCGAACGTCCTGAAGGAGAAGGCATCGTCCTCGGTCGCGGCGAACTGCGGATGCTTCTGCCGGTAGATGGTGAGCGCGGAGAGCGGCTTCACCTTCGGGACGGCGGCGAGCGCCTGCTCGAGCTTTTGTAGGCGAGCCAGCGCGTCGGGGACGAAGGGATCCTTGGCTTCCGCGAGGAGAACGACGTACTCCCCCTCGGGAAAGATCTTTTGGAACGCCCGGGTCTGCCTGTAGTCGGCGTCCCCCTCGACGATCAAACGGTCGGGAGAGTTGTCGCTCGTGACCGACAGCGCGAAGTACAGCGCGACGGGGGCGAGGAGCAGCCAGACACCGAGAACGACCGGCGCCCTGGCGACGATCCCGCGCGCGAGGCGCGCGCCCAGCGACGACGGAGGCCCGGGAGTTCCTGCATAATGGGGCGCAGCCATGTCGAAGCGAACCCCGTTTCTCCCCGTGGTCGTCCTGGCGTCCGCGCTCGCCGGCACGGCCGCCCCTTCGCCCGTCGCGCTCGTGATCTGCGCTCCCGGTTACCCCGGGTCGACGAAGGAAGCGCAGCCTAGCATGGACACACTGGCGGGTGCGGTGTCGAAGGCGGCGGGCTGGCCCGCCGAGCGCTTGTCCGCCGTGTATTACGAAGGGGAAGACGCGGGTGTGGCCCGGCTCAAGGCGCCCGGGCCGTCGATCGCGATGGTGCCTCTCCCTTTCTACCTGCGGCACGCCTCCGACCTGGCGCTGACTCCGCGCGCGCAGGCGGTCGAGAAGGGCCAGAAGGCGTTGGTGACCTGGTCGCTCGTCGCCAAGAAGGGGCGCGTGACGTCCTCGTCGGCGCTCTCCGGTTTCACGATCGTCAGCTTGGCGGCGTACGCTCCCGATTTCATCCGGAACGTCGCCTTGAGCTCGTGGGGAGCGCTTCCCTCCGACGTGAGATTCTCGCCGTCCGGGCAGGTCCTCTCGGCTCTCCGCAAGGCCGCGGACGGCGACCCGGTCGCCGTCCTCATGGACGCCGCGCAGACGAATTCCTTTTCGACGCTTCCGTTCGCTGCGGAGCTCGACATCGTCGCCACCTCGCCGGCCCTTCCGGGGATCGTCGTCTGCAGCGTGGGGACCTCCGTCGGCGCGACCCCCACGAAGCAGCTCGTCGCAGGCATGCTGAAGATGAAAGACACTCCGGAGGGAGCCGCGGCGCTCGACGCCGTCCGCATGGCATCGTTCGTTCCGCTCGACGCCAAGGCGGTCGCCTCGGCTCGCGCGTCTTACGCTCACGCCGGGCCCACCGGCACCAAGTGAGGCGTCACGCTCTCATCCTCGCGGCGCTTCTCGCCGCGGGCTGCGCTCCCGCCCTACGCGAGCCTCCGTCGATCGCCAAGCTGGCCGCGAACCGCGCGCCCGTGGGTCATACCGAGCCGTCTTCACTCCTCTCCGAGGCCGACGCCAAGTGGGGGAAACGTCCCGACGTCTCGGCCGTCGCCGAGGCGGAGGCTCTGTACTTGCAGGGGGCGGAGTTGGACGAGACCGACGTCGTGGGCCTGATCGGCGCGGTGCGCGCGAAGGCGTGGCTCGCCGACCATCTCCGTGAGGCCAAGGCCCGGACGGACGCCGCGGTGTCCGCCGTCCAGACCGCGCAGTGGTGCCAGCGCCGAAAACCGGATCTTCCCGCGTGCGACTACTGGTTGGCGATCGCGGTCGGCCTCCAGGCCCGGGAGGTCCGCGCGACCGCGGACGACGGCTTGAAGACGATGGTGCCCGCACTTCGCCGCGTGATCGAGAAAGACCCGCGCTACGACGAGGCCGGGCCTCACCGCGTTCTCGCGCTGGTCCTCGTCCGCGCGCCCGGCTGGCCGCTGGGGCCGGGGGACGTCGAGGGGGCTCTCGACGAGGCGCGGAAGGCGGTCGAGCTCGAGCCGGCTTTTCCGCCGAACCAATTCGCTCTCGGGGAGGCGCTCGCCGCGAACAAGGAACGCGAACGCGCGCGCGAGGCTTACGTCACAGGCAAGAAGCTGGCTTCCGAGCGGCGCGACGCCCTGGATCCCGATGCGCCGTTCTGGATCGTCGAGGCGGACGAAGCGCTCGCCGACTTGAAACCCTAACGCGGCGACGGAGGCGGGGCCTCGCTCGAGGGAGCGAGACCGATCGAGATGGCGGCGCAGTCATCCCCCGGCCCGAGCGTGGGGGGAGCTTCGAGACCCTGCACGCCACGGGCACGCAGCGTGTCGTAGACCTGATCGAACCGGCTTCGGGGCACGATGAGAAGGTAGGGCCTCCCATCCGCGATGCCGCGCCACTGGCTCGCTCCCGCGACGTCCCGGGCGATGCGGTCGAGATCCTGCGCCGCGCGGGAAACGTCGGGCACCTGCCACCGGCCGCGCACGCCGGAATCGGACCAACGGTCGGCGCATCCGGAGACGAGCGCGCCCTTCGCGGCGACGGTAGGGGCGGATAGTGCCGAAGCAGTGGCCGCGCCGGCCGGCTCCGCGCTCTTCCGGGCCGCCTCGCGGTCCAGTCTCTCGTCGCGGACGCTCGCCCCGGCTTCGACCTCGCGTTCGACGCCGCCCGCGACGCCGCCCACGACGCCTCCCGTCACACCCTCGCGTCCGGAGACCGGCTCGTTGTTCAAATCGCGCTCCCTCGCTCCCTCAACGAGCTGGTCCGTCTTGAGCTTGGCGTCCTTGTCGAGCAGCTCATGAGCTGCTTCCTTCTTTTGGCGCTCGGCGGGAGCGCTCCATCTCGGCTCGGTTTCGCGCGCAGGGGGTGGTGGAGCGGGCTCGCGCGGGGCGCCGAGCTCCTTCATCGCGGGAGCCTCGGGCTTGGTCTCGACCGGAGGTGGCACGCCGAGATGTCCCTGCCGCCATTGGACGGCGATGAGAAGCCCGACCGCGCCGATCGTCGCCGCGATCGAGAGGGGCAGCGCGAATCGTGGGAGGCGTCGCCGCGCCGTGGTGGCGGCGTCGATGCGTCGCGCGATCTTCGCCTCGAGATCGATCGGAACGGGCGGCAGCCGCTCCTCGGAGAGTCCGCGCGCGATCCGGCGCAGCGATTCGAGATGGTCGCGGCAGCCCTCACAGGAGGCTAGATGGCGATCCACGGACGTCCGCGCCTCGAGGGACAGCTCGTCGTCGACGTAGTCCGACAGCAGATCTCGAGGATGGCCGTCCATTGCGCTCATGCCGCTCTCCCCTCGACACAGTCCTTGAGCGACGCCCGCGCCCGTGCCAGGCGCGAGCGCACGGTCCCGATCTCGACGCGAAGCGTCTCGGCGATGCGCTCGTAAGAATTCTCCTCCGCTTCGCGCAGCGCCAACACGGCGCGCCAGGCGGCCGGAAGGCGCTTCAGGCAATCCGCGAGCCGCTGCATCAGCTCTTTGGCCTCGAGAGCGGCCAGAGGCGTCGCCGCCGAAACGGGACCGTCCATGGCCTCGACCTCGATCGGATCGGACGCGCGCTTGAGCTTCTCCTCGGCCCGGTCGACATGATTGAGCGCGCGCGTGACCGCGATCCGGTGAAGCCAGGTCGAGAGCTTCGAATCCCCGCGAAAATCGAGGATCGCCCGATGCGCGGTGACGAACACCTCCTGGACGACGTCCTCCGTATCCTCGCGATGCCGGAGCACGCGCCAGACCGTCGCCCAGACCTGCGGCAGGTGCAGCGCGACCAACCGGTCGAACGCGGCGCGGTCGCCGGCGCGCGCTCTTCGGACGAGCTCGCCCTCGTCGTCCGGCGGCGGCGTTCCCTGCAGCTTGCGACCGCTCATCGCGGCAAGAATGCCACGAAGCCACGTCAAGACGGCGACCCTCCTCGCTCCGTTGAGACCGCCGCGACCTGTTAGAGTTCCGAGCGATGGCGAACGAGCTGGAAGCCGAGCTGCGTGAAGCGGGATTTCGCGGCTCCATCGCCTCGGAAGAGCCCTTGGCGCCGCTGACGACGTGGCGAATCGGCGGGCCGGCGGAGATCCTGGCGACCCCTGCGGACGTCGACGATGTCGTGCGCGCCTTGGCATGGGCCCGGCGGCGCGGGCTTCCGTGGCGGGTTCTGGGCAACGGCTCGAACCTTCTCGTCTCCGACGCCGGCGTGCGCGGCCTGGTGCTCCGGCTCCGCCGGGTGCTCGACGGTATCGCCGTCTCGAGGACGACGATCGCCGCCGGCGCGGGCGCGGCGTTTCCCGCGGTCGCCCACGTCGCCGCCGAGCACGGCCTGGCGGGAATCGAGTTCGGCGCGGGCATTCCCGGTTCGATCGGCGGCGCGATCGTGATGAACGCCGGTTGGCACCAATTCGAGATCGGAAACGTCGTCGATCGCGTGCGCTATCTCGAGGCCGACGCGACGGTGACCGACTACGATCACGCTACGTGCCGGTTCGGCTACCGGACGAGCGCCTTCCGTGGCCGTCCGGGAGTCGTGCTCGAAGCGACGCTGGGCTTGAGGCCGGACGATCCCGCCACCGTGAAGCGTCGGCTCACGGAGTTTTCCGAAGGGAGGAAGGCAACGCAGCCGACCGAGCTTTCGTCCTGCGGCTCGGTATTCCTCAAGCCGCCCGGGGATTTCGCGGGGCGCCTGATCGAAGCCGCCGGGCTCAAGGGGCGCCGGATCGGCGGGATCGAGGTCTCCGGCAAGCACGCGAATTTCTTCGTCAACGTCGGGCGTGGAACGTCGTCCGACGCACTTCTCCTGGTCGAAGACGTCGAGCGGGAGGTCCTGCGGAAGTTCGGCGTCCGTCTGACGCGCGAGTTCGAGCTCTGGTGAGCCCTACGCCGTCATCAGGCTCCTGACGCGCTCCACGAAGCTGGCCTGGACGGCTTCGTCGAGCACGACGCGATCGACCTCGTCCACGAGAAGCCCGTCGAAGAGCGCCTTCTTGTTCTCGACCACCTGGCGGACGCGCTCCTCGATCGCTCCCTTCGTGACGAAATGCAGGACCTGCACGCTGTTCCGCTGCCCCATCCGATGGACGCGGCCGATCCGCTGCTCGAGCACCGCCGGGTTCCATGGAACCTCGAGGTTGACGACGACGGAAGCGGCGTCTTGGAGGTTCAGTCCCAGCCCGCCGGCGTCGGTGGAGAACAGGACGCGGAGATTCTCCTCGGAGCGGAAATCGTCGATCGTCTGCTGGCGACGCTGCGAGTCCAAGCCGCCGTGGAAGAGTGCGGCCCGCTCGCCGCGTCGGTCCAGAAGCGGGCGCACGACGTAATGCGCCAAGCGCAAGAGGCGCTCCCACTGGCTGAAGACGACGACCTTGGCCGCCGGACGCTCGAGGAGATCCTCGAGAACGTGCGCGAACTCCTCGAGCTTCGGAGATTGGATCCAGCGCGTGTCCGGCTCCCCCGGATGGCCGGACTTGAGCCGAGATTCGGAGTGATCCCACTCGTACTGCGCCCAGGCGTTGCAAAGGATCCGCATCGAGGTGAGCGCCTGCAGGAGAAGGCGCACTTCCGCGGTCTTGAGCGGCCGGTTCTGCGCCAGGAGCGCCGCGACCTTGCGCGCATGGCGGCGGTAGGGGCGGAACTGGGCCGGCGTCATCTCCGTCCAGAAGGTGTTGTCCGTACGTGGCGGGAGCTGGTCGAGCACCTCCCTCCGCTCGCGCCTCAAGAAGAAGCCCGACATCCGTCCTCTCAGGATGTCGAGCGCCTCGTAGGCGACGATTTTCCCGCTCGGCTCGCTGACGGCGTGGAACGGGATCAGCCTCCACCGCGGACCCAGCGCGCGGGGGTTGACGAACTCGACCAGCGAATGCAGCTCCGAGAGCCGGTTTTCGAGCGGGGTTCCCGTGAGCACGAAGGCGAACGGGCTCGTCAGCTCCTTGATCGCCTTCGCCGTCTTCGTCTCCCAGTTCTTGATCCGCTGCGCCTCGTCGAGAACGACCAGATCGGCCGACGCGCGGCGCACCGCGTCGAGATCCCTGAGCGCCAGCTCGTAGTTGAGGATCAGGAAGCCGTGCTTCCAGCGACGATACGCGGTGGCTCTCGCGGCGCGCGACCCTTCGACCACGCACGCGCTCTCGCCGCAGGCCTTCGCGATCTCGCGGGCCCACTGGTGCTTCAGCGACGCCGGGCAGACGATCAGCGTTTTTTTGATCCCGGCGGTTCGCCGCATGAGAAGCGTCGCCACGATCGCCTGCAGGGTCTTTCCGAGCCCCATGTCGTCCGCCAGGAACGCCCGGCCCTTCCGCGCCAGGAAGAGCGCGCCCACCTCCTGGTAGGGATGCAGGCGGAATCCGAGACCGGCGGTCGTCTCGCGCCAGATCGGATCGCCGAAGCTCACCGCACCGAGCCGGGCGGCGACCTCCACGCGATGGCGCGCCTCCGTGAGGCGCGTCTCCACGGCGGGATCGACGTCGAGCGCGATCTGCTCCGCTTCGGCCGCCTGGCGGGCCGCGACGATCGCCTGCTCGACCCAAGCAACTGGGGTCGTGCCGTCGGGAGCCTCGCGCAGGTAGCCGTCCTCGCCGAACAGCTCGCGTAGCGTTCCGGGGAGATACCCATCGACGACGTCGCAGCGGATCTCGCGCATCGGATCGGGCACGAGCACCGACCACTCCGAAGGGCACCACCAGATCGAGAGCACCGGACCCCTCGAGCGCTTCGCCTGGCGCTGGTACCAGGTCCGCACCCTCTCGATGTGCTTGCAAGTGGAAAGCTCGCTCTTCTCGAAGTCGGGACAGGTGCACGACGCCAGCCTCGCGTCCAACCCGCGCAGGGCGACGGTGTACGGTCCCGAGCGGCCGTGCCCCAGGACACGGAAACGCGGCAGCGCACCGCCGCGACGGCCCCCGACGCGAGTGATCGCCGGCTTCTCCTTGCGCGCCCGCTGTTTTCGCGCCTTCAGCTCGTCCTCGCGCGCGAGGTGGACGCGCTCGTCGCGCGTCAGCGCCCACTCTCCGGGCGCGGCGAGCAACGTTCCGGCCCGGATCGGAGCGTGCGTCAGGATCCGCCCCTGCCCCCTCGCGAGCCGACCGGCTCGGCGCGCCCTCTTTTGAGATCCCGCCACGTGGACGACGGCAGGGCGCGGGAACCGGAGCGCCTCGAGGGTGGCAACCGCGTGCTTGCAGACCGGACCGCCGACGTACGGGCACTCGCACCGGCTCTCGAGCCCTCTCCCGTTGAGCGAGACGGCGACGCGGTACGGGATCGGTCCCTGGTCGCGGACCCTCCCCTCGACCGACCGGCCGTCGGCGGCGAGGCGCAGCGATTCGACCTTCCCGAGAAGCGCGCTCTCGTGCCCGGCGTGTGCGATCCGCTCCCCGGCCCACTCGCGGAGATCGGCGGTCAAGAGAGCGGCGTCCGCGGGAATAGCGGCAACCGCGGGTCGCGGGGACTTTCGGGAACGCGTCTTCAAAGAGTCCTTCCCACGAAACGGGGGGATCAAGCAGGAGAGTGTGCCTCATTCCGCGGCAAAGGGCCAGTCTGGACGTAAGCCGTTGGCGGGCTGTAGCATCCGCGGCTCGCGTCCTTTTTGCGCAGTGAGGGCCTTCGATGCCCAAGCTCCCCGGACTCGCCTCCCGGTTCAGCGCGTTCGTAGCGGAAACCCACCCCGCTTCCTTGGAGCGGGCGTCGAAAGCGCTCGCTCCCATCGTTCGGAAAGCGGAGCGCGGGAGGTCGACTCCGGCCGCGGCGTTGGAGGCCATGCGCAAACCCCTGCGCGCCGCCCTTCGAAGAGCGCTTGCGGTCAAGCTCCCGCGAGTCATTCCCGAAACAACCCCGGGTGTGCCCGCGGCCGAGCGCCTGCGTCGTTCGGAAGCGGAGATCGTCGACGCCTGCGACGGATTCTTGAGGCGCGAAGCAATCCGCGCCTCCCTGACCGCGGACGAGAGGCGCGAGATCCTGCGCGGGATGATCCTGACCCGCGCCACCGACAACCGGCTCAAGACCTTCTTCACCGGCGGAGAGGTCCGCTATGGAGGCGGATCGTTTCAGGGGAAGGGATTCCGCTCGCTGGGCCAGGAGGCGATCTACGCGTCGGTCATCCGCCTGCGGCGCGGCGAGGCGTACCGCGGCGAGGACGGCTCGTGGCGCGGCGACGTCATCGGGCCGGTGATCCGCGACGCCGGAGCGATCCTCGCCATGGTCCCGACCGCGGCCACCGTCCGCATGCTCCTGAACGGGCAGATGGGCAAGAACGCGCCCCCGGTCTACGGCAAGGACCTTCACGTCGGGGATTTCGGATGGGGGGCTCTCCCCGCGGCGGCGCCGCTTGCGACGTCGACGATGACGCTCGCCGGCTTCGCGATGGCGTTCAAGCTTCGCGGCGAGGAGCGCGTCGCCGTCTCGTACATCGGCGAGGGAGCGACGTCCCTCGGCGAATGGCACGAAGCGATCAACATCTGCTCGGTCCGCAAGCTCCCCGCGATCTTCTGCGTGCAGAACAACCAAACCGCGCTCTCGACGCCGGTCTCCGAGCAGTCCGCCGTCCGGGTCTTCGCGGACAAGGCGGCCGGGTACGGCATCCCCGGGATCACGATCGACGGGACCGATCCCGACGCGATCGCTGCCGCGTTCGCGTGGGCGGCCGAGCGGGCGCGCGCGGGAGAAGGCCCGACGCTGATCGAGCTGTGCGCGATGCGGATGTGCGGCCACGCGCACCACGACGACATGCTCTATCTGGGCCGCGACCCGAGCCCGTCGTGGGAGTACCCGCGGCCGGTCGAGCCCGGGTACGCCGACATGAAGGCGTTCGCATTCTGGGCGAAGCGCGATCCGATCCCGACCTACGCCGCGCGGCTCGTCGCCGAGAAGATCATCGGGAAGAAGGACCTGGCGGCTCTCGAGACCGAGGCGGAAGCCCTCGTCGAGGCCGAGGCCCGCGCCGTCATCGAGCTGCCCTGGCCGGACGGCGCGGATGCGGGCCGCGGCGTCTTCGCCGACGAGGCGCCGCGGCGTCATGTCGAGCCTCTGGAAGACGCCCGCGCGCGATTCAGGCGGCCGACGCCTTCGCTCGCTGCGGTCGAGGAAGCTCCGCCGTTCGATCCGAAGGGGAAGACGTTCCTCGAGGCGGTGATGATGGGGGTCGGCGACGCGCTGCGCGCCGATCCGCGCGTGTTCGTCTACGGCGAAGACGTCGGCGGCAAATACGGGAATGCTTTTCTCCTGCTGCGTCCACTTCTCGCCGAATTTGGCGACAGGATTCTGAACTCACCCATCGCGGAAGCGGGCGTGCTGGGCGTCTGCACCGGCGCGGCGCTGGCGGGCATGCACCCGATCGGCGAGATGCAGTTCAACGACTTCGTCGCCACCGGGTTCAATCAGCTCGTCAACAACGCGGCCAAGATGCGATACCGCTGGGGCGGCTCGGTGCCGATGGTGGTCCGCATGCCTTGGGGCGGCCTGCGGCGCGCGGGGCCGTATCACTCGCAAAACACCGAGCCGTGGTTCTACAGAACCCCGGGTCTCAAGATCGTCTGCCCTTCGACGCCCTTCGACGCGCGCGCGCTGATGGCCGCCGCCGTCGCCGATCCCGATCCGGTTCTCTACTACGAGCACATCGCGCTGTACCGCGAGCCGAAGATCAAGCAAAAGCTCCCCGCCACGCCGCCGGCGCCGATCCCTCTCGGCAAGGCGGCGCTGAGACGCGCGGGATCCGATCTCGCGATCATCTCCTACGGCGCGTACGTCCATCTCGCGATGCGCGTCGCCGAGAAGATCGCGGCCGACGGCGTCGAATGCTCGGTGCTCGACTTGCGCTCGCTCGTTCCATTGGACAAGGAGACCGTGCTCGACGTCGCCCGCCATTGCGGCAAGGTCTTGATCGCCCACGAGGACTCGCGCACAGGCGGCATCGGCGAATCGTTGGCGGCGATCATTCAGGAGGACGCGTACGAAGACCTCGACGCGCCGATCCGTATCGTCGGCGCGCTCGATGCTCCCGTCCCCTATTCCCCACCTCTGGAGGATGCGTTCCTGGCCGGTGAGGATCGCGTTCTTCGCGCTGCCCAGCTGCTCTCTTCGTACTAGCGACAAGCGAAACGGGGACAGGCCCCTTTTTCTTGCAAAGCTCCCCGGATACCGCTTTGCAAGAACACACGGGCCTGTCCCCATTCCAGTTACCGTCAGATAAGAAGGGCGCCCTGAGCGGGCGCCCTGAGCGATCTGGTGTGCCTACGAGCTCAGTAGCGGCGACTGCCGCCACCGCCGCCGCCGCGACCACCGCCGCCACCGCGGCCTCCGCCGTAGCCGCCGCCGCCGCCGAATCCCCCGCCGCCCGCAGTGCGCTCGCGCGCTTCGTTGACCGTCAGTGGACGGCCGCCGAAGTCGCGTCCGTTGAGATCGCGGATCGCGCCGTCAGCGTCCTCGGAGCTTCCCATCTCCACGAATCCGAAGCCGCGCGGGCGGCCGGTGTCGCGGTCCGTGACGAGCTTCACCTCGACCACGTTTCGGCCGTTCTGTGCGAACAGCTCGCGGACTTGCTCTTCGTCAGCGCTGAACGGAAGGTTGCCGACATACAGTCTCGTGCCCATGCTCGAACCCCTGGCTCCCTGCGGGAGCAGAACCAGGTCCCGGCCCCCGGATCGAACCCTCGATCAGGCTCGCGTGCCGAAGCACCGCCGCTCAGGTGATGGCACGCAATTCAATCGTTTCTGTACGACAAGAATGCAGCCAGGACCTTCGGAGACCTTAAGGGGGGTCGGAGATTCTGTCAAGCGGCGGAAAGATGTCGCGTTATCGCCGATTTCGCCCAGGCAACGTGCTGGTCCATCAACGAGGACGGATAGTCGCTCGGCGCGAAAATCACCATGAAGAGAGACGTCGTCGTCTCCGAAACGGAAGTCCTCGCCGAATCGGACGTCGGATTGCCGAACGGCCCTTCCCGGTCGGTGAGCACCGGCCTGCCCGCGACGTTGACTGCATCCTTTCGGATGCCGGGGTAAGACTCCCCCGGGGCTCCACGCCGAATCGTCACATCACCCCGGATCGCCGCAGCATCGTAGAGGCCGATGGGAAGGAGGAAGGTGATCGAGCAAAGATTGCAGACCTCGACCGCGGAGTTCACCCTTGGGAACGGCTTCCCTTGAAGGATCCGACGGAGGAGGGCCTCGGAGGAGGGACGAGTCGAGGTGGGGTCCATTCCGAACGACCGATAGAGGCGTCTCGCCGGGGCGAGTCCCACGATCGAGCCGGGGGATTGCCCGGCGTGGGACGCGACCAGGCGAGCACAAAGCGTGTCGATCTCGGCGATCAGCTCGCGCCGGGCGGGGCCCACGCCGACCGGGGCGGCCTGAACGACGCCAACCGTCAAAAGGCCTGTGATTTCCGGGCTTATGGTCAGATCCGGCACGAGGCTTAGGATAGGTCAGATACCGGCGCTGTTAATCAACGGCGTGGAGGCGCGTTTTGATGGGCGAGGACCGAACCAAGGAGAAGGCCGTGCACGCCGTTCCCCGAACACTCGCACCGGAGGCCACCGCGGACGATTCGGTGGCCGCGCTTTTCGAGCAGCATCACGAGCACGTCTTCCGGGTCGCCCGCCGGATCACAGGCAGCGCAGAGGACGCCGAGGACGTTCTCCAGACCGTCTTCCTCAGGATCGTCCGGCGCGAGGAGCCGCCACTTCGCTCGGAGGAGGCCGCAAGCTACCTCCACCGCGCGGCGACCAACGCGTCGCTGGATCTGCTCCGCCGCCGCAAGGCGGCGCGCTCCGAGCCGATCGACGACCCCGAACGGCTCCAGGTCCACGACCCCAGCCCCCACGATCGAACCCAAGCTGCCGCGATTCGCGACAAGGTCCGCGGCGCGCTCGCGAGCTTGAACCCTCGAGCCGCGGAGATCTTCGTCATGCGCTACTTCGACGGATACGGGAATCGAGAGATCGCCCGCCTCCTCAACACATCGTGGAGCACCGTAGCCGTAACGCTCCACCGCACTCGGGCCAAGCTGCAGAAGGACCTGAAGGGAGAGCTTCGATGAGCCACGACATCCGCAAGCCTTCGCTCGATGAAGTCGTCGAGTCGATCCGAAACGAAGAGCCGTCCCGCGCCGAGATCGACCGGGCGGCCAGCCGAGTGCGTGAAGCCCTGGGGCTGTCGTCGTCGTTCACGTCGTCCCCCACGCACATCGAGAGCTGCGCCGGATTCCAGGCACTCATCCCCGCCTACCTCGCGGGGGAGCTCCCGAGCCAGACATCTCTCCTGCTCGAAGACCACAGCCGCGAGTGCATCCCCTGCCGGCGCGCTCTCATCGCCGCGCGGACTCCCCGGGCGGTCCCCGCCCCGTCCGCCGGCCGCGACTCCGCCCGCCCGGCCTACACGCGGTGGGCGATCGCCGCGGCGATCGCCGGCATCGCCGTCCTCTCGTCGTACACCGCGTGGCAAGTGCTCCCGCTGCTCGGGGGCGATCCGCAGCTCAAGGTGATGCGGATCGACGGGACGCTCTACCAGATGACCGCCGGCTCACCCACCGCTCTGCGGCCTGGGATGAAGGTCTCCGCCAAGACCGCCCTTCGAACCGCGAAGGACGGGAGCGCGCTCGTCATGATGGACGACGGCTCGCGCATCGAGATGAAGGACCGCACCGAGCTGACCGTCGCGAAGCGGCGGGACGGCTCGACCGTTCGCTTGAGCGGCGGCGCGATCATCGTCGAGGCCTCGCCGCAGGGCTCGGGGCATCTCGATGTCCGCACCGACGATTGCCTGGTGGCGGTCAAGGGAACGATCTTCGCCGTCAACACCGGAACGAAGGGCTCCCGCATCTCGGTCGTCGAAGGCGCGGTGCAAGTGGCCGCCGACGGGCGCGAAAGCCTCTTGAAGCCGGGCGACCAGATCACGACGACGGACGCGGTCACTTCCGTTGCGGTCGGCGACGAGATCGCGTGGAGCAAGGATGCCGCGCGCTACGTCCAGCTCCTGCACGAGCTGGCCGCTCTGCGCAAGGACCTGGACGAGCGCGTTCCGACGCCGGGGCTCCGTTACAGCTCGAAGCTCATCGACAAGATGCCGGATGGAACGATCTTGTACGCGGCGATTCCGAACGTGACCGAGTCGCTCGTCACGGCCAAGGCGGTCTTCGAGGACCATCTCGCCCAGAGCGGCGCGCTCCAGTCCTGGTGGAACCAGCACATGGGCGATCCCTCCCATCGCCGGGAGATGGACGACGCGTTCGAGAAGGTGAAGGAGCTGGGCAGTCAGCTCGGCGACGAGATCGTCCTCGCGCTCGCCCAAGGCGCGGACGGGAGGGTTCACGGCCCGATCCTGATGGCCGAGGTCAAAGACAAGGCGGCGTTCCGGGATGCGCTGGCCCGCGAGATGCGTGACGTGAAGGGCGAGAAGCCCGAGGCGACGCTGAGGTTCGAGGGCCCGGTCGTCCGCATCGAGTTCAGCGGGCCGCCGGATCAGGCGGCCGCGGCCACGCGCGCGGACGGCACCCGCTGGGACGGATCGCCGTTCCGGGCGAAGCTGCAGGCGGCTTACCATGACGGCACCTCGTGGCTCTTCGGCGTCGATCTCAAGTCGATGCTCGCTCACGCGACGACGGAGGCCGGACGCGAGGGGGCGCGCGGCGCGACGACTCGCGAGCAGTTCGAAAGGATGGGCGTGCTCGATGCCGAGTACCTGATCTTCGAGCGGAAGGAATCGGCGGATGGCGCGAACGTGCGCGCGGAGGTCTCTTTCGACCAGCCGCGGCGCGGCATCGTCGGCTGGCTCGCCGCCCCGGCGCCGCTGGGGGCGGCCGAGTTCGTCTCCCCCGATGCCGGCTTCGCGGCCGCCGCGATTCTCAAGCGCCCGGAGCTGCTCCTGGCGGACGCGCTCTCCTGGATCGGCGCCGGCATGCCGAACGCCCACGCGATCGATGATCTCCAGCCGCTCCAGGGGATCGCCGCCACGATGGGCGGCGACGTCGCGGTCGCCTTGGACGGGCCGGCGCTCCCCACACCCTCCTGGAAGGTCGTGATCGAGGTTTACGATCCGGTCCGATTCCAAACGGAGTTCCAGGGGCTGATCGCCAAGATCAACGACGAGATCGCTGCCTCGGGAAAACAGGGGAGCCTGACCCTGGCACCTGAACAAGTCGGGAACCGGACCGACTGGACCGTGCGTTACACGGGACCCGAGGGTGAAGACAACACCATGCGCTACGCGTTCTCCGACGGCTACCTGATCGCCGCACCGAGCCGCGTCCTGATCGACCGGGCGATCGAGCAGCGCGGGAACGGGTACACGCTGACGCGCTCCGGCCCGTTCGGGGCGCTGCTGCCCGCGGACGGCCACGTCAACGTCTCCGGGTTCCTTTGGGAGCACCTGGGCCCGACGATCGGCCCGCTGGCGGCCCAAGTGTCGGGCGTGCTGGCCTCGGCCGACGCGAAGGCGCTGGCGGACATGGCGGAGGAGAGCAAGCCGCGCCTCGTGACGGCCTACGCCGAGGACGATCGCATCCTCATCACCTCCCGCGGAGGGGCGGGCTTGGGCTCGATGCTCGGCTCGTTCGTCTCTGCCCAGCGCCTCGGCGCGATCGGCGAGGCCGTCGCGGCCGCGCGCGCCCACAGCGCAGGAGCAAGCGCGACCCCATGACCGCTCCCGGCGTCATCGAGCTCGAGGGGTTGGGCGTGCGCTTCGGCGCCCGCCCGATCCTTCACGCTCTGACGGCGCGATTGACGGGAAAAGCCATCGGGCTGCTCGGGCCGAACGGCGCCGGCAAGACGACGCTGATCCAAACACTGCTCGGCTTTCATCCCCCCGCCGAGGGGACGGCGCGCGTTCACGGCGAGGACGTGGTCGCGGGCGCCGCGCGGCTCAAGGGATCGATCGGCTACATGCCCGAGAGCGACGCGTTCATCGCCGGCATCACGGCGGTCCGCTTCGTTCGGATGATGGGGGAGCTGTCGGGGCTCCCTGGAGAGGCCGCGCTCGAGCGCGCGCACGAGGCGCTTCAATACGTCGGCTTGGGCGAGGCGCGCTACCGCACGCTGGAAGGATTCTCCCTGGGCATGAAGCAGATGGCGAAGCTCGCCCAGGCGATCGTCCACGCGCCCAAGATCTTGATCCTCGACGAGCCGACGAACGGGCTGGACCCTCCGGCGCGCGCTCGGATGATCCGGCTCATCAAGGAGATCCGGGATTCCGGTCAGGCGCAGATCCTCCTGTCGTCCCACCTCCTGCGCGACGTCGAGGAATGCTGCGACGAGGCGCTCGTCCTCAAGGACGGGAAGATCGCCTTCCACGGCAACCTGGAAGAAGAGCGCCGCGCGAACAAGAAGTTCCTCCAGGTGGAGACGCGCGGCGACGACCGGGCGTTCGCGGCGGCCGCGGAGGCGCTCGGGTGCACGTGCGCCTTGATCTCCCCGGGCCGCCTGAAGATGGTGCTGCCGGAGCAGGTCGCGGTGCGCGATCTCTACCGGATCGCCGCGGACCGCCAGATCCAGATCCGCCGCCTGGATTACAAGCGCGACTCCCTGCAGGATATCTTCCTCAAGGCGATGGAGGAGCCCCGTGGCCGTCTATGACCGCCGCTACCGCGGCTACGAGGGGCCGCTCACGCCGCTCAATACGCGGTGGATGATCCTGCCGCGCTTCGCGTGGAAGCGCGTCTTCCAGTCGCGGCTGTTCGCCGGCTTCTTCGCGCTCTGCTTCGCCTGGCCGCTCGGCGCGACGTTCTGGATCTACCTGCATCACAATCTCGCGGCGCTCGAGAACGCCGGCCTCACCGGCGTCAACTTGGCTCCCGTCAACGCCGGCTTCTTCGCGGCGTTCATGGGCGTGCAGTGCTTCCTGCTCGGCGGGCTCATGGCCCTGCTCGTCGGTCCGGGGCTCGTCTCCCCCGATCTGGCCAACGGCGGCTTGGCGCTCTATCTCTCGCGGCCGATCACCCGGACCGGTTACGCGATCGGGAAGATGGCGACGCTCGCGGCCTTGATCTCCCTGATCACCTGGGTGCCCGGGCTGTTCCTCTTCTTCCTCCAAAGCTGGCTCGAAGGATGGGACTGGTTTGCGGCCAACATCCGGATCGGCGCGGCCATCGTGCTCGGCGCGGGGATCTGGATCGTCACGATCTCGCTGCTCGCGATGGCGGCATCCGCCGTCGCCCGCCGGAAGGTCGTCGCGCAGACCTTCCTGCTCGGCGTGGTCATCTTCGGGAGCATCGCCGGCCAAGCGATCAACCAGATGTTCAGCACGCGGCTGGGATTCGTCTTCGCCCTCCCGGAGCTGATGCACACGGTCTGGGAGGGACTGTTCCAGGTTTCGCTGCAAGCCCAGCTCCCGACTCCGGTCGCGTGGCTCGCGCTCTTCGCGATCTGCGGCGGGTCGATCGGCGTTCTGGCCAGAAGGCTCAGGGCGTTCGAGGTGGTCAAGTGATCGTCTTCGAGAACATCTCGAAGTTCTACGGCGAGGTGCTCGGCGTTAACCGGGTCAACCTGACGATCGCGCCGGGGATCACGAGCCTCGTCGGGCCGAACGGCTCGGGGAAGACGACGCTCATGAATCTGATGACCGGCCTCCTGCGCCCGACGCGCGGGCGCGTGACCGTCGACGGCATTCCCGCGGATCAGCCCGAGGCGCTCTGCCGCAAGGTCGGCTACTGCACGCAGTACGACTCGTTCCCGCCGGGGCTCACGGGGTACGACTTTCTCCACGCGACCCTCGCCCTTCACGGCTGGCCGGAGTCCGAATGCCGCGAGCGGTCGCTCGCCGCGATCGCGCGCGTCGGGCTGACCGACGCGGCCGGGAGGCGCGTCGCCGGCTACAGCAAGGGGATGCGGCAGAGGATCCGGCTCGCGCAAGCGCTCGCTCACGATCCGCAGGTCGTCGTGCTCGACGAGCCGCTGAACGGCCTGGATCCCATGGCGCGCGCGGAGACGATCGCGCTGTTCCGGAAGCTGGCCGACGAGGGCCGGTACGTCGTGCTGTCAAGCCACATTCTCCACGAGGTCGACCTCATCTCCGATCGCGTCATACTGGTCCACCACGGCTACGTGGTGGCCGAAGGGGCGATCGCGGGAGTCCGCGACGAGATCGAGGAGCACCCCATGCAGATTCTCGTGCGGTGCGACCGTCCCTCGTTCGTCGCCTCGCGCATCTTCGAGCTGGACTCCGCCGTCGAGATCAAGATCCACGAGGACAAGGCCGGGCTTCTCGTCCACACGCGGGACGCCGACAGGTTCTACTTGCTCTTGAACCGCCTCGTGCTGGAGCACTCTCTCGACCTCGAGGCGGTCGCTCCCGCCGACGAGGACGTCCAGGCCGTCTACAAGTATCTGATCGAGGAGGAGGGACCGACCTCATGAACGAATCGGACCGGTCGGCGTCCGCGCGACAGATTCTCGCCGTCCAGGCGCTCGAGCTGCGCAAGCGCTTCCTGGGCAAGCGCTCGATCCCGGTCTATCTCCTGGCGATGATTCCGCTCTTCATGTTCACCGCACGGCTGGTGGCCCTCAAGGTCTTCCACATCACGCAAGTGGGATCGGTCGCACACGACCGCGTGATCTACGCGGGGCTCTATCGAACGCTGATCCTGAGGTTCGTCGTCTACTTCGGATGCGTCGCCGTGTTCGTCCCGCTCTTCCGTGGAGACATTCTCGACCGCTCCCTTCATTACTACTTCCTGGTGCCTCTGAAGCGGCGGACGCTGACGATCGCGAAATACCTGTCGGGGCTGACCGCCGCGCTCGTCCTCTTCAACCTGGTCACACTGGCGACCTGGATGCTCCTCTACCTGACCTACGGCCCGACCCAGCTCACCGAGCAGCTTTTCTCGGCGCACGGGGTGTTCGAGCTGGGCGGATACCTCTTGGTCACCACCCTCGCCTGCATCGGCTACGGCGCCGTGTTCCTCGCGGCAGGGGCGTTCTTCAGGAACCCGATCGTCCCGGCCGTCGTCATCCTCGGGTGGGAGTCGATCAACGCCCTTCTCCCCCCCGTGCTCAAGAAGATCAGCATGATCCATTACCTCGACTCGCTCTGCCCGGTGTCGATCCCGCCGGATTCGGGCATCGCCATACTCGCAGACCCCGCGTCTCCGTGGGTGGCGATCCCCGGGATCCTCGTCCTCGCCGCCGTGCTCGTGTACGCCGCAGCGAAGCGGGTCGAGCGCCTCGAGATCCTCTACGGAGTCGAATAAGAGCCCGCCTGCTACGATCCCCGGGATGGAGATCGCGAACCGGCGGATCAGGCAACAGGTCGAGCAAGCGCTTCGTCTCCCCGCCGAGGAGCGCCTGCGCGCGCTCCTCGAATCGACGCAGCCCATGGCCATGGTCCGCGCGCTCCCGGACGCGGACTTCTACCTCACGGTGCGCGAGATCGGCCCTCAGAGCGCGCTTCCGATCCTGGCGCTGGCGTCGTCGTCGCAGATCGAGCATCTGCTCGATCTCGAGGGTTGGCGAAAGGACCGCTTCGACCCGGTCCGCTGCGGTGCCTGGGTGGCTCTCCTGGTCGAGGCGGGCGAAGCGACCGTCCGGCGCTTCGTGCGCTCGGCGGACGACGAGACGCTGATCCTGTTGTTCCGTCTGTGGGCGCGCGTCAAGCCGCTCGACATCGATCACGAAGAGCCGACTCGCGGGCACGGCGTGACGGAGACGGGAGACGAGCGCGGCATCGTTTCTCCGGACGGCGCCAACATGCTCTCCCCCGATCGCTCCGAGCATGCGCTCGCCGTGCGCCGGCTGGCCGAGGTTCTCTTCTTCGACAACCGCGATCGCTACCTGGGCATCGTTCGCTCCGCGCTGTTCGAGCTTCCCTCGGAGGTCGAAGAAACCGCGCTGCAGTGGCGAACGAGCCGCCTCGAGGAGCACGGCTATCCGGCCTGGGAGGAGGCGCTGTCGGTTTATGCGCGTCCCAGCGAGTCGGCCCCTTCCCCCAACCCCTCCCACGGCGAGGGCGCTCTCGTTGCCCCGCGCGCGGCCCTTCACGGTCTCGCTCCCGCGGGAACGATCCTCGCCGGGCTCGAGGCGCTCCCCGTCGAGGAGCGCGAGCGCGTCCTGTTCGGGCTCAACGCGCTGGTCAACCGCGTGCTCGTCGCCGACAACGACGACCCCGGCTCCATGGAGGGGCGGGGGTGGGTCGTCGCGCGCGCCGGCTCCTACGTCGGCCTCGCCCTCGAAGCGCGAAACGCGAAGACCGGGGCCGCGGCGGCGCTCATCCTGAGCGAGGTCTCCGCCGTGGACCTTTTCCGCGAAGGGTACGCCAAAGCCGCCGATCTCCAGGCCAGGGCGAGGGCTCTATCGAAATGGATCGATCTCATCGACGCTCCGCTCGCCGCGAGCGTGCGCGCGCTGCTCCTCCCCCGGCCTCTCTACGTCGCGCTCGACGAGGCCGATCCCGCGACCGGCGCCCGCGACTTTCGCACGGTCGGGGAGATCGAGGAGACGAGGGTGACGCTCGAGCTCTCAGAGACGCTCGGCGAAGCTCTCCTGACGCGACGCGGGCTCACGGCCGCCGACGTCCTGAACGACGAGCGGCGACCGTTCGAGGACACGCCGCGCTTCTCGACGCTCCTGCTCACGGCGCTGGCGTGGCATGCGACGAAGGGCGAGATCCGCGTCGGTCGTCTTCCCTCGGATGTGGTCTCCGACTTCTTGCGCACGACGGCCTCTCGGCGCACGGCGGACTCCGGCGCGCCCGATCGGGCGATGATCCGCTTGATCGACGCCTTGGCCGGCGAGTCCAATCTTCCGCGCCGCCCGGCGGTGACGCTTCGCGCGTTCGGAACCAATGCCCTCTCGCGCCTCGCCGTCGATTGCGGCAATCTTGACCCGGGGACTCCAGTGACGCCCCGCGTTGTCGGGTGCTTGAGGCTGGCTTAGTCTCCCCGCGGAGGACTCGTGATCATGGCCGACAAACCTCTGAAATCCGCGTTCGAGCTCGCCATGGAGCGCCTGAAGGCCAAGGACAAGGCCGAAGGCGTGGAAGACGCGAAGCCGCTGACGACGGTGCAGAAGAAGCGCATTGCCGAGCTGCGCAGCGAAGCCCAGGCCAAGCTGGCCGAGCTCGAGATCCTGCACAAGAAGAATCTCGCGGGGGTCGCCGAGCCCGCGGAGATTGCCAAGATCGAGCAGAACTACGCGACCGACCGTGGACGGGTCGAATCCCGCCGCGACACCGAGATCGAGAAGGTTCGTCGGAACAAGTAAGGGGGGCGCAGGTCGCGCCCCCCTTTTTCCCCGTGGATCAGCGACTCCCCCTAGGGCGTCGGGTCGCAGGCGTCCCCGATCCCGTCGTTGTCGCTATCTAGCTGGTCGGGATTCGGAACGTACGGGCAGTTGTCCGCGCCGTTCGGAATGCCGTCGTTGTCGATGTCGGGATCGCACTCGTCGCCCAGCCCATCCGCGTCGGTGTCGTGCTGCGTCGGGTTGGAGACCGTCGGGCAGTTGTCGCATGCGTCGCCGTGCCCATCGCCGTCGACGTCCGACTGCGAGGGGTTGTAGATCTCGGGACAGTTGTCGACCGCATCGGCGACGCCGTCGGCGTCCGCATCCGGCGGCGGCAGCGGGCAGTAGGCCAGGTTCGGCCGGTCGGCTCCGCTGCTGTTCTGACCGAGGTTCGATTCGGCGCAGGTCACCTCTTTCCGCGACACCAGGTAGAAGTAGGTCTGTCCTGAAGTCGGCGTCGCCGTGTCGGTCGCGCTCGTTCCCGAAACCATGTAGGCGAAGCAGGCCTGGTTGTAGGTGAAGGGACTCCCGAGCGTGAACGAGCCGCGATAGACGTTGAACGGACCAGGAGCGGTTTCCGCCGACCAGTCGAGCGTCGTCGTCCCCGTTGGCTGGTCCTGGCTGGCCACGACGGTCGGGCCGACCGGCGCGCTCTGGTTGACCGCGTCGGGCGGGCAGTCGGCGGCCCCGCCGGTGCAGAACTCGGCCCGATCGCACACCGCGGTGGACGCGCGGCACTTCACCGTCGAGGGCTGGAACGCGTCGTCGGGGCATGCCGCGCTCGTCCCCGTGCAGGACTCGGCGACGTCGCAGACGCCGGCGGAGGGCCGGCAGACCGTCGTCGAAGGCTCGAACGCGTCCGCCGGGCAATCGGGGCTGGTGCCGTCGCACTCCTCCGCCACATCGCACGCCCCCGCCACCGGACGGCACAGCGTCGCCGCGGGCGCGAGCGCATCCGCCGGACAGAACGCGTTCGATCCCGTGCACTGCTCGGGAATGTCGCACGCTCCCACCGCGGGCCGGCAGATCGTCGTGGACGGCTCGAACGCGTCCGCGGGACATGAGGCGCTCGATCCCGTGCAGCTTTCGGCGGCGTCGCAATCCCCTGCCGACGGACGGCAGATCGTGGTCGATGGCTCGACGGCATCCGCGGGACACGAGGCGCTCGATCCCGTGCAGCTTTCCGCGACGTCGCAATCGCCCGCGGAGGGACGGCACACGGTGGTCGAAGGCGCGAACGCATCCGCAGGGCACGCGACGCCCGTGCCGGTGCACTGCTCGGCCACGTCGCACGCGCCCGCCGAAGGCCGGCAGACCGCCGTCGGAGGCGCGAACGCATCCGCCGGGCAAGAGACGCTCGAGCCCGTGCAGGTCTCCGCGGCGTCGCAGGGTCCGGCGCTCGCTCGGCACACGGTGTTGGAGGGAAGGAGGACGTCGGCAGGACATGCCGGGCTCGATCCAGTGCAAACCTCCGCGGCGTCGCAGTCCCCTGCCGCCGGGCGGCAGACGGTCAACGCCGGGACCAGCACGTCGTCGGGACACAGCAACTCCACCCCATCGCACGTTTCCGCAACGTCGCACGGACCCGCGGCAGGGCGGCAGAGGGTCCCGGCAGGGGCGACCCCGATGCCACAGGCTCCCGTCGCCGGATTGCAGGAATCGACCGTGCAGGCGTTTCCGTCGTCGCAGTTCTCGGCGGCGAGGATGGCGTGGCAGCGCTCTTCGTCCGCGCCCATGTCCGGCGCGGTCGGATTGCGGAGATCGCCGTCCACGTCGTTGGGCACGCCGGCGAGCGGCGTCCCGACGTTCTCGATCGGGGTCGCCGCGCCGCTGATGTTGATGTGCAGGTCCGTATTCGAGACGAACTGCGGGTTGGCGGAGATCGAGTGAGCTTCCTTGCCGGTCGCGGTGCGCCAAGTGGCGAGCGTCGCGTAGTTCGTCCCCGCGAGGTTGCCGACGAAGTTGTTGGCCGCGACCGGTCCGTTCACGTAGACATCGTTGTAGTCGAGGGCGGTGATCGACGTGCCCGCGATGTTCTGCATGTTGATGGCGTACGTCTTGTCGGTTGTCACCGTCGAGTTGTCGTAGCTGTTCACGAAGACGTTGTCGCGGACGTCGACCGCCTGGACGCTGCCGCCCATGAACAGGCAGGCCGCGGAGCTGGCGGCGTTGCCTCCCGTGTGGGCTCCGAACAGGTTGACCGAGTTGTCGTAGACCTTGACGGTCGTCTGGGCGATCTCGACGTCGATGCCCACGGGCCAGGTGTTGGTGTTCGTGGTCGGGACGGTGACGATGTCCGAGATCACGTTGTTCATGATCACGATCCCGGTCCCCTCGCTATTCGCGACGATGCCGCGGGCGCCGGCTCCCGTCGCCAGGGTGTTCGACACCGACTGGATCTTGTTCCCCGACACGGTCAGGTTGTTGACGTTCGGGCCGAAGAAAACGCCGGTGATCTGGCTCGACGACGACGAAGTGGCGGAGGAGGTCAGTCTCGTGATCGTGTTGCCGCTGATCGAGCCACCGGCCACGTCCTGGACCACGTAGATACCTCCCGCCGAAGCGGTGGCGGTGGTGATGCTTCGGATCGTGTTGCCGCTGATCGAGAGGCTGTTGGCGCCGTACAGGTAGATGCCGGCGAGGCCGAGGCTGTCCGTCCCCTGGTTGACCGGCCCGAGGGTGTTGTTCGAGATCACGAGGTTGTCCATGCCGCCGGACGTCGGGACAAACGATGCCCGGGCATAGATCCCGTAGTACGCCTTGGTGATCGTGTTCGCGTTGATCGTGTTGCCGTCGTTGTCGGCGCCGGCCGTGTTGACGGTCGCACCTCCAATCGCGATCCCGGTGACCCCGACGGTGTTCGCGCCACCGATGATGGTGAGGTTCTGGATCGTGTTGTTCGAAGCCCCCGCGTCGAGAGGCCCGGTCGAGAGCAGCTCAATCGTCGCCGACGGGTTCGCGGCGCTCGTGTTGCTCATCGTCAGGCTGTTGTTGTCGGCGTTCAGACCGTCGATCGTCACGCGATCGGCGCCGTTCAGCCGGATCAGGCCGCCGGCGAAGTTTCCGGACACCGTGCGCGCGGCTCCGCCGTCCGGCTCGATCGTCAGGGTGTAGTTCCCCGCGGGGTCCTCGGGCCACTGGTTCAGCGCGTTCAGGCCCGTCTCCGCCGTCGAGTCGCCCTGGATGTTGACGACGACGTCGCCGTTGAAGACGCGGGCATTCAACGCTTCGAAGAGTCCGCCCGCGTTGGTCAGCGAGGCGAAGTCGCAGCCGCTCGGGCAGACGGTCAGGGTGCCGCTGACGGCCGTCTCGATGACGTAGCCGTTGATCGTCCCGCCGATCGGGAAGGCGGCCGACGTCAGGGCGACGCTGGCCGGAGCCGCCGCGAAGGCTCCCTGGAAGAGGCCGACGTTCGGCGTCCCCACCGTGTCCTGCGCGACGACGAAGTACTGGATGGTGTCGCCGGCGCTGACGGAGCCGCCGTTCAGCAGGCTGTAGTCGATCGTGAAGTCGAACGGAGAGCCGCCCGTGCCGACGGCCTCGACGTACTTCCAGCCGGTGGCGTCGTTGGCGTCCGTGGACTTCTTGAAGTAGAGACGGGGACGGACACCGGCCGTGGTCGCCACGCCGGTCGCGTCGGTGATGGTCGCCTCGAGCGGGCGCGACGTGTCCGGCGCGCCGGGGCCGAGGAGCGCGTAGACGATCGCGGGCGGCTGGACGTCACCCACGCTCACGCCCTCGAACTCATCGGCGCCCACGTCGGGTGCGGTTCCCGTTCCGGCGTACCCGGGGTTGCCTTGACGGACATCCCCGTCGTAGTCGTCGGTGATCCCGGCGATGTTGATCGCGTGGCTCTCGAGGAGCGTGGTCGAGGCCGGGACGATGTGCAGGAAGCTCGGCGAGGTGCCGACCGTGCTCACGAACGGCGGGTTCTCCGAGAACGAGGCCGACTCGCGCGGATACACGGCCGCCCACATGTCCGACAGCGTTGTGTAAGCGTTGACGCCGTCGTAGTAAGCCGTCGGGGCGTAGAGATCGTTGTTGTTCGACGACGAGTCGTAGGCCCACAAGGGCTGATAGTTGCGCCACACCGCGACCGCACGGCCCGAGCCGGTCGGGACCGACGCGTTGGCGATGACGTTGTTGCGGATCTTCAGGACCGGGCCCGAGGGCGCGAACACGCCGGCGGTCGCGAACGCGGCGCCGCTGCTCGTCCCCGTGATGTAGACCGTGTTGTCGTAGAAGTTGACGAAGTTCGTGGACAGCGGGACGGAGGCCGCTGCCAAGCCGATGACGTTGGGCGTCCCGGAGCTCGTCGCCGCGGGCGCGCGCAGGTCGCCGACCAGGTTGTTGTAGATGTCGTTGCTCGACGCGCTACCGCCGGAGATGCCGGTCACGCTTCCCGTTCCGCCGCTGATCGAGATGTCGTAGATCTTGTTCCGGAAGATCTTGACCGTTCTCGCCATGGCGTTGACGCCGATCCCGATCGGAGCGGCCCCGGCGAGGCTCGACGAGAGCCCGTTGATCGCGTTCTGACTGACGCTGAAGTCGAGGAAGCCGGTGGAGCCGACCGAGCTTCCGAGGCTCATCCCCACCGGGCTCCCGCCCGCGGTGGTGCTGAGCCCGCTGATCGTGTTCGAAGTGATGGTGAGCGTGGTCACGTTCGGCGACAGGCTGGGGGTGGAAGCGACGATTCCCTGGATGCCGCCGTTCGTCGTGCTGAACGTGTTGATCGTGTTCGAGGTTAGGTTGGACACCGGCGAACTTCCGTCCGCCTGGATGCCGATGAGGCTGCCCGCCGACGAGAAGTTCGTGATCGTGTTCGACGAGACGGTCGAGCCCGCGCCTCCGTTGATTCCCTGCAGCCGGATGCCGGTCAAGCCGCCCGATCCACCCACCCAGTTGTTGCAGGTGTTGTTCTGGATCGTCCGCGGCGCGGAGTCCGAGGTGGTGATGCAGAATCCGGAGGTGGCGCCGGTCACGGTGACGTTCGAGAAGTTGTTGTTGCTCTGCGACAGGTTCGCGGTGGCGTTGCCGAACCCGGCGTTGCTGAATCCGATGACCTGACCGCCGGCCTGGGCCTTGTTGAAGGTGCCGACGATCTTGTTGTTGCTGACCGTCTGGGTGCCCCCGGCGGGAACGCTTCCGGCGTTCCGGACGAGGAACACGGAGCCCGACGTGTTGACGTTCAGGTTGGTGATGGTGTTGTCGGCGATCGTCTGCGAGCCTGACGCCGAGGAGTTGGCGTAGAAGGGATCGATCTCGTTCGAGCCCGTGGTGCCCGTGTGGGTGACGCCCCGGAAGTCGTTCCTCTGGATCGAGATGGCCGACGTGGCGGCGCCCCCGTTGCAGTTGATGCCGTACAGCGTGCCGCCCGTCGCCGTGGTGCCGTAGGTGATGAGGCCGGCCGTGGCGTCGCCCAATGCGTTGTCGTTGAGGTTGACCGTCGTGGTCACGGCGCCGCTGACCTCGATCCCGCGGAACGCGCTCGTGGTCGTCGGGTTCCAGATCATGCCGCGGACGATGTTGTTGTTGATGTTGACGGTCGTGGCGGGGGCCGCGCTGACGATCCCCTGGCTCGTTCCGCTGCCCCTGCTGGTTCCGGCGGTCACCCGATTCCCGGTGATGGCGATCGTGCCGGTGCCGGCGTTGCTGATGCCCTGGAAGATCGACGCGCCGGAGCCGAAGACCGAGTCGTTCTGGATCGTGTTGTTCGTGATCGAGATCGTTCCGGCTGCGAGGTTCGAGATCCCGACGAAGGTCGTCACTGCGGTCGTGGTCCCGTTGATGCCGACCTGGATCGAGTTCGCCGCCGTCGTGCTGCCGATCGTGTTGCCGCTCAGGGTCACGTTGGCGCTCGCGCCCGCCGTGTCGATGCCGCGGACGACGAAGCCGATCGCGGCGGTTCCGCTGCTCGCCGTGATGCCGCCCACGTTGTTATTCTGGATGTTGGCCGTGGCGGAAGGCGCGTTGACGTAGATGCCGTCGGTCAGGCTGGCCGTGGTGGTCGAGGTGATCGCGATCGCGCCGGTCGTCGTGGCCGAGCCGATCGTGTTGCCGGTCGTCGTCCCGACGTTGACCGAGCCGCCGAGCACGCTGATGCCCGCGAAGACGCCCGGGGCCACCGCCGAGGCGCTCGTCGTGGAGAACGAGGTCGCGGTGACCATGTTCCCCTGAAGGCTCGACACGGGCGACGCCGCGACCGTCAACTCGATCCCGCGGTACAGGCCGGCGACGGCGCCGTCATAGGTCGTCGTCCCCGTTCCGCCCGAGTTCGCGTATCCGACGGTGTTGTTGCTGACGTTGTATCCGCCGCCGCTCGCCGTGATGACGTTGATTGCATGGTGCGTGTTGGCCGCCGTCGCGGTCCGGTTCGCCGTCTCAAAGAGCTTGTTGCCCGTGATGGTCCACGCGCCGCTGTTCGAGGCGACCAGGATCCCGTTCGATGCCGCGGTCGCGCTGAAATAGTCCTGGATGCTGTTGTTCGTGATCGCGATCCCGGTGTTGGCGATCGACGTCGAGGTCCCGGCCGAGTAGATCGCGTTGACCGGCAGGCCCGAGGCCGAAGCCGCGATAGTGTTGGCCGTGATCGTGTCGTTCACGTTGCCCGCCGCGGCGCCCGTCCCGAAGACGATCGTGCCCAACGTCGTGCCCGTGGTCGCGCCCTTGATCGTGCAGTTCTGAACCGCGTCGCCCGAGGCACCTGCGATGAAGCGGATCGTCGCCGCCGAGGCTGCGGTGCTCGCGTTGTCGATCGTCAGGGCGTTTCCGCCGCTGTTCAGGCCATCGACGACGACGGCTCCCGCGCCGTTCAAGTCGATGAGCACGCCCGCGATGCTGCCCGCGATCGTGCGCGTCGCCCCTCCCGCAGGAGAGACCGCGACGGCCGTGTACGACGCACTGCCGGTGCCGCTCGCGTTCAAGACCGCGGGAGCGGCTTCCGTCGTGTCGCCGCAGACGTCGATCGTGATCGCCCCGGTGTAGACACCGTTGTTGACGTCGGTGAACGCGGCCCCGAGGGTTGCGTAGCCGGTTGGCGTCGGGTTGGCGATCGATTCCATCTCGATCGCGCCGCCGGGCAACGACTCGCAGGCGCCGGGCGTCGCCCAGGCGCTCCCGGTCGAAAGCAACGCCGCCGCGAAGACGGCGCTGAAGAGGACCCACAACTTGGAAACGCGACCGCTGACCATGTGACCACCCCCATTGAAGACATGGAAACTCGTCGTTACGTTCACGGCGTGTACCGTCATGGACATCCGTGACCCGAAGCGGCGATCCCCGCGTCGCGGGATGCGAGCTGCTTCGGTGATCCGGAGTCGTAGCTGGCGTTCCCGCCGCAGTTCTCGGCGCGGATCGCATACCAGAAGCCCTGTCCGGCAGCCGGCGATTGAAGGTCGTTGACCGTCGTCGTCCCCAGGTTGTCGCCCAGGCAGCCGGTCGTCGCGGCGCTGAAATCGCCCACCGTCGACCGGAGCGTGACCAGGTTGCCTTTGGTGACGTCATACCCGGTCGCGCCGCTCACCGCCGTCCACGACAGCGTCGCCGCGCCGCCGGAGATGCGCGCCAGCGAAACCGACGGCGTGCCCGTGGGGACCGCGGCGTTGTCGACGATCCCGTCGCAGTTGTCGTCGATCCCGTTGCACGTTTCGGTGCTCGGAGCGCCGGGGGTACAGGTGTCGACGACGACGCCGTTCTGGCACTTGGCGTCCCCGAAGCTGGCGCAGGCGCCGACGCCGCAGGAGGACTGGTGCTCCAGGTATCCCTCGTCGGCGACGCCGTTGCAGTTCTGATCGACGCCGTCGCAGCTGTCGTCCGACCTGTCCGGACGGATCGTGGGATTCGCGTCGTTGCAGTCGGTGCCGTAGCGGACATACCCGGCCGGAGGCTGGGCACCGGCGCAGACGCTCACCGAGGAGTTCCCGTAGCCGTCCCCGTCGGCGTCCCGGTAGTAGAGGTTGTAGACCGCGGGGTTCGTGTCGTCGCAATCCGTGTGGTTCGGGACGTATCCGGCCGGCGGCGACGCGTTGCCGCACACGCCGTTCGTCGAGGCCGCGTCGCCGTAGCCGTCGCCGTCGGCGTCGGGGTAGTACACGGGATAGCAGTTGAGGTCGACGGTCATGACGCCCGACCCGCCATCGAACCAGTTGGCGTTCATGGCGAGCGTTCCGGTCTTCGACAAGCCGGCGGCGCTGCCGTCCGAATTGCTGTTGGGGGTGTAGCCGAAGCCGGCGACGGTCAAGAAGTTGCCAGGGGCGACTTCGATTTGATCTCCCGAGCGTGCGAGCAGGAACAGGCCCTTGATGGGGTCCCAGGCGTAGAGACCCTTGTCATTGAGACCGAACATCGCGTCACCGCCCGTCAGATCTCGGCTGAACACGGCCTGTCCCGAGTCGCCGAAGGCGGATGCCTGGCTGAACGTGGGTCCGAGGACGTCGCCCGGGGTCCCCGGCGCGGGATCGCCGCCGCGCATGACCAGGCTCAAGGTGTACGGAGCCGCGGGGATCCCCGTCGGGGTAGCGACGTAGACGGCCTGGTTGTTGGCCGAGCCGGTCGTGCCTCCCGTCAAGTTCGCGACCGTCACGACGACGCCGGCGTTGTTGATGGCCGTGTTGTTCGTCACGAACCCGGCGAAGACGGCATCCGTGCCGGGAGCAGGATCTCCCGAGCGAGCGACCTTCGTGAGGCCGCTCGCGGAGCCGACGTACAGCACCTGGTCGTTGACACCCGCGACGACGTCGCCGCCCTGGAGATACGCCGTCATCACATACTGGCCGGCGTTGTTGAATGCGTCGCTCAGGAAGGACGGCTGCCACGTATTGAACGAGTTGGCAAGAATGGCGCCGGCCGTGCCCGGCGCAGAGTCTCCCTCGCGGACCAGCAGCGTGCTGCCCGACCCCGGGGTGTAGAGCCAGAGGGAGGCATCGTTCGCGGTCGTGACTCCCGCCCCCGCAAGGTTCAGGGTGTAGAGAACCTGTCCGCTGCTGTTGAGCAAGATCTGCGTGTTGGTGATCAACGCGGTCACGGGGCCTGGAAGGACGGTCGCGCCCTTGCGGACGACGAGCACGAGCGCACCCGCGGTCCCGGAATAGAGACCCTGGTTGTTGGTGGTCCCCACGACGTCGCCGCCCGCGAGCGTGCTCTGAAACAGGACGGCTCCGTTCTTGTTGATGAAGGTGAACTGCGAGCTGGTGATCCTGTCGCCGGAGAAGACGGCGCCGGCGGTGCCGGGTGCCAGGTCTCCCTCGCGCACGATCGGAGCCAAGCTGCCCGGGAGCCCTCCGAACATCGCCGTATCGTTGGTCGACACCACGCCCGGGCCGCTGAGGTAGCTGGACCAGAACGTTCGGCCGTCCGCGCTCAGCGAGTACCCTCCCTGAATCCCGAGGCTCCCCGCGCTGTTGACGAGGTTGAGATTCGCGAGCCCCGGGGCCGGATCGGACGAACGCACGAGCATCGATAAGTTGGCGGCCGTTGTGCCGCTGAAGAGCGCCCGGTTGTTCGCGGGGCCCGAGACGTCGCCGAAGTACATGAGCGCGCGAAACAGCACGGTCCCGTCGTCGGCGATCACCGGGAAATCGAGCGAGGTTCCGAAGTACGCGCCGGACGGACCTGGGACGACCTGATCGGTCGCCGCCAGCAGCTTGCCCTTTGTCGTCAGCAGCGTTTGCGCCTGGGCGTAGCTCACGAGACCGCTCGCAAGGCCGAGGAACAGAATCGTCGCTCGCGTCGATCGGGCGGTCATGGGTAAGCCTCCGGCGACGCCTGGATTCCGGCGTCGCGCGATGCGACCTGAGACGGATCCCCGGAATCGAACGTCCCGCTGCCCGCGCAATTGACGGCGCGGACCAGGTACCAGAATCCGTCTCCCGGGTTGGGCGTGTCCGCGTCATCCCACGAGGTGTCTGGCGAGTCGTTCTCGAGGCAGCCGGTCGTCGCCGCGCTGAAATCGCCGTGGCTCGACGCCAGGATCGCGAGGCTTCCGCGCACCAGGTCGTACCCGCCGGCGGCGGTGACCGCGCTCCAATCGAGGTGCGCGGTTCCAGCCGTGGGCTTCTCTACCGTCAGCTGAGAGATGCCCGTCGGCACGGACCCGCTGCACTGGCACGGGCCGAGCGTGTCCCCGCTCGCCAAGGCGGCGTTCAGGCCCTGGGGGAAGCTGACGACCAGCGTTTGAAGCTGGGACGGACTCTCCGGGGGCGTGTGGCAGACCACCGACGTCGGCGTCTGCAAGACCCATCCGAGGTAGCCGTTCGGCGCATTGGCATAGCCCGTGATCGTCCGGCCATCCGCCGACATCGCCATGCCGAGCCGCATCCCGAGGCCGCTCGTGTTGACACCCTGCGCGCCCAGGAATTGGTTGAAGTCCGCCAGACCCATTCCCCTGGTCCAGATCGTCGGCGTGATGGTTCCCGAGTCGTAGTCGAGGGAGTGGCCGGTGATCACGCTGGCGTCGTCGTCGAGCGCCGCGGCCAACGCGGAGTCCTGGCCCAGGACGGCGCCCAGGAGCTGGACGGTGCTGGGACTGGATTGGGACCAGAGCCAGGGATTGTTGTTCGTCGCCAGTGAGTTGCCTTGTCCGACGATGTACTTGCCGTCGCGACTGACACTCAGCGCCTCGCCGACCGACAGGCCGTTCCTCTTGATCAGGGAGTAGACGCCGTTCCGCCACTGAAAGCCGCGCAGCTGTCCGCTGTTGGCGTCGTCCCGGCCGACGATCACCGATCCGTCGTAGTTGACCTTGTCGGCGCGGTTCAACCTGCTGAAGGCGTCGATCTTGGGGAGCGCGACCGTTCCGCCGGCGGCGGTCCACTTGAACCCCCGGATGGTCGGATCGTTGCAGCCCTGGCTGCCGTACGACAGCCCGACGACGGTCGACCCGTCTCCCGAGATGTCGTACGCGATCGTTTTCATGGGCCCGTTCCCGTCCCCGTGGTCGCACGCAACCGCCCCCGGGACGGAAGGAAGAACGGTCCACGTGTCGTTCTCGTAGATCGCGGCCTTGTTGACCCCGTCGATGGGGTCGACGACGTTGGCGGTGATCTTGAGCCCGTCGTCGGAGATCCCGACGTTGCCCAACATGATCCCGCCGAGGATGTCGAACGCGCCGGAGTTCAGGTCCCAGCGGAAGACGGGGGAGCCGTCGAGGCCTGCCCCGCCCACGACGACGCTGCCGTCGGGCGTGATGTCGGTGGGGACGGTCGAGACGCTGAGGTCGGGCGCCGTGATGAACGTCGGCGCGCCAGGAATGTGGTCGAACGCGATCGCGATCGAGACCGGCGCGCCCGCCGTCACGACCACGGGGGACCAGGCGCAGCGGTCGTCGGTTGCGCCGTTGGCGCTCTCCATCGCGCCGTTGAAGTACTCTTCGGGTCCGGGCAGCACGATCGGCGTCGGCACCGAGAACGCGCCGCTCGTGAGCTGGTCGACGTAGAGGACGTAGCCGGCGCCCGGCGTCAGACCGTTGATCACGAACGAGCCGTCGGGTCCGGCGTCCCCCTTCGAGACCTGTCCCGAGATGTAGGACGTGCAGTCGTGAAACGGGTCGGCGACGTTCCTGGCGATGACGTTGATCCCGATGACCGGGTTCCCGCTCGAGTCCAGGATCTGGCCGCGGATCGTGCCTGTGGCCTGCGGCCAGCCCAGCGCCGGGTAAATGTCCGACAACGCAGCCTTGTCATCGAGCTGGTGCACCGACGCCATGAACTCGCCCGTGGCGCCCGGCTCCGGGGTGATGAACGGATACATCGTTTCGCACTGCGTGTCGTTCGGCGCACCGGTCCACGGCGCGCCGCAGCCCGGCGGTTGCGGAGGATCGAGGTCGGTCGAGGGCAGCGTGGCGCCGTTCGCTTGCGAGTGGGCGAGATTGAGCGCGTGCCCCATCTCGTGAGTCACGACCCCGGCAAAGCCGGTTCCATTCGGATCGTCCAAGCGGACGCCGGGTCCGGAGAGGACCATGTACGCCTCCAGCACCTCGGCGGAATCGGCGGCGACGTCCTCGATGTCGGTGATCCCCAAGACGCTCGTCGGGGGGACCCCGAAGTAGTTCGAGAGAATGGATCCGTCGTCGTCGTAGACGACGTGGATCCCGCCGCCGTTGAAGGTTCCGATGATCGATCCGATGTTGGCGGAGGTGATGTCACCGAGCCCGAGGGACGCGAAGTCTCCCGCGACGACCGCTCGGAAGCTCGACGTGGGGACGCTCGACCACTCCCGTGCCGCATTGACGACAAGGCTCCGGGCCTGCTCGTTGGTCAGCGGTCCGAGCGAGCCCAGGTCCGTGTAGATCGGCACGAGGCCGTTGGGCCACGAGGCCATGTTCCAGGCGTACGGGATACGGTTGGCCGGGTCGTACGTGTAGAGGGGGCCGCCGGCGATCGCCGCCGACCCCAGCCAAAACGCGAGACACGCGATGAGCGCGCGACGTCGTGAAGCGGTCGTCATCGTGCGGCCTTTCCGTGCGACGCAAGGCGGCCGGTCTCGACCCAGCGCCCGTGAACGGCGCGCCGCACGAAGCTCACGAAGGCGTCGGGGTTCATGACCCCGCTTTCCGTCGCGAGCAGGCGCCTGTCGGCGGCCTCGACGAGACTCGGATCGAGGCTCACGTTGCGGAAGAGCCCCGCGTTCCCCTTGCCGTTCGCGGCGTACCCCGGGCCCAAGGTGAACTTCCCTTGGAGGAGTCCCGCGGTCGTACGCAGCCCGGTCCGTGCGGCCTCGGGATACAGGAAGAGGAGCACGCGCTCGGCGGAGGCGTACCGGGGAAAGCCCTCGGGCGCGGGCATCAGGAGCCTCTTGCCGTCCTGCGACGGACGCGGCTTGATGAGCCCGAACTGCCGGAACGTGTAGGTCTCGGGCAACGCCCCGCGGATCGATTCCGAGACCTTCAACGTGACCTCGGTGTACGGGAGGCCTCGGTCGTCGATGCCGTCCGCGACCTTCCCGATCGTGCCGACGGCGATCGCGTCGGAATCACGCAGGAGATCGACGACGTTCTGCTCCACGAGGGACAACGCCATGGCCCGTCTTCCCGCGAGAGCCATCCCCGCGAGGATCAGAAGACGAGGCCATGCGCGTCCCATCGACTTCACGTTCACGTCACCCACCGTCTTGTCTCCGTCACGGACACGCGAGCCCGGACGCGGTGATCCCCGCGTCGCGGGATGCGACCTGCTTCGGTGATCCGGAGTCGTAACTGGCGTTCCCGCCGCAGTTCTCGGCGCGGATCACGTACCAGAACCCCTGCCCCACTCCGGGCGACTGGAGGTCGTTGACCGTCGTGCCGGCGACGTTGTTGCCCAAGCAGCCAGTCGTCGACGTGGTGAAATTGCCCAGGCTCGACCTGAGCGTGACCAGGTTGCCTTTGGTGACGTCATACCCGGTGGCGGTGCTCACGCTCGTCCACGACAGCGTCGCCGCGCCGCCCGAGATGCGCGACAGCGTGACGCTCGGAGTGCCCGTCGGAATCGCGGCGTTGTCGACGATCCCGTCGCAGTTGTCGTCGATCCCGTTGCACGTTTCGACGGTCGGCGTGCCTGGGGTACAGCTGTTGCTCAGGACGCCGTTGTTGCAGCTGGCCGTCCCCTGGGCCGCGCAGGCCCCCACGCCGCAGAACGTGTCGTAGGGCTGGAACCCTTCGTCGATCTGAAGGTTGCAGTTGTTGTCGAGGCCGTCGCAGGCCGAGTCCGACGCTCCCGGATGGATGGCGGCGTTCGTGTCGTCGCAGTCCGTCCGCTTGATGGAGTATCCGGCCGGTTTCGTCGCGCCGGCGCAGATGGGGAACCCCGGATCGCCGTACCCGTCCCCATCCGCATCGCGGTAATAGGCGACGAACTTCGTGGGGTTCGTGTCGTCGCAGTCGGTGGCGTTCGGGACGTACCCGGCAGGCGGCGTCGCGCCGCTGCACACGTTGATCTTCGTCGCGACGTCTCCGTAGCCGTCCCCGTCGCGGTCGATGCCGTAGGCCGTCGTCGGGTAGCAGTTCAGATCGACGGTCGCGACGGCGGCCCCGTCGGTGAAGAAGACCGTCATGCCGAGCGTCCCGTTCTTTCCCAGACCTTGGCTGACGCCGTCCGTGTTGTTGAACTGGACGTATGAGAACTCTCGGCTCGTCCGGACATTGCCGGACGGGCCGTCGATGTCTTCGGCGGCTCGCGCCGCGAGGAACAAGCCCTTGGTCGGGTCCGACACGAGGACCGTGTGGCTGTCGATGTCCGGGATGACGTCGCCTCCGGTCAGACGGCTGAATACGACCATCTGCCCGAGGTCGTTGAAGAGCATGTTGTAGCCGATGAACGTCCCGAACGTCGTGCCCGGTGCGATCCCGGGCGTCGTCAAGCTCGGGGGGACCGTGGGAACGGGGCCGCCGCTGCGCACGTCCAGGCTCACGGTTCCGGAGTGCCAGCGGAAGATCCCCGAGTTGTTGGTCGGGTTCGACGTGCCGCCGATCAGCGTCGCCTGGAACGCGAGATCCCCCGCGTCGTTGATCAGGCTGTAGTAGGGACTGAACCCCTGGAAGGTGCAATCGGTGCCAGGGGCGGGCTGGCCGCTGCGGCCGATCAGGGTCAGCCCGCCGCCGACCGTTGCGGCGTACAGCGCCCTATCGTTGACACCGGAGACGACGTCGCCCCCGATGAGGCCGGTCGTGAACTCGAACCGCCCGCTGCGAGTCAGCGAGGTCGGTGAAATGCCAGGGAAAGCGCTATCCGGCAAGTTCGCGAACGTCGCGCCGGCGGTTCCGGGGGCGGCGTCCCCCTCGCGCACGAGCAGCTGGTTTCCCGAGCCGGGGGTGAAGAGCCAGATGGAATCATCGTTGGCTGTCGTGACGCCGGGGCCCGCGAGCGGCAGGGTGTAGAGCACGCGGCCGTTGTTGTCGAGCTGGATGACAGCTCCGAGACCGGCGGCGATCACCCCGCCGGGGAGAACCATGTCCCCCTGGCGCAGGAACATCGATATCGCGCCGGGCGTCCCGGTGAAGTAAGCGTAGTCGTTCTGGTTGACGACGACGTCCCCACCCGCGAGCTGGCTGTAGAAGACGACCGTCCCGTTGCGGTTGATCTTCGCGAGCTGGTAGCCGGCGCTGTCGCTCGTCTTGTCGCCGAAGTAGACAGCCCCCGCCGTACCCGGCGCCGGGTCTCCCTCCCGCGCGACCAGGAGATGGCCGCCAGGGGTGCTTTCGAACAAGGCCGTGTCGTTGGTCGCGGTGACGCCCGCGCCGGAGAGCGGGCTCGTCCAGAGCGCGTAGCTGCTGGACGGGCTGATCATGACGGCGCTGTTGATGCCTTTCGTCCCGGTGGCGTTCATCAGCGAGAGGCCCGGAAGGCCCGGCGCCGGGTCGTTCCAGCGAGCCAGCATCGCCAGAGTTGCCGTGCTGGCGCCTTTGAAGAGGGCGCGGCTATTGATGCCCGATGTTCCGGCGCCGTACAGGTCCGCGCGGAACGCCAGCGAGCCGTCTTCGGCGAGCGTCACGAAGTCGACGTTTCCGCCGAAATAGACCCCGGGAAGGCCCGGAGCTTCCGTGTCCGGCCAGGCGAAGAAGTTACCGTTGGTCGTCACCAGCGATTGCGCCTGCGCCGGCGCCAGAACGCAGAGGGTGAGGGTGAAGCCGACGGCGAGACGGACCGGCGACGACCACGCGTTCTTCACAACCTTGTTCATCTCTTCCCTTCCTCCGTGGCTTATGGACAGGCCGAGGGCGATGCTTGGATCCCCGCATCGCGCGGGGCGACTTGCGAGGCAGCGCCGGAATCGAACGTCGTGCTGCCGCCGCAGTTGGCGGCGCGCACCAGGTACCAGAAGCCGTCTCCGGCATCGGGTGTCGCGCCGTCTTCGCGCGTCGTGCCCGTCAGGTCGTTCTCGAGGCAATCGGTCGTCGCTTGGCTGAAGTCGCCGTTCGTCGATCTCAGGGTCGCGAGGCTTCCGCGCACGAGGTCGTAACCGGCGGCCGAGGCGACGATGCTCCAATTCACTTTCGCGGTCCCCGGGGACGTCTTTCCGACGGTGATCTTCGGAATCGCCGTGGGCGCCGCCGCATTGCACTGGCAGGGTCCGAGCGTGTCCCCGTTGGTCAGGGCGTCGTCCAGGCCCAGAGGGAAGCCGACGATCGTCGTTTGAAGCTGGGTCGGACTCTCGGCCGGCGCGTGACAGACGATCGAGGTCGGCGTCTTCACGACGAAGGCGATGTCGCCGAACGTTGACGCCAGAACACCCGTGATGACGCGGCCGTCGGCGGACAGCGCCTCGGCTGCGTACGGATAGATGTCGGTAATGTTGACCCCTTGGGACGTCAGGAAGGTATTGAAGTTGGTCCAGTGCAATCCCGGGGTCCAGATCGCCGGCCATGTGCCTCCCGTCGTCGAGCTGGTGCTGACGCCGGCGATGACGTTGTGGTCGTCGCTGATCGCGAGGGTCGCCGCCCTGTCGAAGCTCGGGAACGCCCCGAGCAGCGAAACGGTGTTGGAAGCGACCGAGTAACGCCACGCCTGATTCGACGAAGCGATCGAGCTGTCGCCGACGATGTACTGGCCATCCCTCGACACGCCGAGGGCGTCATTCACGTTGGCCCCCAGCCGTGTGATCAGCTTGACGACGCCGTTCTTCCAGAACGCGCCGCGCCACTGGCCGGTCGTCGATTCGTCGAGGCCGACGATCACGGATCCGTCGTAGCTGACGCTTTCGGCACGCGAGAAATTGTTGAATGAGCTGAACTTCGGGAGCGCGACGCTTCCCCCGTCCGCCGTCCACTTGAAAGCTCTGATCCCGCCTTGGAAGCACTGATCGCCGTAGTTCATCCCCACGACGGTCGAGCCGTCGCCGGAGATGTCCTTGCCCCTGCTGGCCGTGATCGTTCCGTCCTGGTTGCACGGGGTCGATCCCGGAACCGGCGGGAGCACGGTCCAGATGCCGTTTTCGTAGATCGCGGCCTTGACGACCCCGTCCGTGTCCACGATGGACGAGGCGATCCTCGTGCCGTCGTCGGAGATCCCCGCCGGACTGATTCCGCCGATGTCCTCGAAGTCGCCCGAGTTCAGGTCCCACCGGAAGACGTCGCCGCCCAGCGAGCCCACGACGATCGATCCGTCGGGCGTGATGTCGGTCGGACCGCAGACCGCCGGTGCCGTGATCAGCTCGGGTGCGCCGATGTACCTGTTGAACGTGATGTTCGCCGTGACGGGTGCGCCGGGCGTTGCGACGATCGTCGTCCACGCGCATCTGTCGTCCTTCGCCGAGTCACCGCTTTCCATCTCGCCGTTGAAGTACTCCTCCGGACCGGGGAGAACGACCTGCCTCGGCACGGAGAACGCGCCGACCAGAAGGTTGTCGACGTACATCGCGTACCGGGCGCCCGGCGTCAGGCCGTTCAGCTCGAACGAGCCGTCGGGCCCGTCGCCTCCCTTGCTGATCTGTCCCGAGATGAACGACGTGCAATCGTCGAAGGGAGCGGCGACGTTCCGCGCGATGACGTCGACGGAAAGGACCGGGACCCCGTTGGCATCGAAGATTTGGCCCTTGATCGTTCCCATGTTTCCGGGATAGCCGGGAGCGGGATAGAGGTCGGAGATGGCGGTCCTGTCGTCGATCATGTCGACGGTTCCCATGTACTCGCCGGTGTCTCCCGGCTCGGGGGTGCTGATCGGGTACATCGTTTCGACTTGCGCAGGCGAGACCCTGCCGGTCCACGATGCTGCGCATCCATCGGGCTGCGGCGGGTCGTACACACTGGGATTCCACACGGCGCCGTTCGTCTGGCTGTGCGCGAGATTGAGCGCGTGCCCCATCTCGTGCGTGACGACGCCCTGGAAGCCGATGCCGTCGGGATCATCCGCGTGGATCCCCGGTCCGGAGAGGACCATCCAGGCCTCGAGGATCTCGGGACCGTCGGGGGCGACGTAGTCGATGTTCGTGATCCCGAGCACGCCGGTCGGAGGCAGCCCGAAGAAATCCGACATGATCGTCCCGTCGGAGTCGTAGACGACGTCGATCCCGCCGCCGTTCCACGCCCCGAGGACCGACGTGACGGTGCTGGCATCGATGTCGCCCAGGCCGATGTCCCCGAAGTTCCCCGCGACCGTGTCCCTGAAATCGGATGTCGGCACGGTGGACCACTGAGCCGTGGCGAAGGCGACCATCACGTTCACCCGCTTGTTGGTCAGGACGCCGAGGGTCCCCAGGTCCGTGTAAACAGGGACCTGGCCATCGGGCCACGTATGCATGTCCCAGGCGTAGGGAATGCGGAGGGCAGGGTCGAAGGTGTAGAGGGGGCCGCCCGCGAACGCCGCAGTCACAACGCTGGCCATCAGCAACGCGACGAGAAGTCGTCCGTGGAGTTTCATCGGTGCGACCTCGGCGACGCGGCGTACTTGGGGTCGAGGGGCGCCGATGCGGGAACGGCTGTCGCCGGCGCCTTCGACGGCGTCTGAGCGTGTGCCTCGTCCGCCTCGGCGGGCGGGGGAATCCGCGGACCGCCGGGCCGGTCGGTCCGAGTTATGCGTTCTGTTTCCGTCCAACGCTCGTTGACGGCTCGCCGCACGAACGAGAGGAACGCATCGGGATTGAGGGGGCCGCTCGCGGTCGTCAGCAGACGCTTGTCGCGCTCGGTCACGACGCCCCTGTCGACCTGGACGTTTCGGAATAGGCCGACGTTCCCCATGCCGTTTTCCGCGCGACCGGCGGCAAACGTGAACTTCCCGGCGGTCACCCCCGCGGGCATGCGGAACCCCGTCCAGGCCGCCGACGGACGCAGGAACAAAGCGACGTCCTCACCGGACGCGTATTTCGGGAACCCCGTCGGCGACGGCATCATCTTTCGCTTGCCGTCCGGGGTCAGCCGCGGGGCCAGCAGACCGAACTGGCGGAACTTGTAGACGCCGGACCGGTTGCCACGGATCGTCTCGGAGATCTCGAGCGTGACCTCGGTGTACGGGATTCCACGCTCGTCGATGCCGTCGGTAACGGCCTCGACCTTACCGACGACGATGTCGTTGGACTGCGCCAGGAGCTCGACGATGTTGCTCTCGCCGGCTGCCACGGTCATCGCGTTGGCGGAGCTCGCGGCAGCCGCGAACAGCGCAAGGACGAGGAGACCGGCCGACCCTCTCGACATGCAAGAACCCCCTTGTTGCCCCCCGGTCGGGAGCGGTGGGCGTGCTGCCTCGGATCGAGCGCGAGAGAAGCACGACGGGTGGTGGGGCCCAACCACCGGGGCATGCACCCAGGCGCCCCAAAGGCTCTTCGTCACTGTCCCCTCTCCTTGCAAAGTCCCCCGTTGGGGACGCGCGAACGGTACGAAGGGCCGCGGGGCCGAACCATGGGGGGATCTACCGGGTTCTTGAAGAACTTCTCCGCAGGCGTTCGCCGGGATCACCCCGCCCCGTGGACTTTTCCTACTTTTTCGGGGGATCCCCCGATGGCTCCGGCCGCGAACCGGGCGGACACTCTGCCGGCTCGATGACGACGGCTCTGGGACTCGAATGGGAGCGGCGCGCTTGACGGCACCGGCGGTGATCAGGACCCTTCTCGTCGACGAGAGCGACGACTTCCTCGCCGGGGCGGCGCTCTGGATGGTGGAGCGTCGGGAGATGCTGGTCGTGGGAAGGGCTCGAACCGGTCCCGAGGCTCTGGCGGCGGTCGAGACGCTTCGCCCCGACCTGGTGATTCTCGACGGCGTTCTTCCCGGCATCGACGGCTTCCGCGTCGCGCGGCTGATCAAGGCGCGGCCGGATCCGCCGCTGGTCGTCATCGCGACGTTCGTGCCGAGCGCCGCGGCGCGCGTCGAAGCGCTCGCGGCCGGGGCGGACGGCTTCATCGCGAAGGACGAGTTCGCGGAGAGCCTGGAGTATTTCCTCGACGAGCTGATCGCCCGCCGGGCTCGCGCGCGCGGGGCCGCTACGACTCCGGAGACACCAGCCCGACGCGGATGGCGAACCGAACCAGACCTGTGACGTCGTGGACGCCGAGCCGCTCCATGATCTGGCCGCGGTGGGACTCGATGGTCTTGATGGAGAGGTCGAGCATCCCGGCGATCTCCTTGGACGATTTTCCTTCGGCGACGAGCTGCAGGATCTCGCGCTGGCGCGCGGTCAGGCCGGCGAGCGGATCGGGCTCCGTCGCCGCGGCGCGGGCGTAGCGCTCCACGACTTGCTTCGAGATCCGCGGGCTCAGGTAAACGTCGCCCCGCGAGACCGCCTTGAGCGCCATCGCCAGCTCGTCGTCGGCGGCGTCCTTGAGCAGGTAGCCGCCCACACCGGCGGCCAACGCCTGCGCGACGTAGGCTTCTCCGGCGTGCATCGACAAGATCAAGATCTTGGTCCGCGGGGAAGCCTTCGCGGCGCGCGCCGCGACCTCGAGGCCGTTCAATCCCGGCATCGTGATGTCGACCAGGGCGATGTCCGGGCGATGGGTCTCGATCATCTCGAGGGCCTCGCGGCCGTCCGCCGTCTCGGCGACGACGTGCACGTCGGGCAGGGCCTGGAGGAGGGCCCGGACCCCTTTTCGAAACAGCGTATGATCGTCCGCCAACAGCACGTTCACGGTGGGTCCTGCATCGAGAGGTGATGTCCAGTTTGTCACGAATCTTTCCGCGACGTAAAGCCGTGCTCGCGACGATCGTTCTCGCGGCAGGCCTGAGAGCCTCCGCGGCGGCCCTCCCCGACCAACTTGTTTTCGAGCGCCTGGGTCGCGAGCGGGGGTTTCCGTCCGAGACGGTGACGGCGGTCGTCCGAGATCACTCGGGCTTTCTCTGGGTCGGATCGCGGGAAGGGCTCGCGATCTACGACGGCTACGACGTTCGCATCCTCCAGCACAACGTCAGCGATCCGACGTCGCTCTCCGACGACACGATTCGGAGGATCTACGAAGACCGGTCGGGCAACGTGTGGGTCGGGACGGATGCCGGCGGGCTCCAGCGCGTCGACCGGGCGACGTGGCGCTTCCAGAGCTATCACCACGACCCGCTGAATCCGAAGAGCCTCAGCCACGAAGGGGTCTACGCGATCGTCGAGGGGAACGACGGCGCCCTGTGGGTCGGGACGCAGAAGGGGCTCGACCGCATGGACGTCGCGCGGGGATCGTTCGAGCGCATCGAGGCGAATCCCTCCGACCCATCGGCCCTGCCCAATCCGTGGATCTACGATCTCCACGTCGATCGCACCGGAAAGATCTGGGTGGCGACCGTGGGGGGCGGGATCGCATGGCTCGATCCGGCGACGCGAAACTTCACGCGCGTCCCGTTTTCGCGTTCGTCCTCGTCGACCGCGCAGAGCGTGAACATGTTCGCGATCGCCGAGAGCTCGAAGGGAGACCTCTGGTTCGGCGCCACGGACGGGATCTTCCACTACAACGCAGCGACCTCGGCCCTCGATCGTGCGAGCGTTCCGGAGATCAAGCCGGAAGGGAAGCCGGCGATTGCGACCGCGCTTGCATGCGACCGCTCCGACACGCTGTGGATCACGACTTGGAACCGCGGGCTGGTCGCCTACGACATCGCGTCGGGAACGTCGCGGTCCTACCGTCACGAGCCTGAGCAGGAGGACGCTCTCGCGACCGACCGCCTCACCTGCTTGACGGTGGACAGCGGCGACGACGTCTGGATCGGAACGTGGGGCCAAGGGCTCCAACGGTTCAACGCCGAGGCCGGCTTGTTCTCCCGGATCCTCGAGCGGCGCGGCGACCCCACGACGCTCCCCTACCACGAGGTGACCTCGGTCCTCGAGGATCGCGCCGGCGCCCTGTGGGTCGGGACCTGGGGAGAAGGGCTGTGCCGCCGCGCGAAGCCGGGCGGTGCGTTCCAGCGGATCCAATCCCCGGGAACGTTCGAGGAGATGAGCACGCCTCTCGCGCTCGCGGAGGATTCCGTCGGCGACGTCTGGGTCGGCGCGATCGGCGGGCTCTTCCATGTCGACCGCCAGGGTCGCGCCCTCCGGGGTTACTCACGCTCGTCGAATCGTGCCGATGGTGTGGTGTTGAACTACGTCAACGCGCTGGTGTTCGACTCCGCGGGCGGTCTCTGGATCGGCACGGGAGGCGGAGGCCTGTTCCGCCTCGAAAAAGACCGCGAGACGTTCGTCCGCTTCCACAACGACCCGCACGATGCCGCGACCTTGAGCAACGACGTCGTCACGTCGCTCTTGATCGACGCCAGCAGGAGGCTGTGGGCCGGCACGCGGTCGGGCGGGTTGAACCTGCTCGACCTCGAGACCGGCCGGTCCACGCGCTTCGTTCCGGATCCGAACGACCCGAGATCCCTCCCGCACCACACGGTCACGACGATCCACGAGGACCGCAAGGGGAGGATCTGGGCGGGCACCGGAGGGGCGGGGCTCGCGCGCCTCGAGCGCGACTCCGCCGGAGCGTGGCGCGTCACGCGGATCGGGGTATCGGAGGGGCTCGTCAACGGCAGCGTGGTCTCGATCGAGGAAGACGACGACGGTAGCCTTTGGATCGGGACGCGTCGCGGGCTGTCTCGCTACGACCCCGAGGGCGGGCGCTTCCACAACTACGGCTCGGGGGATGGGCTCCCGAGCCTGGAGTTCCGGACGAATGCCGCGGCGACGACCTCGTCGCGTCTCTTCTTCGGAACGCTCGGGGGCATTCTCGGCATCGCGCGAGGCTCGCGGTTCGTTCCCGCTCCTAAGACGCCGACGGTCGTCACCGCGATCCGCACGCTCAAGGGGCCGTGGACCGGCGCCGTCCCCGCGTGGGAGGCGCGAGAGATCGACGTGCCTTACGGCACGATGCTGTCGATGGATTTCGGCGTTCTCGATCTCCGGCCGCCCCACCGCTTCGCCTACCGGCTCACGGGAGAGAGCGACGCGTGGATCGACCTGGGCAACAAGCGGGAGATCACGTTCGCGCAGCTTCGACCCGGAGCTTACTCGCTCTCGGTGCGCGGGCTGAACGCGCGCGGCGTGTGGAGCGAGACCGCGACGCCTCTACGCGTCGGCATCCTGCCTCCTTTCTGGATGACCTGGTGGTTCCGCAGTCTCGTCGTCGTCGGGGCCGGCGCCCTCGCCTGGACGTGGGTGCACATGCGCCTGAGAACGCTCGAGCGGCGAAACAAGAACCTCGAAGCGCTCCACCGCGAGCGCGAGGCCGCGCTGATGCAGGCGCGCTCGAGCCGCGAGGAGCTGCACGGCGCGTACGAGCGGCTTCGCGCACTGACCCGCAGGCTCGAAGACGCCAAGGAAGAAGAGCGCCGGCGCATCGCGCGCGAGCTGCACGACGAGATGGGCCAGGCCCTGAGCGCGGTCAAGCTCAACCTCAAGGTGCTCGGACGCTTGAGCGAGGACGAGGCGGCGACCGATCGCGTCGGCGACGCGCTGTCGCTCATCGACGGCATCATCCGCCACGTGCGCACGCTCTCCCTCGATCTCCGCCCTCCCTTGCTCGACGAGCTGGGCCTCGTCGTCGCCCTGCGCGGCTACGCCGAAGGCCAGGCCGTGCGATCGGGCGTGGACATCGTCGTCGAGGCCAACGCCGAAGCCGGCGAAGTCCCCGCCGACATCGCGATCGCCGCGTTTCGGATCGTGCAGGAGGCGATCCACAACGTCCTCCGGCACGCCGGCGCACGCAAAATCGTCGTGTCGGTGCGCCGCGATCCGCAGCGCTTGAGCCTCACGGTGCGCGACGACGGGCAGGGTTTCGACCTCATGGACGCCCTCCATCGCGCCGCGACGGGACGGCACCTGGGGCTTCTCGGCATGCGCGAGCGTGTCGAGGCGCTCTCGGGAGCCTTCAAGATCGACACGGAGCCGGGGCGAGGCACGAGCGTACACGCGGACATTCCGTTGACGGAGTCGGATGTCGCCGCGTGATCAGGCCCGCTCTTCCCAGACCTTCGCGAGCTCGATGATGACCTTCGCCGCCAGCTCCATGTCCTGCGCCGAGACCCACTCGAGGCGCGAGTGGAAGTTGTGCTCGCCGGCGAAGATGTTGGGCGTCGGAAGGCCCATGAAGCAGAGGCGCGAGCCGTCCGTGCCGCCGCGGATCGGATGCTCGCGGAGCTTGAGGCCCGTGCGGCGGATCGCCTCGCGCGCGTTCTCGACCACCTGCGGGTGCTGGTCGAGCACTTCCTTCATGTTGCGGTAGGACTCTTCGACTTTGAGCTCGACGGAGGAGCCGGGCCAGTCGGCGACGGTTCCCTTCGCGACGTCGGTGACGAACGCCTCTTGCTCGCGCAGCTTCGGCGTCTTGAAATCGCGCAGAAGGAGCTTCACGGACGTCTTTTCGACCGACGCGTTGACGACGTAGGGGTGGACGTACCCCTCGTAGCCGTCGGTCGTCTCGGGGGAGAGACGGTCCTTGGGGAGTCGGTTGATGAAGTCGGCCGCGACGCGGATCGCGCTGATCATCTTTCCCTTCGCGTACCCCGGGTGCGTGTTGAACCCGTGGAAGGTCACCGTCATCGCGTCCGCGGAGAAGGTCTCCATCTCGATCTCGCCCCGGGTCTCGCCGTCCATCGTGTAGGCGCAGACCGCGCCGAACCTCGCGACGTCGAAATACTTCGTGCCGTTGCCGACCTCTTCGTCGGGGGTGAAGCCGACGCGGATCGGGCCGTGCGGGATCTCCCGATGTTTCACGAGGTATTCCGCGACCGCGACGATCTCGGCCACGCCCGCCTTGTTGTCGGCACCGAGAAGGGTCGTGCCCGAGGCGGTGACGATGTCGCAGCCGATCTGCTCGGCGAGCGCCGGGTTGTCCTTGAACTTGAGCACAGCGGCCCGATCGTCGGGTAGGACGATGTCCTGCCCTTGGTAATCCCTGTGGACGATCGGCTTGACGTTGACGCCGGGCATCTCGGGGCTCGTGTCCACGTGGGCGAGGAACCCGATGACCGGCACCTTCGATTTCTTCGTCGTCGCCGGAATCGTCGCGAAGACGTAACCGTGCTCGTCCATCGCCGCGTCCTCGAGGCCGATCGACTTCAGCTCCGCTTGGAGATGCCTCAGGAGATCGAGCTGCTTCGCGGTCGAGGGGTACGTCTCCGAGTTCTCGTCCGACTGCGTGTCGAACTTCACGTACTGGAGAAAGCGATTCAAGCAGGCGTCGCGGAGGGCATCATTCGGCATGGGGCACCTCGTGAAGGGAGAACGCTACAGGCGCGCGCGGGGACTCGCAAGACGTCTTGTCACGCCCGCATCGCTTTGCTAGCATGCGACGTCGCTACGGTCGATCGGTCGCCGGGCGACGCGGAGTGCCGATGCTGCGTGCTCTGGGCGTCATCCCAGCCCGCTACGCTTCGACCCGGTTCCCCGGTAAACCCCTCGCTCCCCTCGGAAAGGGAACTCTCCTCTCCGCGGTCTGGTCCGCGGCCCATGGCGCGAAGCGACTCGACCGCGTGATCGTCGCGACCGAAGACGCCCGGATCGTCGAAGCCTGCCGCGGCTACGGCGCCGAGGCGATGCTGACCTCCGGCGCGCTCAACTCCGGGACCGATCGTGTGGCGGAGGTCGTCCTGACGGCCGGCGAAAAATTCGACGTCGTCGTCAACATCCAGGGAGACGAGCCGTTCGTCACCCCGTCCGCTCTCGATCACCTCGTTGCGTCGTTCGACCAACGTCCGGAGCTCGCCTTGGCGACGCTCGCGGAGCCGCTCCCGAGCGCGGAGGATCTGTTCGATCCGGGAACCGTCAAAGTGGTCACGTCCGACGACGGCTCGGCGCTCTATTTCTCGCGGTCCCCGATCCCCTACCATCGCGGCAACGAAACCAGCCTTCGAGCCGATTTTCGCGCGGCGCTGTCGAGCCGGACGGGCGGGCTCGAGGGGTATCTCAAGCACCAGGGCGTCTACGCCTATCGCCTGGAAACGCTCCTCGCTCTGACGAAGATGCCGCCGTCCCCGCTCGAGGTCGACGAAGGACTCGAGCAGCTTCGGGCGCTTCAGGCGGGAATCCCGATTCTCGTCGTTCCGTCCGACTTTCGATCGATCGAAGTCGACACGCCCGCCGATCTGGCGCGCGCCTCCCAACGACTTTCGTCACGCCAGGAGATCACCCGATGATGAAGCCGAAGCGGACCACCAAGTACATCTTCGTCACCGGCGGCGTCGTCTCCTCGTTGGGCAAGGGGCTCGCCGCCGCGTCGATCGGGCGCATCCTCGAGGGGCGCGGCTTCAAGGTCGCCCTCCAGAAGCTCGATCCGTACATCAACGTCGATCCCGGCACGATGAGCCCGTTCCAACACGGCGAGGTCTTCGTCACCGACGACGGGACCGAGACCGACCTCGACCTCGGCCACTACGAGCGGTTCACCACGATGACCGCCGACAAGAACTCGAACTTCACGACCGGAAAGATCTACCAGAGCGTCATCGAGAAGGAGCGGCGCGGCGACTATCTCGGCGCGACCGTCCAGGTGATCCCGCACATCACCGACGAGATCAAGGAGTTCATCCTCAAGGTCTCGGAGAGCTGCGACATCCAGATCGTCGAGATCGGTGGGACCGTCGGCGACATCGAATCGCTCCCGTTCCTCGAGGCGATCCGGCAGCTCCGGCTCGACGTCGGCCGGAACAACGCGGCGTTCGTCCACCTGACGCTCGTCCCGTGGATCGGGGCGTCGGGCGAGCTGAAGACCAAGCCGACGCAGCACTCGGTGCGGGAGCTCCGGGCGATCGGCATCCAGCCGGACATCCTGCTGTGCCGCTGCGACCGCGCGATCCCGCAGGAGGTCAAGCGGAAGATCGCCCTCTTTTGCAACATCTCGGAGGATGCGGTCATCTCGGCGCGCGACGTCGAGACGATCTACGAGGTTCCCCTGGCGCTCTCCGCCGAAGGGATCGACGAGATCATCATGAAGCTCCTCGATCTCCCCTACCGGCGGAAGTCGCTCAAGGACTGGGAGGATCTCGTCCACAAGATCCAACACCCCGTGGACGAGGTGACGATCGGGATCGTCGGCAAGTACGTCAGCTATGAGGATTCCTACAAGTCCCTCAACGAAGCGCTCCTCCACGGGGGCGTCGCGTCGAGCGTCAAGGCGCGTCTGAAGTGGATCGAGGCCGAAGAGATGGCGAACGGGAAGCTCGACTCCGAGCTGTCGCGCGTCGACGGAATTCTGGTTCCCGGCGGATTCGGCATTCGCGGCGTCGCGGGGATGATCGAAGCGATTCGGTACGCGCGCGAGATGAAGATCCCGTTCTTCGGGATCTGCCTGGGGCTCCAGTGCGCCGTCATCGAGTGCGCGAGGAACCTCGCGGGGCTCGCCGGCGCCGATTCGACCGAGTTCAACGAGTCCACGCCGCACCGCGTCATCTACAAGCTCCGCGATCTCCTCGGCGTCGACGATCTGGGGGGAACGATGCGTCTCGGCGCGTATCCCGCGAAGCTCGCCACCGACTCCCTGGCGCGCAAGGCCTACGGCGAGGATGTGGCCATCGACCGGCATCGCCATCGCTACGAGGTCAATCAAGAGTTCCTGCCGAAGCTCGAAGCCGCGGGCTTGCGGGTTTCCGGGATCTCCCCCGACGGGAAGTTCGTCGAGATCGTGGAATACGCCGACCACCCCTGGTTCCTCGCGTGCCAATTCCACCCCGAATACAAGTCGCGCCCTCTCGCGCCGCACCCACTTTTCCGGGAGTTCGTCGCCGCATCCTATCGGCACAAGCAGGCGCGGCGGTCGACCGTCGCCTTCCAGGATCATGACGCCGTCACCGCGCATCCGCATCGCTGAGGGGGTATCCGCCGGAGGAGGCTTGGCGCTCCTCTTGATCGCGGGGCCCGATGCGATCGAGAGCGAGGCCCACGCCTTGCGCATGGCGCAGGCGCTCAAGGGGATCGCCGGCGCGCGCGGCATGTCGCTCGTCTACAAATCGTCGTTCGACAAGGCCAACCGGACCTCGGCCTCGTCGTTTCGGGGCCCCGGGCTCGAAGAAGGAATCAGGATCTTGGCGCGCGTCAAGAAGGAGACCGGGCTCCCCGTGACGACCGATTTCCACACGCCCGAGCAGGCGGCTCCTGTCGGCGCCGTCGTCGATCTGCTCCAGGTCCCCGCCATGCTCTCCCGGCAGACCGACATGCTCGTCGCCGCCGCCAAGACCGGACGCGCGGTCAACATCAAGAAGGGGCAATTCCTGGCGCCGTGGGACATCGCGCGCGCGGTCGAGAAGGTTCGGGACGCGGGGAACGACAACGTCATGGTCACCGAGCGCGGCGTGACCTTCGGCTACAACAACCTCGTCGTCGACTTCCGCGCGCTCCCGCGGATGCGCGCGCTCCCAGCCCCTGTCTGCTTCGACGCGACGCACTCCGTGCAGCTCCCCGGCGGGCAGGGACACGCTTCCGGAGGAGAGCGCGAGTTCATCGCGCCCCTGGCGCGCGCCGCCGTCGCGGTCGGCATCGACGCCCTCTTCTTCGAGGTCCACGACGATCCACGGCGCGCGCCGTGCGACGGTCCGAGCCAGATCCCGCTCGACGCGTTTCCCGCGGTGCTCGACGGGATCCTCGCGATCGACCGCGCCGCCCGGGAGCACCCGATCCCCCTGCTATGATTCCCGCGCATCGAGCTCCGGAGGGTTCCGGGTGTCGCGCGAGACCGCCCGCCGCGTTCTGACCATCGAATCGGAGGCCATCGCCGATCTCGCTTCGCGGCTCGATTCCGCGTTCGATCGCGCGGTCGAACTGCTGGTCGGCTGCAAGGGCCGCGTCGTCGTCACCGGGATGGGGAAATCCGGTATCGTCTGCCAGAAGATCGCGGCGACGCTCTCGTCGACGGGAACCCCCGCTTACTTTCTTCATCCTGCCGAGGCGCTCCACGGCGACATCGGGCTCCTGGTCGCCGGCGACGTCGTGCTCGCCGTGTCGAATTCCGGCGAGACCGAGGAGCTGGTCCGCTGCCTCGAGCTGGTCCGCCGCGTCGGCGTGCCGATCGTCGCCATGACCGGGATGCCCGGCTCCACCCTCGCACGTCACGCGGACGTCCACGTCGACGTCGCGGTCGCCCGCGAGGCCTGCGCGCTCGATCTGGCGCCCACCGCATCCACGACCGCGGCGCTCGCGATGGGCGACGCCCTGGCGGTCGCCTGCTACGAGCGGCGCGGCTTCTCGGCGTCCGATTTCGCCCGAACGCACCCGGCCGGGCTCCTCGCGAAGAAGACCACGGAGGTCCGCGAGCTGATGCGAAAGGGGGATGCCGTGCCTCGCGTGCCCGAGACCGCGACGATGGCGGCGGCCGTCGCCGAGATGTCGGAGAAGGGGATCGGGATGACCTGCGTCGTGGACGCCGCAGGCCGGATCGCCGGGATCGTCACCGACGGCGACCTCCGCCGCCGCATGCTCAAGACCGAGAAGCCGCTCGCCGGTCTCGTCGCCGAAGCGATGACCAAGAGCCCGGTGACGATCGCTCCCGGCGCGTTGGCCGGCGAGGCGCTCAGGATCCTCGAGGAACGGAAGATCACCTCGCTGGCGGTGGCCGACGTCGATCGCCGCCTTCTGGGCGTGCTCCAGATCCACGATCTCTGGCGCACGCAGCTCTTCTAGGATCGGGCGCGTCGTGGCTTCGCCGACGCAGGCCGTTTTCGAGCGCGCGGGCAAGATCAAGCTCGTGCTGATGGACGCCGACGGCGTGCTGACCGACGGCCGCATCATCGTCCTCGCCGACGGCGGGGAAGCTCGCGCGTATCACGCCCGCGACGGGCTGGCGGTGCGCATGGGGCAGGCGGGCGGGCTCGCATTCGGCGTCGTCTCGGGGCGCAGCTCCGATGCGGTGGCCGTTCGGGCCGAGGAGCTCGATTTCGTCGAGATCCACCAGAGGGTCGCGGCCAAGGGAGCCTGCGTCGACGAGATCGCGCGGCGCCGCGGGCTTCGGCTCGACGAGGTGTGCTTCGTCGGCGACGACATCGTGGACGTCCCGGCGTTCCGCCGGTGCGGCCTCGCGGTCGCCCCCGCCGACGCCGATCCGGAGATTCTGCCCTACGTGCACCTCGTCGGCGAGAGCGAGGGGGGCCGAGGCATCGTCCGAGAGGTCGTCGACTTGATCCTCCACGCGAGCGGTGCGTGGGACGCGGCGAGCGCGCCGTACTTGAAGGAGTGAGCGATGCGCTTTCTGCTGATCGTCGTCATCCTGGCCCTGGTTCTGGCAATCGTCGGATTCACCATCACCAATCTCGAGACGCTGACGAAGGTGACGATTTGGGAGACCACCTACCCCGACGTTCCCCTCTGGTCGGTCGTCTTCCTTTCCGCGTTGGCCGGAGTCGTTTCCGTCGGCATCATCGCCGTGGCCGACGGCGCGCTCGTACGCCTGAGGAACCGCCAGATGGCTCGCGAGATCGCGCGGCTCGAGACCGAGCTGAACTTCCTGCGCACGCAGCCGGCTGCCTTGCGGCGCGAGCCCGACGTGTCGTCGGGGCCCGAGCCTCCCGACGGGGATGAGCGCGAGACCGCGCCGGAGCCGCGCGAGACGGGAGGGGCGTTGGCCAGCGCTCCGGTCTACCGCGCGGACGAAGACGGAGACGAGGATGATCCGTACACGGGAGGACGCGCGGTCTAGCTCCTAGATTCCGCGGCCCTCAGGAGATCGCCGCCATCTGGTCGGCGAGCGCCGCCGCGCGCTTCTCCCCCAAATGCGCGCGCAGTCGAGCCAGCTCGCCGTCCAAGAGCCTCTGGAAACCGTCGGGCGCGTCCGACCGGCGGTGCTCCATCACCGCTCGCTTCAACCCCTCCGGGTCGAACGAGCCGTCGGCGCGCAGCTCGGCCGTCTCGAACACCGCTCCCAGGCCGTGATCGAGGGATCCACGGCAGGAGCGCACGAAATTCGCGGCGCCTGCACCGATCTCGGCGCGCAGCGCACGGAAGAGCACGATGTGCCGAGCGTTGAAGCTCGCGATCATGCCGTCGAGGTTCTCCGGCGGATCCCACGCGGGAGGCGGCTCGGCCGCCTCAGGCTGGTGTGCGGCGGCCTCGCTCGCCGCCGGACCCGGCACCGGACTTGGCGGCTCTCTTAGGGCGGATTCGAGGTCCTCGCGGGAAACGCGGGCGGTGCGATTGAGGTCGACGTTCTCGGCCGGCTCGGGCGCGAGGATCTCGGGCGAGGGCGTCTTCGGCCGATCCATCTCGAGCGGGCTGGGTGCGGCCGGCCGCATGTCGATCTTCATGTCTTCGAGACCCGTGCCCGGCTCGCCCAGCTCGAAGCGCGGGAGGCCGTCATCCGGCCTATGGATCGTCCCCTCGACCTCCGAAGAGGAGATGGCCACGGTCGCGTCGCCGGGCGCGTCGAGCGTGAAGGCCGCCGGGGTCTCGGCGCTCCCGGCTTCCTCGGGAGAGACGGCCGGAAGCTCCTCGATGGATGCGGATTGCGGCAGATCCGGGGGCCGCTCGGCCGCGAGGCGCCAGGGTTCGGAGATGACCTCCGCGGACACGTCCGCCTCAGAGAGCGGAATTGCAGGCCGGTCGAGCTCCCGGGGAATCGCGGCATCGGGCTCGGCGGACACGACCGTGATCGGACCCGGATCCGCGACTACCGGTATGACGATCGGTTTCCCGGCCTCATCGGCGGACGACCCCGAAGACGCCATCGCGGGAGCTTCCGCTTCGGGAGCCGGCGTGGCGGCGGGCTGCGCGTGGAGGAGGCCGAGGGCGGAATCGACGGAGACCTCGATCGGAGCCTCGCCGACACCGCCGAGGAGTCTCAGCGCCCAAAGGATCTGACACGACCTGAAATCGCCGAGGACGCTCTCACGACAAATCTGCAGAACCGACTTCGGCGTCTTGAGGAGCGAGATCAGCTCCCATTCCTCCGGCCCCACGGTGATCTTGTCGAGCACCGAAAGGTAGCGCGGCAGGAGCACGAGCCGTGCGTTCAAGCCGCCGCATCCCTCGCGCACGCGCGCCCAGGAGGTCACCCTGCGGACACCGGCGAAGACCAGGTCCTCGACGGTTCGATTGAGCGTGATCTCCTCGATCGTCGGCAGCGGTCCCTCGAGGAAGCGGAAGTCTCCCTGATCCCAGCGGAAGGTGTCGAAGATGATCTCGGAGAGCTGCTCGCGCACCGTCGCAAGGAGATCGCTCTCGTCGATCACGCCCATCTCGAGGAGGATCGTGCCGACCCGCTTGTTGGAGAGGAGCCGGCGGGCCGTCTCCTCGCGGTCGGAGAGCGAGATGACCCCACGACGCAGGAGATGCGCGACGAGCCCGTCGTCGATGGAGTTGGAGGTCGCGAACACGCACCCGCCGTCCTGGATGTGCAGCGTCCGCTCGAGCGTTCCGCGCGACATCTGCAGCACGCCGGTGACCTCGTCGCGGCAGAGGCGGACGAGAATCTCGGGAAGGTTGGTGCGCTCGACGCGGCCGCTCGCCGAACCGCCGACGGCGGGGATCAGCCCGCGATCGAGCTCGACGACGATGCCCAGCACCAGAAACGCCCAGAGCGCTTGGTAGATCTCGAAATTCGACAGAAAGATCTCACGGCACAGCGCTTCGACGGATGCGCCTTGCGCTCCCGTCTCTTCGAGGCGCTGAACCAGCATCCGCTCGCCGTCACGGATCTCGAGGCCCTCGAGGGCCGTTCGCCAGCCGCTGTCCAGCTTGTACCGCGTCGAGATCGGTCCGACGCTCTTGCGGATACGCGTGAAGGAGCGGATCTGTCGGATGCCCTGGAGCAAGATCTCGCCCGTGCGCATGCCGAGCGTGATCACCTCTTCCGTGGGAAGGGGTCCCTCGACGAAGGCGTACTCCCCCTCCTCGAGGGGGAACAAGCCGAGCACGATCGCTTTGACCTGACTGACCACGCCGCGCACGAGGTTCTCGGGACTCAGGTGCCCGGCGTCGACGAGCAGCGTGCCGAGCCGCTTGCCGCTCGACAGCTTGACGAACGCCGCTTCGAATTGATCGAGCGTGATCTGCCCTTCCCGCAGCAGGAGGTCGCCCAAGCGATCGTTGGGATCGCCGGACAGCGCGAAGACGATGCGGCCGGCATCGATGTAGACCTTCTTCGTGAGGCCGCTCGACGTGAGGTGCAGCACGCCGGTCGAGCGGCGCCGACAGAGGTTCCACAGCAGGTCGGGGACGCTCAAGCCCTCGAGTCGGCCGTTGACGAGGCTCGGGGGAATGCCCTGTTCGTTGCGCAGTTCCATGCTCTCTCGCCCGCCGGAAGCCCCCCGATCAGCGGCTCCCGACCCGTGCCTGGGACGTCGGGACCCGTCGGATGCACTCTGGCGCCGCTTTTCAACTTAGTCCCGTTACGAAATTGGTCAAGGAACCCCGACAATGCGGACAGCCGGGAGGCTCAAGGGACCGGAAGCCGCGCATCCTCGACCAACATGTTCGGGATTCCGTCGACAATCGGGTAGATCCGGTGGCATCCGAGGCATTCGAGGCCGGTTTCGTCCGCCAAGGGTCTGAGGTCCTTGCGGCAGGACGGGCAGCAGAGAATCTCGAGCAGGCGTGGGTCGAGCGGCACCGAATCCTCCCGGGGTGGCACCGCGTGTATACACCCTCCTTCCGGGGGGGTAAAGGATCTCTCTATACTC
>CAZEII010000020.1:0-65828 GCA_964511835.1 uncultured Acidobacteriota bacterium | reverse complement strand
GGAGAGACCGTCGCGGGCTCGGCGCTGCGAGGCGGCGCGCGCGCCTACCTCTGCGTGCGCGGAGGAGTCGCCGTCCCCTCGTTTCTCGAGAGCGCCTCGACCCATCTGGCGACGCGGCTGGGCGGACTCGACGGGCGCGCGCTCCGCGCCGGCGACCGTCTCGTCGTTGGAGAAGCGACCGCCGGACCGGCGCACACCGGCGCCGTCGACCCGCGGGCACTACCCGGGTACCGGCCGGACGAGCCCTTCCGCACGACCGAAGGGCCGCAGGCGTCCTGGTTCGCCGACGACGCCCACGACGCCTTCTACCGAACCGAGTGGCGAGCGGCCGAGGCGTCCGACCGGATGGGGATCACGCTCGTCGGGCCTCAGTTGTCCCGCGTCGAGCCTCGAGAGCTCGTGACCGAGGGCGTCGCCTTGGGAGCGATCCAGGTTCCGGCGGGAGGTCGGCCGATCATCCTTTTCGTCGAGCACCAGACGACCGGGGGCTACCCCAAGATCGCCAACGTCATCGCCGCCGATCTCGCCCGGCTCGGGGGAGTTCGGCCGCGCGACGCGATCCGGTTTTCGCCGGTCACCGTGGCGGCCGCCCACGCGCTGCTAGGAGAGCAGGAGGAGGCGCTCGATGCCCTCTTTCGCTGATCGGGCGATCGACATCAACGCCGACGTCGGCGAAGGGCCGGGCGAAGAGCCGCTCTACCCGTTCATCACCTCGGCGAACGTCGCTTGCGGGGGCCACGCCGGAGACGAAGCGTCGATGCGCGACGCGGTCCGCCTCGCGCTTCGTTTCGGCGTCGCGATCGGCGCTCACCCGAGCTACCCCGATCGCGCGGGATTCGGGCGCTCCAGCTTCAATCTCCCTCTCGATGAGCTCGCGCGTGCGGTCGAGGGGCAGACCTCGGCGCTCGTCGCTGCGGCGGCCTCGTTGGGAGCGCCCGTTTCCCACGTCAAGCCCCACGGTGCCCTCTACAACGACGCCGCCAGGAACTCTGACGCGGCCCTGGCGATCGCCCGCGGCGTCGCTGCGGTGTCGACGGGGCTGACCCTCGTCGGCCTCGCGGGAAGTTCGATGCTCGACGTCTGGTTGGAGCAAGGCTTCGCCGTCGCCGCCGAAGGGTTCGCGGACCGGGCGTACGCGTCGGACGGCTCGCTCGTCCCGCGCGGTGCGCCTGACGCCCTCCTCGACGATCCCGCCGCCGCCGCGACGCAGGCTCTGCGCCTCGCGGAGTCCGGGCGCTGCGACACGATCTGCGTTCATGCCGACACGCCCGGGGCCGCTCTCATCCTCGCCGCCGTCCGCCGTGGACTGGAGGAGGCCGGGTTCACCCTCCGGGCTCTAGTCCCCGGCCCGCCCCCCACGTAGACTCGGCGCTTCGAGGGCTCGTGGTGCGATTCGGTTTTGGGAGGCTGGCGATCCGAGCGGGACTGACTCTACTCGGCGTCGCCCTCTTCTCCGCCTACGCATTCGCGCCGCGCCTCGCGTTCCTCCCGTACTTCGCTCTCGTTCCGTGGGCGATCCTCTACACCGATCCCCGGAGGGCCCGGGTGTCGTCCCTCTACTTCCTCGCGGCCGCCTACGTGTGCTGGATCCTCTGCCATCGCGAAACGCTGCGATTCGGTTGGTACGTGCCGCTGGCGATGGCGCCCTTCTTCATCCCGGCCTGGATCCTGTTCCCGTGGATCATGCGCCCCATTCAGCGGCTGGATCTGCCGCGATCGTTGACGCTCCCCATCGTCTGGGTCGCCGTCGAATGGGCGCGGCTGCTTCTCGCCACCGGGCACTTCGATCTGTTCGCGCTCGGCTACTCGCAGGCGCGATTCGCCCCGCTCGTCCAGCTCGCGGACGTCACGGGAGTTTACGGCGTCTCGTTTCTGGTCGCCGCCGTCAACGGGCTCCTCGCCGACGGGTTCTTTGCGATGCGAGACGCCGGCTGGAGCCCGCGCCGCATGCTGCGCTCGCGCCGGGTCGTCGCCTCCGCGACGGCGATTGGGGCGGCCTTCGCCATCGCTTGGTGCTACGGGCTCGTGCGGCTCGCCACGACCGAGGTCGCGATCGGCCCGCGCTTGGCGGTGGTGCAGCCGAACATCGCGCACACGCTTCGCAGCTCTCTCGGAGCGTCCCTCGTGCAGCTGTATCAAACCGACGAGGCCGTCCCCGCCGGAGGAGCGGATCTGATCGTCTGGCCGGAGAACGCCATCCTGGACGACCTCGGGCGCAAGTCGGCGTATCTCGACGATCTCGCCTGGTTGGCATCCCGCAAGCGAGCCCTCATCCTCGTCGGCGCGCAGGGTCGCGCGGAGGAGCTGACGGGACGGACGACCAACTCCGCTTTTCTCATCGGGACGGGCGGGAGGATCGAGGGACGATACGACAAGCAGATTCTCTTTCCGTTTTCGGAGTACGTGCCGCTCGACCGCGCGGTGCGGATGATCGCGCCCGGGTTGAGGATCGATTACCGCGGTCTCATCCGGCGGGCCTGGGGGTTCGCCGCTTCCGGCTCGTCGGGCAAGCACATGACCCTCTTCGAGCTCCCATGGGCCGGTGCCTCCCTTCCGTTCGCGGCGCTGATCTGCGTGGAGAACACCTACCCGCCGCTCGTCGCGGAAGCGGGGCGGCGCGGAGCCAGGTTTCTCATCAACGCGACGAGCGAGGGAGAAATCGGCGGCGTGATCCAGGAGCAGCTCCTCCGGGTCTGCATCCTGCGGGCGATCGAGAACCGGATCTCCTACGTGCGCGCGGGGAACACGGGAATCTCGGGGTTCATCGATCCGAGCGGGCGGGTGCAGCGGGTTCTCCGCGGCGCGAGCGGAGGAACGATCGACGTGGCGGGGGTTCTGATCGATACCGTCGCGCTCTCGAGCGGCGGCGCGACGCTCTACGCCGCGAGCCACGACGCGTTCGCGCTGTCGTGCCTGGCCGCCACGCTCTGGCTCTTGGCGCGGGCGCTCCTCAGGGGCCGGCCGACGATGACCCCGCACCCCGTGCCGGCCGCGGCTGCGGTCTCGATGTTCGCCGCGGCGGCGGTTCTCTTCTCCGGATGCCACAGCGCCGGTGGCGATTTCGCAGCGGCTTGCGCCGGCGAGGCCGCTTGCCGCGAGGCGTTGGCGAGCGAGGCGGATGCGTACCGCGCGCGAGATGCCGCCGAGCGAGGGGTTGACTTCTTCGACCGCGTCCTCACGCGTTATCCGGCGCTCGCGGCCGAGGGGCGCGCGTATCGCGCCTACTTCCTCGAGCGGTGCGGCGAGATCGCGCCCGCCCTCGGCGACTACCAGGCGTCGCTCAAGGACGCTCCCTCCGCGCGCACCTACGGGCTCCTCGGCAATCTCCGTGCGCGCATCGGCGACGGGAAGGGAGCTCTCGAGGCCTACCGGGCGGCCCACGATCTTTCTCCCGGCGACCCCGTCATCCTTTACCTCGTGGCGCGGACCGAGTGGGAATTGGGAGATGCGGCCCAGGCCCGGCGATGGGTGGAAAACGCTCTCGCGATCGCGCCCGACCAATCACAATCCTTGACCCTCTTGGCGCGGCTCGAGCTCGCGGAGGGGCGCGATGCGGAAGGCGTGGCCGCGCTGGAGCGCGCCGCCGCGTCCGACGCCGCGAACCTCGAGTGCCGCTACGAACTGTCCCGCCTGGCCTGGCGAGCGGGGCGGAAGGACGAAGCGCGGCGCCGGCTTCGCGAGCTTCGCAGCATCGAGGGGACTCTCGGCCGCGGTCCAGGAGGCTAGTCGTCCTCGTCGTGCGTGAGCGCCCGCTGACGCTTGAGCCCGCCTTGCCTCTTCTTCGATTCCAGCCGCCGGCGCTTTTCGGCGCGCGGCACTCGCGTCGCGACCCGCTCGAGGACCGGCACGAGCGCGTCGGCGAGGAGCGCCTCGAGGCGTCGCTCGGCCGCCCGTCGGTTGGCGAATTGGCTTCGGGACCCCTGGGAGACGACGCGCACCGTTCCGTCGGTCGCGAGGCGCGACCCCAGCGCGGCGAGCAGCTTCTTGCGGATCTCTCCCGGCAGCGACGGCGCGTGCGCGACGTCGAATCGGAGCGTGACGCGGCTCGACGTCTTGTTGACGTGCTGGCCGCCGGGGCCGCCGCTGCGCGATGCCGTGAACGTCAGCTCATCGTCCGGGATCTCGACGCCTTCGGCGATACGGAGAGACATGGGCTCTCGGGGCTGCGAACCGTGGGCTGGGAATCCCTTCGGATCCGCAGCCCACGGTCGTGAGTCGTCGATCGATGCTTCTACCAAACCTCGCAGGCGTCGGCCGGGCGCATCGGCGTGCCGGCGCCACACTGGAACGTCTCGCCGAATTGAGGGAAGTTCGAGATCGGCCCGTTGACGCGGAACCGCGGCGGCGAATGCGGATCGACCGTGACGAGCACGCGCTCGATCTCGGGGGTCGCCAGAGAGCACCAGGTCTGTGCGAATGCGACGAACAGGAGCTGATCGTTCGACATGCCGGGAATCGCGGGAGTCTCGGCGCCCGGGTGCTTCGCCTCGTAGGCTTTGTACGCGGCGAACGCTTCCTTGATGCCGCCGTTGTCGGCAATGTTCTCGCCGAGCGTCAGCTTTCCGTTCAGCTTGAGACCGGGCTGGATCTCGAAATTGCCGTACTGCTTCTCGATGCAGGCGGCCCGCTCTTCGAATTTCGACGAGACCGAGGGCTCCCACCACTCCGTGAGCTTCCCTTGGGCGTCGAACTTTCGGCCTTGGTCGTCGAAACCGTGGGTCAACTCATGTCCCATCACCAACCCGATGCCGCCGTAGTTCATCGCGGCGGGGAACTCCTTCGAGAAGAATGGAGGCTGGAGGATCCCCGCCGGGAAGACCATCTCGTTGTTCAGCGGATTGTAGTAGGCGTTGACGGTCGGCGGCGTCATCCCCCACTCGGTCTTGTCGACCGGCTTCCCGACCTTCGCGGCCTCCCGCTCGAACTCAAAATGCTCCGCAGCGACGAGGTTGCCGAAGTAGTCCCCCTTCTTGATCTTGAGCTTCGAGTAGTCCTTCCATTTGTCGGGGTAGCCGATCTTGTTGATGATCGCCCCCTTCTTGCCGAGAGCGCGCTGACGGGTCGTGTCGTCCATCCACTGGAGGGACGGGAGGTTCCCCGCGAAGGCCGTTTGAATCTGCTCGACGAGATCGCGAGCGATCTTCTTGCTCTCGCCGGGGAAGGCCTTCTTGATGAACTCCTGGCCCAGGATCTCGCCGAGGGCGTGGTCGGTCGCGCCCACGCAGCGCTTCCAGCGCGCCTGCTGCTCCTTCTGCCCCTGGAGCGTCTTGCCGAAGAAATTGAAATTCGCTTCGTCGAACGCCTTGGGAAGCGCCGGCGCGGCGTCGCGGAGCACGTTCCACTGGAGATACGCCTGGATCGTGGCGTCGTCGGTCGTGTTCGCGAGCTTCTCGAGTCCCTGGAAGAACTCCGGAACCGCCACGTTGATCTGGGTGATCTCGGGGTGCCCCGACGCCTTGAAGTATCCGTCCCAGTCGAGCTTCGGCGTCAGCTTCTGCAAGCCGTCGCGGTCGAGCTTGTTGTAGACCTTGTCGGGGTCTCGGAGCTCGGCGCGTGGCCGGGAGTTCCTGGCGAGCTCGGTCTCGAACGCCACGATCTTTCCAGCCATCGCCTTCGCGGCGTCCGGCTTCTCGCCGTAGAGCTCGAACATCTTCGCCACGAACTCGGTGTACTGGTCGCGGATCGCCTTCTTGTCGTCCGTCAGGTAGTAGTCCCGATCCGGAAGCCCGAGGCCGCCCTGGGACATCTGGGCGATGTTCGTGTTCGGGTCCTTGAAATCGGCCTCGACGCCGCCGCGGAACAACCCGGGGATTCCCGCCGAGTGCATCTTGCCGACGGTCGCCATCAGCACCTTGGCGTTTTTCACCTTCCCGACGTCCTTCATCCAGGGATCGATCGGCTTCGTCCCCGCCTCGGCGATGGCGGCCTCATCCATGCACGAGGCGTAGAACCAGCCGAGCTTCTGGCGATTCGGGTCGTCACCCGGGTTCTTCGCGGCGTCCTCGAGAATTGTCTTGTTGACCGAGCGGTTGCGCTCCGCGATCTCGCTGAATCCGCGCCCCCAGCGCACCTGGTCGGCCGGAAGCGTCGTGTTGTCGATCCATCCTCCGCACGCATAGCGATAGAAGTCCTGGCAGGGGTCGGCCTTCGTGTCCATCGCCGCCTTGACCGTCGCTGCCACGTCATTGGACGGCGGGTTTCCGGCGAGAGCCAGGCCTGCGACCAGAAGAGCCGCGAGTACGAGTCCGATTCGATGCATGTTGGGGTCTCCTTGAAGTCGTTGTTTCTTGAGGCCGGCGATTCTTACGGTCCGCCGCGAACCGGGGTTTCACGGAGCGCGAACGACCTTCAATGCGGGGGCCTCGATCGCGCCGCTCGAGTCCACCCGGATCGTGATGAAAGGGGGATCGCAGATTAGCACGCGCCCGCCTTTTCCGGCCGCCACCAGTCGATAGGTGCCCGGCATCAGACCTTTCGCGAAGAAATGTCCGCGCTCGTCCGGAACGACGCGCGCGGCTTCATGAAGAATGTTGTCGGGACCGAGAAGCCTGATCGATTCAACGGCCGAAAGCGCCGGTCCTTCGGCGGTCCCGCTCACCGTGCCCGGCTCGGCCGCCGCAGCCGACGGAACCGGGACCGTCTGTGGCGATGGGGTCGGCAAAGGGGTCGGGGCGGGCGTCGGCACCGGTGTGGGTGCGGGAGTCGGTACGGGACTGGGTGGCGTCGTTGGCGCTGGCGTAGGCGGTGGCGTGGCAGGCGGCGGCTCCGGTACGGACCTGACGCGGACACACCAGGCGTGACCGCCGTCGCCGAGAGCGATCGCGTCGGCGTCGCCGACCGCGGCGACCATGCCCCGAAGCGCCGCGGGGGCCGCGACCTCCTCGGAAAGCGCCAGACCGTCCGGCCCCTGCGGCGCCGAAAGATCGGCCAGAACGAGCCGCGACGGCTGCGCCAGGAGTACGAACGCGGTTCCGGCGACCGGGGACACGCCGACGTTTTGACCCAAGGCGCGGTAGAGCGATCCGCTGGAAAGGTTCGGCAGGCTGAAGGTCCGGATCTCGTCCTTGCCGGCGACGAGGAGCGTCGAGCCGTCCGCGCCGATGGTCACTCCCCGGGCGGAGATGGGGAGCGATGTCCCCGATGCGACCTTGGCGTCCTCGAGGTCGGCGCGGGCCAGGTCGACACCGCGCAGCACACCTTTGCGGTCCACCGTGCGAACGACGACGTAGGCCATGCGGCCGTCGCTCGAGACGGCGAGCCCGGCGACCCGCCCGCCGAGTTGGGCCGAGCGCGGAGCGTCGGAGCCGCGGCTGAACTTCAAGATCGACCGTCCTCCGTCGTCGGGGGTCGCGATCGCGGCCACCGCGACGCCAGCCGTAGGCGCTACGGCGAACGATTCGATGGAACCGGCCGGGGCGAGCGCGGCGACGGCCGACGGGAGCTCGTCGCACGAGGCAACGAGGGGAGGCTCGGCCGGGAGCCTCGAAGCGGAAGCGAGCGCGAGGACGAAGACGGACGCGCCGCGGACCGCGTTGCGAGGCATCGGGCTATGATACGCGGCTCCATGTACGACATCGCCCTCTCGTGCCAGGGACTCGTCAAGCGGTACGGCGACGTCGTCGCCGTCGACGGCATCGATCTTTCGATCCGCGCCGGCGAGTGCTTCGGCCTGCTCGGTCCGAACGGTGCGGGGAAGACGACCACCGTCGAGATCCTCGAGGGACTCAACAAGCCGGATGCGGGCGTCGTTCGAGTGCTCGGACACGCGTGGACCGAGGATGGTCGTGGCCTGCGCGAGCGGATCGGCATTCAGCTCCAGGAGACCCAGCTCTCCGAAAAGCTGACGGTGCTCGAGACGATCCGGCTTTTCAGATCGTTCTACGCGAAGGGGCTTCCGCCGACCGAGGTGATGCACATCGTCCGGCTCGAAGAGAAGGAAAAGTCCTGGGTCCGCAAGCTTTCCGGGGGACAGAAGCAGCGGCTCTCCCTCGCGGTCGCGCTCGTGGGCGATCCGGAGATCCTCTTCTTGGACGAGCCCACGACGGGACTGGATCCGCAGGCGCGGCGCCAGGTGTGGGACGTCATCGCCGACGTCAAGGGGCGAGGTGGCACCGTTCTGCTGACGACCCATTACATGGAGGAGGCGGAGCGCCTATGCGATCGCGTCGCGATCGTGGACCGTGGGAAGGTGATCGCCCTCGATACGCCGGCGGGCCTGATCGCCCGGCTCGGCGCCGAGCACGTGCTCGAGATCGAAACCGGGAGCCGGCCCGATCTCGACCGCCTCCGCGGGCTGAGCGGCGTCCAGGATCTGCGCATCGATGGGGAGATCGTCTCCCTCACCGTATCCGAGGTGCATCGCGCCGTGCCCGCGCTTCTCCAGGAGCTGGCCGCTCAATCCGTCGCCCTGACGCGGCTGGCCACTCACCACGCCACGCTCGAGGACGTCTTCGTCGCGATGACGGGGCGCCACCTCCGCGAGAGCTGAGCCGTGCTCGGTCACCCGCTGCTCCAGCTGGCGAAAGTCAAGTTCCTGGAGTTCGTGCGCGAGCCCGAAGCCATCTTCTGGGTGCTCATCTTCCCGGTCCTCTTGTCTCTGGCGCTCGGCATAGCGTTCCGATCGAAGACGCCGGAGCCGCTTGCGGTTGCGGTGTGCGACGGGCCCGGAGCCGCGGAAGCGGCTTCGGCTCTGGCCACCGACGCGGGTCTACGCCCGAAGGTCTTGGGAGAGCACGACGCCCGCGAGAGCCTTCGCACGGGAAAGGTCGCGCTCGTGGCCATCCCGGGCGCGACGATCACCTACTGGTTCGACCCCGCGCGCGACGAGAGCCGCGTCGCCCGGCTCGCCGCCGACGCCGCCCTCCAGCGCGCGGCAGGACGGGTGGACGCCAAAGGCGTCGCCCTGCGCGAGATGACGGAGAAGGGCTCCCGTTACATCGACTTCCTGGTGCCCGGCCTGCTCGGCATGAACCTCATGGGCACGGGGATGTGGGGCATCGCGTTCTCCATCGTCACCGCCCGCTCGCGCGGACTGCTGAAGCGCTTGGTCGCCACGCCGATGCGAAAGCGCCACTTTCTCCTCGGCCAGATCATCGGCCGAATGGCGTTCCTGATCCCGGAGGCCGTCGTCCTCCTCGCCTTCGCGCACTACGCTTTCGGCGTTCCCGTTCAGGGCTCGGTGGTGGCGCTCGCGCTCGTCACGGGCTTGGGAGCGATGGCGTTCGCTGGAATCGGGCTCTTGGTTTCCGCGCGCCCGCGGACGATCGAGGGGGTCTCCGGTCTGATGAACTTCGTGATGCTTCCGATGTGGATTTTCTCGGGCGTGTTCTTCTCCCCGTCGCGCTTCCCCGACGCGATGCTGCCCGCGATCCGCCTTCTGCCGTTGACCGCTCTCAACGACGCGCTCCGCGCCGTCATGATCGACGGCGCGACGCTCGCCTCCGTCGCACCCGAGCTGCTGATCGTCGCGTTCTGGGGCGTCGCGGCGTTCGCGTTCGCTCTGCGCCTGTTTCGCTGGCAGTAGCGTGACGCCATCGGCCGGCTTGTGCGCCACCTGCGCGTTCGCGCGTAGGGTCGGGACGAGCCGCGGCGCCCTCTTCACGATGTGCGCCCGCTCGACGTCCGATGTTCGATTCGCGAAATACCCGCGATTGCCGGTCGTCGCCTGCCCGGGGTTCGAGCCCCGGGTTGCTAGAATCGACGGACACACCCCAGGAGAGCCCATGGTCAGCGTCACGTCGGAAGTCGGCCGCCTGCGCGAGGTGCTGGTGCACCATCCGGGTCCCGAGGTCGACGTGATGGTCCCGTCGATGATGGAAGAGCTGCTCTTCGACGACATTCTGTACGGCGAGCGCGCCCGTGAAGAACACGCCGCGTTCCGCCGCGTGCTCCAGGTCCTGGGGGTCGACGTCCTGGACGCCCAGAATCTGCTCGAGGACGTGCTGCGCGATCCGGAGGGCCGGGCCTGGACGCTCTCGGCCATGCTCCCGCACGGTGCGACGGCCCTCCGCGAGAGGCTGGCCGACGCCCCGTCCGAGGACGTGGCGGCGGCGCTCGTCTCCGGGCTTCGGCTCCCGCCGGGGACGGTCGCCGCGCGGGACATCGGCGATCTCTTCGAGATCCCGCCGCTTCCGAACTGGTGCTTTCAGCGCGACCCGCAGGTCGTGATCGGCCGGGGGGTGGTTTTCTCCTCGATGGCGAGCGCCGCGCGCGAGCGCGAGACGCGCCTCTCCCGCGCTCTCTTCCGCTTCCACCCGGATCTCGCCGCGACTCCCACGATCCACGAGCCTCTCGCGACGGACTTCGAGCGCTCGCACGTCGCCGGAGCGGGACGGGCTTGTCTCGAAGGGGGCGACGTCATCGTCGTCTCGCCCGAGGTGATCGCCGTCGGGCTGACCGAACGGACCAACCGGCTCGGGATCGAGGACCTGGCGACGGCCCTCGCCGCGAGCGCGTCGGGCCCGCGCTACCTCATCGTCGTCGAGCTACCTCGTCGGCGCGCTTACATGCACCTCGACACGGTGTTCACCCCGATCGACCGGGAGATGGCGCTCGTGTTTCCGCCCGTCCTCCTCCAACAAGGGGCCGAGCGCGCGACCGTGTACGAGATCGACCTGCGCTCGCGCAATCGCGCGTTCACGCCACGCTCCGATCTGCTGTCCTGCCTCAACCGCCGGGGTGCGGGATTCGAGCCGGTGCCCTGCGGCGGCGACGATGCGATCGCCCAGCAGAGGGAGCAGTGGACCGACGGCGCGAACGCGCTGGCTCTGGCCCCGGGGGTCACCGCGATGTACGACCGCAACCGCGCCACGATGGACGAGCTGGCACGGCGCGGCTTCCGTGTGGTGGATGCTGAGGATCTCCTGATGGGACGGGAAGAAGTCGATCTGGATGCGGGCGAGCGCGTCTGTATCGCGTTCGTGAGCCACGAGCTTTCGCGCGCGCGCGGCGGGCCGCACTGCTTGACGCACCCGCTCCGCCGCGATCCCTGAGGCGTCGAGGCTACCAGCCGTAGCCGATCAGGATGCCGGCGTGGAATCCCCCGGCCGCGATGTCCTCCACTTCGATGCCCGCTCCCAGGTTGACGTCGGCCCTCGTGTACCGCGTCTCCAGCCCGAGATTCAGGTGCTTGGCGATGCGAAACGTCAACCCGGCGTCGATCCACAAGCCGTAGCCCCGGTCGGAGCGCCGCTCGATGCCCGCGGAATCGCTCGTCTCGAGCGTCACTTCGACGACGTCCGCTCCGGCGCCGATGTGGGGGCGGACGACCCCGTCCCCCCAGGGCTTTCTCACGCCGAACGAGAACTCCCTCGACGATCCCTTGATTCGCTGCGGCCCGAACGTCGGGTCGGTCATGTTGGTCTCGTCGCTCGATGCGAACGCATCGATCGAGAACTGAACGTGGATACGCTCCTCCGCGAAAGCCAGCATCACACCGTACTGCCGCTGTTGGTCGACGGGAGCCCAGTCGCCATTGTTCAACCACTTCTCCCCGACGAAGGCGTTCAGGTCCCCCTTGTAGCGCGCCTCCGCGCGGCCGGCGAGAGCCGAGACGGCGACAGCGGCGGCGAGCCACCGCGCTCGAAACCGGTCGTGCATGCTCAGGCGTGTCCGTGCGCGCCGCCCGGGCCGTGGGCGTGTCCGTGGGCGATCTCGTCGGCCGTGGCCTCTCGAACCTCGACGATCTCGATCTCGAACGTCAGCGTCTTGCCCGCGAGCGGGTGATTCGCGTCGAGCACGGCGTGCTCGTCGTCGACGGAGACGACGCGGAACGTGATGGGGCCGTCGGGGGTCTCGGCCTGGACCTCCGCTCCAGGCTCGAGGACGAGATCGTCCGGGAAGTCGCCGCGAGCCGCTCGAATGACCGCCGCCTGGTCGATCTCTCCGTAAGCGTCTTTCGGTCCGATGGTGACCTTCGTCCGCGCCCCTACGACGGTTCCGTCCAGCGCCTTCTCGAGTCCCGGAATGATGTGCCCGTAGCCGTGCAGGTAGGCCAGCGGCTCGCGCCCGCCGCTGCTCTCGATCGTGGTCCCGTCTTCGTCCCGGAGCGTGTAGTGCATTTGGACGATCCGGCCTCGCTGTATTCTCATCGGGACTCTCCCGGCTGGCTGGAGCCGAACGGAGGGCGAACGCTAGCATGGCCATGTCGCGCCGTCGCGATCAAAAGAGGAGGGAGAACGGGTGAAGCGTGACGGGCCGCTCGTGTTCCTCCTAGCATCGGTGGCCTGCGTCTTCGTCTGGTCGGGCTGGGCTCCGAAGGACCGGATGACGTGGGCGCTCGAGGTGTTCCCGGCGGTCGTGGCGGCTCCGATCATTCTGGCGACGTGGCGCCGCTTTCCGCTGACGACCCTGGCTTACGTGCTGATCGCCATCCACGCGATGATCCTCATGGTGGGTGGCCGGTATACGTACGCCGAGGTTCCTTTGTTCAACTGGATCCGCGACGCCTTCCACTTGGCCCGCAATGATTACGACCGCGTCGGGCACCTCGCGCAGGGGTTCGTCCCGGCGATCGTCGCCCGCGAGATCCTGCTCCGCCGAACCGCGCTGACACGCGGCGGGTGGCTGTTCTTCTTGGTCACGTGCGTGTGTCTTGCGATCAGCGCGGTCTACGAGCTGATCGAGTGGGGCACCGCGGCGGCGTCGGGCTCCGCAGCGGATGCGTTCCTCGGAACGCAAGGCGACCCTTGGGATACGCAGAAGGACATGCTCTGCGCGGGGATCGGCTCTCTGGTGTCCCAGCTCTCTCTGGCGCCGATTCATGATCGTCAGCTCGATGCGCTGACCCAGGACTCTTAGGGGGGCAGGTCCCCTCAGTAGAACCAGGTGAACGGTCCGGGCAGTTCTTCAATTCGGCGACCCTTCGACAGCTCATCACCGGCCGATCGAGCCCAGCGCGCGATCTCGGCGATCGAGCGCGTTCCGCCGACGGGTCCCGGCTCGACGATGCCAAAGGCGGCGAGCTTCCCTTCAGCCAGCAACGAAGCCGGCAGATCGCCGCGGAGAGGGCCGGCGAACGAGGCGACGGCGAGGATCTTGCCGGAGGAGGCGGGATCGACGGCCAAAGCGCGCAGGCGCCGCCCGAGAACCCCGGGCGGCTCCGCGCTGACGAGCAGCAAGACCTTTCCCCCGGGCGCAGCCGGCAGATCGTCGAGACCTGCCCGAAGGCTCATCGACGAGGGAGGGAAGGCGCTCCCCTGGGCGGCGAGCGTGATCGTTCCGTCGAGGAGCGGCGCCTTCAGCCAGCGCCCGGGGGAGGTCAGCGGGTCCACACCCACCACCGCGCGCGGACCCGCGGGTGCGTCGACAGACCACCAGCGGGTGAGCGCCGCGGCGAGACGCGCGGCATTCTCTTCTCCGGGGCGCCCCGCGAGCGGGCCGGACCAAGGCGGTCGGGTCTCGTCGCTGAACTGAAGCACCATGAGCACTCGCGCAGTCCCCATCACGTCGGCGGCCGGGGTGAATCCGGCCAACGGTTTCTCCGGAGTCAGATCGACCTCGCGGCCGCGAACGAGGCGCTGCAAGAGCGCTCTGGGGAACGTCGCCACGCGCTCGCGCCCGTCGGCCGTCTGCAGCCGGATCCGGAGCGACGGCGACTCCCCCACCTCGGGAGCGGGGGCATCGGCGGACGGAAGAACGTCCATCACCACGAGATCCCTTGGCAGTCCGTCCGATGTCGGAGCCTCCGCCGAGGATGTCCCTGTCGCCTGGATCGGAAAGTTCGAGGTCGCCGGGACCGCGCTCATCGCATTCCCCGTCCGCTCGAGCTTGTAGCTGAAGTACCGCCCATCCTCGACGCGCTCGAAGACGGCTCCGGCCGCGCTGGTGCCGATGCGGCGGCGCGTCCGCACCTCGGGCCCCTCCATCCCGAGCTGAACTTCATCCCAGACGATCGGCTCGCCGCCCGCCGGCTTGAACGTTCCCTTCCGCACGTTCGATCCCGCGCGACGCCGCGCGGCGATCGATCCTTGGCCGTCTCTGAGCTGGGTCACGCTCTGCTCCGACGCCGGCCCCAGCCCGTGGTCGGGCCACTCCGTCGAAGGAAGGCCCGGCGGATCCGCGGCGGCGGCCTGCGGGGCGACCGGCTCCGAGCCGGCGACGGAAGACGGCGCTGTCGCCGGCCCGCGTGCGGACGGCGCGAGCCCGAGGCGCGCGGTCCGGTTCATCGCCCGCGCGAGCGCGGCCGTCATCCCGAGATCGACCCCCCCGATGCCGACGCTGAACACGCGCGTCGACGTCTCGCGTGACCGCCGCGCCTCGAGAGCGCCGCGGCGCTCGGCGGAGATCGTCGCCAGCACGCGCGCATGCATGAGCAGGCGCTCCGCGCGATAGGAGAACCGGTCGAGATCGAGGGCCGAGGTCCCGGACGGCACGGCCGCCATCTCCTTGAGGAGTTCGGCCTGTTCGGGAATACGAGGATCGAGGAGAGCCTGGTCGCGCGCGAACCGCCGGCCCGCCGGCAACGGGTCGACGGCTCGAGGCTCCAGCCGGTCGAGCGCCTCAGCGACGTCGGTGCGGTCGAGGACGTCGACCGGACCCGCTTTTCCCGCAGGCGGGAGGACGTCGTGGCTCAGAAGCTCCGGGAAGCGGCGCGGCGTGGCCTCCATGGGAAGATCGAGCGCGAGGAGCACGTCGAGGTCGGGCACGGCGAGCCCTCGCGAACGCGCGGCATCGAGCCACGTGAAGAGAGAGAGCAGGCGGACCGACTCGTCGAGCTCCGCCATCTCAGGAAACAGGGACGACAGTCCGTCGTAATGGCCGTTCAGGAAGGCGACCGTCTCCTGGGTCCACGTTGGATCCGCTGACGCTCCGCCCGAATCCTTCACCCTCTCGGAGGCGGCCGTCATCCGGACTTTGCGGAACGCGAGGACATCTCCTTCGGCCGAGAGCGTGAGATCGACGTCATCCGGGTAGAACCAGAATCGGGTTTGCTGGTTGAGAATGGCCCCCGCGTCTGGAGCGGACGCGAACCGCTCCAGGTGCGTCCTGAATCCCGGGAGCGAGCGCCGCACCGAGTCCCGTACGTCTCCGGCGCCGAGCAGATCGATGCCGACGCTGAACGTCTTGAATCGGACGTCGGACAACAGACTCACCCAGCCGAGCGCGGTGTCCCGCAGTCGCCCTCCGTAGTTGACCGTGGCCGCCTGCGGCGACGGGGCTCGGTCGAGGCTCATGTACGGCTCGCCGCGCCCTCCGTGGACGACGGCTCGATAGGCGACGGCGAGATCCGCGAGCGACACGGGCCGGCCGAGAATCGTCGGCTTCGGCTCCCCTTCGCTGGTGAACCACCGGACGCGCCCCGACGACGACAAGCGCGCCCCTTCGATCCGCTGTCCGCGCGCGAGGAGCGAGTCGAGCGCCGCGACGTCGAGTGGCGGTCGGTCGCCGCGCGGGCCGGTGTCCTGGATCTGCGTGCGCCAGCCCTGCACGCCGAGATCGAAGGCCCGTTTCGCGAGAAGGTGCCGGTAGGCGTGGACTTCCACCTCGAGGGCCGGAGATCCTCCTCCCCGCAAGCGCGCGAGCCGGCGGCGCTCGCCCGCGAGCGCATGGCGCAGCACGGGCCAAGCCTCTTCCCAAGCGGATTTCGCAGCCTCCACGGGATCGCTCGTGGTGGGTGCCGCATCCTCCGGGCGCGAGATGAGCGACGAAGCAGGGAGGCAGGCGCGCAGGTGCCCTTCGCCGTCGCTTTCGAGGACGAAGCGGCGTGCGCGCACGAGCTCGACCCAAGCCGGCTGCGCCTCTCCCGTCTCCCACAGGGCGCCGACCTCCACCGGCGGCGGATCCATCGGTTTCGCGAGACTATCGAGCGCGTCGGAGAGCACGAAGGCGTAGGGCTCGAGGATCGGGTCGAGAAGGCGGTAGGCCAGAGCGTCTTCTCTGCGCTCGCTCCCCGATGGGAACGGCCGCCCTCCCAGCCGGTCGAGCATCGCCCCGACCGGCTCCCCGCTGTGAGTGAGCCTCCGGCCGTCGATGAGGGCGCCGTAGTTCACTCGGAGCCAGCGGACCTGGACGCTCTCTTGCGCTCCCATCACCGCCCACGCCGTGACGAGCCCCACGGCGAGGGGCACGAGGAGGACGGCTCTCCGACCGATCAAAGGCGGCTCCTGCGAGGGCGACGCCGCAATGTACGCGAACTCTCGCCTTGGCGAAATGGGACCTTTGTAGTACTGTTTGAGTTGGAGTCCTGAAAATGATCCGAATAACGCGTCAAACCGATTACGGCATCCTGCTCCTTTCACGGATGGCCAGCCACCCCATGGCCGAGGTGCACACAGCCAAGCGGGTCGCCCAGCAGTCGCATATTCCGCTGCCGATGGCGAGCAAGATCCTCAAGGCCCTCGCCAAGCGTGGGCTCCTCGTGTCTCAGCGCGGGGTCAAGGGGGGTTACCGCCTCGCGGCGGCGGCGGAGCGGATCAGCCTCGCCGACGTCATCCAGGCCCTCGAGGGACCCATCGGCATCACGGAGTGCTCGTTCAACCCCGGCGGATGCGAGCAGGAGGGCTGCTGCCCCGTGCAGTCGAACTGGCAACGGATCAGCCTCGCGATGCGCGACGCTCTGGGCCGTATCCCACTCTCGGAGATGTCCGCGCCGCACGAGCACCAACCGGATGTCCGGCTCGTCAGGCTCTCCCCCTCCGAATCCCCGAGGCCGCTGTGAAGACCGAGACTCATTCCGTCGAGCAGCTGGCCAACCGCGAGTACAAGTACGGGTTCGTCAGCGACATCGAAGCGGATTCGGTTCCCGCCGGTCTTGACGAAGACGTGATCCGCCTGATCTCGAGCAAGAAGCACGAGCCGGGTTTCCTTCTGGAATGGCGGCTCAAGGCGTATCGCCACTGGCTCACCATGAAGGAGCCCGCTTGGGCGAACGTCCGCTACCCGGCGATCGACTATCAGGCGATCAGTTACTACTCCGCTCCCAAGGCCCACGCCGGCCCGACCAGCCTCGCGGACGTGGATCCGGAGCTGCTCCGCACCTACGAGAAGCTGGGCATTCCGCTGAGCGAGCGGGCCCAGCTCGCCGGCGTCGCGGTCGACGCCGTTTTCGACAGCGTCTCGGTGGCCACGACGTTCAAGGACAAGCTGAAGTCGATGGGGATCATCTTCTGCTCGTTCTCCGAGGCGGTGCAGGAGCATCCCGATCTGGTCCAGCGCTACCTGGGCTCGGTCGTTCCGATCACCGACAACTTCTTCGCGGCGCTGAACTCGGCGGTCTTCACCGACGGATCGTTCTGCTACGTCCCGAAAGGCGTGCGTTGTCCGATGGAGCTGTCCACCTACTTCCGCATCAACGCCGCGAAGACCGGCCAGTTCGAGAGGACGCTCATCATCGCGGACCGGGGCGCCTACGTCAGCTACCTCGAGGGATGCACGGCGCCGATGCGCGACGAGAACCAGCTCCACGCGGCCGTGGTCGAGCTGATCGCGCTCGACGACGCGACGATCAAGTACTCGACCGTCCAGAACTGGTACCCGGGCGACAAGGAAGGCCGAGGCGGAATCTACAACTTCGTCACGAAGCGCGGGAAGTGCGCCGGGTTCCGGTCGAAGATCTCCTGGACGCAGGTCGAGACGGGATCGGCGATCACCTGGAAATACCCCGGCTGCATTCTCCAGGGAGACGAATCGATCGGCGAGTTCTACTCCGTCGCCCTGACGAACAACCGTCAACAGGCCGATACCGGCACGAAGATGATCCACATCGGGAAGAACACCCGCTCGACGATCGTGTCGAAGGGAATCTCCGCGGGCTTCGGACAGAACACCTACCGCGGCGCGGTCAAGGTGCTCAAGGGCGCGGAGGGAGCCCGGAACTACTCGCAGTGCGATTCCATGCTGCTGGGCGACACCTGCGGCGCCCACACGTTCCCCTACATCGACGTCGCGAACCCGACGGCGACGGTCGAGCACGAAGCGTCGACGTCCAAGATCGGGGAGGATCAGATCTTCTACTTCCAACAGCGCGGCCTCTCGAAAGAGGACGCGGTCAACATGATCGTCAACGGCTTTTGCAAGGAGGTCTTCCGCGAGCTCCCGATGGAGTTCGCCGTGGAAGCTCAAAAACTCCTCGGCGTCAGCCTCGAAGGGAGTGTTGGATAGACATGCTGAAGATCGAGAACCTCCGCGCCGCGGTCAGCGGCAAGGAAATTCTCAAGGGCGTCGACCTGACCGTGAACGCCGGAGAGGTCCACGCCATCATGGGTCCGAACGGCTCGGGAAAGAGCACGCTCGCGCAGGTGCTCGCCGGCCGGGAGACCTACGCGGTCACCGAGGGGCGCGTCCTGTTCGAGGGGCACGACCTCGCGGAGCTCCAGCCCGAGGATCGAGCGCGCGCGGGGATCTTCATGGCGTTCCAGTATCCCGTCGAGATTCCGGGCGTCGGGAACGTCTACTTCCTCAAGGCCGCCCTGAACGCCATTCGCAAGCAGCGGGGGGAGCCGGAGCTCGACGCGATCGACTTCCTCGATCACGTCCGCCAAAAGATGAAGCTCCTCGAGATGGACGAGAGCTTCCTCAATCGCTCGGTCAACGAGGGCTTTTCGGGCGGCGAGAAGAAGCGGAACGAGATCTTCCAGATGGCGGTCCTCGACCCGAAGCTCGCGATTCTCGACGAGACCGACTCGGGGCTGGACATCGACGCCCTGAAGATCGTCGCCAAGGGAGTGAACGCGATGCGCTCGCCCGGGCGCGCGATCATCGTCGTCACGCACTATCAGCGGCTGCTCGACTACATCGTCCCGGACCGCGTTCACGTCCTGGCGGACGGGCGCATCGTCCGCTCCGGCGACCGCTCGCTGGCCGTCGAGCTCGAGAGGAAAGGTTACGCGTGGATCGAAGAGGAGGTCGCTCGATGAGCCGAGCCGCCTCGTTCGAGGCCGCCGGGCTCGCCCGGCTTCGGGCCGCATCCCGCGAGCGCTTCGAGGCGCTCGGGATTCCGAAGCCGACCGACGAGGATTGGCGGCAGACCGACGTGAGGGCGGTCGCGCCTTTCGCCGCGACATCGGCGCCCCCCGCGAGCGTCGCCGCGTCGCAGCTCGACGCGTTTCCTCTCGTTTCGGCCCTCCCGTGTCGGGCCGTCCTCGTCAACGGGCGTTACGACGAGGCGCTCTCGACGCCCGCCGCGGCGCCGCGCGGCGTGAAGGTGCAGGGTCTCGCCGCCGCCCTGGAGGAAGCTCCTGACGCCCTCGACCGGACGCTCGCGCGCACCGCCCTCGGCGAGCAAGCCCCGTTCGTGGCGCTGAACACGGCGATGTTCGCCGACGGAGTCCTCGTCTCGGTCGCCGCGAAGTCCGAGCTCGACGTCCCGTTGCATGTCGTTCACGTCGCCGTCCCCGGGAGCGCGCCCGCCGCCGTCCACCCGCGCACGCTTCTCATCGCCGAGGCGGGCTCGCGCGTGACGCTCGTCGAGACGTTCGTCACGGTGGGCTCGGGTGCCTATCTGACCAACGCCGTCACGGAGCTGGTCGCGGAAGCCGGCGCTCATGTGGAGCACGTCAAGATCCAGGACGAGGCCGCCCTTGGGTGGCACATCGCGGCGGTCGCCGGGCGCCAGGCTCGGGATGCCCGCATCGTCTCGCACAACTTCTCGTTGGGCGCCGCCCTCGCGCGAAACGACATCGGCTCACGGCTCGAGGGGCCCGGAGCGGAGTGCCGCTTGTACGGACTGTACGCGGCGACGGGCTCGCAGCACGTCGACAACCACACCTGGCTGGACCATGCGACCCCTCATGGCGCGAGCTGGGAGATGTACAAGGGGCTCCTGGGAGGAACGGCGCGAGCGATCTTCAACGGCCGGATCATCGTGCGCGAAGGCGCCCAGAAGACCGACGCCAAGCAATCGAACAAGAATCTGATCTTGGGAGACGGTGCGCTCGTCTACACCCGCCCTCAGCTCGAAATCTACGCGAACGACGTCAAGTGCACCCACGGCGCGACGATCGGGCGCCTGGACGAGGAGGCGCTCTTCTACCTCCGCACGCGCGGCCTCGCAAAGGCCGCGGCCAAGCGCGTCCTCATCCGCGCCTTCGCCGATGACTTGATCGACAACCTACCCGCAGCTCCGGTGCGGAGCGTCCTCTCCGAGGCCCTCCATCACCGCCTCGAGAGCGACTTCTCCCGCATCGAGGCCCGTGCATGAAGCAGGAGCCGGCCGCCAGCCCCGCCGCGGCGCTCGACGTCGAGCGGATCCGTCGCGACTTCCCGATGCTGAGGCGCACGACGCGCGGGCGTCCGCTGGTCTACCTGGACAACGCCAACTCCACGCAGAAGCCGCGCGCGGTGATCGACGCCGAGTCCCGGTTCTACACCGACCACTATTCGAACATCCACCGCGGGGTCTACCTCTTGAGCCAAGAGGCCACCGAGATGTACGACCGCGTGCGCGATCGCGTGGCCCGTTTCCTCAATGCGCGCTCCTCGCGCGAGATCGTCTTCGTACGCGGCACGACGGAGGCCATCAACCTCGTCGCCTCGAGCTGGGGCCGAACTCATTTGCGGGGCGGCGACGAGGTGCTGATCTCGGCGATGGAGCACCACTCGGGGATCGTCCCCTGGCAGCTCGCCTGCGAGGCCGCCGGAGCGCACCTCCGCGTGATCCCCGTCGACGACGACGGCGAGCTGATGCTCGACGAGGCCGAAAGGCTGTTCACGCCGCGGACGAAGATCCTCTCGCTCATCCACGCCTCGAACGCCCTCGGTACGGTGAATCCCGTCGAGCGGCTCGTCGCGATGGCCCGGGCCCACGGCGTGCCGGTGCTCTTGGACGGCGCGCAGACGATCTCGCATCGGGCGGTGGACGTCCGCGCGCTCGGCTGCGACTTCTACGTGTTCTCCGGTCACAAGCTGTTCGGACCGACGGGGATCGGCGTCCTGTGGGGGCGCGAGGAGATCCTCGACGCGATGCCGCCGTATCACGGCGGCGGCAACATGATCCACCGGGTGACGTTCGACAAGACGACGTACGCGCCTCTGCCGTTCAAGTTCGAGGCCGGCACCACCAACATCGCCGGCACGATCGGACTCGGTGCGGCGGTCGATTACGTCACCGGGCTCGGCTACGACGCGATCGCCTCCCACGAAAGCGTGCTCCTCGAGCGCGTATTGTCCGGACTCGCCGCCCTACCCGAAGTCCGGATCATCGGGTCTCCGAGGGATCGCGTCGCGGTGCTCTCGCTGACGGTCGACGGCGTCCACGCGCACGATGCCGGGACGGTTCTCGACCTCGAGGGCATCGCCGTCCGCGCCGGGCACCACTGCGTGCAGCCCTTGATGGACCGTTTCGGGGTGCCCGCCACGGTTCGGGCCTCGTTCGCTTTCTACAACAGCGTCGAGGAATGCGACGCGCTGGTCGCCGGCCTCCGGAAGTGCGTCGCGGTGTTCCGCGGATGAGCGAGCTGCGGGACCTCTATCAGGAGGTCATCCTCGACCACAGCAAGGCGCCCCGGAACTTCCGCACGCTGGAGGCGGTCACGCACGAAGCGGACGGACGCAATCCCCTCTGCGGCGACACGCTGACGGTCTTTCTCACGGTCGAGGACGACCGGATCAAGGACATCGGGTTTCAGGGCCACGGCTGCGCGATCTCGACCGCTTCGGCGTCGATGATGACCGAGTGCGTCAAAGGGAAGACCCTCGAGGAAGGGAAGAATCTGTTCGAATGGTTCCACCGCCTGTTGACCGCGCCACCGACCATCGGCGCTCCCGCGGGACCCATCGGCAAGCTCGCTGTCTTTTCCGGGGTGCGCGAGTTTCCGGTGCGGGTCAAATGCGCGACGCTCGCCTGGCACACGCTGAAGGCCGCACTCGACCGCGAGGCCCGCCCGGTGTCGACGGAGTGAGCATGACCGAGGACGCCCATCTCGAGGAACGCGTGATCATGGCTTTGAAGACGGTGTACGATCCGGAGATCCCGGTGGACATCTACGAGCTCGGACTGATCTACGGCATCGACATCACGCCCGAGCACGACGTCACCGTCCGCATGACCCTCACCTCTCCCTCCTGTCCCGCGGCCGAGGCCATCCCCCCCGAGGTCGAGCAAAAGGTCGCGGCCGTCGAGGGAGTTCGGAGCGCCAAGGCCGAGATCGTCTGGGAGCCGACGTGGACGAAGGAGATGATGTCCGAATCCGCGAAGCTCCAGCTCGGATTCTTCTAGGGTGGCCGGGGGAGACGTTCCGATCGGTAAGCTGGTCTTCGAGGAGGTCCGCAAGGGCAAGCTCATCGAAGGCTACCGCCGCGACCTGGGGGACATCTATCGCTTCTATCTGAGCGACGAGCAGCGCGAGAAGCTTGCGTCGATGGGGCCTCTCAAGCGGTTCTTCTGGATCGCCGGCTGGCTCACGCGGAATCTGCTCCGCAGGCTGTCGCCCAGCCGGCGGCTCCTCCTCGTTCTTGCCGGGGTGCTCTTCGTCTCCCGCGTGACCATCGAGCGTCCCGATTTCCATCTGGATCTCGATACGTCGCGGCTGGCGTTTCTCCCCGTCTTGCTCGTGCTGATGCTCGAGCTGAAGGACAAGCTCCTGGCGCGGGACGAGATCGAGGTCGCGCGCCAGGTGCAGCTCTCGCTCCTCCCGAAGTCTCACCCGGCGATCGAAGGCTGGGAGATCTGGAGCGCGACGACCCCCGCCAACGACGTCGGAGGCGACCTCATCGACTACCTCGAGGGTGCCGGAGGCCGCACGGGGGTCGCGCTGGGGGACGTCGCGGGGAAGGGTATGGGGGCCGCGCTGCTCTGCGCCAAGCTCCAGGCGACCCTGCGCGCTCTGGCCCCGACCGCGGCCGATCTGCAGACGCTCGGCGGCGCCCTGAACGGCGTGCTCGAGCGCTCGGGGCTCGACAACCGCTACGCGACGCTCTTCTATGCGGAAGTCGCCGCCGGATCTTCCGACGTCCGCTACTTGAACGCAGGGCACAATCCGGCGCTCCTCGTCCGGGACGGCCGCGTGGAGCCCCTGTTGGCGTCGTCGCTCCCCCTCGGCATGCTTCCGGGAATCGCGTACGCGCAGGGGGCCGTCTCGCTGGCACCGGGCGACGTGATCGTCCTGTACTCCGACGGGATCACGGAAGCGCAAAACGCGGCGGGGGAGGAGTTCGGCTTGGCGCGCTTGACCGATGCCGTGCGGACGACGGCGGCGCTCGCGGCGGAGGCGGCGGCGCGAGGCATCGTCGCGTCGGCGCGGAGATTCGTCGACGGGGAAAGGCCTCAGGACGACCAGTCGATTCTCGTGATTCGACGCACGTCGGCGTGAGCCTTCCCTTTCGTCTCGTCGATCTCGAATCCGCCGCACGGGGCGCGGCGGACGAGGCGCTCCGCGCCGGTTCTTCTTCCCTGGACGTCGAGGAAAAGAGCGATCATTCTCCGGTCACGGCGGTCGATCGCGCGGTCAACGAGTACTTGCGGCGCGAGCTCGGCGCGCTTCTTCCGGAGGCCGCCTGGCTCTCTGAAGAGAGTCTCGACGACCGCGCTCGGCTGCACGCCCGGTGGGTCTGGATCGTCGATCCGATCGACGGGACGGACCAGCTCGTGCGGGCTATCCCCGAGCTTGCGATCTCGATCGGCCTCGCGGAAGCAGGCCGCGTCGTGGCCGCCGCGGTCGTCAACCCGATGACGGGCGAGCGCGGCGCCTGGGTCGAAGGGTTCGAGCCCTCGTTCGAGGGGCTCGTCGTGCGCCCGCCCGCGGCCTCGCTCGCCGAGGCGACCGCGATCGTCAGCCGCACGGAGACCGAGGCGGGTGAGTTGGCGAGCTTTTGGGATCTCGTGGGCTCGACACGGGAGCTCGGGAGCGTCGCCTACAAGCTGCTCCGCGTCGCTGCGGGGGCCGATGACCTGACGTTCTCGCTGCGTCCGAAGCACGAGTGGGATATCTGCGGCGGCGTCGGCCTCGTGCTCTCCGGGGGACGGGCCTATCTCCGTCTCGACGCGAATCCCGTGCGATTCAACCGGCAGGACACGCAGGTGCCGGGGGGCGCGGTAGCGGGCCCGCCGGGGCTCGCGGCGGCGCTTCGCGACCGGCTCAAGGCCCGCCTTGCTCCGGGATCCTCCTAGTGGTCCCGGAAGGCCGCCCGCACCTCCGGCTTCCGCCAGAATCTAAGGAACCACAGCACCGCGGCGATCTGCAGGACGAGAAGCCCCGCGGCGGCGACGAGCATCCCCATCCCCGGCGCCGAATCCCGTCCCGCCAAAACGAAGAACGGGGCGAGCGACGGTCTCGCGAGGAGGGCGAGGACGGCGACCGACGCCCAGCAGGTGATCTCGAGCGCCGGATGCGCCCAACGAGCGCGGCGCGATACCGCGAAGCCGATGACGATCAACGCCAAGCCGAAGAGGGCGTTGACGGCCGCGCTCGAGCCCGCGTCGGCCGACCAGGCGTCTCGGAGCGCTTTTCCCGAGTCCCCGGCCTCGTCGAGCGTGTCGGCGAGGCGGAGGAGGACGATCGGGATGGCGACCTGAAGCACCGACAGCCCGACGCAGAGCGCGCCGAGGCCAACCGTCGACCAGCCGGTGACGTCGATCCGGCGCGCGATCTTGGACCCCGGCATTACCGAGAGCGGCCCATCAGCCGGCCTACGCCCCCTTTGCGCTTCGCCGGAGGTGACTCGTCCCACGACGGGATGAGCGTGGCGTTGGCCTGCGGAGCGGTCCCAAGGGCGACGCGCCGGCCCCTGAACGCACCGAAGGTCGGCGCGTCCGGGGCGGCTTCGGGCGCCAGCGTCTCGACGATCGACGTGAACCCCGCGCGGGAGAGCAGCGCCAAGATCGATGGGCGCGTGAACAGAAAGTCGGGCCCACCGGCCGTGGAGCTCCGCCGAGCGCCACGGTAAACGACCCCGTCGCTCGTGTGCGAGGCGCGCGCCCGCTCCGCGAGTCGCGCCTCGACCAAGGCGAACCCCTTGCACACCGCTCCCGCCCGCATGGCGAGGTCGACGGCGGCGGAGGCGTCGAGCCGGTCGAGGATCGAGAGGGCCAAGACGATGTCGAAGTAGCCGTACTCCTCCGCCGAGAGGCGCCGCGAGTCTCCGTGGACGATTGTCACGGCGCGCAATCCCAACGCCTCCCGTGCGAACTCCGCCTTCTCCGCGAGCGCGGCGCGCCGCTCGATCGCCACGACCTCCGCCCCTTGCTGCGCCAACTCGAGCGCGAGCCCGCCTTCCCCGCAGGCGAGATCGAGCACGCGCCGCCCCTTGATGCGAGAGCCCGCGAGATCCTGAATCGTCTGCACCGCGCGTCGGACCCGCGCCGCGCTGCCCGGCATTCCTTCGCCGATCGTGAAGACGTTCTTGGCGAGCCGGAGGTTGTCGGCCAGCCAGGGTCCGCGATGCAGGAGGATCTCGTCCCGGCGTCGCGCGATCTCGTCGGGAGACATCGGCGCTCTCCGCATCGCAGCGAAGTCTAACAGCTGCCCCGGCCGCATCCCCCGGTTGACACCGGCCGGGAGGCCGATAGACTCGCGCCTTCGCGCGGGGGGGAATCATGCTCGGCATCGACTCAACGTGGGCGCGCGGCCGGATGGCCGCGCTCTCGCTCGCGCTTCTGGCTGCGGCGACGCCCCTTCTCGCGGCGAGGCCGCGCATCTACGCGGTGACGAACGCCACGATCGTTGCTTCTCCTGGGAAGAAGATCGAGAGCGGGACCATCGTCATCCGGGACGGCTTGATCGAGGCCGTCGGCAAGAACGAGAAGGTGCCGGCGGACGCCGTGACCATCGAGGGCAAGGGGATGTACGTCTACCCGGGCTTGATCGACGCGGGCGGCTGGTCGCCCGCGCAAGAGGCTCCCGCCGCGGCTGCCGCGACGGGAGCCGGGCCGGGCGGTGAACGGGTCCGCGTCCGTCGAGAGCCCGAGTCCGGACCCGTCCATCCTCTCCCGCTCGTCCGGCCGGAGCGGCGAGTCTCCGATACGCTCCAGCCGTTCGACGGCGAACGCAAGCGCGATGCGGACTCCTGGCGGAAGCTCGGGTTCACCGCCATGCTCGCGGCGCCCACCAAAGGAATCTTCCGCGGCACGGGTGCGTTGATCCTCCTGGAAGACGACGCTCCCGTAACGGACCTCATCGTTCGCGACGGCGTCGGCGCCCATGTGGCGTTCGAGACGACGGGTGGATTCGGCGAAGGATATCCGACCAGCATCATGGGCGCGGCGGCGGCCATGCGGCAAACCCTTCTCGACGCCCAGCGGTATGCGTCCTGGAACGACCGGTACTCGAAGAACCCGGTCGGTATGCCTCGCCCCGAGCGCCTCCCCGCGATGGAAGCGCTGCAGCCGGTTCTCGCCGGCAAGGAGCCGGTCTTTCTCGACGCTTCCGCCGCGGACGACGTGTTGCTCGCCGACCGCATCGCGCGCGAGTTCTCGCTCGAGCTCGTCGTCGTCGCATCGGGAACGGAGGGCGAGATCGCGGGTCCGATCGCGAAGACCGGCCGCACGATCGTCTTCCCCGCGCGCGTGCCCGACAAGCCGAAGGTCGACGATGCCGATGACGCGCTCGACGTCTCGCTCAAGGAGATGAAGCGCTATCTCGAGGTCTCGGCCGGTCCGAAGCTCCTCAAAGACGCGGGCGCGACGGTGCTTCTCTCGGCCCATGGGCTGAAGAACAGCGCCGATTTCCCGGGAAACGTGCGGAAGATCATCGAGGCCGGTCTGCCCGAAGATGCCGCACTGGCAGCGCTCACGACCGGGCCGGCGCAGCTCCTCGGAGTCTCGCGCACGATGGGAACGCTCGAGGCCGGGAAGATCGCGAACGTCCTCCTCGCGGACGGTCCCCTCTTCGGCAAGGACACCAAGATCCGGCGCGTCTTCGTCGACGGAACCGATTACCCGATCGAGGAGAAGTCGAAGCCCAAGGGAGATCCGAACGCCGTGGTCGACCCGCGCGGCACCTGGTCCGTCGTCATCGAGTTCGGAGGTCAGCCGTTGCAGCGGACCTGGACGATCGCGGGAGCGAAAGGGAGCTACACGGGGACGGCGGAGACGCGCTCCGGAACGGTGACGTTCGACAAGGTCGAGCTGGCCGGGAACGCGTTGACCGTCACCTTTCCCGCGACCGAGGGACGAGGGGCGAACGAGGTCACCGTCATCGTCACGGGCGATTCGTTCGAGGGGACGATCGAGATGGGCCCGCGCACCGCGCCCGTCAAGGGGACGAGAACGCACGGCCCCGAGGGAGGTGCGCCATGAGCCGGACCACGCTCCTCGCGGCGGCGCTGACCGCGACGGCCGTCTTCGCGAGGCCGGCGGTGGCCGACGCCGTGATCGTCAAGAACGCGACGATCTGGACCCAAGGGCCGCAAGGCAAGATCGAGCGCGGCGATCTGATCGCCCGCGACGGAAAGATCGTCGAGGTCGGCGCGAGGCTCGAGACGCCTTCGGGAGCCACGGTGATCGACGGGACCGGTAAGCACGTCACGCCCGGACTCATCGACTGCCACAGCCACACGGCGATCCGCGGCGGGGTCAACGAGGGCTCGAACAACGTCACCGCGGAGGTTCGCATCGCGGACGTGATCGACCCGCAGGACATCGCCCTCTACCGGGAGCTGGCCGGCGGGCTGACGACCGCGCACCTGCTTCACGGCTCCGCGAACTCGATCGGCGGCCAGGACGCCGTCGTCAAGCTTCACTACCGGGGCACGCGCGAGACGATGCTCCTCTCCGGCGCCATGCCCGGGATCAAATTCGCCCTCGGCGAGAACCCGAAGCAGTCGAACTTCAGGGATTCGTCCCGGCCGCAGAGGTATCCCGCGACGCGCATGGGAGTGATGGAGTCGATCCACCAGCGGTTCACGGCGGCTCGCCACTACCTCGACGATTGGGAGGCGTACAACAAGCTCTCCGCGGCGCAGAAGGATCGCCGCGAGCCCCCCCGGCGCGATCTGCAGCTCGAGGCGATCGGCCAGATTCTCGAGGGGAAGCGGATCATCCACAGCCACTGCTACCGGCAAGACGAGATCCTCGCCTTGATCCGCACGGCCGAAGCGTTCGGCGTGAAGATCGGGACGTTTCAGCACGTCCTGGAGGGGTACAAGGTCGCGGACGAGATCGCGGCCCACGGCGCCGGAGGCTCGACGTTCTCCGATTGGTGGGCCTACAAGATGGAGGCGTACGACGCGATCCCCTACAACGGCGCCTTGATGCGCGATCGCGGAATCGTCGTCTCGTACAACTCCGATTCCGACGAGCTGGCGCGGCGCTTGAACACCGAAGCGGCGAAGGCGGTCAAGTACGGCAACGTTCCGGAGATCGACGCGCTCGACTTCGTCACGTTGAATCCCGCCAAGCAGCTTCGCATCGACGGGCGCACCGGCTCCCTCGAGGCCGGCAAGGACGCCGACTTCGTCGTCTGGTCCGGATCCCCTCTCTCGGTGTACTCCGTCGCCGAGCAGACCTGGGTCGACGGGATCAAGGAGTTCGACCGGTCGAAGGATCTCGCCGAGCGCGCGGACAAGGACAAGGCTCGCGCAGAGGCGATCGCGAAGATCCGGGGGGGCGCCAAGACGGAATCGAAGCCCGTGGACGAGGCCAAGGATGCGAAGCCGATTCCCGCTGCCGTTCCCGTACGCTATGCCGACAAATTGGCGGCGACCTCCCCCGTCGTGTCGATCGTTCACGCGACCGTTCACCCGGTTTCGGGTCCGGCGATCGAGGACGGTACGGTCTCGTTCCGCGGCGGGCGGGTCGTGGACGTCGGGAAGGGCTTGCCGCCGCTCGACGGTGCCACGGTTGTCGACGCGACCGGAAAGCACGTGTGGCCGGGGCTGATCGACGCCAACACCGTGCTCGGCCTGACGGAGATCGGCTCGGTCGCCGGGAGCGTGGACATCGCGGAGACGGGCGCCTTGAATCCCGAGGTCGACACCGCGATCGCCGTCAATCCCGATTCCGAGCTGATTCCTGTGACGCGGGCGAACGGCGTGACGCATGTGCTGTCGGTTCCGGAAGGCGGTCTGGTCGCCGGCACGTCCTCGCTGATCCGCCTGTCGGGCTGGACCTGGGAGGATCTGGCGGCGGCGCGTCCGGTGGCGATGCACCTGAGGTGGCCGTCGTACCGGATTCGGCGAGGCGGCGGCTTCCGCGGCCCCGCGCCGTCCGAAGAGGATCAGAAAAAGGAGCGCGACGAGTCTCTCAAGAAGATCAAGGGCCTGTTCGACGACGCGGCTGCCTATGCCAAGGCGAAGGCGGTCGGAGGGACCCCCGGCCGCCCGTTCGCGAAGGACCCTTCGCTCGAGGCGATGCTTCCGGTCCTCGACGGTCGCGTCCCGGTGATCGTTCAAGCGGACGAGATCAAGCAGATCCGCGCCGCGGTGGCGTTCGCGCAATCCGCTGGAGTGCGCCTGATCGTGCTCGGCGCCGGGGACGTCGCCCGCGCGGCCGACCTGCTTCGCGAGAAGAAGGTCTCCGTCATCGTCGACGGCGTCCTTTCGGTTCCCTCACGAGAGGACGATCCGTACGACGCAGCCTATGCGACGGCGGCGGCGCTCAAGAAGGCCGGAGTGCCGTTTTGCATCTCGAGCGGAGGCGGAGGCTTCGGCGCGATGAACACGCGCAATCTCCCCTACCACGCGGGGATGGCGGCGGCCTTCGGCCTCTCGAAGGACGACGCGCTCGAGGCGATCACGCTCGGTGCCGCGCGGATTCTCGGCGTCGACCGCGATCTGGGCTCGATCGATAAGGGGAAATCGGCGTCGCTGATCGTGACGGACGGTGATCCTCTCGAGATCGAGACCAAGGTGCTCGCGGAGTGGATCGACGGCCGCCCGGTCGCGCTCGAGGAGAACAAGCACGAGCGGCTCTATCGCAAGTACGCCGCGCGCCCGAAGGCTGCGGCCGGGACGAAGCTCTGAGACGGTCTCAGTTTCCGGCGGCGACCTCGAACGAAGCCTGCCCGTAGCCGATCAGCTGTCCCCGTGCGGAGAGCGCTTCGACCGTCCAGGCGTAGGCCCCCGGGTTGAAATTGGCGACTTCGGTCTCGGACGGTTTGAGAAAGGTCTCGCGCACGGGCCGCATCAGCTCGACCTCGTCCCGCCCATTCGCCGTCACGAGCAGGCGGTAGGAGGCGGCCCCATCCACCGGATTCCAGCGGAAGGTGAAATCGCGGTCGACTCGACCCAGGGGTTCCGTCAGCGCCATCGCCTCCGGGACGATGGCGACGGGCTTGGCGTTGGCCTGACGGCGGTCCCAATTCGTGATGAAGAACGCCAGGCTGAACAAGACGATCAGGCCGGCCCCCGCGGCCAGCCACAGCCACCCGGAGTTGAGCGTGCGCTTCTCGAGCTCTTCGATCTCGGCTTCGAGAACTTCCTCGGGAGTTTCGTTGGTGAGTTCGGGCATGACGTCCTCCTCCTTCGGGTCGCATCCCGGGGGGCCGATGTCCTGTTGAGAGTGCGCCCGCTCCCTCCGGCCGGTCAAGCACTCCTTGAGACGGATTCCCGACCGGTCTACCCTGCCCGGGTGATCAATATTCGCGATATTTCGGTCCGCTGCGGGCAGTGCATGAACTTCATGACCCTCGCCTCCTACGCGCCGCGCGAAGGTTGGAATGCTTATACGTTCGAGTGTGACGGTGGGACGTGCGACCCCTCGGCCGCGAGGACGGTCGTCGAGGTTCCCGTCGCCCTCGACGAGTTCGCGATCAAGGGCTGCCCTCCCGAGGCGTGACCTCCAGCCGGCCGATCGGCCGCCGCTGACCCCGCGGAATCGGCCGTTCGGAGCCGAAAGCCGCCCGGCCGACCGGAAACCGGGTAACCGTGGTCCCCTCCCGCGCGTTCTCACATGCGGAGGGACGCGATGAACAAGATTCTCGGAGCTGTCGTGGTCGCGGGAATGGCGACCGGCGCCGGACGCGTCTTCGCGTCGGACGATCGCTGGATCCACATCCGGGTCGACGACGCCGGCGACAAGGGCCGGGTGGACATCCAGGTTCCGCTCGGGCTCGTCTCGAGCCTGCTGCCGGTGTTGAAGAACAAGCATGGCGACGGCTCGATCCAGATCGACGGCGGGCACGTCGACGTCGACGACGTGCGGCGCTACTGGAACGCCGTCAAGGCCTCCAAGGACGGCGAATACGTGACGGTGCACGACCGGGATTCCGACGTGAAGATCTCGAAGAGTGGTGGGATCTTGAACGTGAGCGTGGACGACCGGGGCGACCGGAGCCGCGTTCGGATCAAGGCGCCGCTGCCGCTGGTCGATGCGATCCTGTCCGGCGGCAACGCCATCGACCTCGACGCCGTCAGCGGCGCTCTCGCGAAGGCTCCGATGGGCGACCTCCTGACGGTCGACGACGAGGACAGCCACGTCAAGATCTGGATCGACGACGGGGCGGCGCCCGCGCGCGAGGACCGGCCATGAAGCCCGCGGAGCGGCTCTCGCTCGCCATCATCGTGGGCTTGGCCGTCCTCGTCTTCGGAACGGCGGGAGCGGCCGCTTACGCCTGGCACGAGGCGGGAAGCGTCCGCATCGCCGTTCACGAGACGCGTCCCGGCGGCGACGACTTCTCGGTCACCCTTCCCGGTCTGCTCGTCAACGCGGCGATCGCGCTCTGTCCGATCCCCGAGGACGCCACGCTGCACGCGCGGCTCACGGACATCTCGCCGGCTCTGCGCGCGGTCTCCGGCCGCCTGACGACTCTTCCCGACGCCGTCCTCGTCGACGTCAAGAGCCCGACTGGAACGGTTCGCATCGAGAAATCGGGCCCCGAGCTGTGGATTCGCATCGCCTCACCGCAGGAGCGGGTCGAGGTCGCGGTACCGATCCAGGCGGTCCGTCAGCTGATGAGGAAGCTCGAGGCGTGAGCCGCGGACTTTCCGCTTAGGACGGATTCGCGACGCGGGCGAGGTTTACCCGCACGGGAAGGTCGACGGTCTCGGTGCCCACCTTGACGTGGACCACCGTCTGCGTCGCCGCGTGCGATCCCTTGCCGCTCCAGTCCACGATGAGGCGGAACGCCCTCTCCCCCGGCGGATCGGCGCGCACCGAGAACCCAGCTCCCTCCGTTGCGAGCTTGACTTCTTTCGGATCGAGATCGTCCCGGACGGCGACGAGGACCTGCCCCGTCGCTCCATCCGCCCCGTCCGCCGCCGGATTCAGGATCAGATCGCCCGGCTGAAGCGTCACGGCGGGATCGACCGTGACCGTGACGGGGATGGTGACCTCCGGCTCGCGCATCAGGCCGGTCTTGAAGATGACCGATTCGATGTGGGTCCCCACCGGCGCGCCCGACGCCTGGATCGAGATGATCACATCGCCCGGGTGAGACTCGGGGAGGCCGACGAGCGCCGGCTCCACCTTCTCGACCTTGCGCGTCGTCGCCTTGAGCCACTTGGCGGTGGTCGTCACCTTGTCGACGGCCAGCGTTCCCTTTTCCGTCGGGTCTTGGCGGACGAGCAGGAGCGCCGGCTCCTCGAACCCTCGACGGTGCCGGGCGAGCTGCATCGCGGGGTACGGCAGCACGTCGACGCTCCCGACGATCTTGGCGACCACGCTCAGCGGAATCGGCCCCTGCGATTTGTCGTCGTGGGTGACGGTGATCGACTTACCGATCGCCCCCTTGTAGTTGGCGGTGTGAACGCTCGCCCTGATGCTCCCCGCCTTCCCGGGCGGGACGACCTCGTCGAACGAGGCCACCGTGCACCCTCAGCCGGGCTTCGCCGAAAGGATGTGCAGCGGAGCGTTCCCCGTGTTGCGGTAGGTGAAGGTGGCCACCGCGTCCTGGCCGTGGACGACGTCCCCCAAGTTGATGTCGGTCTGATCGAATTTGATGTGGGGGGCGGGAGCTTCGGGGGCGGCCGGAGCGGGCGTGGCCGCGGGGGCCAGCGAGGGAGCGGGATCGGCGGCCAAGGCAGGCCGCGCGGCGAACGCCGCGGCGGCGAACACTGCTCCGATCCCCACGGCACGAAAGCTCACGGCCACCTCGCGACGCGAGAAGATACAGCCGGTCAGGCGGGGAGTCCAAGGTACAGTGGGCGCACGGCTGGCGAACGTCGGGAGGAGAGCTCGATGACCGAGAACGGCGAATGGGCTCCCAGCTCGGGGCTGCTCAAGGACTATCAGGATCCGGGGACCCCTCCCGGGACGCTGCGGCCGGCCGACGGCGAGACGGGGCCGGCGCGTGTCCAGCTCGTCAGCTACGACGCCGCCGATCTGGACGTCCGCGAAGTCGACGAAGCGGCGGCGCTCGACGGTCTCCGCGGGGACGGGCGCATCCACTGGGTCCACGTCATCGGTCTGGCGGACGTCGCGCTCGTCGAGCATCTGGGAAAGACGTTCGGGCTCCACCCTCTCGCCCTGGAAGACGTCTTGACGTTGGGCCAGCGCCCCAAGGCCGAGGAGTTCGACGAGACCCTCTTCTGCATCCTCCAGCACCTCCTCTACCGCCGGGAGGGACTGGATCGGGTGCAGCTGTCGATTTTCGTGGGGACGGACTTCGTCGTCACGTTCCAGCCCCGAGGAGACGACGTGCTCGCACCGATTCGCGACCGCATCGTCAAGGGGCGCGCGCGGCTCCGCCAGAAGGGAGCTTGCTACCTCTTCTACGCCATCCTCGACCTTGTCGTCGATGCGGCATTTCCCGCGCTCGAATCCCTGGGCGACCACCTGGACGAGATCGAGGCGGGAATCCTAGAGTCCCCGGACAGGAACGACGTCGAGGCCCTCCAGGGCGTGCGGCGAGAGCTCTTGGTCCTGCGCCAGGTTCTCTGGCCGCAGCGCGAAGTGATGGGCCGGTTCGCCCGCGAAGAGCACGACCTGATGCCGCAGGAGGTCCGGATTTACTTCCGCGACTGCTACGATCACGCGGTCCAGGCGCTCGAGGTGTCCGAGAATTTCCGCGAGATGGCCTCGGGGCTCTTGGACATCTACCTGACCAGCTTGAGCCATAGGCTCAACGACGTGATGAAGGTGCTGACGATCATCTCGACGGTCTTCATGCCGCTGAGCTTTCTCGCAGGCGTCTACGGGATGAACTTCGATCGCGGCCAGCCGTTGAACATGCCCGAGCTGGGCTGGCGGTACGGCTACCTCGGCTTCTGGGGGGTGTCGATCCTCGGAATCGTCACCATGCTCTGGCTGTTCCGCCGCAAGGAATGGCTGTAACGATGGCGACCAGCACCGTCGAGGATTACCTCAAGCGGATCTACCTGGAGCAGCAGGCCTCCCCGAAGACACGCGTCCCGACCGGCCACATCGCCCAGGCGCTCGGAGTGACCCCAGGCACCGCGACCGCGATGATCAAGACGCTCGCCGATTCCGGCCTCGTCGACCACGAGCCGTACGGCGGCGTGCGCCTGACCGATGCGGGAAAGGCTTTGGCGACTCGCGTGATCCGACGGCACCGCCTCGTCGAGCTGTTCCTCGTCGAGGTCATGGGGATGAACTGGAGCGAGGTCCACGCCGAGGCGGAAGTCCTCGAGCACGCGGTCTCGGAGCGTCTCATCGAGCGCATCGACGAGATGCTGGGCCGCCCCGCCTCGGACCCGCACGGCGATCCGATCCCGACCGCGCGCGGCGAGTTCGTCGCGGCTCAGGGGTACGAGAGCTTGATCGTCTGCCCGCTGGGCGCCGCGCGCGTCGTCGCTCGCGTCACGGATCAACGGGCGGATTTCCTGCGCCTCGTCGAATCTCACGGATTGATGCCCGGTCGCCGTGTTGTCGTCCGCGCGCGCGACGAGCTGATGGATTCCGTCGAGGTCCTGCCCGATCGGGGCGAGCCGCTGCTCCTGGGATTCCGCGCCGCCTCACGCGTGCTGGTGGCGCCGGAGATCCGGGCCGGGCTCGGAGGTGAGCGATGAAGGTCTGGTGGTTTCCGCTCCTGGGGATCCTCGTGGGCATCATCGCGAGCTTCACCGGGCTCGGAGGCGGCTTCGCCGTCGTGCCTCTGATGATCGCCTTGGGGTTCACCCCGCAGCGAGCGGTCGGCACGTCGTTCGCCGCGATCATGCTCGTCGGACTGTCGTCGCTTTTCGGGCACGCGAAGCTCGCGGAGGTCGACTGGAAGGCGGGATTGCTGATCGGCGCCGGCGGGATCATCGGGGCGCAGATCGGGCCACGTTTGCTGCAGAACGTCTCCGGGCCGGTCTTTCAGAAACTGTTTGCGGTCGTGCTCGTCGGGCTCGCGGTCTGGATGTTCTTCAAGAGCTGAGGGATCACATCAGAATCCGACGCTCGCCCCGGGCAGGACGCTCGTCACCACCATCGCGAGCGCGAGGCCGACCAGCACCACGGTCGTCCCCCACGTCACGGCGTCGTACGTTCGGCTGTTGACGTACTCCCCCATCAGCTCGCGGCGCCGAATGAGGAGTGCCATGAAGACGAGAACGACCGGGAGCAGCAGCCCGTTCAACACCTGCGACGCCAGGAGGATCCGGAGCAACGGCACGCCCGGCATCAGGATCATGCCGGCCGACACGACGATGATCGCCGTGTAGAGCCAGTAGAATTCGGGGGCCTCCTTGAAGCGCCGGTTGACTCCGGCCTCGAGCCCCAATCCTTCGCAGACGGAATACGCGGTCGACAGAGGGAGGATGCTCGCGGCGAAGAGGGACGCCACGGCCAGCCCGAGGGCGAACAGGTACTTCGCGGCGCGGCCGGCCAGGGGCTCGAGGGCCCGCGCTGCATCGGCGCCGGAGGCGAGCTGGATGACCCCCGCTTTGTTGAGCGTCGCCGCGCACGCGACGACGATGGAGAAAGCGACGAACACGGCGACGATCGAGCCGAGGACGACGTCGAGGCGAACGCGCCGGTAGTCCGAGATACGCGCTTCCGCCTCAACGACGGAGGACTGAAGGTAGAACTGCATCCAGGGCGCGATCGTCGTGCCGATGATCCCGACCACCATCGCGACGCCGGCGAGATCGACCGGGAGATGGGGCGTCACCGTGCCCCTGAGCGCGTCGGACCAATCCGGCTTCGCCAGGATCGCGGAGATCGGATAGGCGAAGTAGACGAGGCAAATGATCAGGAAGATCCGCTCGGCGCTCTTGTAGGTGCCGAAGACGATGAGCCACCATATTGCGACGGCGCCGAGCGGGACGGAAACCCAGCGCGAGAGCCCCAGCACCTCGAACGCGCTCGCGAGCCCCGCGAAATCGGCGGCGGCGTTTCCGAGGTTCGTGACGAGGAGGAGCATCATCAAGAGGAAGGTGATGCGCAACCCGAACTCCTCGCGGATCAGATCGGCGAGGCCTTTCCCCGTGACCGTCCCCATCCGCGCGCACATTTCCTGCACGACGACGAGGGCGATCGTCACGGGCACGAGGATCCACAGAAGCTGGTAGCCGTAGCGGGCGCCGCAGACGGAATACGTGTAGATCCCGCCGGCGTCGTTGTCGACGTTCGACGTGATCATGCCCGGGCCGAAGATCGCGGCGATCAGGGCGAGGCGTGCGCCGAGGCTCGCCCACGTGCGTCGGAGCACGGCTCAGTCCCCTTTGACGAGCCGGCTGAGGACGTCCTCGATGTTGATGATCCCTTTGAGGTCGCCGAAATCGTCGACGACCGCGAGCGCGCGCAGGTGGTACTTCTCGAACCGCTCGACGACCTCTTTGAACGGAGCGCTGGTCGTGACCGCGCGGGTGTCGCGGCGCATGAAGTCGGTCACGGGGAGCCCGCCGGACGCTCGCACGAGGCGCACGAGTGGGACGATCCCGAACAGCTTGCCGTCGTCATCCTCGAGCGGGATCTCGTCCAGCTCCGGAATCAAGTCTTCGTTCACTTTCTGGAGGGCGGCCAGGGTCTCGCCGACGGTCCAGCTCGCACGAGCGCGGAAGAAGTCCGTCGTCATCAGGCCGCCCGCCGAGTCCTCGCGGAACGTCAGGAGCTCGCGCACCTCCTCGGCGTCCTCGTGCTCCATTGCGTCGAGGACGGCTTGCAGCCGCTCTTCCGGAAGGTCGCCGAGAATGTCCGCCGCCTCGTCGGGCGCCAGCTCTTCGAGAAGATCGGCCGCCTTGTCCGCGTGCATCGCCTCGACGACCGCCGCCTGGACCGACGGCTCCGCTTCCGACAGCGCCTGGGCCGCCGTCTCGGGGTCGAGGGCCGAGACGATCTCCTTGCGCTCCACCCGTCCGAGATCCTCGAGGATGTCCGCGAGATCCGCGGGGTGCATCTTCGCGAGCTGCTGGTGGACCTTGAGCCGGATCCGCGCGCTCCCCGGCTCGACCATGCCGACGTAGTCCCACGGGATCCCCTGCTGCGAGAGCCCTTCGGCGAGGCGGCGCAGCAGACGCGGCGCGATGACCCCCGCAAGAAGGCGCCGCACGGCGCCGGCGAGGCCGACCTCGACGCGCTTCAAGACGAGGCGGTCGCCCGCGGATTCGAGCGCGATGTCGTTGACGCGGACCACCTTGCGTCCCTGCGTGTCGATGATCTGGCGATCGAGGACGTCGCGCTTCAGGCAGATCGTCTCGGACTCGCCGCCGTTCCAGGCCGCCGGAGCCGCCCCGCCCGCGAGGGCGACCCGCCGGTTCTCCGGAGAGAACGTCGCGACCTCGTTCCACGGAACCGAGCTGGTCCCGCCATTGCCACGCAGGACGAGCCGGTCGACGAACGCGCGGTGCGAATCGACGCGGAGGTCGTCCACGCGTCCCAAGCGCGCGCCCTCCGCATCGAGCACCGGGAGGCCGAGGATTTCGGAGAGGTGCACCATGGCGTCACTTCCGCAGATCGGGGCAAAGAATGGCATCGGATGCGGCTCGCGTCGAGGACTCCGGACCGCTTTCCCCTACTTTTTTTGCCGGCGCGCATGAGAGCATCGCGCCGTGGGCCCGCGAGATGCGACCGTGAGCGACGAGGTCGACCTCCTCGTCGTCGGCGGCGGAATCACAGGTTGCGCGGTCGCTCGCGACGCGGCGGCCCGGGGTCTGTCCGTCGTCGTCGCCGAGCAGCGCGATCTCGCCTGGGGAAGCAGCGGACGCTCGACGAAGCTGCTCCACGGCGGGCTCCGATATCTCGAGCATGGGCATTTGGGGCTCGTGCGGGAAGCGCTTCGCGAGCGCGAGGTGACGGCACGGCTGGCCCCCGCTCTCGCCGTGCCCCTGCGCTTCGTCATGCCGGTCCGGGCGGGCGTGTTTCCGGGTCGCCTCGCGGCCCGGGTTGGGGTCGGTGTGTACGACATGCTCTCGAGTTCCGGCGCGCTCCCTCGGGGCCGGTCGGTGGGACCCGCCGAGATCGTCGCTCTGGCGCCACAGCTCAGCCCCGGCTGGCTCGGCGGGGTCGCATTCTTCGATCGGCAAACCGACGACGCGCGCCTGACCGTCGCAATCGCCATGGACGCGTCGCGCCATGGGGCTGGCTTCCGGCTGGGGTCACGCGTGACCGCGATCGCCCGCGCGGGTACCGGTTACCGAGCGACGCTGCGGGACGAAGCGCAGGGAGAATCGGCGGTGAGCGCGCGGTGCGTCGTCAACGCCACCGGGCCGTGGTGCGATGCCGTGCGAGCCCTGGCAGGACGCGCCTCAGCCCTGCTCGGCACGAGCCGAGGCGCACACCTCGTCCTTTCGGGGCTGCCGCTGGGGGCGGCGATGCTCCTTCCCGGGAGCGAGCCACACCACCGGCTGTTCGCGATCCCCTGGCGAGGCGCCACCCTCTTCGGAACGACGGACGTCGCCGATGCGGGTAATCCGGGCCGGGAGATGCCCGAGATCGAGGATCTGCGCAGCCTGTTCGCCGACGCCAGGCGGCTGTTCCCCGGCGCGGGTCTGACACGCGAGAACGTCCTCTCGAGCTTCACCGGCGTGAGGCCGCTGCTCCGGCATCGCGGCGATACGCTCTCGGGCACGCGCGAGCATCGCGTCGTCGACGAAGACGGGCTGATCTCGATCGCCGGCGGCAAACTGACGACCTGGCGTACGATGGCGATCGCCACGGTCGATGCGGCCGTGCGGAGGATCGGCCGGGGCGGCTCGTCCCCCGCGGCGCTGGTCGAGGCGCCGCTCCCCGGCGGAGATGTCGCGGAGCCCGACCTGGCCTCCGTCGCCCGCGACGAGATGGCTCGGCACGCCGACGACGTCGTCTTCCGCCGGTTGCCGCTCGGGCACGATGCCGCCAAGGCGCTGGCGGCGCTCCCGTCGATCGTCGCTCGCATGGCGGAGGCGTTCTCGTGGGACCCGGCGAGACGTGAGGCTGAGGCGGCGCGGGTCGTGGCGCGGCTCGACGCCGACCGCGCCCGCATCGACGAAGCGCTGGGCCGGACCTGATGCCCTACCCCTCCAGCAGGAGACGAACGGCGCCGCGTAGCAGCGGGCCCACGACGTACGGAGAGACTCTCCAAGCCACGATGACTCCGACGATCGACATCGCGGGAATCGCTCGCATCTTTTGGTAGATCTCGCGGGCCGGCCCGACGAGTCCCGCCAGGACGGAGATCCCATCGAGCGGCGGCACGGGAATCAAATTGAAGACTCCGAGAATGATGTTGAGCCCCATGACCACCGAGAGAAACCGGCCGAGGCCATCGACGATTGCGGCGGCACCCGGAGCCGCCGCGACGAGCCGATCGATCGCCAGGCCGTCCGGGGGAACGGTCCAGACGCCGACGCCAAGCCCGACTTTGAGAACGACGAACGCGATCAGAAAGAGGATGAAGTTCGCCGCGGGGCCGGCGGCCGACATGGCGGCCGCGCGATGCGGATGCCGGTCCTCCCATCGGGGATCGTAGGGCGCGCTCGCCCATCCCATCATCCAGCGCGAGTCGACCGTGAAATTCAGGAAGAACGTCAGGATGGGAACGAGCACCGTGCCCAGTGGTTCGCGACGGATGTGCGGCCAGGGGTTGAGCGAGACCTGTCCCGATAGATATGCGGTGTCGTCACCTCCCCATCGAGCGACGAGCGCGTGCCCCGCCTCGTGGCACGTCAACGAAAGGAGGAATGCTGCGTACCAGAGAGGAAAAAGCGCTAACGCCTGCGGGTTCAATCCGGAGCTCCTCCCGGCGCTTCGACGCCGCGGCGGCACCGTACCACGGCGATCCCCCCGCCCGACGCCCCTGCCCTATATTGACGTCGTGAGCCCCGAAGAGCGTCGGTCTCCCATGGCGACCCTCGACTTCCGCGAGCGAGGAAGGGTGGACGACCGCGAGCAGCTCAGGCTCCACCTTCCGGAGGCCGGAAGCGACTATTTGGAAGGAGCGCTGGAGAACCCCAACCTGGGGCCCGACGAGCTCGTGATCCTGATCCGCAACCGGACGACGACGACGGAAATCGTGACGCGCATCGGTCGGAACCCGGCTTGGATGCGCTCGCGCGAGATCAAAGTCGCCGTCGTCGAGAACCCCCGGACGCCCCACGTCCTTGCGCGGCGGTTCCTCCCGCATTTGTTCTGGCGGGACCTCGCGGAGCTGGCCTCGAATCTGCGCGTCTCTCCCGTTCTCCGGCGTGAGTCGGAGAAGCTCCTCGCGACGCGGCTTCCCGAGCTGACGTTGGGCGAGAAGATCGCGTTGGCACGGCGAGGGAGCCGCGGCGTGATCGAGATCCTGCGTGAGGAATCCGACACCGGCGTCCTTCGCGCGATCGCCGGCAACTCCCGCGCGACCGAGGCCGATCTCGCTCGGATCGTCGCCCGGTCCGACGTCCGCCCGGACTTCCTCGGCTGGCTCGCCGACCAATCGTCCTGGGGCCAGCGACGAGAGGTGCGGCTGGCGCTCGTCCGCCACCCGCAGACGCCTCCTGCATCCGCCCTTCGACTGACGCACTTGCTCTCGAAGCGCGACGCCGACGATTTGCGCCATGACGTCTCCGCTCCCCGCCTCGTCCGCGTCGCGGCGGAGCGTCGATTCGGGCCCGCCGACCCGAATCCCGGCGGCCCCCGCTCGAGGCTTGGTTGACAGTGGTTTACGGCGATTCCTACAATCCGGCGCCGACCGTCGAAATCCCGGCGCTCGTGCGATGATCGTCCGCCCCGGGGAACCTTGATGTCGTCCTTCGGAGAGACCCTCAGACGAGAGCGTGAATTGCGCCAGATCTCGCTCCGGGAGATCTCCGAGGCGACGAAGATCAATCTCCGCTACTTGGACGCGCTCGAGCGGGACGATTTCCGCCACCTCCCCGGCGAGGTCTACAACAAGGGGTTCGTGAAGGCGTACGCACAGTTCATCGGGATAGACCCGGAGACGGCGGTCATGGCGTATCTCGAGGAGGAGGGCCGCCAGCAGGCGCGCGCGGGGCGCGCCACCACCGCGCCGGCGGCGACGAGCGAGCCGGTCGAGCCCGTCGCTCCGTCGCACGGCCGGCTCTGGTTTGCGGCGCTCGTGGTCGTCCTGCTTCTCGTCGCGTTGGCCGCCGGCTTGACGGCGCTGGGGTACGGCCCGCTGGCGGCGCGGTTCAAGGCGCTCCGCTCGTTCGAAGAGCCCGAGGCCGCCTGGACCGTCGGGGCGCGCGCTTGAGCGGGGGCGCCCGGGAGTCGTCGGGGGGCGACCTCCACTCGATCCTCGACCGCATCCTGTCCGGGAGCGCGCCGCTTCCGGTCCGCTCGGCCGCCGCGCGCGGAGCGCTCCCTCTGCCTCGTGCGATGCTCACGCGACTGTACCTTCATCTGCGCACCGATGCCGACGAGGCGGTGCGCGCCGATGCCGAGAGCAGCCTCGGCCAGCTCACGCCGGACGTCCTCGTCGAGGTCTTGGGTGACCCGGCGTGCGATCCGGTCGTCCTGGATCACTTCGCCGGCATCGCCGCGAGGGACGAGCGGCTCGCGGAGAAGGTCGCGTTCCACACCAAGGCGGGAGCGAACGCGCTCGGCGTCCTGGCCTCCGAGGGGAACGCTCAAGTGTTGGACCTCGTGCTGACGAACCAGGAGCGGCTGCTGACGACGCCCGGGCTCGTCGACAAGCTCTCCGTCAATCCGGCCCTTCGGGCGGATCAGCGCGGGCGCCTGCTCGATTTGATCGACCGGTTCTTCCGCGCCGAAGCCGAGCGCGCCGCCGAAGCCGCCGGGGCGGGCGCCGCGGCGGAAATGCTCGATGCCGAGCAGGTGGCGAAAATTCTCGAGATCAACGTCGGCGAGCTCTTCGCCGCGAGCGAGATCATCGACGCCGAGGATTTCGCGCAATCCGAGGACCCGGTCGTGCGCAGCGCGTTCAAGAAAATCCTCACCCTCAATACCGCGCAGAAGGCCATTCTGGCGATGAAAGGGGGAAGGGAGGAGCGGATCATCCTCGTGCGCGACACGAACAAGGTGGTCTCGCTCTCCGTCCTGAAGAACCCGCGGATCACCGAGGGCGAGATCGAGGCCATCGCGGCGATGCGCAATGTGTCGGACGAGATCTTGCGGACGATCGGCATCAACCGGGAGTGGTCGAAGAACTACATGGTGACCGCCAACCTCGTGCGCAACCCCCGGACGCCTCCCGGGATTTCGACGAATTTCATTCCGCGGCTCAACACTAAGGATTTGAAGGTCCTCGGCGGCGATCGCAACGTCCCCGAGATCATTCGTAGAATGGCGAAGCGGACGTTCGATCTGCGCACCCAGAAGGCCGACTCCCCCTTCCGGAAGAAGTGACCGAGGACCGTCGATGCGGCTGCTGAAAGAAGTCCGGAACCTCATGGGCAACTACCATGTCAAGTCCGGCATCTACCACTTCTATCGAAACGAGTTCAAGCAGGCGGTCGACTTCTTCACGAAGGCCCTCAAGGACGAGCCCACGCTCGGCGAGAGCGACCGCCGCACGGCGCGGTACTTCCTGACGCAGACGTTCATCCATTCCGCCGAGAAGCAGTCGGCGGCCGGCGACCTCGAGGGCGCGGCGCGCGACTACGTGCGCGCCACGGAGGTCAGCCCGGGCTTCCCGGACATCCGATTCAGCCTGGGCCGGACCTACGAGGCGATGCACCGCCTGGAGGAGGCACTCGCGCAGTACCGGCTCGCCATCGCCAGCAATCCGGACTACGACCACGCACACACCGCCCTCGCCTTTTGCTTGCTCCGCGCGGGACGCGACGACGAGGCGCTTGCCGCGTTCGACGCGGTTCTCGCTCTTCGGATCAAGCGCGTCTCGGAGCCCTACGACAAGGGGCGCGAGCGGCTCCAAGCCGGTCGGAAAGAGGAGGCGGAGGAGTTCTTCCGCGAAGCGTTCCTCGCCGCGCCGAACAAGTTCGAGGCCCATTACCGCGGGGCGCTGAAGCTCTTGCGGTCGGAGCAGTTCGAGAAAGCGCTCGTCGAGCTGGACGAGGCGATCGCGCTCGGACCGAAGTACGCCGACCTGCACAACTTCCGCGGAGTGGCCCTGTGCGAGCTGTCGCGGGTCGACGAGGCGATCGCCGCTTTCCGCCGGGCCATTCTTCTGAGCCCCGACCTCGGCATCGCGAAGCTCAACCTCGCGTTCGCTCACCTGCGCGCCGGGCAATTCAAGGACGCGGAGCGCGTTCTCGGCGAGGTCCTCGAGCAGGATCCGACGCAGAGCCTCGCTGCGACGAAGCTCGAGGAGCTCAGAACCGGACGGATCGCCGACGTCCGCCGCCCGACGACCGGGCGCGGGGCGGCACGATGAAGGCCACGGCGTTCGGACTCACGGACGTCGGCCGTCGGCGGGAGTCCAACGAAGACGACTTCCTGCTCGAGCCTGCGCGCGGCGTCTTCGCGGTAGCCGATGGCATGGGCGGGCACGCCGCCGGGGAGATCGCCTCGCGTCTCGCGATCGAGACGCTCCGCGAGGTCCTCCAGCGAGACGGCGTGCACAACGCGGACCACTTGAACGCCGAGGCCGCCGCCGTCTGGCTGAAGTCGGCGGTGGAAGAGGCCAACCGCCGCATCTGCGATTCGATCCAGAGCCATGAGGAGAGGCGCGGCATGGGGACCACCGTCGTCGCCCTCGTGCAATCCGGCGGCGATGCGGTGATCGGGCACGTGGGTGACAGCCGCCTCTACCTCCTGCGAGGCGAAGAGTTGATCCGGATGACCAGCGATCATTCCTGGGTCAACGAGCAGGTCAAGCTCGGATTGATGAACGACGACGCCGCCCAACGCCATCCGATGCGCAACATCGTGACCCGGGCTCTCGGGTCGCGGCCGGAGGTGCTCGTCGATCTGGCGAGCGTCCCGGTCCAAACGGGGGACGTCTTCGTGCTGTGCTCGGACGGCCTGAACACCATGCTCTCGGACGGGCAGATCCATGCCATCCTGGTCGGTCACCGCGACGATCCGGAAGCAGCCTGCCGCGCCCTGATCCTCGAGGCCAATCGGCACGGTGGCGAGGACAACGTGACCGTGGTGGTGGCCAAGTTCGGAGACGGCGCCTGAGGGACCCCGCGTCGGGCGTTTGACATTGACGTTGGACCCGATCTCCTTTATATTCAACGGTCGACCATGAGGGTGCGTGTGTCTGCGAGGAAGGCAGCCCCGGGTGTGGAACTGCGGGGGCGATGGATTGCGGCCGCCTGCCTGACGGCCGCGCTTTCCGCGATGGCCGCCCCGTCGTCCTACGACCTCGTCCCCGGCCGTTCCGGTGCCCGGGCGCAGGCGATCGCCGTCCTCTCCGGCTCGAGCGCGCCCGCGCCCGCTTGCCTGACCCCCATCGTTCAATCGGTTCGGTCCGAGCGGCAGAAAGGGACGCCGGCCATGCGGCGCTCGCTCGCAGCGCTCGTCAGCGAGGGCGCCCTTCTCGCGGAGCGCTCGACCGCCGATCTCGACGGCCTGACCGTGCGGTTCACGACGGAGCGCACGTCTTACGATCGTATCGATCCGATCGATGACAACGGCAACGGCCGCCCGGACGCCGTGGACGACGCCCTCTCCGGCATCGCGCGTGCGCAGCGCCTGCTCGTCGGACAACTCGATTTACCGAACCCCGGAGCGATGGACGTCTCCATCGCGAGGCTGGGCTCCAGCGTCGAGGGGTTCTCGGTGCCGGCGGCGGGACGCCCGGCGAGGACCCACGTCTGGCTCGATGCGGCCACGCGCGGTGGGACGATCGCGCTTCGCCGCGCCGCGGAGCACCAGTACGCGCACGCGGTCGCCGCCGCCGCAGGGCTTACGCCGGCGTGGGCGGAGGCCTTGGCCGGTTGGACGACCATCGCTCTCGAAGGTGCCCCGGACGATCGCACGCTCCAGGCGATCGCCGAACGATTCGCGGCGAGCTCGAGCGGCCTCGTCACGGACGATTTCGAGCTGGCGAGCGGCAACGCCGCGTGGTTCGCCTTCCTGAACGATTCGTACGGCCCGACCGCCGTGAAGGTCGCCGTCGAAGAGCTCGGACGCGGCGGCTCCGACCAAGCGGCGCTCGACCGAGCGATGCGGCGCAGCACGGGCGACACCGTCGACGCGGCTCTCCGCGATTTCCAGCTCTGGTCGCTGCTCGTCGGACCGCGCGACGATCGTCGGCACTTCTCGTTCGCCTCCCGCCTTCCGGGCCCCACGTTCGCCGACGCGTTGGAGGCACTCCCCGCGCTGTCCGTGCAGGCCGATCCCGAGGTCGGCCCCATGGGATCGGCCGCCGTCCTCCTCCGCCCCGGCGAGAGGAGCGGCGGCGTCACCGTCCGGTTCGAGGGGGATGTCGCCGCCCGTTGGGCGACGGATCTGATCGTCGTCGGCATGGACGGCGCTCTGCACCGGGTCACTCTCGGACTCGACCAGGACGCCGCCGGAGAGACCACGGTTCCGGTGCAGGACGTCCGAGAGGTCGTTCTTCTCGTTCGGAATCTGGATGCCGAAGGGCGAGCACCTCGACGCTACACCTGGGCCGCGCATTTCGAGCCGGGCTTCCCGGCCGACTTCGGCGCGGTGCGCGCCGAGGCCGCTGGACGGAACGGCGGTGCGCTCGTCTCGTGGGAGACTCTGACCGAGCAGGGGCTTCTCGGATTCAACGTCCTCCGTGCGCGCTCCGATCGTCGCGAGGCGGCGCGCGTGAACCCCGTCTGGATCCCCTCGCTCGGCGATGCGAACGGCCCGGCCTCGTACTCGTTCTTCGATGCCGCGGTGGAGCCCGGCGTCGCCTATCGCTACAGGATCGAGGCGGTCACCCGCGAGGGGCTGACGAGCCGGTCCGAAGCCGTCTCCCTGCTGCCGGCGCCCTAGGCGCTTCCCCACCCTTCTCGGAGAAACGCGATCCGTGGGTCCGACGTCACCGGAGCGCGCCTTCCAAAACGGGCTGCGAAAGGCCGCCGAGGCCTGCGGCTTCACGCTCGGAGACATTCCCGTCGCGTATCCGCCGTCCGCGGCGCAGGGCGATCTGGCGAGCCCAGTCTGCTTCGACCTCGCACGGACGGCGCGGAAGGCGCCGCGGGCGCTGGCCGAGGCGATCGTCTCAGCGTTCGTCCCCGGCGACGGCATCGTGCGCCTCGAGGCCGCAGGGAACGGGTACCTGAACGCGTTTCTCGACCGGCCGGCGTCGTTCCGCGCCTGGCTCGTCGGTCGTCGAACGCCGGACGAGACGGCTCCGGGCAAGGTCATCGTCGAGCACACCAACATCAACCCGAACAAGGCCGCTCACATCGGCCACCTGCGGAACGCCGTGCTGGGCGACACGCTGGTGCGCTCGCTCCGACAGCTCGGCCGAGCGGTGGAAGTTCAGAACTACATCGACGACACCGGCGTGCAGGTCGCGGACCTCGTCGTCGGATTCCTCGTCCTGCGCGGAGAGGATCTCGAAGCCGTGCGCCGGAAGTACGGCGAGGCGGAGCTCGCGGCGCGGGGCGAGAGGTTCGATTATGTGGCGTGGGATCTCTACGCCGAGGTCACCCGCTACTACGACGCCGACAAGAACCGGCTCGGCCACCGGCAGGACACCTTGCACGCTATGGAGCACGGGAGCAATCCCACCGCGGCGCTCGCTGCCTACCTCGCTCAGCGGATGGTTCGCCATCACCTTGCGACGATGGATCGGATCGGTGTGCGCTACGACCTGCTTCCGAAGGAGAGCGACATTCTCGCGTTGAATTTCTGGGGCGACGCATTCGCCCGGCTGAAGTCGAGCGGCGCGGTGAAGATCGTCGAGACCGGGAAGAACGCAGGATGCTGGGTCATGGACCTGCCCGGGGTGGAGGAAGGGGCGGGCGAGGATCAAAAGGTGATCGTCCGCTCGAACGGCACCGTGACCTACGTCGGGAAGGACATCGCCTACCAGCTCTGGAAGCTCGGGCGGCTGGGTCGCGATTTTCTCTACTCGCGCTTCGACTGGGGAGCGGCCCCCCCGCTCTACCCGCTCTGGGCAACGACGTCGCACGACGGCGCGGTCGATGCCCCTCGATTCGGAGGCGGCGAGATCGTCTACAACGTCATCGATACGCGTCAGTCTTTTCTGCAGCGCGTGGTCTCGCTCGGCCTGCGCCGCCTCGGACACGACGCCGAGGCCGAACGCTCGATCCACTTCGCGTACGAGATGGTCGCGCTGACGCCGGCGGCGGTCACCGCCATCTTCCCCGACTATCCCCTCTCCGACGACGACCGCAAGAAGACCTACCTCGAGATGAGCGGGCGCAAGGGGCTCGGTGTGCGCGCGGACGATCTCGTCGATGCCCTGAACGACCGCGCTCTCGCCGAGGTCCGGAAGCGCAATCCAGAGGAAGACGCCGAGCGACTCCGCGAGACGGCTCGGCGAATCGCGGTCGGCGCGCTCCGCTACTACATGCTCCGATTCTCGCGGAACCGCGTGGTCGCCTTCGATCTCGAGGATGCCCTGGCCTTCGAGGGAGAGACCGGGCCGTACCTGCAGTATTCCGCCGTCCGTGCGAAGAACATCCTCGCGAAGCTGGCCGCGCGGCGCGGCGAGGAAGAGGCTCGGGCCGATTGGCTCGCTTCTCGCGTCGATCTCGGCGCGCTGCCGGCGGGCGAGCTCGCGCAGCTCTGGGAGATTCCGCTGCTACTTTCCCGCACCGACGCGGTGCTCCGGCAGGCGGTCGAGGCCCTCGAGCTGGCCACCTTGGCGAAGCACGCGTACGTCCTCGCGCAGGCGTTCAACTCCTTCTATCACCGCTCTCAGGTGGCCGGCGAGGACGATGCGGCGACGCGCTGGGTTCGCGCGGGAGTCACACGGCTCTACCTGGACGGGATGACGCAGTTGCTCGGCTTGATGGGAATCGAGGTCCCCGACCGGATGTGACACGCGGCCGCGTGATAACCTTCTTGTTGCGTGGCCCCCCGGATGCCGATGAGCCTTCCCCTCGCACGCCAACGCGCCGCAGCCATCTTTTTGACGGCCGCGCTGTCGACCGCCGCGGCGGCCGCTCCGGCGACCCTTCCGTTCTCCCAGGTTCGAACGGGTATGAAGGGAACCGGCAAGACCGTATTCCATGGCGAAACGATCGAGAGCTTCGACGTCGAGGTGATCGGTTTGCTCCCCAACATCGGCCCCGGTCAGGACCTCATCCTGGCCCGATGCTCGGGGGGCCCCCTGGCGCAGACAGGAATCCTCGCCGGCATGAGCGGAAGTCCCGTGACCGTCGACGGCAAGCTGGTCGGCGCCGTCGCCTACAGCTGGGGATTCGCCAAGGACGCGATTGCCGGGATCACGCCGATCGAGGAGATGCTGGCGGTCGGAGCTCGCGACGCCGCGGGGCACGGCCGCGCGCGGACCTCCTCATCGATCGCGTGGACCGACGCCCTCGGCAAGCTCCGCGCCCCGTCCCAAGTCGAGGACTTCTTCGCCGCGCGCTTGGCCTCGCTGACGGCGCGTCCGCCGGAGGCGTCGATGGCGATGCCTCTGGCCATCTCCGGGATCGACGGCGTCGGCCTCGCGCGCATCGCTCCCGGGCTCGCCCGGGCCGGGTTCGTACCCGCTCAGGCCGGCGGCGCGGGAGCATCGCCCGCGGCTCCGGCGTCGCCGATCCAGCCTGGATCGGCGATCGGCGTCAAGCTCGCTCGCGGCGACGTCGACATGACGGCGACGGGGACGGCCACCTGGGTCGAGGGAGATTCGGTCTACGCATTCGGCCATCCGCTGTACGGGCTCGGCGATGTCGACCTGCCGCTGACGGCGGCCCGCGTCGAGACGATCCTCCCCAGCCTGGAGTCTTCCGCGAAGATCGCGGTACCCCTCAAGGAGATCGGCGCGTTCCGTCAGGATCGGGCGTCCGCGATGTTCGGACGGCTCGCCGCCGCGCCCGTGATGCTTCCCGTGAGGATGCAGCTGACCGACGCGTCGGGCAGCCGCCGCAGCTACTCGTTCGACCTGGTCGACGATCCGTTGCTCACCCCCGTTCTTCTTTACTACGCGATGAACGGCGTCGTCGGCACGATCGAGAGGACGTACGGCAGCGCCACGGTGCGCCTACGCGAAGGGTCGGTCATCAAAGTGGACGGATCGAAGGACGTGCGGCTCGACAACCTCTTTGCCGGGGACGGCGCGGCGAGCGATGCCAGCGGGCTTTCGGCGTTCCTGCTCTACCTCGTGATGAACAACTCCTGGTCGACGCCGCACGTCTCCGGGATCAACCTCATCCTCGACTACGACCGGGAGCCGAAGACGGCGACGGTGCGACGCGTGACGCTCGACCGCTACCGCGTCAAGGCCGGAACCTCCGTGACCGCGCGCGTGCTCCTGTCTCCGTACCGTGGCGCCGACCGCGTGGTGACCCGCGAGGTCTCGATTCCCGAGGAGACACCCCCGGGGCCGCTCTCGCTCGAGGTCGGGGCGGCGGCGGCGATCAATCGAGCGGAGGACGTCGACGGCCCCGTGATCCCTCGCAATCTCGAGCAGCTCGTCGCCCTGGTCAATCGCCTGCGGCGCAACGATCGCCTCTACATCATGGCGTCGCGCGGGGACAACGGCGTCTTTCTCGGCGGGGCGCGACTTCAAAACCTGCCTCCGTCGATCACGTCGATCCTCACCCGTCCTCGAAGCTTCGGAAACTACACGTTCATCCCGGCCCGCGGCGTCCTCGAGGACGAGCTGCCGGTGGACGGCGCCGTCGACGGCTTCGTCCGGGTCGCCGTCGAGGTGATCCCGTGACCGGCCGCGGAGGACGCGCGGCGGCCGCCGGCGCCGCGATCGCCCTCGCGCTCTCCGCCGGCTCCTCCGCGCGGGCGGAGCAGATGCGCATCGCCGCGTCGACCCCCTCCGATCTCCAGCGCGGTGAGGCCCAAGGAATCGCCGTCTCCTCGCAGGGCCGCCTGCTCCTGACGCCCCGGATCACGCCGTTCGGCAAGCCGTTGCCCGGGGCGTTCCCGTCGCAGGTGTTCTCGGCATCCTCGGACGACGCTGGGGACGTCTTTCTCGGGACCGGTCCCGACGGGCAGCTCGTCAGGATCTTGCGAGCCACGGGAGCCGAGGACGTCCTGTTTCGGGCGGACGAGCCGCTGATCACGTCGGTCCTCCGTCTTCCGACCGGGGAAGTCCTGGCTGCGTCGGCCCCGGGCGGGAAGATCTACAAGGTGCAACCCGACGGGAAGAGCGCGTTGTGGTGCGAGACCGAGGAGCGCTATGTCTGGGCCCTGCTCGCCAACGCGGACGGCTCCGTGCTGGCCGCCACGGGCGACCGCGGACGCCTTCTCAAGATCGACCGCAACGGAAAATCGTCCGTCCTGTTCGACGGCGACGAGACGCACCTCGTCAGCCTCGCCCCGGCGAAGGACGGCGGCGTGTGGGCCGGCGGCGCGGGGCGCGGACTCGTTTACCGGATCGATCGCGAAGGACACGCGCGGGTCGTCTACGACGACGAGCTCCCCGAGGCGAGGGCGATCGTCGTCACGCCCTCGGGCGACGCGATCGTGACGTTCGACGCGCCTCCCGTTGCGGAGCGGCGCCCGCCGGCTCTCCGCCTGCGCGTCGCCGGAGGCGCGGCCGGTGCGGCCGACGCGATGGGGGACCTCGACTCTCGACAGACTGGACAGGCGATCCAAGGGGTCATCGAAGGGCTTCCGACCGCTCCTCCCGAGGAGACGCTTCCGCTGCGCGGGAAGGTCGTCCGCATCGCCGCGGACGGCGGCTCCGACGAGCTCTGGCGTTCGCCGACCGAGGCGCCGTTCGCAGTCGCGCTCGACGGAAACGATCGCCCCATATTCGCCACCGGAGAGCCAGCCCGGCTGTGGCGTGTCGACGGTCCCGACGAGGTCGTGCTGCTGGCGACCCTCGGCCAGGCCCAAGCTACCGCGTTCGTCAAGGCGCCGAAGGATCTCGTCGTCGCGACGAGCAACCCGGCCGCCGCTTACCGCCTCGAGGCGGTGGCCGCGGAGTCGGGAACGTTTCTTGCGCCGACGGAAGACGCCGGGAGCATGGCGCGTTGGGGTCGCCTCAGCTGGCGTACCATCGGGCCGGAGGGCCGCGTGGAGATGTTCACGCGAACCGGCAATTGCGAGGAGCCCGACGGGACCTGGTCGGCGTGGAGTCCCGTGCTCACGGACGCGCGAGGGGCGCAGCTCTCCGTTCCCGACGGGCGATACTTCCAGTGGCGGGTTCGTCTCGCGGAGGCGAAAGGCGACGGTCCGCGGGTTGGGTCGGTCGCGGCCACCTATGCGACACGCAACCGGCCGCCGACGATCCGCGACCTCCGCGTCGACCCCGCATCCGGCGCCGTCTCGGGGAAAGCGACATTTCGGTGGTCGGCGGCCGATCCGGACGGCGACGGTGTGTCCGTCGATATTCAGGCGCGTCTTCGCGGGACCGATTCGTGGAAGAGCGCCGTCCGCACCGATCCGACCCCAGGTAAGCCCACCGACCCGACCCTGGGGAACGACAGCTCCGGCAAGGACGGCCGGGGATCGTGGGACACCGCGGAGTGGGACGAAGGGTGCTACGACATGCGCGCTGTGGCCTCGGACCAGGGGTCGAATGCTCCATCCGATGGGCTCGAGGCGACCGTCGAGTTTCCGACCGGCGTTTGCGTCGATCGAACCCCTCCCTCGATCGAGGCGAAGCGAAAGGGGCATGAGATCGAGGTCACCGTCACCGATGCGCTTTCGGCGGTCGCCAAGCTCGAAGTCCTGATCGACGGACGTGTCGCCTTCTCTCCGCGATCGACCGACGGCGTGTGCGACAGCCAACGCGAGACGTTCAAGATCCCGACGGAACGGCTCGGCGACGGCAAGCCCGTGACGCTTCGGGCGACCGACGCCGCCGGCAACGCCGTCGAGAATCCGGTTCCCGAGCCGTGACCCGGCGCGGCCCGACGGCTCTCCTCGCCGCGGCCCTGGCCCTCTGGGCCTGCGGCGGGTCGGCGCAGAAGGGGAACGACGTCCGTGTCGCGATCTACTCGACTCCCTCGTCCTTGTCCCTGATCGGGAACACCGATATGAACTCCATTCAGCTCGCGAGCCTGATCTCGGACGGTCTCGTGGCCTACGACGCTCAAGGGCACTACGTCCCGATGGTGGCGCGCGCCTGGGAGCTGGCGGCCGACGGGAAGACACTGACGTTCCACCTCCGCCCCGGCGTGCTCTGGCACGACGGACAGCCGGTGACGTCGCGCGACGTGGCCTACACCGTCGGAAAGGTCCGAGATCCGGCGACGCAGTCGAAATCGTGGGTGTCGTCGTTCGCCAATCTCGCCTCCCTCGAGACGCCGGACGATCTCACACTCGTGGTGCACTTCACGGCGACCTATGCGGACGCGCTCGAGCCGTGGCGTGTGCCGTTGGTGCCCGAGCACGTCGCCTCGAAGGACGGCGACTTCCTCGCAGGCGCATTCGCCCACCACCCCATCGGCTGCGGTCCCTACCGGTTCCTCCAGTACGACCCAGGGCAGAGCCTCGTGCTCGAGGCCTTCGACAAATACTGGGGAGGCCGCCCCGGCATGAATCGGATCGTCGTCAAGATCGTCTCCGCGGAGCGCACCGGGTACGAATCGCTGCTCCTCGGAGATCTCGATCTGCTCGCCATCACCCCCGATCTCTGGAAGGAGTCGTTGGGAGCGCCGTCCGCGGCTCGGATGAAACGATTCGTCTATTACCGTTTGAGCGCCTGGCGGGCCGACTGGAACCAAAGCACATCCATTCCTTACTTCCAGGACAAGCGAGTTCGCCGCGCCCTGCTTCTCGCGCTCGACCGGCAGCGGTTTGCGGACACCGTGGCGGCGGGCCTCGCACGGCCCGGCGTTTCGAGCTACCCACCCGAATCCCCTTGGGCCGACCCTTCGATCAAGGCGATTCCTTACGATCCCGCGGAGAGCGCCCGCCTCCTCGACGAGGCCGGCTGGGTGCGGCCGGCCAAAAGCGGGGTTCGCACGAAGAACGGGAAGCCGTTCCATTTCACCCTGATCTACCCCGCGGGATCGCAGGAGCTCACCGACCGCATCGCCGCCTGGATGCAGCAATCGCTGGCGGAGGTCGGCGTAGGGGTCACCGTCGAGAAGCTCGGCGCGGATGTCTTCCAACAGCGCCGCAAGACTCACGCCTTCGAAGCGGCGATGGGTTCCATCCTGTTCGACCAAACTCCCGATCGCTTCGACCTTTACCACTCCTCGGCGAAGGACGGGGGCTTCAATTACGGAAGCTTCGCGGACGCCGAGGTGGACCGCCTCCTCGAGCAGGGGCGGGCCGTGGTCGAGCCCGAGGCGCGGCGCGCGGTTTACCTCGAGCTTCAGAAGCGCCTCGACGACCTTCAGCCGGTCGCGTTCCTGTTCCAGTTCGCGCAGGCGGTGCTTCACGACCCGGACCTCGAAGGGATTTCCTCGTCGCCGATCGGACTCTATCAATTCGCTCCTGGACCCAGGGCCTGGCATTGGTCGAGCACGCACGTGAGGCGCTGACGAAATGCTCTACGCGATCGCGACCAGGATCGCGACCGCTGCGGTCACTCTCTTTCTTGTCACGCTGGTCATCTTCGGCCTGCTCTGCGCGTTGCCCGGCGACGTGCCGGGCGACGACGCCGGCGCGCAACCGCTTCCCGCCGAATACCGCGCCGCACTTCGGGCGCACTACCATCTCGACGATCCCTGGCCGGCCCGCTACGGGATGTGGCTCCAAGATCTCGTCCGCGGAGACCTCGGGACGTCGTTCTCCGAGAAGCAGCCCGTTGCAGCGCTCCTGCGTCAGAGGCTTCCCGTCTCGCTCGGCCTGAACGCCATCGCGCTCTTTGCGATGATCGGCGTCTCGGTCCCTCTCGGGATTCTCGGGGCGTGGAAGCCCGAGGGCCCGTGGGACCGGGCCGGCTGGCTGGCGACGACGGCGCTTTACGCGGTTCCCGTATTCTGGACCGCGCTCCTACTTCAGTGGCTCTTTTCGATCCGGTTGGGCTGGTTGCCGCTCTCGGGAGTCACCACCGATGGCGCCTCGCACGCCTCGGCGATCGACGCCGCCGGCGACGTCGCTCGGCATCTCGTGCTTCCGGCGACCTGTCTCGCCTCGGGCGGGCTGGCCTACATTTCCCGCTTCGTCCGCACGAATCTCGTGGAGAGCTCCGCGGGAGACGGCGGCCGGGCCGCTCGCGCGCGCGGGCTGTCGACGCTTCAGTACGTCACGCGCCATGGCGTGATCCAGGCCGTCGTTCCTCTGCTGACCTTGGCGGGATTCCTCATTCCCCGACTGGTCGGCGGATCGCTTCTGGTCGAGGAGATCTTCAACGTTCCGGGGCTCGGAAGTCTGATGTTCGACTCGATCCTCTCCCGGGATCTGCCGGTCGTCCTCGCGCTGACGCTGATCTCCGGCATCGCGACGCTCGCCGGGACGACGCTCGCTGATCTCTTGATCGTCTGGCTCGACCCACGGGTTCGCCATGCCGCGTAGCCGGAGTTCGGTCGCTTGGGGCGCGACGCTCGTCGGCATCGTCGCCGCCGCAGCGCTCTTCGCGCCCTGGCTCGCGCCGGAGCCGAACCGGATCGATCTCGGCGCGGTGCTGACGCCGCCCTCGGCCGCGCACTGGCTCGGAACCGACGGCATCGGTCGCGACGTGGGGGCGCGCCTTCTGCACGGCGCTCGGATCTCCCTCTTGATAGGTCTCTCGACCGGGTTTCTTTCGGTGTTGATCGGGCTCCCGATCGGCGCGGTCGCTGGCTATTCCGGAGGCGCTCCGGACGCCGCCCTCTCGCGCCTGATCGAGGCCACCCTCTGCTTCCCGGCGCTGGTGATCACGATCGCGCTCCTGAGCATCGGCCCGCCGTGGCTGATGAGCCTCCCCGAGCCGGCGCGGATCGCCTTGGCGTTGAGCGTGATCGGTTGGACGCCCGCGGCACGGTACTTGCGCGCCGAGTTCCGCCGCCTGCGCGAATCCGAATCGATCGCAGCGGCGAGGGCTGCCGGCGCGGGGCACGCACGGATCGTCGTCCGCCATCTTCTGCCGCAAAGCCTCGGACCGGTCCTCGTGACGATGGCGTTCGGGATCGGAGCCGCGTCGCTCGCTGAGGCGACCCTCTCCTTCGTGGGTGTCGGCATCTCGCCGCCGACGGCGTCGTGGGGAGAGCTGCTCTTCCAAGCCCTGCACCAGGTCGGGCACGCTTGGTGGCTCGCGCTGTTTCCGGGGATCGCGCTGTTCGTTCTCGTGCTCGGCTGCAACGAGCTGGCCGAAGGGCTGAGGATGCGGCTGGATCCAAGGCGCCGCCCCGTGTGAGCCCCGTTCGCTTTCTTCGAGATCTGTGCATCGTCCTTGTGTGTGCGGGGGGCGTGGTCTGGGGACTGACCCGATGGGTTGCGGTTCCGTGGGCCGTCGAGGGACCGTCCATGGAGCCGACGCTCGCGGCGGGTGACCACGTGGTCGTCGATCTCTGGTCGTTTCGAAGCCGTGCTCCGCGGCCGGGTGAAATCGTCGTGATCCGCGGACCCGGCGACCAGGATCTCGTCAAACGCGTGGGCCGCGAGCCTTACCCGGGTACCACCCTTTACCCACCGGCGGCTCTGCCGTCGGATTCGCCGCTCGAGCCGATGTTCATTGTCCTGGGGGACAACCCGGCGAACAGCGTCGACAGCCGGGAATTCGGCAGGGTTCCGCAGCACCGCATACGCGGGAGGGTCGCCTGGCGCTATTGGCCGCTGTCGCGAGCGGGACCGATCGAGTGAAGTCGATGCTGGTGCTGCGGCATGAGGCGGCCGGCTCGGTAAGGCTCGAGATCGACCGCGACGAAGCGAAATCCCGCGCCCTTGACCGCGCTGACGACGGCGTCCCTTAGGGCCCGCTCCGTCAACCGCGCCGCCTCCCCGTCGCCGAGCTCGAGTCGAGCGACCTCATCATGATGGCGGACCCGCAGCTGGCGGAAGCCGAGGGCGTGCAGGGCACGCTCCGCGGTCCCGACCTGCTCCAAGCGCTTCGGAGTGACCTCATGACCAATAGGTATTCTCGAGGCAAGACATGCGTTTGCAGGCTTAGCGTGAATATGTAATTTCATTTCTTTTGCCAATGTTCGCACTTCATCTTTCCTGAAGCCGGCGTCGAGGAGCGGAGCGAGGACCCCGAGCGCGCTTGCGGCTGCCATTCCCGGGCGATCCTCCGCCAGGTCGTCTGCGATCGCCCCGTAGACCACCGTCTGGATCCCGCGCGCATGAGCGAGCTGGGTGAGCAGTTCGAACAACTCCGAACGACAATGAAGACAGCGGTCCCCGGCGTTGGCCCGGTAGCCGGGACGATCGATCTCCCGCGTCTCGACGATCTCATGCCGGACTCGGAGCGATCGGGAGACCCGCCGAGCGTCGTCGATCTCTTCTTCGGCGACGGACGCGGATCGTCCCGTGACGGCGAGAACCCTCTGGCTTCCGACCGCCTCGCAAGCAAGCGCGAGCAGAGTGGCGCTGTCGACACCGCCAGAGAGCGCGACGACAATCGCGCGGTGTTCGCGCAGCAGAGAAATGACGTTCAGCTTCTTCTGTTGGACCTGCGTGGATCCGATCATACCGTGTCCTTCCGCCCGTTTTTGCAGCCCAGGACCTGTGGTTTTTTGAGTTGTCGCGGTTGACAACCCCAGATGATCACAGTACATCAGAGCATCCCTTTTTGGGGGGGTGTGTGCAGCTGATTTCGACGCCGAGCGGCGTTTCAAAATTTTTTCCTTTGCAGGAGGGGGCCATGCAGATTCGCATCCTCGCAGGCTTTATGCGCCTCATGATGGCACTGGCCATCGCGAGCTTGATCATCGCACCCGCAGGTGCGACACCGCCCGCTTCATCGGGGAGCCACTCCGGCGGCTCCTCCATGGCGTCCGGCGCGGGCAACTCCGGAACGGCGATCGACGACAGCTCCGTCGGCGTCGCGCCGATCCTATACGCGAGGACGAATTACGCTTGGCCGTTCTCGTCGGGGCCGGTCTACACCAGCCTCGATGTCGGCAACTACATGACCGAGGGCCGGCTGCACACGTCGATCGGCTCGTTCGATCTCACCCGCGGGCTCCCCAACTTCCCCGCGGAGCTGCAGTCGGCGAACCGGCTCGCCTCGGGAGGGACCCAGCACTTCCTGTTGCAAATGAGAGCCGAGGCATTCACCAACGGTGAGTTCGACCGGATCAAGCAGACGATCGTGGCGCGCGGCGGCTCCGTCGATGGCGAGATGCCTGTGGGGGCGTTCGTCGTCAAGCTGAACGCCGCGGCGCACAACGCGATCAAGGACTCACCCGATGTGATCGCCCTCTTCCCCTATCACGCGGCCTTCAAGCTCTCTCCGGAGATCGGTCGGGTGCCGCTGCCCGTCGCCGCGAAGGCCGTCTCGAGCGTGTACTCCCTCGAGCTGCAGCTCTTCCGCGGCGAGGATCCCCAGGCCGTCGCGGCCGCGCTCACCGCGATGGGAGTGACCGTCCGGAAGTCGTACGCCGACGTCGTCTTCGTGGACGCCGATCGCAGCAAGCTCGCCTCCATCGCGCGGATCGATCAGATCTTCCGGATCAACGAGGATCTCCCCCTCTATCTGGCCTCCGAAGAGACGACCACCACAGTGCAGACCGGCAGGTGGAACAACGGAGCAACGCCTTACACCGACGCGGGCATCGACGGTGGCGGGCTCGACAAGGTCGACCAGACCGACGATCAGCTCCTGATGATCCTGGACAACGGCATTCAGCTCGACGCGGGCGATCTTTCGAACACGTCGTCGGACGCCGGGCTCGACATCAATGGCCTCCCGATCGCCGGACACCGTAAAGTCGCTTTCTACGGCACGACGAACCCCTTCGGCGGCCACGGCGACCTGCTGGGCTGCGACGGCAACACCACGAGCGGCGTGACCCACGGGCACACGGTTGCGGTCGTCGCCCTGGGGAACGCCACCCGCGTGCCGGCGGGCTACGGTCCGGGCTGGCACGCGGTTGACCCCGCCGGGAACTTCTGGGCCCTCGACGGTCTCGCCCCGAAGGCCCGTCTCATCGCGTACGACGGTCAGGTGACCCCCCTCACCGGTCGCTGCGACGACGTCACCCAGATCGTTGGAACCTCCGCGCTCGACACCGGCGACATCTCCCTGGCGATGGCCGACGGGTACACCAAGGGCGCGCGCATCATCAACTTCTCCTGGGGCTCGGTGGCGAACACGTACAGCACGAATTCCCAGAAGATCGACGCGTTCCTGAACGCCAACAGCGACGCGATGGTCTTCGTCGCGGTGGGCAACACAGGTCGCGACAAGGACGGCGACCGGATCGGCGATCCGAACACCATCAACGATCCGGCGACCGCCCGGAACATCATCGCGATCGGCTCGTCCCGCACGGCGGACGACCTCGGCAATCGCAACCTTCCGGACACGCGCCACAACACCTCGAGCAACGGCCCGGCGACGATCGCGTCCAACCGAATCGCGCCTCTCCTGATGGCACCGGGTACGGACGCCGGCGGGCTGGGCCTCGCCTCCGAGTTCCACTGCCGGTCGAACGACAACGACCAGAACAACAACGTCGAGTGCGACGTCATCTCCGGGCAGATCTCGACGAGCTTCGCGTCGGCCGCCGCGGCCGGCGCCGGACTCCTCGTCCGCGACTACTTCGCCCAGGGCTTCTATCCGGACGGCACCAACGCCAACCCCGGCAACAACTCCGACAAGGTGTCGACGATCTCCGGCGCCCTCGTCAAGGCCATCCTCGTCGCCTCGGCGGACTGGATGAACGCTCCAGGGTCGAACCTGCCGTATCCCCCTCCGGTCGGCAACTTGACCCGTAAGTTCCGCGGGAACCGCGAGCAGGGATTCGGCCGCATCCAGCTGACGAACGCCCTGCCGCTGCAGTCGTATCCCGGCGCGGTGTCGGGCCTCATCGTCGGCGACGGCGGTCCGGCTCCGGCAGGCCTCATCCCCTTGGCGCCACTCAGCCTGAACCTCGCACCGAATACGAACAGCAGCTACTCGCTGAACGTCTGCGACAACACGCAACCGCTGACGGTCGTGATCGCATGGATCGATCCGTCGACGACCGACGTGAATTCCCGTGATCTCGATCTGAAGGTCACCTCGCCGTCCGGAAGGGTGTACCTCGGCAACTTCTTCACGGACGACGGTCCGACGACCGGCGGCGGCGCGGTCGCCGACAACGGCACGATCGAGGGGAACGAAGAGTGCACCTACACCGGCCTCCCCTGGCCGCCGGATTCGGTCGCGGGAGCGGTCGACACCGGCCCGTGGAGCCTGCCTTCGGCCGGCGCCGGGGTGAGCTGCACGTCGGCGTCCTATCACGTCGATCACAACAACAACGTCGAAGCCGTGTTCCTGTCCCCCGACAGCCGCTTGAACGGCATCGCGGACGATCCGGCGACCGGCGTCAACGAGGCGTCGGACAATCAGATCGAGCAGGGCACCTGGACGGTCCAGGTCTCGGCAGCCGTCACGAACAGCGGTAGCCAGCCGTACTCGATCGCGATCGCCGGCGGCGTCTGCAGCGGCTCGGCGGCGCGAATCCAGAAGGTCCTCCCGAACAACCAGTTGGCGGGAACGGTGCTCACCTGCAACGACAGCGCGGTCTTGACGATCGACGAGATCTCGACCGGCGGCGACCCGATCACCGCGGGTTCCGCGGCGACGATCGCGGCCCGGACGAAGATCGAGGTCCTCGACTCGAACGACGTCGTCCAGGACACGGAGACGCTCCAGGCGGCCGACTTCCCCGCCGGCGACACGATCGCCAACGGGGGCAACGTCAAGTTCAACTCCAAGAAGCTCCTTCTGACCGACGGCACGGCGCCCGAGTCCGGCAACGGCATATTGGACGTGCGTGACGGCAACCGGATCCGGGTCACCTACCAAGATCAGAATCCGGCGGGGACGGACGACCCGAACGCCAAGCGCGTCGGCACTGCCACCGTCAACTGCAAGCCGGTCCTGTCCTCGGGGGGCGTCGTCTTCGGCCAGTTCGGCAAGGACGCGTTCACGCTGGTGGACGGCGGCTGCGAGAAGGACGCGCGCGGCTACTTCACGTTCGGCTTCCCCGACCGCTACATGGACGAGGGTGAGCTGGTCCAGTACATCGTCGCCTTCCAGTCTGCGGAGCCGACCACCGACCTCGTCAACGTTTCGATCAGCCTCAAGGCGGTGACGGCGGACGCCGATAGCCCGGCAAGCTGCAAGCCCGGGACGACCGGCCAGTGCGTCGATCCCAACCGCTTGAACAACCCGACCTTCCCGTATCTCACCGTGCTCGACTCCCCGAAGACCTACGGCATCCTGCCGGCGGGACAGACTCTCACCCCGGCGTTCACGGTGCAGATGTCGAACTCGATGCCGGCGCAGACCTTCAAGGTGGACATGCTGATCGGCGTCACCGCGAAGTCCGCCGGCAAGGGAGTCCAGACCCTCATCGCGCAGCGCGAGATCGTCAACGCGGATGAGTTCTCGCTCTACTACTCGACGGACTACCCGCAGGGCGACACCGCTCCGCCGAACCAGCTCAACTACGACATCAACAACAACGAGATCTTGGAGGCGGTGACGACCGATCCGCACCTCTTCACGAACGACTACTTCTTCGAGACGCGGGCGTACTCCGACATGACGGCGACGAACCCGCTGGCGTCCCTCAAGGCGCCGTGGAACTTCGATACCAACGACGGCGGATTCACGAACGGACTGCAGAACACCAGCCGTCCCGGCATCGGAACCATCGCGCAGTGGGGCGAGGACAAGAACTTCAACGGCAAGCTGGATGGGTTCTGCACGGGCGACACGAGCATCCCCTGCACGCAGGGCATCCCGATCTCGCAGAACTGCTTCCGCTGCTCCGGAAACCCCGGTCGCGCGTGCAACGTCGATGCCGATTGCCAGTCTCCGCCGCCGAACGAGGGGACTTGTATTCCGCACGGGAGTTGCGACTACACGCTCGGTGAAGACCGCAACCCGGCCAACGGCGTCCTCGACACGGCGTGGGGCACGTCGGGAGGCTGCGGCTGGCAGACGAAGGCGCCGGCGGCGAGCACCGGCGGCGTGTGGCACACGGGCCTCATCCGCGATTTGACGCCCACGGCCTGCCTCGCTGCGGGAAACGACCCCGGCCGCTGCCAGCAGTACTGGGCGACTCCGGACGGCGATCTCGTCGGCGACAACAACTGGTGGGAGCTCCTGCTCACACCGGTCCTCAACAAGGTCAACCAGGGCCTCGACGGCTCCGGCGATCCGATCTACCAGGTCGCCATCACCGACTGGGCCTGGAACATGGCCGTCGACATCCCCGACACCAACACGTCGGTCACGGTCGAGTTCGACACCGACATCAACAAGCTGCAGGGCGTCGATCTCTTCAACGATACGGCGTTCCTCGTCGGCTTCCGCGGAACGCAGGGCGCGATCAGCGGAGGCAACGGTCCGATCACGGGAGGGTTCAACATCTTCGCCCGGCCGAGCCACTGCGTCGACACCGACGGCAACAGCTCGGTCGATCGGTGCGGAACGGCGATCGGCCGGCTGTGCGGAGCGAGCAAGAGCGATCCGGACGCCGAGTGCACCGGCCTCGATCTGCCGTCGATCCGCGGCGTGTGCGACACGCCGACGGTGGCGCCGCCCAACAAGTGCACGGGTAACCCGAACTTCACCTGCACGGTCGCCCTCGACTGCAACAAGCACTGCGCCAACAACCTGGCCAAGAGCTGCCAGATCAACACGCAGTGCCCGGCCTCGACCTGCATCGACGATCACTCGATCCTCGGTGAGAAGTGCGTGCCCGACTACACGGTCTGCTCGTCCAATGCGGACTGCTCGACCGTGGGCGGCACGTGCAACCTGACCCTCTCCGGCCCGAACCGCGAGGGCGCGAACAACTGCGCGTTCCAGGGCGGCGGCCAGGGCAACGGCCCGGCGATCGCGAAGGAGCCCTACGGCCTCGCGACGCCTCCCGACGACGACGCGGCCAACGGCTACTGCAACCGCAACGACAGCCTGAACGGGTTCGACAAGAGCATCAGCTGCATCAGCACGCTCGACTGCAACGCGGCGGGCGATCCCTACGCGACCGTCCGGTCCTGCTCGATCACGACGAGCAAGATCTGCGCGCAGGACTCCGACTGCGCGCCGACGGGCACGAACGGCGTGTGCACGAACATCGTGTACCAGTCGGTCTGCACGAAGCCGGACAACAACGTCGACGAGTTCGTCGCCAAGAACGGGCCCGGACGGAACTACAGCATCTCGACCTCCAACGGACCCGACATGCGCTTCACCACTCTCGAGGACTTCTTCGGAGACACCGGCACGCAGTTCCGTGGAGCCCTCGGCTTCAACAACCGCGAGGCGGACGTCAACACGTCGGGCATCGCGCCCGGGTACGGCGTGGCCGTCGACGACATGGTGGTCTCGTGGAAGGAGACCCGCTTGGACGTCGACTCGCACACCTGCGCGGGCAGCGGCGAGTGCGCGACGCTCGATGCCGCCAGCGGCGTGCTCTACGACGGCAACGCCGTCGTCAACCTGACGGTCGTGGACCGGACGCCGTACGAGCCGGCTCACAACCTCAACGACTGCAACGGGGACGGGGACTACATCGACGCGGCGAATCACTGCTGGAACTTCTCCAAGAACTCCGGCTCGGACGCGCCGTGCGCGACCGTAGGCGCCAACTGCCCGACGGTCGGGGAAATCTGCTACGCCCCCGATTCACAGGACTGCAACGCGAACGGGAAGCTCGACGTCACGGTGAAGCTCACCTCCGACGCCGAGGTCACCGGTGAGCTCGCGGTCCTCGATCAGGTCTCTCCGGGCAGCGCGGTCTACAAGGCCGCGTTCCCCTACTCGACTCTGTACAACTCGCCCGGCACCCTCTTCGTCGTTCAATCCGGGACCTCGCCGGCGACCGTCGTGGCCCGCTACAAGGACCGCGACGATGGGACGGGATCGGTCTGCAAGAACGCTCTCGATCCCACGCAGCAGGGCTTCGTGACCGCGACGACGACCGTCGGGAACACCACCGGCCGCATCACGGTCAACTCGTACTCGATCATCAACGTCAGCACGTGCAGCATCACGACCAGCAAGCAGTGCGCATCCAACTCCGACTGCGTCGCCGGCACCTGCAGCTTGCTGCCGTCGAAGGCCTGCAACACCAACGCGGACTGCCTCACTGGCCAGGGCACGTGCGTCGGCAGCGACGGCCTGTGCAACTCGTGCAGCCTCCTGCCCGGAAAGCCCTGCACCAGCAACGCTTCTTGCACGACGGGTCAAGGCGTATGCACGAGCACGACGGGCCACGGCGATCCCGACGGGTTCGCGGACACCGACGAGCTGATCAACCTGGCGGTCGTGTTCGCGAACAAGTCCGGAGTCGACGTCGACGACCTGACGGCGACGCTCGGCACCACCAGCCCGAACATCGAGTGCATTACCCGATCGGCGATCACGGTGGGCTCGCTGGCCGACAAGGCGCTGAGCAACCCGGCCAACTACCTGCCGTTCCAGTTCAAGGTGGCGCACGTCAATCGCGTCACCGCGCAAGACATTCTCCAGGCCACGTTCGCGGTCACGGTTCGCTCCAACAAGTTCGAGTCCCTGACGCGGGCCACGTCGTTCACGTTGGATCTCGACTTCGACGCGGCGGGCACGCAGACGGCCTCGCCGTTCGAGGAGACGTTCGAAACCGGATCCGGGAACACGAACTACGGCAAGTTCACGGTCGAGTTCCTGGACGCCAACAAGGCCTCCCTGGCCCTCTCGAACGGCTTCCGCTGCCAGTACAACGATCCGTTCGGCCTGAACTCGAACAGCACGGGCAACAAGAAGTGCTTCCTCGGGTTCGCCTCCGAGCCGTCGACCGGCGTCACCGATTGGCACGTCCACTCCACCTCCGCGAACAGCGCGTTCTCCGGCGGCGTGGGACGCGCGTTCGACGGCCACCAGTCTCTGCACTTGGGCAAGCACAACAACACTTCGCTGCCGGATCACGACACGACGAGCTTGAAGCACATCATGTCGATCCGGACGACGGCTCCCATCAACCTGCCGCTCTCCGGCGCGAATCCTGAGCTGAACTTCGCGCAGCAGGTCTCCTTCGTCGACAACTCGTCCGGCGTCAACGTCTCCTTGGGCGAGGCGGCGGACCGCGGCGTCGTCGAGGTCAGGATCGTCGCCGGCGCCCCGCAGGGGGTCTGGATCAAGATCTTCCCGTTCCAGAACGTCTACGACCAGCAGGGGACCGACGACTTCTCCAACTGCCTGTTCGATCCGACGGACGACGGGAACAACGAGGACAGCTTCTACGACCCGAACGACCCGGCGCGACGCCTGGGTCCTTCGTCGACGTGCTTCCCCGAGTTCTGCTTCGTCCACCAAGGACAGACCGACTACCGCAAGACGTTCGACGTGACCGACATCGGGAACGCGAGCGACGGCCCGGGCCTCCAGGGATGCTCCCCGGCTCGCCCGGATCCCGCCGGCCCGTGCATCGCCGACAACACGCCGAGCGTGATCAGCAACCCGGGCACGTGGGTCCGGCCGAGGTTCTCGCTCACGGGCTTCGCCGCGCGCTCGATCTTCGTCCGGTTCCTGTTCTCGTCGATCGAGGTCGGCGACACGCAGGACATGGATCACTTCTTCGGACGTCCCAACGTGAGTGGCGACGATGGCTGGTACATCGACGACATCCACGTCGACCAGGCGCTGCTGACGGCGCTCACCCTGAGTCCGGATACTTCGACGATCGCGTCGCCGCTCACGTGCGGCACGTGCTCGGCGGTCACTCCGGCACTCGCAGCCACCCCGAGCTCGCTCGCCGCGCCGGGCCAGATCGTCACGTTGAGCGCCAAGAACTCGACGGTCGATCGCTGCCTGAACGGCGTCATCCAGTTCCAGTTCTGGAGCGACGTCAACAACAACGGCGTCGTGGGTGACGGTCCCGACGTCCTCCTCCGCGACTGGACGGACAACGCGTCGTACGTCGACGCTCCGCAGCTGACCACGCAGTACGGCGTGAAGGCGAGGTGCTCAACCGACCCGACCTGCGACGCCGCAACCAACTCGACCACGCTGAGCGTACCCGTGACGTGTCCGACGACCGCCGCGAATCTCGGCAGGCTGATGGTCAACAAGCCGACTCTGACCGGCGCCGAGCCGGACGTCAACGCGACGATCAGCTGGGGTGGACCGCTGCAAGGCAAGGTCATCCGCGGCAGCCTGACGTCGCTGCGGTCGACGGGCGGCATCACGAACGTCGACACGCTCGGTTGCCTCTACAACTACCCGACGGCGGGATCGCTCGCCGCGTCGGTCACGGACAACACGTCGGTGGGCGACGGGAAGTCGTACTACCTCATGTCGACTCCTGCCTTCTGCAACGTGCAGCTCTCCGGCGCCTTCAGCGAAGGGCTCTCGAGCGAGAAGGCCGGCTCTGGCGGAAACCGCGATTCCGACATCGCGGGCGATGTCGACAGCTGCCCCTGATCCGCGGGGCTTTCGGTAACTCCTCAGACGGGGAGGGGCTTCGGCCCCTCCCTTTTTTTTCAAGGTGGTGCGGAGCTTGTTGAGATTCCGGGTTGGACGAATCGGACACTTTGGACACCGTCGTTCAATCGACTGCCCGGTCACTCCTCCCGTTGCGCGCTTTCTTGCGCTGCAGCTGCGGCACGCTTCCTGCTCTTCTTGCGCGCCGTGGAATGGCCGATTCAGCCGCTCGAG
>CAZEII010000019.1:0-67143 GCA_964511835.1 uncultured Acidobacteriota bacterium | reverse complement strand
CGGGTACCGCGCGGCTATCTGGTCTAATTCGGGACATTCTGCTTTTTTGCAAAAAAGCAGAATGTCCCGAATCTTACGCGAGTCGGATGTACTCGAAGTCGATCGGTTGACCCTTGACCCCGCGCTCGGGAGCGGCGATCCAGTTCGCCATCTTGCCGCGCTCGAGCACCGGCTTCATCAAGCTCTTCACGTAGACGCTGTCGGCGTCCGTCGGAAGCCACTCGAACTTACGGCGCTCCCAGGTCTCGGCCGAGATCGGTTCGCCAGAAGGGTCGAAGCGGTGCCCGGCGTAGATCCCCATCGTCCGGTTGAACCGCCGGCTGGGGAGCGTCAGCGTGTAGTCGACGCCGGCTTCCGCGATCATCCGATTCCAGCGGTCGACGCCGCGCTGGTTGTCGTCGATGTAGGCGTCGCGCAAGACCTCGTTCATCGCGTTGCGCATCGGCACCTCGCGCTCCGACAGCCGCCCGTCGTCGATGATCGGGATCCGATAGGTCACCTCGAGCGCCACATGGTCGGTGAACTGGTCCTCGTGCTCCCGCCCCTTCAGGCCCGATGCGAAGTAGTCGGCGGCGTTCGTCGAGATCTCGCCGCCGAACAGGTCGAGGCTGGAGGAGTACCAATGGTTGACGTACTTCTGGACGGTGTCGAGATCGATGCCGCCCGCGGCGCGCGCGTCCTCGTTCGGATCGCGCCTCATCAGCTCGCAGGCCCGCTTGACGACTCGGCCGACCCCCGTCTCGCCGACGAACATGTGGTGCGCCTCCTCGGTCAGCATGAAGCGGGTCGTCCGCGCCAGGGGGTCGAAGCCGCTCTCGGCCAGCGCGAGAAGCTGGTACTTCCCGTCCCGGTCGGTGAACATCGTGAACATGAAGAAGGAGAGCCAGTCGGCGATCGGCTCGTTGAACGTCGAGAGGATCCGCGGCTTGTCGACGTCTCCGGAGCGCCGCTCGAGCAGGTCCTCCGCCTCTTCGCGCCCGTCGCGGCCGAAATAGGCGTGCAGCAGGTAGACCATCGCCCACAGGTGCCGCCCCTCCTCGACGTTGACCTGGAAGAGGTTGCGGCAGTCGTACATCGACGGCGCGGTGTTGCAGAGCATCCGTTGCTGCTCGACGCTCGCGGGCTCGGTATCCCCTTGCGTGACGATGATCCGGCGCAACGCGTTCCGGAACTCGCCGGGGACCTCCTGCCACGCCGGGTTCCCGAGGAGATCACCGAACCCGATCCGCCGGTCGGCCTCGGGGGGCGCAAGGAAGATCCCCCACTTGTAGTCGGGCATCTGGACGTAGTCGAAGTGCGCCCAACCCTTCGCATCGACGGAAATCGCCGTGCGCAGATAGATGTCGTTCGCCTGGAAATCGGTCGGGCCGGCCTCGCTCCACCACTTGAGATAGTCGGGCTGCCACTTCTCGAGCGCCCGGAGCAGCCGCTTGTCCTGCGAGAGATTGACGTTGTTCGGGATCTTCTCGTAGAGCTGCATCACGTTCTCCTGAAGTCGAACACCGGTCGCTCGGGCTTTCCGTAGAGAGTCAACGCGCCCCGCTCGCCGACGGCGTTGGGGCGCTGAAAGATCCAGTTCTGCCACGCGGACAGTCGCGCGAAGATCTTGCTGTCTCCCGTCTCGCGCCCGGGAAATCGCAGCGACGCCTCCATGCCGGTGAGAGCGTCGGGTGACAGGCTCGCCCGCTCCTCGATCGCCATGCGCACCTCGTCGGCATAGTCGATGTCGTCGGCGACGACCGTGACCAAGCCGGCGTCCTCCGCGTCGGAAGCGTCGTAGACGCGGGGCGACGCGGCGATCTCCTTCGCCTTGTCGGGCTCGCCGAAGAACCGCACCGCGAGCCGTGTCATGCCGTGGCTCATCGGATAGGCGCCGCCGTTCGTCGCGGACACCGCGATCGCGACGGGCCGGTCGACGTCGTAGAGCATGTAGGAGCGATCGGCCGCCAGCGCCAGCTCGAACAGCGTGCCGGCGAAGCAGGAGCCGGGCTCGATCAGGGCGTAGAGCGAGCGCGCGGTGAGATCGAGGCGACGCAGCGTGCGAGCGATGAACGCGCGCACCTCGTTGACGAACCAGTCGGAGGCGTTCGCCTCGAGAACGTCGTCGAGCGCGAGGCACGCCTCGACGTCCCCTTCCGTCTTGAGAAGCACCAGCCCGATCTCCTCTTCGTTGTGGCGCAGAGTCAGAAGAGCCTCGTCCAGCTCGCGGAACGCCGCCAGCGGCCACCACGTAGCCCCGAGCGCACGGATCGCCCGGGGGTCCTTCGGCAAACCGGCCCCGGGCCCGCGCACCGTCAGCGTCCCGGTCCGTTTGTCCCGGTCGACCGACAGAGTGACGTGCTTCCACCGGATCGTGTCTCCGTCCCTCTCGGCCGCGAGAGGCGGCAGGGGCACCCCGGTCGTCGCCCGCGCCGGCGAGGACGCCACCAGGGTTTTCGCTCGCTTCGCGATCGCTTCGTCGAACCGGCTCTTGGTCGCGATCTCATCGACCAGGTTCCACGCGACCGCGCGCTTCCCCTTCACCCCTTCGGCCACCGTGCAGAACATGTCGGCCAGATCGCGCCGCACCTTCCGCTTGTCCACGAGCCGTGTCAGACCGCCGGTGCCGGGCAAGACGCCCAGGAGCGGGACCTCCGGGAGGCTCACCGCGGAGTTCCCGTCGTCGACGAGAAGGATCTCGTCGCACGCCAGGGCCAGCTCGTACCCGCCGCCCGCGCAGACGCCGTTCAGCGCGGCGAGATACTTCTGCCCCGACTTCGCCGAGGCGTCCTCGATGGCGAGGCGGGTCTCGTTCGTGAACTTGCAGAAGTTGACCTTGAAGGCGTGCGAGGAGCCGGCGAGCATGTTGATGTTCGCCCCCGCGCAAAACACCCGTTCGAGCGCGCCGGTGATCACGACGCAGCGAACCTCGGGGTGCTCGAACCGAAGCCTCTGCACGGCGTCGTAAAGCTCGAGGTCGACCCCGAGGTCGTAGGAGTTGAGCTTGAGGCGATAGCCCGGCCTCAGGGGATGGTCTTCCTGGACGGCCATCGCGAGCTTCGCCTGAGGGCGGTCGAGCGTCAGCTTCCAGTGGACGTACGTGTCGGGCGATCGCCCGAAGGTGATCGGCTCCGGTCGTGCCGTTGTCTCCAAGGGGGATCCTCCTAGCGGCGTCTCCGAAAGGACAGCACTATACTGCACGGGATACCGGGTCGCCCGGGAATCCTCGATGCACTATAGTGCACCCATGCCCTCCGCTCGGCGAGCCTCTCACGAAGCGCTCGACCTTCTGGCGTCTCGAGTCCGCCGGTTGCGCGAATCCCACGGCTGGAATCGCCAGGAGCTGGCCTCACGCTCCGGTCTCTCCGTCCGCTATCTCGCACGAATCGAGACGGGTGACGGCAACGTTTCCTTGATCCGCCTGGTGGATCTCGCGGAGGCCCTCGACACGCCGTTGGACGCGCTCCTCCGCCGGCCTCGCCCTCGCGGGCCGGTGATCGCCCTCACGGGCATGCGCGGCGCGGGCAAGAGCACGGTGGGCCCGCTCGTCGCCGCGGCGCTCCGGGTTCCGTTCGTCGAGATGGATGCGCTCGTCGAAGACTCGGCGGGGCTGCCGCTCGATCAGATCTTCGAGCTGCACGGCGAGCGGTACTATCGGAAGCTCGAGCGCGAGACGGTGCAGTCGATCCTCGCCCGATCCCAAGCGTCGGTGGTGGCCGCCGCGGGAGGGGTCGTTAACGAGCCATCGACCTGGAAGGCGCTCCTCGATCGCACGACGGTCGTCTGGCTCCGCGCGCAACCGGAGGATCACTGGCGCCGGGTCGTCGCTCAGGGTGACCGGCGGCCCATGGCGGACCATCCCGATGCGATGGCCGAGCTGCGCGCGATGCTCGCCAGCCGCGAATCCCGCTATGCGCAGGCGCACATCGTCGTGGACACCGCCCGCCGGACCCCTCACGCCGTCGCGGCGACGATCGTCCGCGAGCTCGCGGCCCACGAAGAACGGGTCGGCTGAACGATGCGATCTTCGTCCGCCCTGGGCCCGGCCGTCGCGGGGAGCTGGTACCCCGCGAACCGCTACGAGCTCGGCGCTCTGGTCGACCGGCTGCTCGACGACGCCGCGAAGCGCGAGCCCGCCGCCGCGGAGGGCGCGACCGCCGCGCTGATCGCGCCTCACGCGGGTTTCGAGTATTCGGGCCGCGTCGCGGCGTCGGCATTCCGGAATCTTCGGGGGCGTCGCTTCACGCGGACTCTCGTCATCGGACCGAGCCACTACTTCGGCTTTCGCGGCGCCGCGGTCCCCAGCGAGGCGGCGGTCTATCGAACGCCGCTCGGAGATGCGCCGATCGATCGTGAATCGGTTCTCGCGCTCTCGGATGTCCCGGGCTTTCGCGCGGACGACCGCGTGTTCGAGCCCGAGCATGCGCTCGAAGCCGAGCTCCCCTTCCTGCAGCGGGTGCTCGGGAGCGACGTTGCGATCGTCCCGGTCCTGATGGGCGGGGGAGCCGCGCCGGACGACGCCGCGCTCGTCGCGACCGCCGTCGGTCCCCTGCTCGACGCGAACACGCTCGTCGTCGTCTCCTCCGATTTCACGCACTACGGCCGTCGCTTCGGCTACGTTCCCTTCACCGACGACGTCCCACGACGCATCCGCGAGCTGGATCGCGGCGCGATCGACGCCATCGAGGCGGGCGACGCGGGGGCGTTCGCCCGCTACGTCGAGGCGACCGGGGCGACGATTTGCGGCCGTCGCGCGATCGACGTTCTCCTTCGTCTCCCGTTCGCGGGCGGCGGGGCGAGGCTCGTCGCTTACGACGCCTCGGGGCGGATGACCGGGGATTGGGATCACTCGGTCTCCTACGCGTCGATCGCGATGCCGACGGCGGGAGTGGCGCGGTGATCCCGATGCTGACGGACGATGAAGGGGCGACCCTGCTCGCGCTCGCGCGCGCGGCGATCGAACAGCGGCTGTTCGAGAACGACGTTCTCTCGACGATGCGGGCGACGATGGTGCTGACGCCCGCCCTCGCGGAGCTGCGCGCTTGCTTCGTGACGCTCAAGCTTCCCGACGCCTCCGGGGGGCTTCAGCTCCGTGGGTGCGTCGGCTCCGTCGAGGCGCGCCGCCCCGCGCACGAGGCGATCGTCGACGCCGCGCGCGAGGCGGCCTTCTCCGACCCGCGCTTCCCGCCTCTCACGACCGACGAGTACCCCGATCTCGTTCTCTCGATTTCGGTGCTGACGGCGATGTCCCCGGTCGAGAGCCACGAGGCCATCGTCGTGGGAAGGGATGGGGTCGCTCTCGAGACATCCGCCGGCAGCGCCCTCTTCCTCCCGGAGGTCGCCGTGGAGAACGGGTGGACGCGCGAGGTCCTGCTGGCGCAGCTCGCGAGAAAGGCGGGGCTCCCCGCCGAAGCGTGGCGCCGCGCGCGCCTCTCGACGTTTCAAAGCCAAGGTTTCGGCGAGCCCCGCGGGGAGGCTGCTAGAATCCGCCGGTCGTGAACCCGGTCGAATCCCCGTCGATCTCCTCCGATCCGAGCGTCGCCGACGCCCTGGCGGATGTCTTCCCGGCCGGGACGCTCTCGATCGCGACCGTGCGCGACGTCCTGGACCTCGCGAAGCCGCGCATCACGTCGATGGTGGTCTTCACGACGGCGATGGGGTCGTGGCTCGCCCCCGCGTCGATCGGCGCCGCGCGCACCGTGCTCTTGCTGCTCGGCACCGCCCTCCTCGTCGGATCGGCGAACGTGCTGAACTGCTGGTTCGAGCGGGAGACCGACGGGCTGATGCTGCGCACGCGCCACCGCCCGCTCCCGGCGGGCCGGCTCGACCCGTGGACGGCGTTCGCGCTGGGGATCGGCTGCGGGGCGTTCGCGATTCCCATCCTCGCGCTGGCGATCAATCCCTTGACGGCGCTCCTGGGCGCCATCGCCCACGCCACCTACATCCTCGTTTACACGCCGCTCAAGCGGATTTCGCCCTGGGCCCTCGAGGTCGGGGCGATCCCCGGCGCGATCCCGCCGCTGATGGGATGGACAGCGGCGACCGGGACGCTCTCGCTCCCCGGCTGGTTCCTGTTCGGGATCCTTTTCTTCTGGCAGATCCCGCACTTCCTCGCGATCGCGATCTATCTCGAGGAGGACTACCGTCGCGGCGGGCTGAAGGTGCTCACGGTCGAGCGCGGACGAACGATCGCCGCGCGATGGCTGGCCCTCTACACCGTCGCGCTGGTCGCCGTGAGCCTTCTCGCTCAGCCGCTCGCGCTGGCGGGCACCGCGTACACCGTGTCCGCGGCCTGCTTGGGTGCGGGCTTCCTCGCGTTCGCACGGCGCGGCGTCGTCGGGCCGATCGAAGGGGCGTGGGCTCGCCGCACGATGCTCTACTCGATCGCCTGGCTCGCGGCGCTGATGGTCACCCTCGTCGCGTTCGCCCGCTGACCGCCGAAGCGTCCTCCCGCCTATACTCGGATCGATGTCCGGCACGTTCGTCGAAGCCGTCGTCTCGAGACACGCCTTTCGCGGGAACGACGGCCGGCCGGCGCGTGCGGGGGACGTCGTCTGGCTCCGTCCCGCGCGCCTGATGACCCACGACAACAGCTCCGCCGTCCTCGCGCGATTCCGCAAGATGGGAGCGGCTCGCGTCTTCTGTCCCGAACGCTGTGTCATCGTTCTCGATCACGACATCCAGAACGGCTCGCCGGCGAACCTCGCCAAGTACGCCGCGATCGAAGCGTTCGCGAGCGAGCAAGGGATCGAATTCCATCCGGCCGGGAGCGGGATCGGCCACCAGGTGATGATCGACCGTGGCCACGTGCGACCCGGCGAGCTCTGCGTCGCCGCGGACTCTCACGCGAACACCTACGGCGCGTTGGGCGCGCTCGGGGTCGCGGTCACGCGCTCGGATGCCGCAGGGATCTGGGCCTCGGGCATGTTCTGGTGGGAGGTCCCGCGGAGCGTTCGCGTCGTCCTCACGGGACGGCTGGCGCAAGGTGCGACGGGAAAGGATGCCGCGCTGGTGTTATGCGCGCTCTACCCGGACGACGCCCTGGGCGCCGCGGTCGAATTCGACGGGCCGGGAGCCGCGGCGCTTCCTCTCGACGACCGGATCACGATGTCGAACCTGACGACCGAGTGGGGCGCCGTCGCCGGCGCGTTCGTCGATCGCCCCGCGCCGCCGGGGAACGCGGCCTACGCGGCCACGATCGCGCTCGATCTCGGCGAGATCTCCCCCCACGTCGCCGGCCCGGACACTTTGACCCGGGCGACGCCCGTGACCGACCTCGAGAAGGATCGAATCGCGATCCAGAAGGCCTACCTGGTCTCGTGCGCGAACGGGCGCTTGTCGGATCTCGACGCGGCGGCCGCGGTGCTTCGCGGCCGGCGCGTGGCGCCCACCGTCTCGCTCTACGTCACGGCGGCGAGCGCCGACGTGCAGCGAGCGGCCGAGGAGAGCGGCGCGTGGCGCACGCTCCTCGACGCGGGAGCGGTGCCGCTGCCGTCGGGGTGCGGCCCTTGCATCGGCCTGGGCGCCGGGCTTCTCGCGCCGGGGGAAACCGGGATCAGCGCGTCCAACCGGAACTTCAAAGGGAGGATGGGATCGCCCGAGGCACGCTGCTATCTCGCGAGCCCCGCCGTCGTCGCGGCCTCGGCGGCCGCCGGATTCATCTGCGGCCCTGGGGATTCATCCCCGAGGGCTCCCGCACGAAGCATCCGCAAGCACACGATCGCGTCGCCGGAGGTCCTCGAGGCGGGATCGAAGAGCTCGGAGACGATCCGAGGGCGGCTCGTCCTGTTCCTCCGCGACGGGATCGACACCGACGCGCTGTGTCCCGCTCGGCTGGTTTACGCCGACGGCGCGTCGCGCGGAGAGCTGGCCCGCGCGCTGTTCGGCTCGATCGATCCCGCCTTCGCCGCGCGTGTGCGCCCCGGCGACGTGCTCGTCGTCGGAAGCCGTTTCGGCACCGGCTCCAGTCGCGAGCAGGCGGTCACCGCGCTCCGCGCCGCCGGGATCGCCGCGGTCGTCGCCGAGAGCCTTTCCGCGACGTTCCGGCGCAACGCCTGGAACAACGGCTTTCCCGCCGTCGAGCGCCCGGAGTTCGTTCGCTCGCTGCGGTCGCGCATCCCCGGCGAGTCGTCCGAAGCGCTCTTCACCAGCGAGACGATCGCCGTCGATCTCGGCTGGCTTCCGTCGGTCGCGCGCGAGCTGATCGGCGCGGGCGGGCTCGATGCGTTCCTTTTCGAGAGGATCAAGCGCGATGACGCGTAGCGCGAAGCGAACCGTCGTCGTCATGCCGGGGGACGGCATCGGCGCGATCGTCGTTCCCGAAGCGGTCCGCGTGCTCGCGGCGGCCGGTTTGGAAGCCGAGTACGTGACGGCGGAGATCGGATGGAGCTGCTGGACGCGAGACGGGAATCCGCTCCCCGCGCGGACCGTCGAGCTCCTCGCCCGGCACAAGCTCGGCCTGTTGGGGGCGATCACGTCGAAACCCGCCGCCGCCGCCGAAGCGGAGCTTCCGGCCGCGCTGCGCGGGCGCGCGATCAAGTACGCGAGCCCGGTCTTGGCGCTCCGGCAACATTTCGGCCAGGACGTCTGCGTGCGGCCCTGCCGGAGCTACCCGGGGAATCCCGTCAACTTCGTGCGCCGCCGCGCTGACGGATCGGTCGAGGAGCCCCTTCTCGACATCGTCGTTTTCCGGCAGAACACAGAGGGGCTCTACGCGGGCGTCGAGTGGACCGATCCCCCGGTGGAGGTGCGCCGCGCGCTGGCGCTCCACGCGAGATTCGCGCCGTTCGCCGGCGTCGCCGGTCCGGACCTCGCGATCACCGTCCGCATCGTCACGCGCGACGCGTGCCGCCGGATCGCGCATGCCGCCTTCCGCCACGCCGCGGAGCGCGGCCTTCCGACCGTGACGCTCGCCGAGAAGCCGAACGTCCTGCGGGAGACGTCGGGGCTCTTCGAAGAGGTTGCCCGCGACGTCCACCGCGAGTGGCCGCGGGTCGGCTTGTCCGTCGTCAACATCGACGCGCTCCTCATGGACCTCGCGCGCCGCCCGGAAGCCTTTCGCGTGATCGTCGCGTCGAATCTGTTCGGTGATCTCGTGTCGGATGCCGTCGCGGGGCTGACGGGGGGACCCGGCTTCGCGTGCTCCGCCAATCTGGGCGACGAAGTGGCGATCTTCGAGCCGACCCACGGCTCCGCGCCGTCTCACGCCACGCTCGAGGATCCCATCGTCAACCCGGTCGCGGCGATCCTGGCGGGAGCGCTTCTCGCCGAGCACGGCGGTGCCCCCGAGGTCGCGGCCCGGATTCGAGAGGCCGTGGCGTCGGTCGTCGAGGAGGGGCGCGTGCGCACCTACGACATGCTCGGGATGCGGGCGGCGCCCGACGTTCTCGCGCGCGGAGCCGCCGGCACGCGCGCGATGACGGAGGCCATCTTGGCGAAGCTGCCGCCGCGATGATCTCGCCTTGACGCTCGAGCTCCTTCCGATCGATGCCCATCTCGGCTCGATCCGCGACCGGGTTCGCGCCGATCGCGTCGCCGTGGTCGTGGCGCCCCCGGGAGCCGGAAAGACGACGCGCGTGCCGCCCGCTCTCGCGGAAGACGGCCCGGTCATCGTCCTGCAGCCTCGGCGATTGGCGGCGCGCTCGCTCGCGCGGCGGATCGCGGACGAGCGGGGCTGGACTCTGGGGCGCGAGGTCGGCTGGCAGGTCCGCTTCGAGCGGAAGTTCGTGCCGTCCACCCGCGTGCTCGTCGCGACCGAAGGGATCCTGACCGCACGCCTGCAGTCCGATCCCCTGCTCTCGCGCTTTCGCACCATCATCATCGACGAATTCCACGAGCGGAGCCTCCACGCCGATCTCGCGCTCGCGCTCGCGCGGCAGGCCTGGCTCGCCCGCGGAGATTTGAGCATCGTCGTGATGTCGGCGACGCTCGACGCCGATCCCGTGGCGCGTTTTCTCGGCGGGGCGCACGTCATCCGCGCGGAGGGGCGCGCGCATCCGGTCTCGATCGAGCACGCGGCGGGCCTGCCGGCGGCGGAGGCGATCCGGGCCGAGATCGCTCTCGCCGGCGGCCACGTCCTCGCCTTTCTACCCGGCGCGCCCGAGATCGCCAAGCTCGCGCGGGCGCTCGCGGGAAGCCGTGAGATCTCCGGCTGCCGCATCCTCCAGCTGACGGGCCGTTCGTCCCCGGAGGAGCAGGACGAGGCCCTCGCCCCATCCGCCGTCCGGAAGCTGATCCTCGCGACGAATGTCGCCGAGACGTCGATTACGGTTCCCGGCGTGACGGCGGTGATCGACACCGGCCTCCACAAGGTCCCGCGCCTCGACGCCGCCCTCGGTCTCGATCGCCTCGAGACCGAGCGGATCTCGCTCGATTCCGCCGACCAGCGCGCCGGCCGGGCGGGACGCGACGAGCCCGGGCGCGCGCTCCGCCTCTGGGACCGGCGGGACGTGCTGCGAACCCACCGTGAGCCCGAGATCGCGCGGGTCGATCTGACTCCGCCCGTTCTCGAGGTCCTCGCGTGGGGCGGGCATCCCGCGACGTTCGACTGGTACGAATCGCCTCCCGCCGAGAGGGTCGACGCGGCGATGGACCTCTTGAGGCAGCTCGGAGCGGTGGACGGCGACCGGATGACGCCGCTCGGCGATCTGCTTCGACGGCTCCCGGTGCCGCCGCGCCTCGCCCGAGTCTCGGTCGCCGCGGGAGGCTCGGCGCTCGCCGCCGCGGCCTGCGCCGTTCTGTCGGAGCGATTCGTGCCGGAGGGCAAGCTCCTCTCCGGATCGTCCGACGTCGTCGTGCGCGCCGACCGTCTGGACTCAGCGCCTCCTCCCGTTCGCCGGGCCGCGCAGGAGATCGCGGAGGCGGCGAGGAGGCTCCTCGACGATCCTGCGCATGCCGCGGCCGCCTCGGCGGCTCGCATCGAGGGCGCCGATGGAGAGACGATCGTTCGACGGGCGCTTCTCGCCGGGTTCCCCGACCGGCTCGCGCGACGGCGATCGCCCGGGTCTCGGCGCGTCCTGCTAGCGTCAGGTCACGGCGGCGTGCTCGACCATGAGAGCGTCGTCGTCGACGGAGAGTTCCTCCTGGCCCTGGATGTCGAGGCCGGCGCGCGCGGCCCCGGCGCCGAGGCGCGCGTCCGTCTGGCGAGCCGCCTCGAGCGCGAGTGGCTTCCGGAACCGGCGCGATCGATCGAGCATCGGTTCGATCCGGCGACCGGTGCTGTGACCGCCCTGGCCGTGGAGCGCGTCGGTGGTCTCGTCATCGCCGAGCGGACGGCGCCGGTCGACCCGGCCGAAGCGTCGCGTCTGCTCACGAGGGCGTTCGTCCTCCGAGGCGTGACGCCCGACCAGATTCCCGTCGCCGCGCGCCTTCGCTTCGCGGGGATCGAGATCGATCTGCTGGCGATGGCGACGCGTGCCTGCGAGGGCGTCACGACGCTGCCCGACCTCGCCATTCTCCCGTCGCTGCCGCAGAGGGCTGTCCGCGAGCTCGAGCGGCTCGCCCCCGCGTCGCTGAAGCTACCGAGCGGCCGCACCGCGCGTCTCTCCTATCGCGACGACGGCTCCGTCGTCGCGTCGGTCAAGCTCCAGGAGCTCTTCGGACTCGCGGAGTCCCCGCGCATCGGCGCGCGGCGGGAGCCTTTGGTCTTCGAGCTCTTGGCCCCCTCCGGAAGACCGGTGCAGACCACGCGGGATCTCCGGAGCTTCTGGGAGCGGACCTACCCCGAGGTCCGCAGGGAGCTTCGCGCGCGCTACCCGAGACACCCCTGGCCGGAGGACCCTTGGACCGCGATGCCGACGCACCGGCCCAAGCCTCGCGGCACGTAGTCCGCCCGCGCGGCTGCTAGCATGCGACGGCCCTTTTTCCTCCGCGGGGGATCGCGTGATCGGCATCCGGCGCGAGGACAAGAATCGCTGGGAGCGCAGGACGCCTCTGACGCCGGAGCACGTCGCGGAGCTGACGCGGCTGGGCGTTCCGGTCGCGGTCGAGCGCTCCTCCCTGCGCGTCTTCCCCGACGACGAGTTCCGCGAGGCGGGCGCGCGACTCGTCGACGATCTGACCGGATGCCCGCTCGTCATGGGGGTCAAGGAAATCCTCGCGGCGCGCTTGAGCGACGGGTGCGCCTACTTCTACTTCGCGCACGTGACGAAGGGCCAACCCTGGAACATGCCGATGCTCCGGCGCTTGATGGAGCTGGGCTGCACCCTCATGGATTACGAGAAGATCGTCGACGATCGCGGGCGCCGCTTGGTCTTCTTCGGACGGCACGCGGGCTTCGCCGGCATGCTCGACACCCTCTCGGCGCTCGGGCGGCGGCTGGACGCGGAGGGTGCGCGCTCGCCGTTCCATGCACTCCGCCCCGCGCACGCGTACGCCGATCTCGAGGAAGCGCACGCGGAGCTTGCGCGGGTGGCTCACGCGATCCGGCACGACGGGTTGCCCGACGCTCTTCACCCGATGGTGTTCGGATTCACCGGCTCGGGGAACGCGTCGAAGGGAGCCCAGGAGATCTTCGACCACCTGCCGCACGAGGAGGTTCTACCGGAAGACCTGCCGTCGCTGTCGGTGAATCGAGAGCTTCCCCGCAACCTCCTTTACAAGGTGTCGTTCACGCGCGACGACCGGGTCGAGATGTCCCGCCACCTCGATCACCTCTCCGTGCTGGTCAACGGCATCTACTGGGAGCCGGGGCAGCGTCGCGTCGCCACGCTCGAGGACCTCAGGCGGCTCTTCGCCGACGGATCGGCGCCGCGCCTGCGCGTCATCGGCGACATCTCGTGCGATCTTCACGGCTCGATCGAGGCCAACGTGAGGATCACAACGCCGGACGATCCCGTCTACGTCTACGACGTCGCCTCCGGAGAGGCCATCCTCGGCGTCACAGGGCGGGGTCCGGTCATCCTGGCGGTCGACAATCTGCCCTGCGAGCTGCCCGTCGAGGCGTCGCAGCGTTTCGGCGATGCGCTGCTCCGGTTCGTCCCCCGGCTCGCGCGCTGCGTTTGGTCGCGACCGCTCTCGGCGCTCGATCTTCCCGACGAGATCCGCCGCGCGATCATCGTCCACCAGGGACGGCTGACGCCCGCTTACGACGGCCTCGCCCGGCACTTGGCATGAAGCGGCTCCTCGTCCTCGGAGCCGGATGGGTCAGCCGGCCGCTGGTGCGGGAGGCCGCCGGTTGGCCCGACGTGTCGCTGACCGTGGCCGATCGGGACGCCGCGAGAGCGGCCCAGGTGCTAGGCGGCGCGGCGCGCGGACGGGCGATCGGTCTTTCGCTCGACGACGAGACCGCGCTCGCGGCGGCGGTCGAGGACGCCGACCTCGTCGTCAGCCTGCTCCCCTACCTGCTGCACGTCCGCGTCGCCGAAGCGGCGGTCGCGCGCCGCAAGCCGCTGATCACGACGTCGTACGTCTCCCCCGAGATGCGAGCGCTGGACGGCGCCGCACGCACCGCGGGCGTTCTGCTCCTCAACGAGATCGGTCTCGACCCGGGGCTCGACCACATGTCGGCGATGCGCGTGATCCACCGTCTGCGCGGCGAGGGCGCGCGCATCGAGTCCTTCCGCAGCTGCTGCGGCGGGCTGCCTGCCCCCGAGGCGAACACGAACCCTTGGGGGTACAAGTTCTCGTGGAGCCCGCGCGGCGTGCTCGCCGCAGGAAAGAACGCGGCGCGCTGGCTCGAGGCCGGCCGGGTCGTCGACGTACCGGGAGACGAGCTCTTCGAGCACGGGGCTCCCTACGACGTCCCGGAGCTCGGACGGCTCGAGGTGTATCCCAATCGCGACTCGACGTCCTACATGGCGACGTACGGCCTCGAAGGAGTGAGAACGATGTTTCGCGGAACGCTCCGCTATCCCGGATGGTGCGAGACGCTGGATGCCGTGGCGCGCCTCGGCCTTCTCGACGATCGCGCGCGCGGCTGGCACCGGGGAACGACGCATGAGGAATTCATGGACGCGTTCGCAGCGCCGGGGGCCGGCTCCGTCGCGGAGCGCGTCGCGGCGCGGCTCGGGCTTCCGCCCGATGGCGCGGTCATGGAGCGCCTGAGATGGGCTGGGCTCTTTTCCGATCGCAGGCTGAAAGGCGCGGAGATGGCTCCCATCGACGTCCTCTGCGCGCGGCTCGAGGACGCGTTGTCCTACGCTGCCGGCGAGCGCGACATGATCGTGCTCAGGCACGAGCTCGGAGTCGTTGACGCCGGCGGCCGGCCCCGGACGCTCGCCTCCACGCTGATCGCCTACGGCCAGCCTGCGGGCGATTCAGCCATGGCGCGCACGGTCTCCCTCCCCGCCGCGGCCGCTGCGCGGCTGATCCTCGACGGACGGATCGGAGCGACGGGCGTTCGGATCCCCGTCGATCCCGAAATCTACGAGCCGGTCTTGGAGGCCCTGACCCCGTTGGGGATCGACTTCCACGAAGAGTGAAGTGGCGAGATAATCCCGCGGGATGCGCATTCTCGGTGCCGATCTACGCGATCTCGAGGCCGGATCCGGCGCCGGCACGATCGTCTCGCTCGATGCCGAGGGAGCCGTCGCGTCGGTGGCTCGCGTCGACTCCCTCCCCGCGTTCGCGCGCGAGGTGGCGAGTCTCGCGGGGGGCGAGCCGTTCCTCCTCGCGGTCGACGTGCCGGTCGCCTCGGGGGCGCCCGCCGGAAAGTCGCGCCGCGTCGACGGTTGGCTGCGGCGGCGATTGGGAGTCCGGATACCACCCGCTCGTCCGGGAGGGACGGCGTTCCTCACGGGGCCGGATCTGATCACGGCGCTCGCGACCGCTGGGAGTCCGTGCCTCCCCTATCCCGATCGCGACCGCCGGAAGGCCGGGCTCGTCGAGATCCATCCCGAGCTCGTCGCGAAGGCGCTCCTTTGGGACGCGTCCGCTGCCGCGGCCGCACGTGATCTCCCCGACCGCGAAGCGGTGCTTCAGGCGCTGCCGGTTCCCGAGTATCGGGGCGCGCGCTTTTCGCGCGGCGCTTGGGCGGAGCTCTTCGCCGCGCTCGATGCCGCCGTACGCGCCCTCGACGGCGCGCCGGGGTTCGACTTCAAGCCGGCGGTCGACGGTCTCCAGCGCGCGTCTTCGGCGCAGGCGGTCGCCGCGGCGGCTGCGTTGCTCGATGCGACGCTCCTCGCCGGGACGGCTCGCCGTTATCTGAACGAGCCGGAGCGCTGCGCCTTCGTCGGCCAGCGCGAGACCGGCTACGTCGTTCTTCCTGCGGATGCGTTCGTCCGGCGCGTGGCGCTGCGCGAGCCGGCCCGCGCGGGCGCCCACGCACCGCTGTTCCCTCGAGCGAGCCTCGAAGCGCGTCTTTCGGCCCACGCGGTCGTGCGCCCCTCCGCCCTCCTGGACATGCCCGGCCGGGCCCATCAGCTCGAGGCCGTTTTCCGAGCGCAGCCCCGCTACGAGTTCGACAACCTCGACGAGATGATGTGGTGGAAGCACTGCCGGCATCTTGCCGGCCCCGAGCTTCCGGCCGACGGCTTGCACGAAATCGTCGTCGAGCTCGACGGCTCGCCCGACGAGGACGCCGCGATGAGCCTGCGCCTCGTCCGCAGCCGTCACAGGACGCTGTCCTTCCGGTTCGAACCGCCTTCGGCCTGGAGGCTCCGCGTCCCTCCTCGTGATGGGAAGACCTACCCGTTTCGAGTGCTGCGCGCGACGTTCGAGGCGGTGCGATAGAATTCGGGACATTCTGCTTTTTCCTTCAAATACGAAATGCGCCCCTTTTTTTCGCAAAGCTCCCCGGATACCGCTTTTCAAGAAAATACGGGCGCATTTCGTATTTGAAGGAAAAAGCAGAATGTCCCGAATTCCCTATTCGTATCGAAGGGCGTCGATCGGATCGAGGTCGGCAGCACGGACGGCGGGATAGATGCCGGATGCGAGGCCCACGGCGATCGAAACACCGGTGGAAAGGACGATCGAGGCGAGCGTGACCACCGTAGGCCATCCGGCGTAGGCGGCCACGGCCCGGGCGATCAACAAACCGACGGCAATTCCCAAGACGCCGCCGAGCGCCGAGATCGAGAATGACTCGATGATGAATTGATTGCGGATGTCGAGGCGCCGCGCGCCGACGGCGCGCCTCACGCCGATCTCGCGGGTCCTCTCGAGAACGGTCGCGAGCATGATGTTCATGATGCCGATCCCACCGACGAGCAACGAGATGCCGGCGATGCACCCCATGACGATGCTGAACAGGCGCTGCGTGCGCCGGCTCTGATCGAGGAGCGCCTCGGGCACGACGAGATCGAAATCCCCGGCGCCGCCGTGGATGCGATCAACGAGCGCCCGCACGACCTCCGAGGTCGAGCGCGGCTCGGCGTCGGGAGACAGTCGGACGATCAGCTCGTCGAGAGGCGCCTTCAGCGGCGGACGGTCGAACTTCCGGCTGGCCGTCGTCACCGGGAGGTAGATCTCTCGCGCCGTCGCGCCGAGCTGGACGCCCTGGAAAGAGGACGCGCCCCCTTCGTCCTGCAGGACGCCGACGACGGTGAGCCAGACGTCGTTGACCTTGAGGTCGCTTCCCAGCGCCGGGCCGTAGCCGAACAGGTCGCGCCGCACGCCGGAGCCGACGACGCAGACCTGCGCATGGTCGCGCTCGTCGAGCGCGTCGAGGAACCGCCCCTCCGAAAGCTTCAGGCGAGAGATCTGCGCCTGACGGTACGAGACGCCGTAGACCTTCGCCTTGGTCTTGGCAGTCGAGGAGAGGATCTTGTAGGGCTCGATCTCGATCCGGCCCGCGACCAGCTCGACGCCGGGGATCGCGTCCTGAACCGCCTGACCGTCGCGCCACGCCAGACCCTGCGACTTCTTCCGGACCTCCTCGAGCTCGTCGTCCTTCATCTCCTTGGAGCGAAGGATGACGTTGCGCAGCCCCAAGCGCTCGATCATCTCGAGCGCCTGCTTCTCCGCGCCCGCGCCGATCGACAGCATCGCGATGACCGCGCCGACGCCAAAGATCATGCCGAGCATCGTCAGGGCCGACCGCAGCTTGTGGCTGCCCAGATTCGCGATCGCCGATTCGAACGACTCGTTGAGGGTCATCGAGCTCCAGGCATCGCCGTCGGCGAGCCGGCGGACGCGGAGCCGCTCTGATCGGGCGTCGTCGCCGACGTCGGATCGCGCAGCGCGATCTCGTCGCCGGCGCCGATCCCCTTCTCCACGACGACGCGGCCGACGGCGGCGGGCCCGAGCGTCACCTCCTCGGGCGCGAACGTTCCGCCCGAGAGCTTGTACACGATTTTCTTGCCGTTCTTCTCGAAGACGGCGTTGCGGGGGACGCTGATCGCGTCGTCCCTCGCATCGAGCGAGAGGACCGCGCGCACGCGCTGACCGGGCTTCATCACCCTGGGATCGGTCGCCGCGAGCTCGAGGGTGGCGCCGAAGTACTGGACCGGGATCCAACCCGTGCGGCGCTTTGCCAGCGTGTCGACCTTCTTGATCTTGGCCTTGTATTCATTCAGCGGGTGGGCTTCCACGACGACCGTAGCGGGAAGCCCCACGGTGAGCCCGCCGGCATCGGCTTCGAGGACGTAGATTCGCGCCTCCATCGTGCCGAGGTCGGGAATCTCCGCCACCGGCTCGCCGGGCCAGACGGTGTCGCCGACTTTCGTGATCTCACCGCGCCAGTCACGGTGGAAGACGAGGATCCCGTCGTGCGGCGCCCTGATCTCGAGCGCCTCGAGCCCCTTGGAGGCGCGCTCGATGGAAATCCCCGCCTTGCGCTTTTCGATGTCGAGCAGATCGAGATCGACCTTCGCGACGTCCTCGCGGATCGTGCGAACCTCGTCGGAGGTCTCGATTCGGTGCGTGGCCAGATTTCGGTCGATCTGCGAGCGGATGATCTCCTGCCGCGAGAAGACGTCGGGGTCCTCGATCTTGTAACGGTCGGCGCCCTCGAGCTCCTCGCGTGCAAGCGCGGAATCGCGCTCCAGGTTGCGGATGACGCCGCCGGTGTCGGCGCGCATGCCGGTGATCCGGCTTTCGGCGGAGGACTTGTCCGACTCGCCGTCCCGCAAGCTCTTTTCCATCTCGGATGGATCGAACCGCACGACGACGTCACCTTTCTTCACCGGCGTCCCGTCCTGCACCAGCCAGGCGACCTTGAGCTGGCCCTGGGCGTCGATCGGCGCCGTCACGGGCGTTGCCTCGGCCGCCTCGAGGTTTCCCTCGGCGACGACCCGGCGCTCGAACTTCGACTTCGACACCACGAGGGTGGGCACGGAGGGCGTCGCGTGGAAGTGGCCGAGCCAGAGCGCCCCCCCGATCGCCGCGACGGCGGCCGCGGACGTCCCGGCGACGGCATACGTACGCTTCAACGTGCGGTCCGCTCGTCCAGATCGAGGTTGCGCCGTGCCACCCGGTCGCCGGGATCGAGGCCCGCTTTCACTTCGACCGACGTCTCGTTGCGGGCGCCCAGCGTCAGCACGCGGCGCGACCAGCCGACGGCCGACCGCCGGAACGCCATCGGCCCCCGGTCGGTAGGGAACACGGCATCGGCGGGGACGAGGAGCGTATTCGCGATCCGGCCGGTCTCGATGACCCCGCGGAATCGCATCCCGGGCCGCATCTTGCGCGAATCGGTGGCGTCGAGCACGACCTCGAGCTTGACGATCTTCATCGGGCTGCGCCACGACTTCCGTTGGACCGTGCTCCAGATCGACGCGATCTTGCCGGTGAATTCGATGTCGGGGTGGGCCTCGAGGCGGAAGCGGACCTTTTGACCGACCGTGATCTTCCCCGCATCGGATTCGTCGACCTCGCCGATCCCCTTCATCGCGGCGAGATCGGGGATCTCGAGAATGCGCTCGCCGCGCCACGCCGAGTCCCCGACCTTTTTTTTCTCGTCGCGCCAGCTCGTCGCGTAGACGACCGTACCGGCTCGCGGCGCTTTCACGGTCATCGCATCGATCGCCGCCTGGATCTCCCTCACCCGGCGGTCGGCGGCGTCCTTCAATGCATGCAGGGCGGCGAGCGACACCTCGTCCGCGTGTCGCACCGCCTTGAGCTTGACGTCGATGAACTCCATCTCGCGCTGGGCATCCTCGTAGTTCAGGCGCGACTCCCGAAGCTGCTGGCTCTTCACCAGGTCCTCGGGAACCTCGAGCTCGAGCGAGGCCTTCTTCCAGCGCGACGTCGCCTCCGCCAAGCGCAGGTCGTCATTCTCCCGGGCGATCTGGGAGTCCTTCTCCTTCTTCTCGATGCGCTTACCCGCGGATTCGCTCTCGGCCTTCTTTTCGAGGAACTTGCGATCGAGCTCGCTCGTGTCGAACCCCAGGACGGGGGCGCCGGCGGGGACGTCTTTCCCTTCGGGGGCCATCATGGCGATCTTGAAGTCGAACACGTCGGGGACCTGCGGCGGCCCGATCGGCGCGCTCGAGACGGCCTCGAGCGTTCCGTTGACCTCGACGCTCAACACCAGGTCTCCGCGCGCGGCGTCGGCCCACAGGGCGTCGGGTGCGCCGCCCCGCGTGAAGGCCCACCACCCCGCGACGATGACCGCGATGGTGCCGAAGACCGCGACGGAGCGCCGGTTCATCCGTCCGACCTCAGCCGGTCCCCCTCGTCGACGCCGCTCTCGACGATGCACCGGTCGAGGTTGCAGGGGCCGAGACGGACGTCGACGTCCTTGCCGGAGGCGAGCCGGGCGCGCGGCGTCGGCCCCGAGAGATCGAGACCGGCGCGCGGCGCCATCAGGACCCTGTCGCGCGCGCCGGGCCGCACCTCGACCTTGACCGACATGCCCGGGCGCATTCGCTGGCTGTCGGACGCATCGAGGGCGATGCGGACGTTGTAGGCGCGGCGGAGCGAACGGCCGGCGGCTTCCTGGGCGACCGGCGTGATGTCCGTGATCTTGCCGTTGTAGGTCCGGTCGGGATAGGCGTCGAGCACGCAGCTCGCGGGAAGGCCTGGCGTGATCCTCCCGTCGTCCACGTCCGAGAGCTTGCCCTCCACGTACATCGCGCCGAGATCGGGAAGACTGACGACCGGCAGCCCGACCCACACCGAATCGCCGACCTGGATCTTCCGGCCTTGCCATGGGTGATCCGCCACGACCAGAATGCCGTCTCGCGGGGCCTTCAGGACCATCCCGTCCAGGGCCTGAGCCGCGGCATCCAGCTCGCGGCGCGCTTTCTCGACCGCGATCTGTTTCTGCCGGACCAGCTCGGCCGAGGATTCCTCGTGTGAGTCGAGATCCTGCTGGGCTTTGGCGAGCTCGGTGCTCGCGCGCGACAGCGCGAGCTGGTTCTCCTGGTAGTCCTTGCCGCGGACGAACTCCGCCGGGATCGCGGCAGCGATCTTGGCCTTTTCGACCGCGATCGTTTTCTGGGCGACCTGGAACTCCTTCTCCGCCTTCTGGCCAGTTCGGTCCGCCTCGGCCTGCTCGAGATCGCTCTCGGCCTGATCCCATGCGAGTCGCTTTTCCCCGTAGTCCTGGGCGAAGGACGCTGTGTCGAACTCGACGAGCTTTTGACCCTGCTTGACGACGGCGCCTTCCGCCTCGAGCCAGCGGATCGTCGTCTGCCAAGACGGCATGCGCGGGACGAACAGGCTCTCGGAGCTGACGGCAACGAGCTGCCCGGTCAAGATGAAGCGGCTCTCGAACTTCCCGCGTCTCACGGTCAGGTCTCCCGGCCCGACCCCGCCCCGGGGCAGGGCCGTCTCGGGGTCGGCCCGGCCGGTGGAGCACGCGGCGAGGAGCGCCACCGCCATCAACGCGACAGGGATTCGTCCGGGTTCTGCGCAACGGAACGACGTCATCCGTCCTGCTCCTCGGTAGGTCGGCCTCGGTCTACGAAGTATCCGAACAACGGGACGGTCCGTCAAACTCCCCGCGGAATCTCGGGCTTACCGAGGAACCTTCAGCCCGGGTCGGACGTATTACGGGAAGGCTCAGGAACTCGGGAGGAGTGCCGTTATGGGTAAGGTCGTCAAGATACTCATCATCCTCGGCGTCCTTTCGCTCGCCATCGTCGGGGCCTACGCATGGCTTCAGAGCCGGGATGGCGGGGACGACGGGATCAAGAAGATCGAGGTCGTCACCGGCTCGATCACGGACAAAGCCGTCGCGGTCGGCAAGATCGAGCCGCGCGTCAAGTTCCATGTCAAATCCAAGATCTCGGGGATCGTCAAGCGCTGCCACGTCGAGGTTGGCGACCGCGTCGCGGCCGGCGACCCGCTGTTCGACATCGTCCCCGATCCCACCCCGGCCGAGCGGGTGGAGGCCGAGCGCCAAGTTGAGAAGGCGCAGAGCACGTACGACCAGGCCGAGCGAGACCTGAACCGGGCGAACGAGTTGTCGATCTCCGGAATCCTCTCGCGGGGCGACCACGACGTGAAGAATCAGGCGTTCGACCAAGCGAGGATCGCCTTGGCGCAAGCCAAGGACAACCTGGAGCTGCTCCAGAAGGGGCGCATCCAAGGGGGCGGCGCCGGCATGGAATCGGTCGTGCGCGCTCCCGCGGCCGGGACGCTGCTCGAGCGCCTCGCCAACCCCGGCGATCCCGTCGTCCCGCTGACGACCTATCAGGCGGGCACCGACCTCGCCTCGATCGCCGAGATGAAGGACCTCATCTTCAAGGGCACGGTCGACGAGATCGACGTGGGCAAGCTCTCGATCGGCCTCCCGGCCCGCCTCAGGATCGGCGCGCTTCCCGACGCCACGATCAGCGGGAAGCTGACCCGGATCGCGCCGCAGGCGACCGAAAAAGACAACGCCAAGCTGTTCGAGGTGGAGCTCGAGATGGATCCCGGCCAGGAGATCACGCTGCGGGCGGGATACTCCGCGAACGCCGACCTCGTCATCAAAGAGAAGAAGGACATCCTGATCGTCCCCGAGCGGGCGATCCAATTCGAGGACGGCGGCAAGAAGGCCTTCGTCGAGATCCCGGGCCCGGGACCGAAGTCGCCGTCGAAGAAGGTCGAGATCAAGACCGGCCTGTCCGACGGGTTGAACTGCGAGGTCACCTCCGGCGTCAAGAAAGGAGACCTGATCGTCCAGAGGCCCCCGAAGCCCAAGAGTGACTTCTAGTGGCCTTCTGGCTCCAGTTCCGCCAGCTTCTGCGCGACCTCAAGTCGCAGAAGATGCGAACGCTCATGACGACGTTCGGCATCGTCTGGGGGACCGCAGCCGTCAGCCTGCTTCTCGCTTTCGGCCAGGGGCTTCACGAGCAGATGTACAAGAGCTCCGCGGGCCTCGGCGAGAACATTTGCATCGCGTGGCCGTCCCGCACTTCGCTGCCGTTCCAAGGGTTGGGGAAGGGGCGTGTGATCCGCCTCGACGAGGACGACATGCAGCTCATCCGCGCCAAGGCGGACGGGCTCGAGGCGATCTCCAGCGAGTACGAGGCCTCGTTCAAGCTGATCTACGAGAAGAAATCGATGGCGGTCGACGTCCACGGCGTCACCCCGGTTTTCGCCTCGATGCGGACGATCGTCCCGCAGGAAGGCGGCCGCTGGATCGACCAGCTCGACTGGGACGGACGCCGCCGGGTCGTCTTCCTGGGCAACGACCTCGCCGAGACGGTGTTCGGAAAGACGAACCCCGTCGGGAAGACGCTGTACATGAACGGCTCGCCGTTCCTGGTCATCGGCGTCATGGTCAAGAAGCCTCAGGACTCGAGCTACAGCGGTCGCGACAAGGACAATGCGTTCATCCCCGGCACGACCCATCGCGCGCTGACCGGTGAGAAATACGTCGACGAGTTCATCTTCAAGGCGACCGACTCCAAGAAGACGGACGCCCTGAAGGCCCAGGTCCTGGAGATCACGGCGGCCAAGCACCGCTTCGACCCGAAGGACAAGGAAGCGATCGGCATTTGGGACACCACCGAGATGTTCCAGTTCGTCAACACCTTCGGGATCTCATTCCGCGCGTTCCTCGGAATCGTCGGATCGCTCACGCTCGTCGTCGGCGGCATCGGCGTATCGAACATCATGAACGTCGTCGTCGAGGAGAGGACGCGGGAGATCGGAATCAAGATGGCGCTCGGCGCGCGCCCCGGCGCCATCCTCGTTCAATTCATGCTCGAGACCCTGCTGATCACCGGGATCGGTGGCGCGATCGGGCTCGGCGTGACGATCGGCATCTGCGCCGCGTTTCCCGCTCTGGGATTCACCGAGTACGTCGGCACGCCGGTGGTTTCGCCGTTCGTCGCGACCGTCACGGCGACGCTCCTGGGCTCGGTCGGACTTCTCGCCGGGTTTTTCCCCGCCCGCGACGCGGCGGCCCTCGATCCTGTCGTCGCGATGAAGCTCTAGGAGGGACGATGCGCGGCCCGGGCGTCGTCTTCCACCTGTTCCTCTCGTCGTCGCGCCTCCAGAAAAAGCGCGCCGTGCTGACGATCGCGGCGATCGCGTGGGGCTCGGTCGCTCTCCTCCTGCTCCTCGCGTTCGGTCAAGGTCTTCGTGACCAGCTCTCCGTCGCCAACCGCGGGATGGGTACGGGCATCGCCGTCATCTGGGCCTCCGAGACGACGAAGGTCTGGCAGGGCCTTCCGGCGGGGCGCAGCGTGCACTTCGTCCCGGAGGACGTTCCTCTGATCAAGGAGCGCGTGCCGCTGTTCAACGGCGTCATCGGCGAGTTCGTCACCTGGGGCACGAACTTCACCTACGGCAAGAAAACGGTCAACGCGCAGCTGATCGGCACGGAAGCGGCCTACGGCGACCTGCGCAATCACGTCCCCGCTCCCGGCGGTCGATTCCTCAACGACGACGATGTCACATTGAGGCGTCGCGTCGTCTTCCTGGGAGGCGAGCTCGCGCACGACTTGTTCGGCGACCAGGATCCCGTCGGGAAGCAGATGCTGATCAACTCGATGCCGTACACGATCGTCGGCGTGCTCGCCAAGCGGCTCCAGATGGGGACCTACGGCGGCCCCGACAAGAACCACGCCGTGATACCGATCACGACGTTCCAGGCTCAGATCGTCCGGAAGTACCTGGCCAATCTCGTCGTCCGCGCCGCCGATCCCAAGATGATGAAGACGGCCCTCAAGGAGCTCCAAAAGGTGTGCGCGGCGAAGTACAGCTTCGATCCCGAGGACGATCGCGCCATCCGATTCTGGGACACGGTCGAAGGACAAAAGATCATGCGCAACATCCTGATCGGCATTCAGGGTTTCCTCGGGCTGATCGGAGGCCTGACGCTGATGATCGGCGGGGTCGGCGTCGCCAACATCATGTACGCCACCGTGAAGGAGCGGACGCGCGAGATCGGCGTCAAGATGGCGCTCGGGGCGCGGCCTTCGTGGATCACGGCGCCCCTTCTCCTCGAGGGACTCGCCTACACGATCTTCGGCGGCCTCTTGGGCCTGCTCTTCGCCACCACGATCATCATCGGGCTCGGCTTCGTCCCGCTCAAGAGCGAGGCGCTGCAGTTCCTCGGCAAGCCGACTCTCTCCCCCATGGTCGGGCTGATCTCGGCCGGAATCCTCGGCATGATCGGGCTCTTCGCGGCCTATTTCCCCGCGCGGCGCGCGGCGTCGATCGACCCGGCGCAAACGCTGCGCTACGAGTGAGGCGGACATGAGCGTGGCTCTCGAACGGCCCCGGGCCCAGGCGCAGGCCGCCGACGTCATCTCGATGTCGGGGATACGGAAGGTCTACGACACGGGGAAGATCCGAGTCGAGGCGCTCAAGGGAATCGATCTCCGCATCCGCGCCGGCGAGTTCGTCGCGATCGTCGGTCCGTCCGGCTCCGGGAAATCGACGCTGATGAACCTCGTTGGCTGCCTCGACACGCCGACCGAGGGGACCTACCTTCTTCGGGACAAGGAGGTGGCGGGCTTGGGAAAGAACGAGCTCGCCAAGATCCGCAACGAGCGGGTCGGATTCGTATTCCAAAACTTCAACCTGCTCCCGCAGATCACGGCGTTCGAGAACGTGGAGATGCCGATGATGTTCGGTGGTGTCCCGAAAAAGGAGCGGAAGGCGCGCGTCCACCAGCTACTCGAGAAGGTCGGATTGAAGGAGAGGATGGAGCACCGGCCGACCGAGCTGTCGGGCGGACAGATGCAGCGAGTCGCCCTCGCCCGCGCGTTGGCCATGAACCCGGACATCGTCCTCGCCGACGAGCCGACCGGAAACCTCGATACGACCTCGGGCGGCGACGTCATGTCGCTTTTCGAGGATCTGTGGCGCCAAGGACGTACGATGATCGTCATCACGCACGACGCCGCGCTGGCGCGGCGGGCGGGGCGCATCGTCGAGATCCGCGACGGATTGATGGTGAGCGACAGGGAGGCCTTGCGGGGATAAGATTTTCCGCATGCTTCGCCGCGCTCCCGCGTTCGTCGTCGCCGCCGCGCTCGCGGCGGGGACCGCGCCGGCTCTCGCCGGAAAGGCGATCGAGGTCCGCAAGGACGCTTTCAAGCTCCTGAACGAAGGAGTTTCCGCCTACAACCGGGCCGATTACCGGGCGGCGATCGGCCCACTCCAGAAAGCGGCCGCGATAAGCCTGAACTCATTCCCGGCTCACTACTACCTGGGGCTCGCGCTGGCGGGCGACCGCCGATACGCGGACGCGGTCGACGCCTATCGGATCGCGCTCGACCTCGACCCCGATCATCTGCAGGCGAACGTCAGCCTTGGCGATGCTTGGCTCGCCGAGGGAGACACCGACGAAGCGTCCCCGTGCTACGTCCGGGCGATGAAGCTGCGGCCGGAGTACGCTCCGGCGCTCGATGGCCAGGCGCGCGCCGCGGAGGCGCAGGCGGACGAGGACAAAGCGATCGGCCTCTACCAGCGTGCCTTGGCGAGCGACAAGGGGTTCGCTCCCGCCTACACCCATCTCGGCGACCTCTACCTGCGCCAGGGAAAGCTCGACGACGCGGTGAAGCTGCTCGTCGAGGCGGTGTCCGTGCGGCCCGATTTCGGCCCGGGGCTGAACAGGCTCGCCTCGGCCTACGGCCGGCTCGGCTTCTCGAACGAGGCCGTCGCGACGGTCCGCAAGGCGATCGAGCTCGAGCCGAAAGATCCATCGCACCACGTCACGTTGGGCGAGGTGCTGCTGGGGATGGGGGTGACGACGGGGGCGGAGTCGGCCTTTCAGGCGGCCATCGCGATCGATCCGGCGCAGCCCGGGGCGCGGCGAGGGCTGGCCGAGATCTGCCGGCGGCGCGGCGATTACGCCGGCGCGGTGCAGCACATCGACGCCGCGCTCTCCGACGAGCGGCTCCCCCACCGGCAGCGCGACGAGCTGGGGAAGCAGCGCGCGGCGATCCTCGCCGAGCAGGACCGTATAGCGTCGCTCGAGGGGGCCGTCGCGTCGGGAGCGGCGACCGACGCCGATCGCACCGCGCTGTCGGCCCTCGAAGCGGGGAAGGGACACTACGACCGCGCCGCCGATCTTCTCGCCGCGGCGTCCCCGCAGGGAGCCGAGCGCGAGACGCTGGCGTTCTATCAGTTCCGTGCGGGGCGGTTCCGCGAAGCGCACGAGATCTACGCCGACCTCGCCAAATCGCAGAAGCGCGCCGACCTCGAGGTCAACGACGGCGCGTCCCTCGCCCGACTTGGGGACGACGCCGAGGCCAAGGAAGCGTTTTCGCGCGCCCTGAGCCTTGACCCCAAGCACCCGGTGGCGCGCCTGTACTTGGCCAACGCGCAGCTACGTCTCGGCGACACCGCCGCCGCGACCGCGAGCTACCAAGCGTTCCTCGACGCGCACCCGGCCGGCGCGACCGCGGAGCAAGCGCGGCGGGTTCTCTCCGAGCTGGCGCCGGCGGCTTCGCCATGAGATTTCTGATCGCCTCCGCGCTGATCGTCGCCTCGGCCGCCCCGACCCTGGCGCAAGATGCCGAGAAGCGACGCGGCTTCTCGATTCACATCGTCTCCCCGGCCCCCGACGAATTCGTCGTCGGCCGCACGGTGATCCGGGCCGAGGTCAAGGCGGAGGCGCCCTCGGACGTCGACCGCGTCGAGTTCCTGGTCAAGGACAAGGTCATCTTCGTCGACCGCGAGGCGCCCTACGAGTGCGTGCACGATTTCGGCGAGGAGAGCAAGGCGTGGGTGATCCGCGCCGTCCTCTACCACAAGGAAGGGTTCTCGGTCAGCGACGTCGTCGTCACGCGCAAGATCACCATCGAGGCGTTCGAGGAGGTCAACCGCGTCATCCTGTGGGTGACGGTCACGGACAAGTCGGACCACCTGGTCGGCGACCTGACCAAGGACAGCTTTACCGTCTACGAGGACGGCGCCCCGCAGACCATCCGCGACTTTCTCCTCGAAGACCGGCCGATCACGATGGCGATCGTGCTCGACAGCTCGGGCTCGATGCGCGATTCCCTCCCCGACGTCCACCAGGCGGCGGCCTCGTTCGTCGAGACGCTTCGCCCGCAGGACAAGTCCTTGGTGATCGACTTCGATGACAAGGTCTTCCTCCTCCAGGATCTGACCGGCGAGCAGGCGCAGCTCAAGGAAGCCGTCAACAGCACGGAGGCCCTCGGCTCGACGGCCCTCTACGACGCGCTCCACGCCGCGTTCCGCAAGCTCCGCGGGATCGAGGGGCGCAAGGCGATCGTGCTGCTCACGGACGGCGACGACACGTCGAGCCAGTTCGCGTACAACCGCATCGTCGAGGAGGCGAAGGCGCAGAGCGTGCTGCTCTATGCGATCGGCCTCGGGGACGTCAAGAAGTCCGTCCTCAAGGAGCTGTCAGAGACGACCGGCGGGCGCGCGTTTTTCGTCACGAAGGCCAAGGATCTCGCCGAGGTCTACAAGAAGGTCGCGGAAGAGCTGCGCCGCCAGTACTACCTCTCGTACTCGACGACCAACAAGAATTGGGACGGCCGGTTCATCAAGCTCGAGGTGAAATCGAGCAACCCCGACTGGACGGTCCGTGCCCGGCGCGGGTATTTCGCCGTGCGCGGCGCCGTGGGGGCGTCCGCGGCGAAGTGACGCCAGCTACGATCCTGCTGGCGGGATGACCTCTTCCGGAACGATCAGATCCTGCGGCAGCGGGTGGTAGTTCGCCGGCTGTGCGGCGAGCTGGGCGTCGATCGCGACGTCTCCTACGACGTCGAGGTCGGCGCGCATGGGCAGGAGGCCCGCCCCCTGAACGTCGAGGTGCCAGCGCCCGGCCTTCATCCGCGGAACATAGAACGCCCCCGATCCGTTGGTGAGGATCGTCTTCGAATCGTCCGCACCGTCGCTCCGCGTCAAGCGAACGCGGGCTTCCGCGAGAGGCGCACCACCGGCGATCCGTATGATTCCTCCGAGCGATGCGCTTCCGTCGACCGCCTTGGCCGCCTCACGCGCCGGCGCGCCCTTGACGAGCAGGACCTCGACGACGGCGCGGAACGGCGCGCGCACTTGGATCCCGGTCTTCGTCACCGGCGAGTACCCCTCGCGCTCGACGTCCGCACGGTAGATCCCATCGGCGAGCCCGTTGAACGCGAAAGTGCCGTTGGTCCCCGTCGTCGCGAGGCGAATGGGCGAGCCGCCCCCCTCGGGAACGACAACCACGATCGCCCCGACCGCAGGCTGATGGCGGCCGTAGGAGACGGAGCCGCGGACCTGTCCCGACGCAGCCGGGGACGGAGCGGGCGATGATTGCGGACCGGGGGAAGCCGAAGGCGTGGGTGTCGGCGTCGGCGTCGGAGACGGCTGCGGCGCATCCGCGAGCAGCGCACCGAGCGCCCAGGCCGTCGCGAGGATCGCGCATCCCATGTGCCGAAGTATAGGCGCCCGGTTTACAGTAGGCCTGGGCGGTTAGCTCAGCTGGTAGAGCACCTGCTTTACACGCAGGACGTCATCGGTTCGAGTCCGGTACCGCCCACCACAGCTCGCCCGCCGGCCTTGAATTGCCTCGGCCGGGTGCTATGATCCACCGGTTTTTCCGTCCCTTGATTCGTAGAGAAGGTTGCACGGCGCGGAGCCGTAGTGCAGTTGGTTAGCACACCGGACTGTCACTCCGGAGGTCGCGGGTTCGAGCCCCGTCGGCTCCGCCACTTCCCGGATGCCTGACCGCTGGTCAAGGGGACGGTTCCGTAGTTTCCGCCGAACCCGATCCCCCACGCCGAAAATCTCGGACGGGTCAACGTACACTCAACCCTCGCGGACTCTCGGCATCAGGGGGTACGGCCATGAAGACGACGAAGCTGATCGGCGCTCTCGGGATCATCGCTCTCATCCTCGCCGCCGGCCCCGGAGCGGTTGCCGGATCGCATACCTGGGAAGTTTGGGAGGTCTTTTCGAACGCGGATGGAACCGTCCAGTTCATCGAGCTGAAGGAATTCAATGGCGACGTAGCGGAGTGGGCGCTGCACCTGCACATGGTGACATCGAACCCATCCGGGAGGTCCAGCGGCAGCTTGACCGACGTGACCGGCAACACCGCGTTCAAATTCTGGCTGCTCGGCACCGCGGCCTTCGCGGCACTCCCGGGCGCGCCGACGCCGGACTTCATCATTCCGTCGGGGTTCATCAGTGTCGCCACCGACAGCCGGGTGGACTATAGCGGCACCCCGCTCAATTATTCCGCCAGTTGGACCGCGGGAACGCTACCGACCGACGGGATCCACTCTTACACGAAGACGGCGACCCACAGCGCCCTGAGCGTCGCCGTGAACTCCCCGACGAACTACGCCGGCGTGACGGGGAGCATCGATGCCTCCGCGCCGCCTCCGGGCGTCCCCGACGGCGTCACCGGCACGCCACTTACGGTGTCCAAGACCACTGCGGACGGCTCGACGCTCTCGCTGACGTGGGATGCGGCAACCTGCTCCGACACGAGCGACCACCAGATCCTCTACGGCCAGAAGAGCGGGTTCCCCGCGGTGCCGGGGGGGACGTACACGCTTCAGGGCGGGACCTGCAATATCGGATCAACGACTCCATACTCCTGGGTCGGAACCCCGAGCGCGGTTGACGGAAGCGGCTTGACGTGGTTCTTGGTCGTGACGAAGAACGGCTCGGGGGTCGAGGGTCCGTGGGGCGACTACGACGCGCTGGATCACGAGCGGAACGGGACCGGGACGAACGGCTCGTCCGGCGCCTGCTCGACGACAGACAAGAAGCTCACGAGCGTCTGCGGGCACTGAACCGGCTTCTCATCGCGGCGGCACTCTGGGCTGCCCTCGGGCTGCTCCGCGTGGACGGGTCGTCGGTGGCGCGGGCGGAGGGTGGCGTGTGCATCTGCGCCACTTCACGAGAGACGAACGGCTGGTGCCCGGTCCACGATTTCGGATACATCGGCGGCGTGAAGGTCGCATCCCGGCAGCTCTACGAAGCCGCGGACGCCCACGGCCATCAGGTCGACCTCTCGACGTTCATTTGCCCCACCTGCAAACGGGCGATCGCCACCGGGGGGTTCTGCGACGAGCACCGGGTCGGTTTCGTCAACGGGCTCGCCTACTTCTCCCTGTTGACGTACGAGATGGGTCGGGCGGAGGCGCGGCCGGCGGCCTCGATCAAGTGCGCGACATGCAGGAGGAACTCCGAGAGCAGCGGCTGGTGCGCGAAATCCAGCGTCGGCATGATCGGGCCGTTCGCGATCCGAAATCGGCACGATTACGACCGGGCGGCCGAGGCGCTCCGCGTGTTCAAGATTGCGAACGATGCGGCGGCGCGCTGCGGCTATTGCGCCGTCGCCATCCTGACCGACACCCAGTGCCCCATCCACCGGACCACGTACAAGGACGGCAAGGTTGTCCCCGACGTCCCTTAGCGCCCCTCCTCGTTTACCCTAAGGGACGAGGAGAGCCCCATGCTGCCCTTGAGCCTCGCTGCGAAGCCTAACGGTCCCCTGCACGTGCTGTGCCTAGGGGCCCACTCGGACGACATCGAGATTGGCTGCGGCGGGGCCTTGCTCTCCCTGCTCGCGTCACGGCCCGACGTCCTGTGCCGCTGGGTCGTGTTCACCGCGGACGACGTGAGGGAGAAGGAAGCCCGTGCCTCCGCCGCTTCCTTCTTGAAGAACGCAAAGCGGAGCGAGGTCGACGTCCAGCGATTCCGAAACGGCTACTTCCCGTTCCAGGGGGAGCGGATCAAGGACCACTTCGAAGGACTGAAGAAAGGTCCCGCGCCCGATGTCATCTTCACCCACTACCGAGACGACCGCCACCAGGATCATCGCGTCGTTTCCGACCTCACCTGGAACACGTTTCGGGATCACACGATCCTTGAGTACGAGATCCCCAAGTTCGACGGCGACCTCGGGAGCCCCAATCTTTTCGTTCCGCTCTTGGATGCGGAGTGGAAGGAGAAGATCCGGATCCTCGAGGCGTCCTTCGCCTCGCAGCGGGACAAGCACTGGTTCGACGCGGACACGTTCCGCGCGCTGATGCGCCTGCGCGGAGTGGAATGCGCGGCGCCCAGCCTCTACGCCGAGGCGTTCTACGCGCGAAAGATCGTCCTCTCCCGCTAGCGAACGATGAAGGGGCCGCCACCCACGTAGACGATGCCCCCGGCCAGCGCGATCGCGAGCACTGGGGAGAGCAGCCCGCCGCTTGCCAAGCCTTTGGCGAGCGGCGACCATGATTTCCCGTCTCCCTTGACGATCCCGGTGGTCTTGACGCCGGGCGCCAGCGTGAACGACCCCCCGGCGACATAGACACCGTCGCCGCCGGCCGCGATCGCGCGGACGCTGTCGGACGTGCGGAGCGGGAGAGGCTGCCAGCGCGAGCCGTCCCAGGCGGCGAGCTGATTCACCGAGACGTCTCCCGCCATCGTGAAGTCCCCTCCCACGTAGAGGCGGCCGCCGGAGGCGGCGAGACCCGCGACCCTCTCGAGCCCGCCAGTGACGCCGCCGCCCACGGGGCGCCAGCTCCTGCCGTCCCATCGGGCGATGTTTCGTGCGGCGAGGTCGCCGGCGGTCAGGAACTGGCCGCCGACGTACAACTCGTCTTTGAAGAAAGCCATCGCCCAGACCACGCCGTCGTAGTCGCCGTTGACCACACCGCCGTCGAGCGCGGTGAATCGCTCGCCGTCCCAGCGCGCCACCCCATGGGCCGGGGCGCCGGAGGCCGTCAGGAATCGACCTCCGACGTAGACGTCGCGGCCGCGAGCGACGATCGTGTAGACAGCCGCCGGCCGAAGCGCGTCGCGGCTCCCCGCCACCCCGCCGCCGAGCGGGGACCAGTCACGCCCATCCCAGCGCGCAACGGCCCGCGCGGCGACACCGCCAGCGCTCGTGAACTCCCCACCGACGTAAACGTCCGACCCGCTGACCGCGATAGCCCGGACGATGCCGTCGACGCCCCCGCCCAGCGCACTCCATCGGCGGCCGTCCCAGGCGGCGATCCCGTTGACGGTCTCCCCCCCGGCGGACGCGAAGTCGCCGCCGGCCAGGAGCCATTTGCCGCGCGCCGCCAGCGCCCGAACCGTTCCGTCGGGCCCGACGGATGAACCGGTGGTTCCCGGGAAACCCGTCCACGACTTGCCGCTCCAGGCAGCGACGTGATCGACCTGAGCGACGTCGAGTGTGAACGAGACGGTCGTCACGCGCCCTCCCCGCTTGAATTGCGACCAGAGGCGATGGATGCCCGGCCGCGCGAGGGTCGTGTCGAAGGAGACGTCGGGGCCTCCCGACATCGTCGCGCGGTCGGCACCGGCGGGTACCATCTGCGTCGGGTGGGAGTGCACGTACCGCTCCGCGTCGTCGCTGAGGATCAGCGTGTGTCCCCAGGCGCCCAGGTAGGGCTCGAGATCGGTGACCGGCGCTCCCGTCTTCTCGTCGACCAAGTGGTAGACGAACGCTGCCGCGTTCCCCGCCGCAACGCGGGGCGGCTCCGTCGTCAGCTCGAACCGTATGCCGTCGACCGTCTTGGTCAGCTCCCGGTCGGGGGTCAGGTGAGGCGCCCGACGGGGCAGCGGCGGCTGGTAACTCGCTGTCGCCAGATGCAGATGGGCGACCTGGGGCAGCCCGCCGACCGGGACGAAGTCGCAGTAGAGGTTGTACTCGCCCGCCTTCGGCAGCATCGTGTCGATCGTGAACGCGCCGTCTCTGTCGGCGGCCGGGTGGATGTGGTCGTAGTACGAAAGATCGTCGCTCACGACGAAGAGGTGGAACGGCATGTCGTGAACCACGTTGAGCTCGCTCACCCGCTCGCCGGTCGCGGGATGGGTGATGATGAAGCGCAGCCGGACGGTCTCCCCCGCCTTGACGTCGCGCGGCTCCGTCTCCAGGGCGACGGGGTAAGGCGCCTGACCGGGCGGCCCCATCTGGACCAACGCCATCCCGCATCGCGGACAGGTGCCGGGTACCGTGGAGCGCGTGTCGGGGTGCATCGGGCAGCCGTAGATCGCCGCATCTTTCGCCGGAGCGGCCAGCCCCAGAGCTGTCGCGATCGCCAAGGCGAGGCTCCAAGGTATCGCCGGCGCGATCTTCACGATGCGAGTCTACTATCGCGCTGAGAGCTCGAGGCCGTGCAGCACGATCGTGATCTCGCGAGGCCCGTGGACGCCGATCACCAGCTTCTTCTCGATGTCGGCCGTCCGCGACGGCCCGCAGATGCTGACCATCCGGCCTTCGCCGTCGAATCGCATCAAGGCGTCTCCGAATTCGGCGACGAGAGCGTCGCGGTTCGCATGGGCGATGAGACAGTCGCAGGCGAAGATCGGACGGATTCTCTCGTCGCTCCCGAAGAGAACGACAGCGGCCGAGTCGGCGACGACGGCGTCGGCGATCACGTCGGCCGTCGCGCCCACGATCCGCTCCGACGGCCAAGGCTCGCCGGGTTCCGCGTGGCGAACCGCGACCGCGCTCTCCTTCCCGGCATCGACGAGGCGTCGGACCAGATCGTCCGCGCTCATCGGCGCTGCCCCTTCCGCGTGAGCTGACCAAGACGCCGGAGCGCCGGATGGCGCAGCAGCGAGGTGAGGAGCGGCCGCACCGCGCGCCCGACCGCCCCGCCTTTCTGCGCCCGCTTCCAGAGGCCGACACCCTGACGCACGATCGCGGGCGTCGTCCCGTCGCGCCACAGCTGCTCGCGCCGCTTGCCGATGAGCGCGCTGATCGGGATGCGAACCGGGCAGATGTCGGAGCAGGCCCCGCAGAGGGTGGAAAAGAACGGATGGTCCGAGGGGGTCTTGTCCGGCTCGAGGTAGGGTGCGACCAGGATCCCGATGGGTCCGGGATAGACCGTCTTGTACGCGTGTCCGGTCACTTGGCGGAAAACCGGACAGACCACCATGCACGCGCCGCAGCGGATGCACCGGCTCGCGTCGGCGTACGCGCTCCGGGCGAGAGCGCTGCGCCCGTTGTCCACCAGCACGATGGTGCGCGACGCCGAGGCCACCACGGGTCTTCCGATCACGTGGGTGTAGACCGTCTGCGGCTGCCCGGTGGCGGAGACCGTCAGCACGCGCAGAAGCGCGGGGAGATCGCGCCGCGAACGGATCACCTTGTCGATGCCGGCGACGACGACGTGCTTGGCAGCGGCGGTGCAGAAGTAGGCGTTCCCTTCGTTCTCGACGATGACGACCTCGCCGGTGTCGGCGATGAGAAAATTCGCCCCGGTGATCCCGAGGCGCGCGGTCCTGAGGGGATGTCTGAGATACTCGGTCGCGGCACCGGCGAGCGCCGTCGGGTCGGACGAAAGCGATCGGCCGAGCACGCCGCCCAGGGTCTGCGCGATCTCCGCGGCGTTCAAATGGATCGCGGGCGCGGTGACGTGCGACGGGAGCTCGCCGCGCACTTGGACGATCCACTCGCCGAGGTCGGTTTCGTAGACGGAGAATCCCGACGCCTCCATGTGGTGCCTGAGGCCGATCTCCTCGGTCACCATCGACTTCGACTTGATGACGACCTGCGGCGAGGCGCCGAGCTCTTCCATCACCGCGCGGCATGCATCCGCTGGGTCGGCGGCGCGGACGATGCGGACCCCGGAAGCCTGCGCATTCCGCGTGAACGTGGCGATCAGCTCGTCCTGGTGCTCGGTGCTGTCGCGACGCGAGGCCGTCGCCAGATCGCGGAGACGCTCCCACGGCAGCCTCCGCGCGACCTGCTCACGCTTGCTCAGGGTGACGTCGGCCGCCTTCCGAGTGCTCGTGTCGGGGGCCGCCGTTCCGCTCATCCGATCCCCCGCGACACCAGGAACGTCGCCAGAGGGACGACCTCGACGGCACCTGTGTGGGCGGCGAAATGGCTCAGGCAACCGGGCTCCGCGCTGACCACGGTGCGGCAGCCGGCGCCCTCGATCGCCCCCATTCGATGGGCCATGATCGCGGAGGCGGTCTCGTCGAAGAGCGTCGAGAACACCCCGCCGAATCCGCAACAGGGATCGCGGAACGGCCGGGCGATCACGTCGACGTTCGCCGTCTCGGCGACCCAGCGCTCGTAGTCTCGGAATCGCACGTCGTCCCAAACGTCATGGCACGGCCGATGAAGATAGACGGGGATCCTATCTGCTCCCGACCGGACTCGTATGGCATCCACCCACACGTCGGGAGCGTAGCGGACGCGGTCGCTCGAAGCCCCGGCGTGCCTCAGGTGGCCGCAACAGGTCGCGCTGGCGATGAATACTGTTTCATAAGCAGCCGCGTGAGACGCCCAGGAGCGGCTCATCTCGCTCGCACCTTCCGCGTCCCCCGCCGTCGCCGCCGGCTGGCCGCAGCAAAACGCCGGAAGCGTCTCGTCGACCGGGTGTCCGGCCAGGGCCAAGAGCTTTCGCTGCGCATCGACGTCCCGGGAGAACACGGCCCCGGTGAGACAGGGGACGAACAGCGCCGTTTTCCGCTCGGGCATGCGCGTGATGGTAGCAGTGAGCTGGTCCGTCGCCCGAACGCGAGCCTCTCGAATTCCGAGTCGCGCTCCGGTACTCTCTCCCCATGCCCGTGTTCGTCGAGGAGACGACTCCCGCTCCGACGGCGTCGAGAAGACCGGCGAACGTTCTAGCTGCCGTGCAGATCGGAGGGCCGTCCTCGACGCCCTCGGGTGCGCGGTGGCTCGAAGCGAACGTTCCCAATCGATCGCTCGTGGCGGGGGCCTCCCGGGAGATTTGGCTCGCGTCCGGACCGGTCGTACCGCATCAAGTCGCTGGTGGGCGAGCCGCGGCGGACGATCGCTCCCTTTTCGTCGAGGTCCAATCGGCGGATGCCGGGGCCGATCTCGAGGCACAAACGTTCGAGCTGTACCTACGGCTATTCCAGGGGATCGAGCGCGCGGACTATCCGCACCTGCTGCGCGTCTGGAACTACGTCCCCCGCGTCCACGAGACCCAGGACGGGCTCGACCGCTACATGCTGTTTTGCAAGGGGCGCTCGAAGGCGTTCGAGGCGGTCTACGGAGCGGCGTTTGCGGAGCGGCTCTCCGCCGCCTCGGCGGTCGGATGCCCCGGCCACGCGCTCGTCGTGCACGCTCTGACGTCGCGCGAGCCCGGAGACCACGTCGAGAACCCTCGCCAAACCGCGGCCTATCGCTACCCCGAGCGCTACGGTCCGAGGAGCCCGTCCTTCGCCCGAGGAACCGTCGCACCTCCGGCATGGGGCGGCGCGGTCCTCGTCTCCGGCACCGCGAGCATCGTCGGCCACGAGAGCACCAACCCGGGAGATCCGGTGGAGCAGACTCGGGAGACGATGCGCAACATCGAAGCGGTGCTCGACGCCGCCGGCGCGCCCGGCCGAGGCGAAGTCCTCTGCAGGCGCCTCCGATCCCTGCGTGTCTACGTGCGGCGCGCCGAGCAGCTTCCGGAGATCCGGCAAACGGTCGCTGCGGCTGCCGGCGGCTCGGTGCCCGCCACGTGGGTTCACGCGGAGATCTGCCGCCCCGAGCTTCTCGTTGAGATCGAGGCCATTTCCCTCGCGTCGTGAGCCTGCCCCCGCCTGGCGATCGGGGGTTGCGTGCGGCGGCGGTTGCGCGTAACCATTACGGCCTATGACCACAAACAAGTTTCCCCTGCTCTTCGTGGTGTGCCTCCTCATCTTCGCGCTCGCGCTCGCGGCGGACCCAACACCTCCGAAGCCCGCCCCGGCTCCGGGTCCGGTCGCCGCGGAGGAGATGACCGGCCTCGTTTGGGACGGGCTCAGCGCCGAGCAGAAGACTCTGGCGGTGTCGATCCTCAACGACAACTCCTGCGACTGCGGCTGCGGGATGAAGGTTGCGGTGTGCCGGCGGGACGACAAGAAGTGCCCGCGAAGCCCCGGGCTCGGCGCGCAGGTGATCGACCTGGTCAAGAAGGGGGAGAGCCGCGAGGAGATCGTCAAGGCGGTGCTGACGCCGCCAAGCAAATTCGTCCAGTTCCCGTTGACGCCTGGCGACTCTCCCGCGGTCGGCCCCAAGAACGCGAAGGTCGTCCTGCTGCACTACTTCGACTATCAGTGTCCCTTCTGCTCGAAGGTGGCGCCGGCGATCGACCAGATCCTGAAGGACTACCCGAACGACGTCCGCGTCGTCTACAAGATGCACCCCCTGCCGATGCACCCGAACGCGATGCCCGCCGCCGAGGCGGCGATGGCCGCGGCCGCGCAGGGGAAATTCATGGAGATGCACAAGAAACTGTTCGAGAACCAGCAGCAACTGACGCGCGACAAATACATCGCCCTGGCCAAGGAGATCGGGCTCGACGTCGACAAGTTCACGAAGGACATCGACGCGAACGCCTACGCGGCCGCCATTCAGAAGGACGCGGGCGAGGCGGAGGGTGTCGGCGCCTCGGGCACGCCGGCGTCGTTCATCAACGGCCGATACCTGAGCGGCGCCAAACCGTACGGCTCGTTCAAGGACATGATCGACGAGGAACTGGGCTGGGCGAAGGCGAACAACCGGCCGGACTTCAAGACCGGCAAGAACGTCGCCGAGGCCTCGGCCCGTCCGGCGGCGCCCGCCGGCCCCGATCCCAACAAGGTGTACGACATCGCCGCCGGCGATGCGCCTTCGCGCGGCCCCAAGGACGCGAAGGTGACGATCCTCCACTACTTCGACTATCAATGCCCGTTCTGCGTGCGCGTTTCGCCGACGATCGAGCAGCTCCTCAAGGACTACCCGCACGACGTCCGGGTCGTCTACAAGATGCACCCGTTGTCGATCCACCAGCACGCGATGGAGGCCGCCGAGGCGGCGATGGCGGCCAACGCCCAGGGCAAGTTCAACGAGATGCACGAAAAGCTCTTCGCGAACAGCACGGCGCTCTCGCGCGACAAGTACCTGCAGATCGCCTCCGAAATCGGCCTCGACCTGAAGAAGTTCACGAACGACATCGACACGCACGCCCACAAGGCGAGCATTGACGCCGAGGCGCAAGAGGCGATGAAGGTCGGGGCGACGGGGACTCCTTCGTCGTTCGTCAACGGGCGGTACCTCTCGGGGGCGCAGCCGCTCGAGTCGTTCAAGAAGCTCATCGACGAAGAGATCGCGAAGGCGAAGAAATAGGCCGCCGCGGAACGCCGGTGCCCAACTATTGCGCCTTCAAGCGAACGCAGGGAGTCGCCTGCTGCGGGCCGGACTGCACGGCCCTGAAGAGCGGGACCTTTGCACATCTGCGGCTCGCCGCCGGGGCGCCGCTGCCGAAGCGGGACCCGAGGTTCCTCGACGTCGCGGTCCTCGACATGAACCACGGTTGGCCGAACGTCGGCCACGACGCGGTGATCGCCGCCCTTCAGGAATCGACCTGCGAGCTGTCGATGCCGCTGGACGCGGCCGGGATTTCCGTCCGGGCGATCTCGTTCGACGTCCGCCGTAGCCTCCAGGTCCCGGACCCGGAGGACGATCGCTTTTCGATCTACGTCGGTACGGGCGGTCCAGGCCATCTCGATCCCCGCATGAACGACGGAAGCGAGGAGACCGCCCAGGGCGTCCTCGAAGACCCGTCCTGGGAAGCGCCGCTGTTCCGGCTGTTCGACGCCATCCTCGAGCGAGAGGACGCCTCGCTGATCGCCGTCTGCCACACGTTCGGCTTGATGTGCCGCTGGCTCAAGGTCGCCGAGCCGATGGCGCGCGGGCCGGAGAAGGGGGGGAAGAGCGAGGGCGTGCTCGAAAACGTGCTCACGGACGAAGCCCGCGAGCACCCACTGTTCGGGGCGTTCGCCCGGCGTCTCGGCCCCAAGGCCCGGCTTCGCGTGCTGGACAGCCGCCTCTACGACCTGATCCCCACGACGGGAAGCGGAGACCGGATCGCCATCATGGCGACCGAGACCCTCGGCATCGACGGACCGCCCGGCAACGCGATGACCATGATGGAGGTCGCCCGGGATCGTTCGGCTCGCATGCCGCGCGTGTTCGGCGTCAACCACCATCCTGAGATCATCGACCGGCGGAATCTGATGGGGATGCTCAAGCTGAAGCTGGAGCGCGGTGAGATCTCTCGGCCGTGGTACGAGCAGCGGGTGTCTAGGCTCTCGCAGCAGTTCCCCGACGAGAGCAGCGACCGGGAGCTGCACGTGACCTCCGATTTCACGTTCCTGGGGCCGTTGCGCTTCCACGTGACGCGGTCTGCCAGGCTCCGGGCCTCCGAGCTAGGGCGGGATTTCTGGAGGCACGAAGACGACGTCGACCGCTCCCTCACCGGGCTTTTGACGCTGTTCTAGCCGTCCCGGGAACTCTTCGCGTCCTGGCCGGTCCCATCTCCCGAGGCCGGCGCGACTCCCCCGGCCCGAAGGAGCCCAGCATGAGCCCGCACACTTTGCTCCGGGCCGCAGCCATCGTGCTGCTGGCCCTCGCCGCGACGATCGCTTCCCCCGCTGCGCGCGCGATCACCTGCGGGAGGCCGGTGCAGCTTCCCCCGCCGGTGCCTCCCTTCTCGATGGAGGTGCTGGTTGACGGACGCGCGCTGCCGGTCTACCCCTCCGGTGGGACCGACTTCATCGAGGCGCGCAAGGGACGGGACTACGAGGTCCGCTTGGTCAATCGCACCGGAGAGCGCGTGGCGGTGGCGCTGGCGGTCGACGGGCTCAACTCGATCGACGCGCGTCACACTTCGAGCCGCGATGCGCGCAAGTGGATCCTTGCTCCCTACCAAACGGTCACACTCTCCGGTTGGCAGACCGGGATGGACACCGCGCGCCGGTTCACGTTCACCTCAGAGGCGAACTCTTATGGAGCGTGGCTCGGACGCACGCGCGATCTCGGCGTCATCACCGCCGCGTTCTTCAGGGAGGCGAGGCGGCGGGACGAGATCGACGCCGCCCCGTCGGCGCCCGAGCCCTTCTCGAGGAGCGCCCAGGAGAATGCCCCTTCCGCCGACGCTTTGAAGGAGAGAGCGAGCGGCGAGGCTAAGAGCGCCCTCAAGAAGGACGAGCTGGCGGCGACGGGCATCGGACGCGAGATCGAGCACCGGGTTGTCCAGGTCGACTTCGACGAAGAGGACCTCCCGACGTCGGTCGTCTCGCTCCGCTACGAGTACCACGACGCCCTGGTGCGACTGGGCGTTCTCCCAATCAGCGATGATGCGTTGGCCCGTCGCTCCCGAGCCGGCGGCTTCGAGGGATCCGGCTTCGCCCCTGACCCCTATCGCGATCGCCGTTAGCAATAGCGGATGCCGGCCCAAGAGGGGGCAGGAAAAGGGGACAGGCCCCGTTTCCTGCCCCCTCTTGGGCCGGCATCCGCTATTCGAGCAGCGAGAGGAGGTCGTCTCGGGTGAGCGTCGCAGCCCTGCCGGTGTCGCTGAGGGCGGCGTCGGCGATGCCACGCTTGGCATCCTGGAGGAGGAGGATCCGCTCCTCGACCGTGTCCTCGGCGACGAGCCGGTAGACCATCACGGGACGGTCCTGGCCGATGCGATGGGCCCGGTCGGCGGCTTGGTCTTCGACGGCGGGGTTCCACCAAGGGTCCATCAGGAAAACGTGGTCGGCGGAGGTGAGGTTCAAACCCGTGCCGCCGGCCTTGAGGGAGATCAAGAGGATGGGAGGCCCCCCCGGATCCTGGAAACGGGCGACGACCTCCGCGCGGTCCAAGGTCGCGCCGTCGAGGCGCGCAAACGGGATCGAGGCCTCACGGAGGTGCGGCTCGATCAGGTCGAGCAGCGACGTCCACTGCGAAAAGACGAGGGCTTTGTGCCCCTCGGCGACGACCATCTCGAGGCTTTCGAGCAGGCGATCCACCTTGGAGGAGTTCTGCGCCGTCTGGCCGGGGACGAGCGCCGGATGGCAGGCCGCCTGGCGGAGGCGGAGAAGCGCTTCGAGCGCAGCCAGGACGCCCCCGCCCTCCCGCAGCTTCGCCACCACTTCCTCGAGCGTCGTCGCGCGCACGGCGTCGTAGACCTGACGCTCCACGTCGTCCAGCTCGCAGTAGAGCACCGAGTCCGTGCGGGGCGGGAGCTCGGGCGCGACGTCCTGCTTCAACCGTCGAAGCACGAACGGTCGGATCCGCTCGCGCAGCCTCGAGGACGCCGCGACGTTCCCCTCGGTGACGGGCTTGGCGTACCGCTCCTGGAAGTCGCGGCGGCCGCCGAGGAGCCCGCGATTCAGGAAATGCATCTGGCTCCACAGCTCCTCGAGGCGGTTCTCGACCGGGGTGCCCGAGAGCGTCACGCGCCACCGCGCCTCGAGCCGGCAGGCCGCTTGAGCGACCTGGCTCTCGGGGTTCTTGATCGATTGTGCCTCATCGAGCACGAGAGTGTCCCACGTCGTACTCGCCAGGAGCCCCTCGTCGAGGCGCAAGAGAGCGTAGCTCGTGATCGTGACGGCGGCCTGCGGATCGAGAGCGCGCTTGGGGCCGTGGTAGACGCTGGCGGCGAGGCTGGGGCGGAATCGGCGGATCTCGTCCGACCAGTTGTGGACCACGCTCGTCGGCGCGACAACCAGTGTTTTTCCGGAGACGGCGCAGAGAGCTTGGACGGTTTTTCCGAGCCCCATGTCGTCCGCGAGGAGCGCCCCCAGTCCCGCCCTGCGAAGGAATTGAAGCCACGCGACGCCGTGGCGCTGATAGGGACGAAGCTCCGCCGTGAGGTCCGTAGGCAGCTCGGGCTCCCCGAGCCCTTCGAAGCGTGAGACCAGCGCCTCGAGGCCGGAAAGCGCAGCGGGCTTGGGCTGGTCGAGCTCTTCGCAGAGGCGCGCGACGTCCGGCAGGAGAGCGCGCGGGATCGTCCCAGCCTCCTCGCGCGCCGCGAGCAGATCGGAGATGCGCGCCCCGAAACGTGAAAGCCAGTCGAGCGGCAGGGGGGCATATCCAGCGCCCTCCAGGGCGACGAGCGACTCCCCCGCCCGAAACGCCGAGAGAACCGCGGCAGCGTCGGCGCGCCGCGGCGGCCGACCTTCGGTCCCCTCCGTGGCGAAGAGCACGTCGACGCCGCCGTCGTCCCGGAACCGGACGCTCGGCTTCAGTGGCGCGGCGAGGGCGAACCGCTCCCGCCCGGTGCCGCGGATCTCCCCGTCCCACGCGGAAAGCTTGCCCGCGAGCGCCACGGCGTCCGCACCCGAGACGACCGCCGGGACGCCGGGGGCGAGTCCGAGCCGCGCCGACAAACGGCGAACCTCTCGCTGCTCGGCACGCTCGTCGCGCAGCGGCAGCGATCCGCCCAAGTGAACCAGCTTACCGCCGTCGACCCGGGCCTGCGGTGGATCTCCGTAGACGAGCACCGCGAGCACGTGCAGGCCCGGGCCGAGGCTCCTCGTCTCGATCGCGATCCTCGGCGGGATCCGTTCGATCGCCGGGAGCCTGGACGTTCGGATATCGATCGCGACCCGTCCACGAAGGGACGGGAGAATCTCGGTGACCAGCTCGTTCCAATCCGCTGGGCCGAAGTGGCGCCCGCCGCCGAGCTCGTGCAACTCGCGCCCGGTGAGCTTGGGCTCCGCCGTCGGCCGGAGCGTGTCGCCGCATCGTGCGATGCCGTTCGTGAAGACCTCCGAAATTTCGGGATCGTCTTCGAGAGCGACCCGAAAACCGTCACCCTGATCCTCCACCGCGACGCGCGGCCCCACGGGCGTCGCCAACGTTCGGATGGCCCGCCCGTCGAGCGAGACGTCGGAGCATCCGGCGACAGCGCGAAGGAGCCTCGCCGCGATGGCCCTCGGTATCGGCCCTCGTCGATGCGTGCCCAACGCCAGCTCGGCGGCCAGGTCGTCCTGGCGCGCGGTGAACGGCGGCGACGTCACGCGCCCGGACGAGAGAGCAGCGAGCGTCGCCTCGAAGGCGTGGAACTCATCTCCGACACGGACGCCGCGCTCGAGAGCGACGCCGCCCGGTCCGCGGAGGAAGCGGTAAGCGATGGTGCCCGTCGTGTGCGTCGGGATCGGAAGCTCGTGCCCGTCGTCGTGGGCCCGCTTGACGGCGATGACCGCCGCAGAGGCATGCTCGCAGACCGCCGCGCCGCACGTGCACTCCCATTGCGCGTCGTCGAGGAACAACCGGACCGTACGTGCGATCATCCCCCCCTTGGTCGCGACGCGGACGGCGATCTCGTCGGGTGAGGCGGACTCACCGACGACGCTGCCGGCGCGAACCAGCTCGATGCCGCGCGACCACAGCTGCGGCGTGCACGCTTTGCGCACCGCCTCGAAGGTGGCGATCACCCACGAAGGATACTTCCGCGGGAACGGGGCTCAGGAGGCCGTGGCGGACCGGCGGCTCGCCGTGCCGCCGAGGGTCCGCCGCGCGCACAGGCTTCCCCCGGTCCCGCGCACCGACGCGAGCGCGGCCTCCGCGAGCCGGAAGAGCTCGGGGAGGTCGACACCGGCGGAGGGGTTCTCGATCAGGACGGCGCCGATCGCCACCTGCACGCCGGTCGCGCCGTCGCCCCCGGCCGGCGTTTTCAGCTCGACGAAGATGCGGTTGACCGCCGGACCGGGATCCTCGCACTCCGTGAGGACCACGCCGAACTCGTCGCCGCCGAGCCTCCCGACCGAGTCGGTGCCGCGCGTCGCCTCGGCCAGCGCGTGGGCGACGCGTTTCAACGTCGCGTCCCCGCCGATGCGGCCGCGCTCGATGTTGATGGCCTTGAACCCCTCGACGTCGACCAGGAGGAACGCGGCCGGCTTGCCGAGGCGCCCGTCGCGCGAGATCGTCTCGTCGAGTCGCCTCAGGAAGGCGGAGCGATTCAGGACGCCCGTCGTCACATCGTGCGACTTCACGTCGCGCAGCTCCCGGGCTTGGGCTTGGACCTTCTCTTCCATCGCCGACAGCTCTCCGCGGAGCGCCCCCGCCTGAGCGCGCAACCGGCGCGCGTCGGAGACGAGGCGCTGTGCCCAGAGCACGAATGCGACCGCCATCGCCGCGTTTCCGGCGGCCGCCATCGCGATCTCGCGCGAGGGGGCGATCACGAGCGCCGCGACCGCCGGCGCCAGCCCGATCGTCAGCAGGCCGGCGATTCCAAGGACCGCCTTCGGCTCTTCCGTCATCCACGCTCCTCGCGCCCCGACCCACGACGACGCCAGAGGTTGAAGATGAGCCGGACGAGGCGTCCGTCAAGCCCGTCGCTTTTTTCTCGGAGGGCGGAGCGCCCGGGCTCCGGGAGGAGACCAGCGGTACGTCTCGAGATCGAGCGTGCCGTTCCGCCGGAACGCGACCCGCTCGGCCTCGAGCAGCGCGCGCTGGAGACCCGGCGGCATGTCGGGGAGGCGGTCGGTCGAGGTGCCCCCCGACGCGTTGACGACCCGGTGCCACGGCACCCCTTTGGGGCACCCGTGCATCGCCCATCCGACCGCGCGCGGCGATAGACGGTTCTCGGTCAGCGTCGCGATCTGCCCGTAGGTCATCACCCGGCCCTTGGGGATGCGTCGCACCAGTTCGTAGACGCGCCGGAAGATGCGGGACTTGTCCCCTTCGACCTCGCCGTGCACGCGCGCCATGCCTCAAGGCTATCAAGCCGGGCGAATTCTTGACATCGTTCGGGGGGCCGGGGATAGTCGCGCCCTCATGATGGACGGCAAGCGCATCGTCGTCGTGATGCCGGCGTACAACGCTTCGCTGACGCTCGAGCGCACGCACCGAGAGGTACTCGCCCACGGCTTCGTCGATCGCGTGATCGTCGTCGACGACGCCAGCGGCGACGACACGGCGACGCTCGCGAGATCGCTGCCACAAACGACCGTGCACGTCCATGCCGTCAACCGGGGGTACGGTGCCAATCAGAAGACCTGCTACGCCCTGGCGCTCGCGGAGAATGCCGATGTCGTCGTCATGGTCCATCCGGACTACCAATACACGCCGAAACTCCTCCCCGCCCTCGTCGCGCCGATCGTGTGGGACGTGCACGACTGCATGCTGGGATCGCGCATTCTGGGGGGCAGGGCGCTGTCCGGTGGAATGCCCCGGTACAAGTACGTTTCGAACCGCGCGCTGACGCTGGCGGAAAACATCCTCCTCGGCGCCAAGCTCTCGGAATACCACACGGGCTACCGGGCGTTCTCGCGGGAGGTGATCGCCTCGCTGCCGCTCGACCGGAACTCCGACGACTTCGTCTTCGACAACCAGATGCTGGCGGAGATTCTTTGGCGGGGATTTCGCGTCGGAGAGGTCAGTTGTCCGACGAAGTATTTCGAGGAGGCTTCGTCGATCAACTTCGGGCGGAGCGTGCGCTACGGCTTCGGCTGCCTGGCGACGGGCGTCGCGTTTCGCGTGGCGGCGCTCGGGATTGGAAGCGATCCACGATTCCCGCGGCCACGCCCGGAGCCGCGTTGAGCCGCGCCGACCGGCGCGCTACGGCGCGTTGCGACCGGCTTCCTGCGCCATCTTTCCCGCCATGTGTCCGCCGGCGCGCCCGGCGAACAGCTTCATCAGCACCGCGATGACGTAATACGCCGCCTGTCCCGGCGGACCGAAGATCGCACCGAGCCCGGTCAGGAATCCCGCGGCCGCGCCGGTCAAAGCGCCGTGGGTCTCGAACCGGCCGTCCGCGCGTCGCGCGGCCCACCATCCCAGGAGGAAGCAAAGAAGAGATCCGACCGTAGCGCCGGTGACCGCGCCGATCCGTTGGGCGACAGGGTCGACGGGCTCGCCCCCGGACCCCGACCCGCCGTGTCCCGTCAGCGCGACGATGAGGGCGATCAACGCGATCGTCAGAGCCTCGGCAATGATTCCGCCAACGATCGGGTAGATCCAGCGGATGGGCTCCCTCTCCGACGTCATCGGCGTGCTCCGTCCTAGAATCCTCCCTAGATTATCCGACCGGAGGACGGCGCGTGTCGCTCATCTGGTGTTCGATCTGCGGGGGAAGCCATGCGAGGACCGAGGACTGCCCGGGGGAACTCGCGGCGACCGGTCCCGAACGCCACGGCTGGCGCGTCGCCGTCGAGACGCCGTTTGGGATCGAGGCCTACGGCGTGCTGGTGGCCCCGTCTCGCGAGCGCTGGCGCGCCCGTATCCTCACCTACCCGAACGTGCTCTGGACCGCCCCGGGGGGCGCCGTCACCGTGAAGTTCGTCGGATCGTCGGCGCAGGAAGCGGAAGCGCAGGCGATCGCGTTCGTCGAGGCCCACATCCGATCGCTCGGTTACGTCCGCCGGGATGCGCTCGAGGCCCCCGACGTGGCGAAGATCGGAGCTGAGGCCGCGCAGAGTGCTGCCTCCGCCGGACCGGCGCTGCGCAAGCTGCGCGCGATCCCGGTCCGTTTCGGGTCGGGGGCCAGCCTCTTCGCCGCGATGACGGGAAACCTCTCGGAGAGCGGCCTCTTCGTGCTGACGCTCGTTCCGCCCGACCCCGGAACGGGGTTGCGTGTGCTCATGGACATCGAGACGGGGCCCGTCGGCCTCAAGGGGAAGGTCGTGTGGAAGCGAGACGTTCCCGTGATGGGCCGCCCGATGGGGATGGGAGTCGAGCTGATCGCTCCCCCTGCGACCTACCGCGACTTCGTGACCGAGCTCGCGTAGCGACGCTTTCGCTTCGGTAATCCGCGCTGCACGAGCGTGACACCGCGAACCGTCATCGGGCCGAACACCGCGCCCCGCGAGGTGGCATCCCGCTTGCCTTGTAATCGGATGGGCCGCGCAGTGACCAGGAGGCGACCCGGGCGTCGGGGCAGGAGGCAGGTCATGGGCATGAGTCTCGTCTCACAGCGGTTTTGCTCTGTGTGCGGAACGGACCACCGCGGAGGGGAGTGTCCCGGCGAGCTCCGCGCGACCGGGGCCGAGCGACCCGGACGTCGCCTCGACATCGAGACGCCGTCCGGCCGTGAGGCCGTCGGTGTGCTCTTGGCGCCGTCGTACGGCCAGTGGCGAGCTCGCATCCTTACGTTTCCCAACGTGCTCTGGACCGCGCCGGGCGGCCGAGGCACGCTGAAGTTCGTCGGGGAGACGCGAGAAGAAGCGGAGGCGCTGGCGATCTCGTTCGTCGAGGAGCATGTCCGCTCGTTGAAAGTTGTCCGGAGCGCGGGCCGGACGGCGCCGGCCTCGCGCCCGGGATTCACGGCCGTGCCGCGGAAGCTGCGCTCCCTGCCGGTGCGCTTCGGACTGGAGCGCGCGGTGACGCGCGGCATGACCGTCAACCTGTCGGCCGAGGGGATGTTCGTCGGCGCACCCGCCCCCGAGTCGGAAGGCCGGACCCTCTTCATCAATCTCGATCTCGAGGGGCACACTCTGCGGATGAGGGGCCTCGTCATGTGGAACCGGGAGCGCGCCGAGCTCCACCGGCCGGCCGGCATGGGGATCCGGCTTTCGGCGCCTCCGCCGGTGTACCAGTCGTTCGTCGCCGCGCTGTCCTAGCGATCGCCGGAAACTCGGAACGCACCCCCGCGTAAACTTGGGCTCCATCGGAGGGAGCCCATGCGCCGCACATCCGTCGTCTTCGCCTGCCTCGCCATTCTCGCCCCCTCGCTCTCGCCCGCCGCGGGCAAGGCCGAGAAGAAGACCGACAAACCGGATGCCGACGCGCCGTGGAAAGTCGAGGAGGCGCATGGGCCGACGCACACGGTCTCCTTCACGACCGAAGAGGCGACCTGGCTCGCCCTCGACGTCAGCCCTTCGGGGAACGAGATCGTTTTCTCGCTGATGGGAGACCTGTACGTTTTGCCGATCGCGGGTGGCGAGGCGAAGCGGATCACGAGCGGCCCCGCCTACGACGTGCAGCCGCGATTCTCCCCCGACGGCAAGTCGATCGCGTTTGCCTCGGACCGCTCCGGAATCGAGAACCTGTAGGTCTGCGATCCGGACGGGAAAAATGCTCGGGCCATCTCGAAGGAGAAGGACTCGACGGTCAACGGTCCGGCCTGGTCACCCGACGGCCAATACTTGGTCGGCCGCAAGCGGCTGACGGACCGCTCGTCGCTCGGCACCGTCGAGCTGTGGATGTGGCACGTCAAGGGAGGCAACGGCATCCAGCTGACGAAGAAGGACGAGCAGCCGGACGCCGCGGACCCCGCGTTCTCGAAGGACGGCCGCTTCCTCTATTTCTCGGCGCGGGATGCGCGCTACCGCTACGACCGGAACGTCAACGAGGGGATCTGGCAGATCAAGCGCCTCGACCGGTGGAACGGACAGACGGTTCCGATCACAGGAGAGTTCGGCGGCGCCGCCACGCCGGTCGTGGCGCCGGACGGTGGGTCGATCGCTTACGTGCGTCGCGTACGAGCCAAGACGATTCTCGAGATCATCGATCTTGCGAGCGGGAAGATCCGGCAAGTCGACTCCGATCTGCAGCGAGACAATCAGGAGGGGTTCTGCTTCCATGGGGTGTTCCCGGGGTACGCCTTCACACCGGACGGCCGAGCGATCGTCGCGACCGCTGGAGGGAAGATCTGGCGCATCGACGTCGCCTCGGGCGGGCGGGCGGCGATTCCTTTCACAGCCAAGATCGAGCAGACGCTCGCCGAGTCGCTTCATACGCCGCGGCGGGTCGGTGTCGACGACGTGCGCGCGCGGATCATCCGCTGGCCGGTGGAATCCCCCGACGGGAAGACCCTCGTCTTCTCGGCGCTCGGCCACCTCTATGCGATGGAGCTTCCCGGCGGCGCGCCGAAGCGTGTGACGACGGCCACCGACCTCGAGTACGCGCCGTCGTTCTCACGCGACGGCCGGATGCTGACTTACGTGACGTGGAGCGACCCGGAGGGAGGCCATGTCTGGTCGATGTCGGTCCCCGGCGGAACGCCCAAGAAGTTGACGGTCGTTCCGGGCCAGTACGCGAACCCCGCGTTCTCCCCGGACGGCAGCAAGATCGTCTTCGTCGCCGGAAGCGGCGCGACGTTCCGTGACGAGGATCTCTCCGACGAGCTGTGGCAGGAGCTGCGCTGGGTCCCCGCGGAAGGAGGTCCGGCGCACGTCGTCATCGGCACGAAGAATCGCGGGGTCAACCGCAGGATCACGCGGCCGCAATTCGATGCCGACGGGTCGAGGATCTACTACGTCGAGGATGCGGAGGCGACCGGACCGAATCCGCCCAAGACCGTCCTCGTCAGCGTGAGGCCCGACGGCACCGACAAGCGTACGCACCTGAAGTTCACGCGCGCCGAGGAAGCGGCGGTCTCGCCGGACGGCCGCTGGGTCGTATTCAACGAGCAGTACAACGCCTGGGTCACCGCGCTGCCGCCGCTCGGAGCCCAGACGGTCGACATCGACTTGAGCGGCGCCGCGCTCCCGCTCGCGCAGTTCACCGACGAAGGAGGCGAGTGGGTCCAGTGGGCCGACGGCGGCAAGACCATCACGTGGGTCTGGGGCCCGGCCTACCACCGGATCTCACTCGACAAGGCTTGGCCGCCGCCCGCCAAGGACGACGAGAAGATGGACGGCAAGGCCAAGGAGAAGGACAAGGCCAAGGAGCAGAAAAAGAAGCTCCCCGAGAGCCAGTCGATCGAAATCGCGCTCTCGGTCCCCCGCGACAAACCGTCGGGGACCGTGGCCTACACCGGCGCCCGGATCGTCACGATGAAGGGGGACGAGGTTCTCGAGAACGGAACGATCGTCGTCACCGACGATCGGATCGTCACCGTCGGAGCCGCCGGCCGCGTCACCGTTCCCTCCGGGGCGAAGGTCGTCGATCTCGCCGGGAAGACGATCATTCCCGGCCTGTTCGATGAGCACGCGCATCTGCACTACTCGACCCTCGACATCTTCCCGCAGCGCCCCTGGAAGTACCTGGCCAACCTCGCGTACGGGGTGACGACGACCCACGACCCCTCGGCGTCGAACCAGGAGGTCTTCGGCCAGTCGGAGATGGTCGAAGCGGGCTTGATGCTGGGCCCGAGGATCTTCTCGACCGGGTACATCCTTTACGGTGCCGACGATCCTGGGCGCGCGATCGTCAACTCGCTCGACGACGCCCGGCACCACCTGAATCGCATGAAGGCTCTGGGGGCGTTCTCGGTCAAGTCGTACATGCAGCCGAGGCGCGAGGCGCGGCAGTGGATCATCAGCGCCGCGCGCGATCTCGGGATGCTCGTTGTCCCGGAAGGAGGCGGCGACCTCGAGATGGACATGACCTTCGTGCTCGACGGCCACACGACCGTCGAGCATGCCCTGCCGATCACGCCGCTGAGGAAGGACGTCGTCTCCTTCTTCGCGCCGAGCGGCACCGCCTACACACCCACGCTGCTGGTGGCCTACGGCGGGATCTCGGGGGACAAGTGGTTCCACCAGCACTACGACCTCTGGAAGGACGAGAGGCTCGCCAAATTCGTCCCCCAGGGGATCGTCGACTCGCTTGGGCGCATCCGAGGGATCATGGCAACCGACCCGGCGGACTGGCATCACATCGACGTCGCGACGTCCGCCAGGGACGTGCTGCGCGCCGGCGGACGCGTGAACTTAGGGGCCCACGGGCAGATGCAGGGGTTGGGGCCGCACTGGGAGATGTGGGCGTTCGTTCAGGGTGGAATGACGCCGCTGGAGGCGATCCGCGTGGCGACGCGCAATCCTGCCGAGACGCTCGGGCTCGACAGGGATCTGGGATCGCTCGAGAGCGGCAAGCTGGCCGATTTCGTCGTCCTGGATGGCAACCCGCTGGAGCGGATCGAGAACTCGGAGACGGTGAGCTTGGTCGTCAAGAACGGCCGGGCGTTCCGTCCGGACGATTTGAAGCGGGTCCTCCGCTGACAGCGCGGGGGACCGCCGGCAGCGCCATTCCGACGGTGCCGACGAGCGCCTCGGACTTGAACGGCTTCGGCACGAAGCGAGGGGTCCCCTCCAGGGAGCGGCGTAAGTCTTCGGTCGAAAAGTGCCCCGAGACGAACACGGTCCGGCTCCACAGCTCGCGGTCGATGAACTTCAGCTTGGAGTGCACGAGCAGCCCCGGCAGGTCGGGCATGTAGAGATCGAGCACCAGAGCGTCATAACGCGTCCGCTTCACCCGGCGAATCGCCTCCGCCGCGTTGGTCAAGGCGTCGACCTGCCACCCCGCGCTCTGCAGCATCTCGGACATGACCTCGAGAACCGACAGCTCGTCATCCACCACCAAGATTCGAAACTCGCTTGCCAGGACTTTCTCGCTTGTGCTCATGCCCGAAAACTTAGTCCCGGACAGTGATCTTGCCCAGCCGATTTGATAGGGGACAGGCCCCTGTTTTCTTGCAAAGCGGTATCCGGGGAGCTTTGCAAGAAAAAAGGGGCTCTGTCCCCTTATCGAAGCGCCTGGTCCAGGTCGGCGATGAGGTCCTCGGGGTGTTCCAGGCCAATAGACAGCCGAACCAGCTCCGGAGGGGCGGTGGAGCCGGCGCCCTCGCTCGTGGCGCGGTGCTCGATCAGACTTTCGACGCAGCCCAGGGATGTCGCGCGGACGAAGAGCCGGGCTCGGGAGACCGCGGAAATCGCCGCTTCCCTCCCGCCGCGCGTGCGGAACGACATCATCCCGCCGAACGCGCTCATCTGACGGGCGGCTACGGCATGCCCGGGATGGCTCGGAAGTCCGGGGTAATGGACCGCGGCGACTTTCGGGTGTTGACACAACGCACGGGCGACGGCGAGAGCGTTGGCGCTGTGCCGCTCCATCCGCAGCGCCAGTGTCCGAACACCGCGCAGCACGAGCCAAGAGCTGAAGGGGCTCGCGACGGCGCCCAGAATGTGGCGCGCGTGCTCGATCCGCTCGAACAAAGCGTCCCGGCGCGCGAAAGTCAGCACGCCGCCCATGACGTCGCTGTGGCCGCCGAGGTACTTGGTCGACGATTGCAAAGTGATGTCGGCCCCGAGATCGAGCGGACGCTGGAGAGCCGGGGTCGCGAACGTGTTGTCCACGAGCGTCAGCGCGCCCGCCTTTTTTGCGAGGGCGATCGCTCCGGCCAAATCGACGACCTTCAGGAGCGGGTTCGACGGGGTCTCGAGGCAGACGACGCGCGCCGGCTGCTCGAGCGCGCGAGCGAGGCTCCCGAGGTCCGCCATGTCGACGATCGACGTCGAGATCCCCCACTTCGCCAGGAAGTCGCGGGCCGCCGTGCGGAATCCGTAGTACGCGTCGTCGGGCAGAATGATCCGGTTCCCGCTCTCCAAGCTCTGAAGGATCGACACGCCGGCCGACATGCCCGAGGCGAAGACGAGCGACGCCGCGCCCCCCTCGAGCCTGGCGAGAGCGCTCTCGAGGAGCGAGTGCGTGGGGCCCCCCTCCCGAGCGTACTGAGTCTCCCCGACGAGCGCGAGGTCGGTGTCGCGCGTGAACGTCGTGGCGAGGTGAATCGGAGGAGCGACCGCTCCCGTCGCCGGATCGGCCTCCGCCGCGTGAACGGCAATCGTCTCGAACTTCACGTGCCCATTATGGAGACGCTTCCGCGATTCCTCTAGCCTCGCTCGAGAGCAAGGTCATGCCGAGCGTCGCGGCGACGATGATCGCCCCGCCGGCGAGCGACCAGGCCGACGGGCGCTCGCCATGGACGAGCCAAGCCCAGAGCGGGTTGAGGACCGGTTCCGCCAAGAGCAGGAGGGAGGCTTCGAGCGCACTGATCTGGCCCAACCCGTAGGTCAGCAGGACGTAGGCCAATCCGATCTGGAGGATGCCCAATCCAAGGACGATCGCCATGTCGGTCGGACGGATCGAGACGACGGGAAGCGCTTTGGGAAGGCAGAATAGGAACGCGAAGAGATTCCCCAGGACGACCGCCGCCGCAGGGCCGCCTCGTTGCCCGCCTCGCTTTCCCATGAAGCGGAGCCCAGCCACCGCGAAAGCCCAGCACAGCCCCGAAAAGGCGGCGAGAACGTTTCCCGTGAACGGATCCGGAGCCGTGGCGCTTCCCGGATCTCGACCGACGAAGAACAGCCCCAGTCCAACCGCGAGAGCGGCCATGAACAGGAGCTCGCGCCGGTCGATCGGCTCCTTCAAGAGCCAGGGTCCGATGATCACCAGATAGATGGGCGCCGTGGCTTGCAGGAAGATCGTGCTCGCCGCCGTCGTCAACTTGTTCGCCAGCACGAAGAGGATCATCGTCGCCGCGTAGCCGACGCCGACGCTCGCGGACACTCGGCTGAAGCCGCGCCGGGCGGCGGGGAGCATCGCCAAGACCGCGACGGCGGCGATGGCCGACCGGAACGAAGCCACCTGCCATCCGGTCAGGTGCGTTGCCTTGATCGCCGCGCCGCCTGTCGAAAAGAGAACGGCGGCGGTCAGGATCGCCAAGCGGGCGCGTAGGGGATGCTCCGCGTCGCGAATCACGTTGCCCGGCACGGCGCGCACTCTGACCGAAAGCCCCGGATTCGTCAAAACGTCTTGACGCGAGAGCCGCGGCGGGGAAGATGAGCGCGATGACCGCACAGGATCCGGACGAAGCGCGCGCTCCTGGACGTCTCGCGAGATACGAGGGGTCGATTCCCGCCGTTTACGACCGGTGCCTGGGACCGTTCCTGTTCGAGCCGTACGCGGACGATCTCGCCCGCCGCGTCGTCGCGGCGGCCGGATCGAGGGTGCTCGAGCTCTCCTGCGGGACGGGAATCGCGACGCGGCGCCTGCGGGACACGTTGCCGGCCGAGACGCAGCTCGTCGCCACGGACCTCTCGGCGGCGATGATCGGGATCGCCCGGACGAAGCTCTCGGGCCGCGACATCCACTGGCGCGTCGCGAACGCCGTGGCGCTACCGTTCAAGGACGCCGTCTTCGACACCGTGGTTTCGCAGTTCGGGCTCATGTTCCTACCCGACCGGCTGGCGGGATTTCGCGAGGCCCGGCGCGTGCTGCGCCCGGGCGGGACGTTTCATGCCAGCGTGTGGTGCGCGCTTCGCGAGAATCCCGTCGCAGCGATCGCGGACCGCGTGCTCTCACGGATGTTCGACGACGACCCTCCGCGCTTCCTGCACGTCGCCTACGGATCCGTGGACGCGGCGGCTCTGAAGTTATGCGCGGCCGAAGCGGGGTTCAGCGCGGCGGTGGTCACCCGCGTCGCGTTCGAGGGGCGCGCGAGTTCCGCTCGCGTCGTGGCCGAAGGATTCATCAGGGGAACGCCCCTTTTCAACGGCCTGACGGAGCGCGGTGCCGACCTCGGCCTCGTCCTGCGGGCCGTCGAGGCCGAGCTCCTCCCGCACGGCGGCGAGCCGTTTCGGTCGCCCCTCGCGGCGATCGTCCTCGCGGCGTCATAGAATTGCCGGATGCTCGCTCCGCTTTGGCTCACACTGGCGCTGGGCGCCGCGTCCAAGCCCGGTCCCGCCCGTGCGAGCGTGGTCATCGTCACGCTCGACACCACGCGGGCGGACCACGTCGGCTGCTACGGCGCGAAGGGTGTGGCGACGCCCGTTCTCGACGGCGTGGCGCGCGACGGGGTTCGCTTCGAGCAAGCCCTCTCCCCCGTCCCGCTGACGTTGCCGGCGCACACGAGCCTGCTCTCGGCCCGCGTGCCGCGCCGCCACGGAGTGCGCGACAACGCCGGGTTTCGGCTCGACGCGAATGTTCCCCTGTTGACCGAGCGGCTGCGCTCCGCCGGCTACACGACAGCCGCGTACGTGTCCGCGGCGGTGCTCGACCGCGATGGAGGCCTCGCGCGAGGCTTCGCAACTTATGACGACGCCGTGCGCGTCGGCGAGCGCCGCGAGTTCGACTATCAGGAGCGCGCGGCGAGCCAGACGGTCGATGCGCTGCTCCCCCGCCTCGCCGACCTCCAGCCCCCGTACTTCTTGTGGGTTCACTTTTACGACCCGCATCTGCCGTACGTGCCTCCCGAGCCGTACGCGACGCGGTTCAAGGCGCGGCCGTACGACGGGGAGATCGCCTTCATGGATTCCCAGCTCGGGCGGCTGCTCGACGCCTTGCGGCGCAAGGGCGGGACCTACTATCTCGCGATCACCGGGGATCACGGCGAGAGCCTGGGAGAGCACGGTGAGGACGGCCACGGGGTCTTCCTCTATCAGGCGACGCAGCGGATTCCGATGCTCCTGTCCGGCCCCGGCCTGCCCTCCGGAACGACCGTCGGGGCGGCCACGGGGCTGATCGATCTCGCGCCGACGCTCCTCGATCTCCTCCACCTCGATCCGCTGCCCGGCGCGGACGGCCGCTCGCTCCTGCCGCTGATTCGCGGGATGCGCACGCCGGGCATGGGGTACGAGATGGAGACCTTTTATCCGTCGTTCTCTTACGGTTGGGCACCGCTTCGCGCGCTCCTCGTCGGCCCCTACAAGTACATCGCGGCGCCCCGGCCCGAGCTCTACGAGCTGCCGACCGACCCGCGCGAGATGCACGACCTGGCTCGGGCGAAGGCCTCGCATGCGGCGGAGATGGCCTCGGTCCTGTCGGAGCGGGCGAAGACGGACATCGTGGTCACGTCCGTCTCGGACGACGAGAGCTCGGAGCGCCGCGAGAAGCTCGCGTCCTTGGGCTACGTCTCCGGGAGCCGTGCGCCGGAGGAGGGCGGGCTCGATCCGAAGGACGGCGTGAAGCTCCTCCCCGATCTGGACGCGGCGCGGAGAGCGGTCCAGACCGGCGACCCGAAGGATGCGCTCGAGCCGCTCGCGCGGCTGCTCGCGAAGAACCCCGGGAACATTCCGGCGCGCCTGCTCTTGGGCCAGGCTCAGCTCGGCTCCGGACGCGCGGACGACGCCGTCGCCACCTACCGCGAGGTCACGACGCTGGCGCCGAACAACCCGCTCGCCTGGTTCGACCTCGGCAACGCGTTGGCCGGGAAGGCCGCGAGCGACGAGTCCGCCTTCGACGAAGCCAAGCGCTGCTACGAGCGGGCGCTGACGCTCTCGCCGCGGCACGCCGACACCTACTTGAACTTCGCCGCGCTTCAGGCGGGACGCCGCGATCCCGATGGAGCGAGGAAGACTCTTCTGCGCGCGCGATCGGCGGGGGTCGCCGACCCGACGCTCGAGACCGAGCTGGCCCTGCTCGAGACCGTGCGAAAAGACACGACCGCCGCGCGCGCCGCTTTCGAGCGGGCGCTCGCGCTCAATCCCCGGCAGCTCGAAGCCCTCGAAGGGATGGGCAAGCTCGCGTACGCGTCGGGGGAATACGTCAAAGCGGCCGGCTACTACGATCGGGCGCTCTCGGCCCACCCGACGGCGGCGTTCGCCAAGACGCTCGGGGCCATCCGGCTCTACCAGCTGAGCGACCGGACAGGAGCGAGGGCCGCGTTCGCGCGCGCTCTCGAGCTTTCCCCACCCGGCGACCCCGATCTGGCCGATCTCAGGGCGCTCGTGGACGAGCTCGCCAAGTGAGCGCCGCGGCCGTGGCGTGATGGCATCATATGAAGGGGGGTTTATGAGCACCAAGCCGCGGCGCGCAGGCCAGATCGAGTACCTCAAGGAGGGGTTCATCCTCCACTGGAACGAGCAGATCCTCACCGTCGAGGTGATCGACTATCACGCGACGATGCTACATCTTCCCTGGAAGGACATTCAGGCGCTCGCCGCGATCGCGACCGGTGGCCCGGCCCCGAAGCCGCCGCGCCCGACCGGCAAGCGCAGCACGCCCCCCGAGGTCTGAGCCGGGATGAGCGTTGTCCTGGCTCTTGCGATCGCCCTCGCGGCGATCCCCGCGTCACCGGCGTCCGCCGTCGCCACGGCGCCGGAGATCGAGAAGCTCGTTCAGGACGGCAAAGCCGGGGAGGCGATCGATAAGGGGCGCGCTGCCGTTGCCGCGCGCCCGGAAGACTTGGAGGTCCGTCTGGCGCTGGCGCGCGCGCTGGCCGCCAAGGGGCGTCGCCTGAAGAAGGTCGTCAACCTCAACATGACGAGCGACGACATCGCGCGGGGCGGGACGACGGTGAAGGGGGTCGATCTGGGCGGCGGGCCTGTCGACGTCGACTACGACTCGAGTCTTCTCGACGAAGCGCTCCAGCATCTCGATTTCGCGATAAAGCGCGCGCCTGCCCGCGAGGACCTGCGCGTGTTCCAGTGCTTTCTCTTGACCGATTCCGCGCGGATAGAGCGGGCGAAGGGAGCGATCGTCAACGCCCTTGCGGCGCTTCCGAAGACGCAGGCCACAGCCAAGACGATGACCGCCTACGGCGCGGAGCGCGCCAAGCGCGGCGACGCGGAGGGGGGCGCTGCGCTCCTGGCGCCGGTCGTGGCGGCATTTCCGGACAATGCGACGATTCTCGTCGACTACGCCAACGTCTTGACCCGGCTGGGGAAGAAATCCGAGGCCTACGCGGCCTTCGATCGCGTGACAAGGCTGGCGCCGACGGAGGCCGGCTACGCGCGCACCAAGGCGATCGGCGCGATGCTCCTGCGGGACTACAAGCGGGCACAGACGGCCTTCGACGCGGCGTTCCGCCTGAGCCGGGGTGCGGCCGACCAATTCGCTTCGTACGCCGCGGCGTACGGCCTCGATCCGAAGGCGGGTGGATCTCTCATGCGCCAGCTCGCGACGGCGACGGCCACGTCCGATGCCGCCATCGTCGACACCGCCGGCGAGTTCGTCCGTGCCGGAGCCGCCGGTCCCGCGTCCGAGACCGCGATGGCGCTTGCGCGCAAGCTCATGACGAATCAGCAGTTCGTCTTTGCGATCCCGGTGCTGGACCGGGCGATCCAGGCGAATCCCAAGAATGCCGGGGCGAAGCAGCTGCTCGGCCAGGCGTATCACGAGCTGGGCTGCCCCCAGCTCGCGAAGGAGTCACGCGGGAGCGAGCCGGCGGGAAAGCCAAAGTCTTAGAGCGACGGCTGCCGCGAGGAGAACGGCCCCGACCCCCTGATGCAGCGTCGTCACGACCACTTTCCATTCTTCGGACAGCGCCCCGCTCGTCCATGCACCGCGGGCGATCCAAGCCGCAAGACCCAGCGCGAGCTGAGTTCCCGTCGCGTGGACGACGGCGAGGCCGGCGCGCTTCAGGATCGGATCGTTCGGGTACAGCCCCCAGGCGCGCACCCCGGCGGCGATGGTCAAGGACGCCACGATGAACGCCGACACGACGTGGAGCGTCAGCCCGAGCGCCAGGTGGCGTTGGATCGCGCCGAAGACGATCTGGATGACGAGCGCGACCACGGCGATCGTGGCGAGGCGCCGGTCGGAGCGCACGGTGGCCGAGGCGGCCGGCGCGGTTTCGCTCGTGAAGCTCGTCCCGGTGACGACCGCAAGCGCGACGAGCAGCGAGAAGAAGAGCTGCGCCGTCACCCCGTGCACGACGGCCAGGTACACGTTCTTCTCGGTGACGCGAAGCCCTCCGAGAATCCCCTGGGCGAGAACGAGGACGACGGCCCCGAACCCCAGTCGCTTCACCCAAGCCCGGCTCTCGACGAGCGCCAAGTGGATCGCCAGGGTCATCGTCGTCAGGCCGACCAGCGCTCCGAGCAGGCGATGGGCGTGCTCGTAGTAGATCCCGCCGGTCATGCGGGCGAATGGGTACAGGAACATGTTGTACCCGTACGAGTTGGGCCAATCGACGACCGCGAGCCCGGCGTGATGCCCCGTGACGAGCCCGCCCGCGACGAGGAGGAGAAAGGTCGCCGCGACGGCGACGCGCGCCAGCGCCGCCGTCCACTCGGCCGGCTCGCGAGTGGACGTCGCGCGCCGGCCCCCCCACCAGGCGCCGGCCGCGCCGAGAAGCGAGGAGAATGCGATCGAGCCGGGCGCCCAGAACGCCGCGCTGGGAACGAGAACGTTCGTCTGGTCGCGCGTGGAAAGGAAGCTGCCGAGCACCAGGAGGTTGAGCAGGCCGGTGAGCGCTCCGGCGTAGGCGCCCAGACGAATGCCGCGCGCTCCGCGTCGTCCCGCGATGTAACCTCCCCCGACGAGCGCGGCGAGAAGGAGCGCCAGCACGACGGCCGGCGGGGCGAGAACGACGGGGAGTCGCGCGACGTAGCCCGCGGCCCACATCGCGACCGCAGTGCCGAAGCCGATCGCCAGGATATCGCCTGCCGCGCGGGCCTTGCCGGTGGACGTCGCGTGCATGGGCGGCGGATTGTATCGTGACCGATCGATGGGTTCCGGCCGCTCCGAAAGGATGTTCTCGCTGCGCAGCGGCGGATGGGTGCTGCTCGCCGCGCTGGTGCTCACCGTGGCGGGCACGCTTTGGAACCTGGCGCCGCTCTTCGATGCGAAGCGCCCGCGTCCCCGCGGCGATGGGCGCACGGCGGACAGCTACGGCTTCGATCTCTCCACGACGCTGGTCGCTCGCGAGAAGATCGTATCCGCCGGGATGGTCACCGACGGTCTGGCGCCGCTGATCGAGCCGAAGACGATCCATCCCGCCGAACTACCGGAGCACGAATCGTCGGGCCGCGGCCGCTTTCTCGTTTCCTCCGACAAGATCGTCGGCGTCGTCGTCGAAGACCGCGCGCGCGCCTACCCGCTCCGCGTTCTGGTCTGGCACGAGGTGATCGACGACACGATCGCGGGATCGCCGATCGCCGTGACCTACAGCCCGCTCTCGGGAGGGATCGCCGTCTTCGACCGCCGCATCGCCGGCGATACGCTGACCTTCGGCGTCAGCGGGCTCCTCTTTCAGTCGAACTTGCTGATGTACGACCGGCGCCCGGACCGTGTTGCGGAAAGCCTCTGGAGCCAGCTCCAGGCGCGCGCGGTCGCCGGCCCCGCGGCACGGGCGAAGCGGACACTCGTCCCCTTGCCATTCGCTCTCGCACGGTGGTCGGATTGGCTGCGGGAGCATCCGGACACGTCGATCTTGGCGCCGGTTCCCGGCGAGAGCGCCCAGTACGCGGAGGATGTCTACGGCTCGTACCTCAACTCCGAGGAGCTTCGCTTTCCCGTCGACCCGCTTCCTCCGGAGGGGACTCTCGCGAGGAAATGTCCCGTGCACGTCGTGGGGAGGCCGGGCGCGTGGACCGTCACGCCCCTGTTCCCGTCGCCCGGGGAGAGTCGATTCGAGGTGGTGGGCCCGGCGGGAGCGACGCCGATCGTGGGGGTTTATGCGTTCTGGTTCGCGTGGTACGCGACCCACGCGGACGATCCCGGAGCGATCGCCGCGGCCGCCGCGTCCTCGCCCGAGCGGATGCAGTCGGGCAAGCCGAATGCTCCCGCCACGCTCCCGGCGAGGTAGAGCCCGCGATGAGCGCGTGCTCTCTCCTGGATGGCGTCGATCGACTCCCGCGCTCCGACGTCGAACTGCGGCATCGCGTCCCGTGAGCGGTGCGCGCGCGCGAACAGAGGCTCCCCCTTGATGTCGAGGATCCGCTTGAGGGTCTCGTGAGTGTCGCGGATCATCGCGTCGTCGGCGGCGTCGAGCGCGCGGGGACGCGTCGCGCCGCCGATGAACGTCCGGAACACGGCCGTGTCCGGGGGGGCTCGCCCTTCGAACTTCTCGGTGACGTAGCTGCACGCGAGAATCGGCAAAGATTCGGTGCGCGGGACGAAGAAGCCGAACCCCTCGAGGCGCGCCCCGACGTCGCGGCGCGCGTAGGCGATGTTGACCGTCGCGCACGACGCGTAGCGCAGCCCGAGGAGCGCCTCGGAGAGCCGCGGATCGAGCGAGCGCAAAGCCGTCGCGGCTGCGCCGGCCGGACAGGCGAAAAGGACAGCGTCGGCCCGGATCGTCGCGCCGCTCGATAGCCCGAGGGCCCACTCGCCGGATTCGGTGGCGTGCGTCGCCGTGACGACCCGCGCCCCTGTGCGAGCGGTTCCCGCCGGCAGCCGCACGGCGATCGCCTCCACGATGCGGGAGAGTCCGGAAGCGACGGCGACGAACCCCGACGCTCCGGTGCCATGGCCGAACGGCCTCGTCCGCTCGGAGCTCGCCAGTGCGCGATGCAGTCCGCGAGTGACGCTTCCGTGGGCGGCCTCGAGGTCCAGGAAGCGTGGCATCGTCATGCGCACGCTGAGGCGGTCGGCGTCCGCGGTGAACAAGCCGGCCATCACCGGCTCGGAGACGCGCTCCAGCACCTCGGCGCCGAAGCGGCGGGTCACGAACGACGAGAGGCTCTCGTCGTCGACGGATGCGCTGCGCTTGGCGACCCAGGGCTCGAGCGCCATGCGGAGCTTTCCTCGCCACGAGAACAGGCTCGAGCGGACGACCGGCCCGAGCCGCGTGGGAGCCATCATCAGGAATCCTTCCGGCACGCGATGAAGCTTGCCGCGGGAGTAGATCTGCGTCGCGGCGTGCTGTGCCGCGAGAGCCCTCAATTCGGCGGAGAGCCCGATTCTCTCGCAGAGCGCCACGCCGGCGGGCTTCTGAGCGACCAGCGCATCGGGACCACCTTCGAGCACGAGCTCGCCGTGGCGCTCGGTGCGAATCTGTCCGCCCAAGCGATCGTCGGCCTCGAAGAGCACGACGGAGGGCGTCCGTCCGCGCTCGCGGGCGATCTCGACGGCGCGGTGCGCCGCTGCGAGGCCGCTGATCCCGCCGCCGACGACGGCGAGCGAAACGGACTCGTTCGATCCTAGCGGAGCCACGCCGACGACTCCCGAGCGAGCGCCACGACCCCGTCCGCCCACGCGTCCTCCGAGTTGACCGACGGCACCACCGAGAGCGACTCCCCACCTGCGGACTTGAAGCTCTCGACCGCGCGAATTCCGAGCTCTTCGAGCGTCTCGAGGCAGTCGGCGACGAACGCCGAGCTCAGGATGATCGCGCGCTTGATCCCTTGCCTGGGCAACTCGACCACGATCTCGTCGGTGTACGGGCGGATCCAAGGGGTCCGTCCGAGCCTCGACTGGAAGCAGACGACGCTGCGGTCCGCGGGAACGCCCAAGCCTGCGGCCAGGGCCCTCGCGGTCGCGAAGCATTGCGCGCGGTAGCAGTTGCGATTGGCCTCGACGATCCGGTCGCAACATCCTTGGCTCTTCAAGCAATGCGCTCCGGTCTCGTCGCTCTTGAGGCAGTGCCGCTCGGGGAGGCCGTGAAAGCTGAAGAGCACTTTTTCCCACGGCGCCGCATCGAGGATCGGGCGGGCGACGCCGACGCAAGCGGAGATGAAAGCCGGATGTTCGTAGAACGGCGGCACAATCTGGATGTACGGGGTATTCCACGCTCGTGAGGAAACCTCCCACACTTTCTCGATGGACGATCCTGTCGCCGCCGAGCTGTACTGCGGGTAGAGCGGGAAGACGACGATGCGATCGACCCCCCGCTTCTTGAAGCGGAGAAGGACCTCCTCGATCGATGGGTTGCCGTAGCGCATGGCGAGTTCGACGACGATGCCGTCGCCGCATCGCGCCTGAACCTTGGCGGCGAGGTCCCGCCCGTGGAAGAGCAGCGGCGAGCCCCGCTCGGTCCAGATCTTTTCGTAGGCTTCCGCGGACCGCCGGGGGCGGAAAGGCAGGATGACGAGATTGAGCAAGAGCCAGCGCCGGAAGCCGCCGATATCGATGACGCGGGGGTCGGAGAGGAACTCGCGCAGGTAGGTGCGCACGTCGGAGGGCTTCGCGCTCTCGGGCGTGCCGAGATTGATCAGAAGAAGACCGACGCGGTCCTTCGTGGACATTCCTCTCCCTGGAAAGGGGGCTACTTTACCCCGGGCGCTCGGTCCGTTGCTGCTCGCGCAGCACGTGCTGTGCCCGGTTGAAGACCTCGTCGAGGCCCATCTCGTCCGAGTCGTAGTACCCACGGATCCGCCCCTCGCCATCGACGAGCACCAGCTTTCCCGTGTGCGCGATGTCCATCGGCGTCGGCCCGCCTTCCGGAGGACGAGCCAGCGGTGTCTTGAACCCATCGACGACGAGGCGCCGGACCTGGTCGGGGTCGCCCGTCAAGAGCGTCCAGCGCGCGGGATCGACCTTGATGCCCGTGGCGTATTCGCGCAGCACCGTTGGCGTGTCGTGCTCCGGATCGACGGAGATCGACACGAGGCGGATCTCCTTGATCTCCTTCCGCGCGAACCCATCTTGCAGCCGGCTCATCCCGCTCATGATCGCCGGGCAGATCGACCGGCAGCTCGTGAAGAAGAAGCTCGCGACGTAGACCTGGCCGCGTAGCTCCTTGCTTCCGAAAGGCTGCCCGTCCATCCCGACGAGCGAGTACTCCGGGAGCTGGGAGAGCACGGGTGGCGGCTCGGGGATGCGCCTCAGGAGCGGCCGGATCGCGGTCAGCGTGACGATGCCGATGACGAACCCCCAGACGTAGGGGTTGCGGAGGACGGCGCGCGCGCTCACCGCGATTCCGGCGGCATCAGCTCCGCGAGGATGCGCGCGTACTTGTACTGCCTCAGGTTCTGGCGCGCGTTCAAGAGGACGAGGAGAATGATCACGGCGCGGGGGACGATCGGGAAATCAGGGTTCCGCCAGCGGAGGACCGTGTAAAGGACCGTCAGCGCAGCCGCGATCGAAAGCCCCGCGACCGAGAGTCCGAGAAAGAGGCGCTGGCGGCGGATCGATCGGCGGGCGAATTGCTCGTCGGTGGGGATCAAGGGCGTGCTTCGCTATTCGGGAGGCCCCGCCTTCTTCAAGTAGTTGTCCACCGACCATCGCCCCGGGCCCCAGATCAGGAGAACGATCAGCAGGAAGAAGACGAGCGCGGTGAACTCCAGCCCCTGGTTCTGGGTGAACAATCCCTTCTCGAAGTAGACGAAGAAGACGGCGCCGAAAAGGACTGGAATGTTGGCGAGAATCGCCGTCCGAGTCCAGAGTCCGATCGCCATCATGAACCCGCCGCCGACGTGCGCCAGCGGGATGTAGTGGGTCAGGAGGAAGGACAGCGGCTGAAACCTCCCGGACTGCATCAAAAGGTCGCTCAAGGAGGTCATGTCCGTGAGAAAGAGTATGCCTTTCACGAACAGGCCGACGCCGAGGTAGATCCTCAGAAGGTCGAAGCAGAGATCCTTGTTCGCTTCGACCTTCTTGAAGGTCTCGGACAGTCCTGCCATGGCGCCGGATTATACATGCTGATATTTTTGAGTCTTGACCCTCCTCGCGCGCCCCAATTAGACTCCGGCGACCGACGATGAGAACCGTTTCCGGCTACGACCAGCGAGGGTAATCGCTCTTGCCGCAACCTTTTCCACGCTGGTTGAACAAGCTGCCGCTCATCGCCGCCGTCTTGGGGCTCGCGGCCCCCGTCGCCGCGATCGCGGGCATCTGGTATTACGGCTCGCCGAAGTTCACCGACGTCGGTTACCGCCCGATCCAGCCGGTTCCCTACAGCCACAGGCTCCATGCCGGCGAGATGGGGCTCGATTGCCGCTACTGCCACGCCTCGGTCGAAGTCTCGGCGGTCGCCAACATCCCGCCGACGCAGGCGTGCATGAACTGCCACAAGCTGGTGAAGCGCGACAGCGAGCTCCTCGCGCCGATCCGCGAGAGCGCGGCGAGCGGGCGGCCGATGCGATGGATTCGCGTCCACAAGCTGCCGGACTACGCCTACTTCACGCACCGCGCTCACGTCGCGGCGGGGATCGGCTGCGTGACTTGCCACGGCCGCATCGACACGATGGAGGTCGTCACGCAGATGCAGCCGCTGTCGATGAGCTGGTGCCTCGACTGCCACCGGAATCCCGATCCCAATCGCCGTCCGGTCTCGGAAGTCACCAACATGAAGTGGACGCCGCCGAAGGACGCTGCCGCCATGACGGCCCAGCTCGCGAGCGAGCATCCCGTCCATCCCCCCGTCACCTGCTCGGGCTGCCACCGATGAACGAGATCTACTGGCGCTCGCTCGGCGAGCTCGAGGGATCGGATACGTTCCGGCAAAGTCAGGAGCGGGAGTTTCCCGATGGCGCGTCGGAGCCGCCGGAGGGGGTGACGCGGCGCGAGATGCTGATGCTGCTCGGAGCGTCGCTCTCGCTCGCCGGGCTCGCCTCCTGCCGACGCCCGGTGGAACGGATCGTCCCGTACGTCAATGCCCCTGAAGAGATCATCCCCGGCGTCCCCCGCCGCTACGCGACGACGATGCCATTCGGCCGGAGCGCGTACGGGCTCGTCGTCGAGAGCCACGAAGGCCGGCCGACGAAGATCGAAGGCAACGAGCTGCACCCGACGACGGCGGGGCGGTCGAGCGTGCGCATCCAGGGGGCGATCCTGGGTCTCTACGATCCAGACCGTTCGCAGAACCCACTCCACGAAGGGAAGCCTGCATCGTGGGCGGATTTCGTCGCGGCGTGGGGCGAGCTGGAGAAGAAGCACCTCGAAGACGGCGGCGCGTCTCTGGCGCTGCTGACGCCGTCGTTCGCCTCGCCGACGCGCGCGCGCCTGCTCGAGGCGTTTCGCTCGCGTTTCCCGAAGGCGCGAGTCGCCGTCCACGAGCCGGTGTCCGACGAAAACGTGCTCGCCGCGTTCAAGTCGGCATCGGGAAAGCCGGTTCAACCGGTGCTGCACCTCGATCGCGCGTCGGTGATCCTGGCGCTCGATGCCGATCCGTTGGGATCCGATCCCGAAGACGTCCGCCACATCGCCGGCTTCGCCGCCGGCCGCCGCGCGGCGATCGACGGCGGATCGATGAGCCGCCTCTGGTCGGTCGAAGCGGGGTTCTCGCTGACGGGCGGGATGGCGGACCATCGAGCCCGTTGGGCGAGCGCCAAGATTCCGGTCCTCGTCGCGGCGCTGCTGAGCCGCGTCTCCGGCCAGGGCGCCGCCCCGGATGTTCCTGGCCTCGATCTCAAGTGGCTCGACGCCCTGTGCAGGGACCTCAAAGATTCGCGCGGCCGCTCGCTGATCGTCGCGGGGGCCGGGCAGCCGGCGTCCGTACACGCTCAGGTCCACGCCTTGAACAACGCGCTGGGAAACGTCGGTTCGACGGTGACCTACCATGAGGCGACGGACGCCGCGCTCCCCTCCCGGCGCTCGCTCTCGGAGCTGGTCGCCGCGATGAAAGGGGGAAGCGTCTCGACGCTCGTGATCCTCGGCGGCAATCCGGCGTACGACGCTCCGGCCGACCTCGAATTCGCGTCCGCGATGAAGGGCCTCGCCACGACGGTCGCGCTCACGACGCACGTCGACGAGACCGCGCGCCTCGCCAAGTGGCACCTTCCGTCGGCGCACTTCCTCGAATCGTGGGACGACGCGCGCGCGGTCGACGGCACGCTGAGCGTCGTGCAGCCCCTGATCCTTCCGCTGTTCGGCGGTAAGAGCGCGACCGAGCTCATGGGGCTTCTCGCGACGGGCCAGGATCAGAGCGGGCACGATCTCGTCCAGGCGACTTGGAAGACGATCCTCGGCGAGGTCGGCTTCGAGAAGCATTGGAATCGTGTCCTCCATGATGGGGTTCTGGCGGATAGCGCGAGCACGGCCCTCGTCCCGGACCTCGTGGTGGGCTCGGCGCCGAGCTCGGCGGCTCGAAGCGGCGTCGAGGTCCACTTCCGCCCCTCGCCCTACTTGCACGACGGCCGCTACGCGAACGACGGATGGCTCCAGGAGCTTCCGGATCCGGTGACGAGGCTCACGTGGGACAACCCGGCTCTTCTCTCCCCAAGCACCGCGAAGTCGCTCGGCCTCGCCGAGGAGGACCTCGTCGCCGTCACGGTGCGCGGGAAGTCGATGACGCTCCCCGTCGCGATCGTCCCGGGGCTGGCCGATCACACCGTGATCCTCACGCTGGGTTACGGCCGGCGCGACATCGGGAGAATCGGGTCGGGGGTCGGCTTCGACGCGTACGCGCTGCGCAGCTTGGCGGCCCCCGATTTCGACGACGCGAAGATCGTGAAGGCGGCCGGTACGGCGTTGCTCGCCCGCACGCAGGAGCACGCGAGCATGGAAGGACGCCCGGTTTTCCGCGAGGCGCCTCTCGACGAGTACAGGAAGCATCCGGCGTTTGCACAGGAAGCGGTCGAGCTGCCGAAGCTCGAGTCGATGTGGACCGAGAAGCCGTACGACACGGGACATCAGTGGGCGATGACGATCGACCTCAACTCCTGCGTCGGCTGCAACGCCTGCGTCGTCGCCTGCCAGAGCGAGAACAACGTCCCGATCGTCGGCAAGGCCCAGGTGCGCAAGGGACGCGAGATGCACTGGGTGCGCGTCGATCGCTATTTCACCGGAGCACCCGAGCAGCCGCGGATGGTTTTCCAGCCGATCCCCTGCATGCAGTGCGAGAACGCGCCGTGCGAGCAAGTTTGCCCGGTCGCGGCGACCGTCCATGACGACGAAGGCTTGAACGTCATGGTCTACAACCGGTGCATCGGCACGCGGTACTGCTCGAACAACTG
>CAZEII010000018.1:65484-71732 GCA_964511835.1 uncultured Acidobacteriota bacterium | reverse complement strand
GGTCTCTCCGGCGCGGACAGCGGCGGGGCGCCACGGCGCGATCGGCCGGTCGCCGACCGCGGCGCCCGCGGCGGCCCCGGCGCGGCAAATCAGAGAGTCGGAGTCGAACCGGTAAGATCCGGCGACGATCGTCATCTCGAGCGCCGCGACCCCCTCGTGGTTTCCGACCAGACGATTCCCGATGCGAAGTGCGATCGGATCGGCCGCTCCCGAAGCCGACACGCCCGCGGCCGCGTGACCGGGACGTCCGAGGTCCTGCACGCTCGTCAGGAAGCCCGGAGCGACGACGTCGATCGCCTTCATGCGGCACGCTCCGCCCGGAACCGGACTCGGTCCCCCGGCGCCAATGTCCCCCGCGCCGAGATTCGATCGAAGAGCGCGAAGTCGGTCCGTCCGATGATGTTCCAGCCGGCGGGCGACCGCAGGGGATAGATCCCCGCCTGTGCGCCCGCGATGGCGACGCTTCCCGCGGGAACCTCGACGCGCGGCGTTTCGCGTCGCGGCGTGTGAAGGCGCTCGGGGAGACCGGCGAGGTACGGGAATCCCGGCGAGAAGCCGATGAAGCGCACCTCGAATCCGGCCCCGGTGTGCAGGGCGACCACGGCGTCCTCGGTGAGGCCGGTGTGCCGGGCGACCTGCGCGAGATCGGGCCCGGAACTCCCGCCGTACCGCACCGGGATCTCGAACGACCGGGCCGGCGCCTCTCGGCGGCCCGAGAGCTGCCCGGCCCGCTGCCGGAGCTCGCGCGCGAGCCCTTCGGGGCGGCAGCGCAGCGGATCGTACCGGACCAGGATCGAGGCGTACGCGGGGTTGAGGTCGACCACACCCTCGGGCGGTTGATCGCGAAGCCACGCGTGCAGGATCCGGACCTCCCGCCCTGCGGCCGCGCTGATCGCATCGTCGAACAAGACGAGGAGAGCTCGATCGCTGGCATGGACGAGACGGACCACGCTTTTCCCTCCGGCAAGCGCCTCCGGGAACTTCTCGAGCCCACCGCTGTCCCACGGGACGGACGACGGAGGACCGAAGGCCATGCGCGATCCGCGACTCTACCAAATCGCCGTTCTCGGCTCGCTCTTGATCTACGGCTCGATCGTCCTCGGGTTCGACATCGGGGTGGCGCAGATCGTCGCGACCATCGGCGCGGCGCTGGCCGCGCAGGTGGTCGTGTCGCGCGCGCTCTCGCACGGGCATGTCGAGTGGAGGAGCGCGTTGATCTCCGCTCTCTCGCTCTGTCTGCTCCTTCGCGCGGCGACACCTTGGCTCGGCGCGGCCGCAGCGGCGGTCGCGATCGGGAGCAAGCTCGCGGTCCGGATCCACGGGAAGCACGTTTTCAACCCCACCAACCTCGCGGTCGTGACGATGCTGTCCACCACGAGCCGCGCCTGGGTCTCTTCGGGCCAGTGGGGGAGCGCCGCCACCCTCGGATTCCTGATGGCGTGCCTCGGGACGGTCGTCGTGACCCGCGCGAGGCGAGCCGACGTGAGCTTCGCGTTCCTCGCCGCGTGGGCGGCGATCCTGTTCGCGCGCTCGCACACGCTCGGGGAGCCGATGACGATCCCGTGGCATCGGCTGGAGAGCGGCTCGCTCCTGCTCTTCGCCTTTTTCATGATCTCGGACCCGAAGACCACACCCGACGCGCGATCGGGCCGCATTCTCTTCGCGGTCCTCGTCGCAGCCGGGGCTGGGTTCGTCCAATTCAAGCTCTTCCGGGTCAACGCGCTGCTCTGGTCGCTCGCCGCGGCCTCGCCCCTCGTTCCGCTGATCGACCGCCTCCTCCCCGCGGAGCGCTACGCGTGGGAGGCGCACCGTCTCTCCTTCTTCCCCCGGAGGTTCGCCATGAAACGCGCCATCGTCTTTGCCGCAGCCCTTCTCGCCGGATCCTTGGCCACCGCCCTCGACGCACGGGCATTCTGTGGTTTCTACGTCTCGAAGGCGGACGCCAAGCTCTTCAACAAAGCCTCCCAGGTGGTGATGGTCCGCGACGCGGACCGGACGGTCCTGACGATGGCCAGCGACTATCGGGGCGATCCGAAGGAATTCGCGCTCGTGATCCCGGTGCCAACGTCGATCACGAGGGATCAGATCCACGTGGGCGACCCGGCGATCGTCACCCATCTGGACGCCTACTCGGCGCCGCGTCTCGTCGAGTACTTCGACGAGGACCCGTGCGCGGCGGCGCGGAGGGAGCGCGACCTCAAGGTCGCGAAGAACGCCGTCGCCGGGGCGATGGAAAGGGCGGATCTCGCGCGGGCCAAATCCCTCGGCGTGAGAATCGAAGCGCGCTACACCGTCGGGGAGTACGACATCGTCATCCTCTCGGCCCGGGAGAGCGGCGGGCTCGCCGCCTGGCTCACCGAGAACGGTTACAAGATCCCTCGGGGCGCCGCCGACGTGCTCTCGAGCTACATCGCGCAGAAGATGCGCTTCTTCGTGGCGAGGGTGAATCTCGGCGAGCGCGAGAAGCTCGGCGTCGTCAACCTGAGGCCGATCCAGATCGCCTACGAATCACCGAAGTTCATGCTGCCGCTTCGCCTGGGGATGGCGAATGCCGACGGCGCCCAGGAGATGTTGGTCTACGCGCTGACGCGCGGGGGCCGGGTCGAGTCGATCAACTACCGCACGGTCAAGATCCCTTCGGACATCGACGTCCCTGAGTTCGTCAAGGACGATTTCGCTCCCTTCTACAAGGACATGTTCCAGACCCAAGTGAAAGAGCAAGGGGGAAACGCCGTTTTCGTGGAATACGCCTGGGACATGGGCTGGTGCGATCCGTGCGCGGCCGAGCCGCTCGCCCCCGCCGAGCTCCGGAGCCTCGGCGTGTTCTGGATCCCGGACGGCGGCCCGGTGTCCGACGTCTACGTGACGCGGCTCCACGTGCGCTACGACAGGGAGCACTTCCCCGAGGATCTCGTCTTCCAAACGACCGGGAATCGCGAGAACTTCCAAGGCCGCTACGTGATGCGACACCCTTGGACGGGAAGCGCGGTTTGCGAGGAAGCGCGGAGCTATCGCAAGGACCTCCTGGCCCGGCTGAACGCGCAGGCAACGGCGCTCGCCCGTCTGACCGGCTGGCCGCGCGAGACGATCGTCTCGCGGATGGATCTCACCCGCGTCCAAGCGCAGGTGCGTCTCGACGCCGAGCCGTGGTGGCGAGGGATCTGGAAGGATTGATCGCTTTGCGGTGGCACGATCGGCGGAGCGGCGTAGAATTTCGCGCGAGGTGCCGTCATGAAAATGCTCCGATGGGCCGTCGCGGGAGCGCTCGCGACGGGGTTCGTCCTCGCCGCCGACATGAGCACGGTCTCGACCAACCCCGACGATCCGCCATCCCGCGTCAAGAGCGGCAAGGTCCTGGCGAGCACCGACGCCGAGGCTCCCCCGGCCCTTGGTCCGAGCCCAGCGAAGGTCGTGCTTCTCGTCTTCAGCGATTTTCAGTGCCCGGTCTGCAAGCGCTCGGCGGCGGCGACCGATCAGATCGCCGAGGAATTCCCCGGCGACGTCCGCGTCGAGTTCTGGCAGCACCCGCTCGCGATGCACAGGAACTCCGAGAACGCCGCCGTTGCCTCGCTGGCGGCACAGCGCCAAGGAAGGTTTTGGGAGTACCACGACGCGTTGTTCGAGAATCAGAGCGCGCTCGACGAGGCCAGCCTGACGGGCTACGCCGAAAGGCTCGGGCTCGACGTCGAGCGCTTCAAGGCCGACTACGCCGCTCCGGAGCTCCGGACGCGTGCCCAGAGCGAAGCGGCGGCCGCCGAGAAGTTCGGCGCTCACAGCACGCCCACGTTCATGATGAACGGCAAGCTGCACGTCGGCTGGGGAAGCTGGATGTCGTTCCGCCAGGACGTCGAGCGCGAGCTCAACGAGGCGAACAAGCTCGTGGAGCAGGGGACGCCGATCGAGCAGATCGCCGACGTCCGCGCGGAAGCTCAGATCCAAGACCCGGACGTCCTGCGCGCGTACCGCGATGAGGTTTTGCGCCCGGCGCAGGACCCGCCGAAGACGGCGAAAGCGGACAAGAAATCCAATAAGAAAAAAGTAGCGGCCGGGCGTCGCTAGAGCCGATAGGGCCGGTGGCTGCGATAAAGCGCCATACGCGCCTCGATCTGCGCGGAAACCGCGGAATCGCCCGACGCTCGCGCTAGGGCGAGCGCCTCCCGCGAGGCCGCCACGGCGTCGTCGAACCGCTGAGATTCGGCATAGGCCGCAGCGAGCGTTCCGAGGTACGCGACGATCTTGCGCCCGGTGAGCCGGCACGCACTCTCGGCCAACCGGACGGCCTCGGCGCCGTTCCTGAGACCAGCGTCCCTGCTCGTCGCACGAATCCAGGCGAGCGCGTTGAGCGCCGTCGCCGTGTCCGGCTGGAGGCGAATCGCCGCCTCGTAGTGCTTCGCCGCCTCCGCCGGCTTGCCGCCGACCTGAAGCACGATTCCAAGATTGAGGTGCACGCGCGCCTGATCCGGATCGAGGGCCAACGACTTTTCATAGTGCGCGATCGAATCGCCGTCGCGCCCCAGCTCGTGCAGAGCGAAGCCGAGAGCGAACTCGGCCTGCGCGAGGTCGGCGACCTTGTTCGTCGCTCCGAGGATCGCCACGATCTTGTCGTAGTGAGAGACGGCATCGGCGAGTCGCCGATCCTGACGCGCAATTTGCGCCAATTGTTCGTGGGCCGCGACGAGGCTCGGCCGCTCTTCGACGATGGCCAACAATTGCCGCTCCGCGTCCGCCGATCGGTTCGAGTGGAACCAGGCGTTCGCCTCCTCGAGTTTCTCGAACGTGGGCGCGAAATCCTTCGGGTCCTCGAGCGAGGGATCGAACTCGGATCCGGACGACGTCGCACCTCCCCCCACGTAGCCCAAGGATTGGAGCCGCTTGACCGTTTCCTCGTCGGCGGGCGTGGCGCCGTGCTCGGGCGCGGCGGCCGTCATCTCGGCCGCCGACGCTTCGAGCTTCTCGCGCAGGCGTTCTGCGACCGCGGGCTCCCGATCGGCCAGGTTCTGGGCCTCTGCGGGATCGTGGCTCAAGTCGTAAAGCTCGGGCTTCGGCGCCCGGATGAACTTCCACGGTCCATCGACGATGGCGGCCAACGACGCGCAGTCGAACTGGGTCGGCTGGAGCGACTCGCAGTAGAGCGGGCTCTTTCGCACCGGCGAGCGCGTACCCTCCAACAATCCTCTCAGGCTCACGCCCTGGACCGGGCTCGGAATCCTGAGCCCGACGAGATCGAGAACCGTCGGGACGATGTCGACGAGGCTGACTCGGGCCTCGATGGGCCGGCGAACACGACCATGGGGCGCACGAATGATCAAGGGCACGTGCTGGGTCCCCTGATAGACGAAGTACCCGTGCGAGCGCTCGCCGTGCTCCCCCAAGCTTTCACCATGATCGGCCGTCACGATCATCAGGGTGTCGTCGTACGCGTCCAGCTTGCGAAGCCGGGCGACCACCTGTCCGATCCAGCTATCGACGTACGCGATCTCTCCGGCATAGAGATCATCCGCGTACTCGGACCCGAACGGGGGCGGTGGCGTGTAGGGGAGGTGAGCGTCGTAGTAATGAAGAAAGAGGAAGAACGGCTTCGCCGCGTGTTGTTCGAGCCACGCCATGGCCGGGCGGCTGACTTCCTCGGCCGTCCTTTCCGTGTTCGACGGCGACCCTTCGGTGCGCTCCGTGAATTGAGCGTCGTAGACGTCGAACCCCTGATTCAGGTGAAATCCGACGTCCAGCGGAAATCCGCCGACGAACGCCGCCGTCTGCAGGCCGGCGTCATGAAGCAGCTCCGCGAGCGTGACATTTGGCGTGGCCAGTCCCTCTCCGTTGTTGAGGCGGACTCCGTGATAAGGCGGATACGTGCCCGTCAGCATCGAACTGTGCGCCGGCGTCGTCAGTGGAACCGGGCTCAGCGCCTGCTCGAACAAGGCGCCCTCGCTCGCGATCGCGTCGATGCTCGGCGTCGACTTCCTCTTGTAGCCGTAGCCGCTCAGCCGATCGGCGCGGCACGTATCGATGCTGATCAGCACGACGTTGCGAACGGCGCCCAGGCTCGTCTGCCTTTGGGCGAAATACCAGACGCCGGCCGCCGTGGCGAGCCCGATCGCGGCGATCAACGCCAAGGGGGGGAATTGCTGATTACGAAGACGCGTCGAGAGCGAAAAACGGCGCGGTTTCGTGAGTGTCACGCGGCTGGATCGTACCTATCGCGCCAGTCGTGGTCAAAGGGTGGTCAAAGTGCGAGACTGGGGCCGCCG
>CAZEII010000018.1:0-65384 GCA_964511835.1 uncultured Acidobacteriota bacterium | reverse complement strand
TGAGGCTCGCGGGCATCGCGGCCGACCGGGAGACGCGGAAAGCGTCTGGGCTGTAGGGGCGCGTCGCCCCTCTCATGGGCACTCGAGCGCGAGACGCACCAGGCACGATGGCGAGCCAACCGGACGCTCCGCTCCGCTGCTGGTCGTGCCGAGCGATCCCTCGCGCACCGAGTTCCGCGGCCCGACGAGATAGAAGCGGCTTCCCGCCGCCGGGGTGATAATCGCGAGGGCGTTCCCGCTGGTGCTGCAGCGGATCTCACCGAAGGTGGTGAAGCTCCCGATCGCACCGTCGTAAATGACATAGTCGGTGTCGGACGCGTTGCAGGACGTTCCCCACGTCAAGCGAAGCGATGTGGCGATCTTCTCCAGTTGCAGAAGCTGGCCTCGAGCCACCGTCTCGGGAACGCTGCCGCAACCCGCGGGCGAGCCGAGCGTGAACTGCCGCTCGTAGGTGTTCGATTCGTAAGCCACCGCGAAGCGCCACAGCCCCTGCATCTCGCCGACCGGGAACGTGAAGCCCCACCACCAGTAGGCAGCCTGGCTGAACGAGTTCGGGTTGCTGTGCGTCCATTGGGAGTAGATCGACCCGTCCGGCCGATAGATCGTGTAGAGGCTGACCTGAGGGCCGAGCTGGTCGCGGTAGTAGGCGGTAAAGGTGATGCTCGACCCGACCGTGAACGTGACCTGAGCGTTCGGCGATTCCTCCTCCGGGCACGCTCCAGGAAACGTCGGCGGTAAGCTCCCTGTGGTCAGCACGTTGATGGCGGAGTCGTAATACGGGCGCTGGCTCTTCCACCAAGTTTCCGGGTTGAGGTTGTTGCATGGGCCGTACCACGGTTCGATGAGGTGAGAGGCCGGATCCGAAACCTCGAAATGAAGGTGCGGCCCCGTGGAGCTGCCGGAACTCGCAACCGTACCCAGGTACTCGCCTTCAACGACCGTGTCGCCTACCTGCTTCGGGGTGACCGATCCGTTCTTCATGTGCCAGTAGACGGAGGTCGACCCATCGGCGTGCTGGAGATAGATGCCGTTCCCGCCGTAGGGGCCCATCGAGCAGTTCTGGTCGAAGTTCCCGTCAGCCCGATAGGTGATCTGTCCCGCCGCCGCAGCGACGATCTCAACTTGACCGCGCGTCTCTTTGTACCACTGCCAGGGCCACAGGACGAAATCGGTTCCTCGGTGGCCGTCGTAGGTCCGTGCGCCACAGTTCCAGTCGAGCAGACCGTCGGGCGAGCTCGGGTCGAGATCGACGAAGTTCTGGATGTCGTGATAGCCGGGATTGCCGAGACCCGCCGCCATTCGCATGGGCCACCCGAAAAGCGGGTGCGGGGCGAGGGTCGTGGAAGCGAGGTTGCCTGCCGCGCGTAGCCGCTCGACGTTGGCGTCGACCTCCTTCTGAATCGCTTCGCGCTGAGCCTCGGTCATCTCGTCTCTAGGCGCTGCGACGGACCCTCCGCCCGACCGGTCGGGGAAGGCGCCGATAACGACGTGCGTCGTGTCGGGTGGCGATTCAGTCGGCGCGCCGCCGCTCCCGGCAACCGCCGGGAGCGGAATCCCGAAGACCAGCAGCCCGAAAACTGTCGCACGAGTCGCGGGGTGACTTGACACGTTGCTTCTCCCCTCGTCGCCTTGTTGGGGAGACGATACCCCGAATCAGGAGCGCGTGCGATCTGAATAGCGTTCGCGCGCACGACGGTCGCGATGGCCGTGAAAGCCGGGACCCCGGAGTCGATGTGCGGCGGATGGGCAACTGCAGACGGCGAGTACGTCGGCGTCGGCCAGAGCCTGCCGGCAACGTGCCGGCTCCAGGATGTCGATCCGTCTATGGGCCTCGTCGATGTCGTGCAGCGCGTCGACATCCACCCTTTCGCTGAAGTCGCCAGGCTGACGCCGTGATCGCGGAAAGTGCATTTCACCGGCGTTCCGCTACGGTTGCCGACCGGCGAGCTGCGATCTCGAAGGCCGGCGCGCCTGCCAAAAACGGTAGGGTCGGTTTTCGTCAATGGAAACGGGTTATTTGCGACGTCGATTCCCTCTTGGATTCGGCGATTCGCAGGTCAAGAACGCCGCTTCTTGAGGGACGGCGAGCATGACGCGTCGCTACGCGCACCTCGCGGACGAATGGATGCGTCGTTCCGCTTGGAGCCGGCACCCAGACTTGAACTGGGGACCTGCTGATTACGAATCAGCCGCTCTACCAACTGAGCTATGCCGGCATCTGAGAAAAGCAACGCGCATTTCTAGCAGAGTCGCGGGGCCCGGGCAACCTTCTCGTGGCCGCGAGGGTCGACGGAGCGCGGCTCGTCCTCTACGATCCGGCGGATGCTCGATCGCTTCGTCGACCCGTTGCTGCGACGGATCCTGCATCCGCCGCGTCCGGTGGCGCACTCGCTCCCTGCGGCGATGGCGACGTCCGCGGAGGACGTCACGATCCCGGGGAAGGTGCTCCCGATGAAGGCTTGGCTCGTACGGGCCGAGGGAAGAGCGGAAGGGCTCGTGCTGTTCGTCCACGGCTGGGGACACGACGCCGGGCGGATGGCACCCCTCGCTGCGCACGTGATGGCGCAGGGGATGTCGGCTTTGCTCGTCGATCTGCCGGGGCATGGACGCACGGGGCCCGTGGAGCGCTACAACGCTGCACTGATGGTCGACGACCTGAGATCGGTGCGGAACTGGATCGCCGCACGATCCGAGCTGGCCGCGGTTCCGTCGGCGATCCTCGGATTCTCGTTCGGCGGTCTCGGCGTTTACGCGGCCGCGTCGCGCGATCCACGGTGGGCGGCCCTTGTCCTGATCGCGGCCCCCCACGGCGCGATGGAAGCGGCGCGCATCTATCTCGACGGCAAGGGGCTCCCCGCGACGTGGCTGGACGGCCTCGTGCGCCGCGCGTTCGTTCGCGCGGTGGGCGCCGAGCCCGAGACCTTCGATGCGGAGAGGAATCTCTCGTCGAGTCGCGTGCCGGTGCTGATCGTTCACGGGGAGGACGACGAGGTCGTGCCGATCGCGCACGCCGAGCAGCTCGAAGCCTCGGCGCCGCGGGGGCTGGCGACGATGCTCAGGGTGCCCGGGGCGGGCCACAGCGCCGTTCTGACCGACGAGTCCGTCGGGGAGCAGGTGGCGTCGTTTCTTCGCGGCGCGATGAGGCGGGCGAGGGAGTCGGCATGAGGACGCGAAGGCTTGGGAAGACACGGCTCGAGGTCTCGGAGATCGGGTTCGGGGCGTGGGGGCTGGGGGCGACCATGTGGCGCGGCGTCCCCGACGATGTCGCCCTCGAGGCGATCCGCGCCGCAGTCGATGCGGGCGTGACGTTCATCGACACGGCGCTCGCCTACGGCGACGGGCACAGCGAGCGGATGATCGCGAAGTCGAAGGCCGGCGTCGTCGTGGCGACGAAGATCCCTCCCCGCGACGGCAACTGGCCCGCGGAGCCCTCGTCGAGAATCGCGGACGTTTTTCCCGCCGGTCACCTCCGGCGGTCGACCGAGACGTCGCTGAGGAACTTGGAGACCGACGCGCTGGCGGTGCAGCAGTTTCACGTGTGGCACGACGCGTGGCTCGGCCAACCGGAATGGCACGACACGCGGCGGGAGATGGAGCGCCTGGCCGCCGAAGGGAAGGTCCGGAACTGGGGAATCTCGATCAACGATCACGCGCCGGAAACGGCCCTGGTCGCGCTGCGCGATCCCATCTTCGCGACCGCGCAGGTCATCTACAACATCTTCGACCGGACGCCGGAAGCGGAGTTGTTCCCGCAGGCGAAGAAGACCGATCTCGGCATCATCGTCCGCGTCCCCTTCGACGAGGGAGCGCTGACCGGCGGCGTCCGGTCCGACACGGTCTTTCCGGAGGGCGATTGGCGGCAGCGCTACTTTCGAGGCGGGCGGCGCGCGGAGGCGGCGCGCCGGGCCGATGCGCTCTTGAGCCTCCTCGGAGACGACGCGAAGACCCTTCCCGAGCTCGCGCTGCGCTTCGTCCTCTCCCGGCCCGAGGTGTCGACCGTCATCCCGGGGATGCGCCGTCCAAGCCACGTCGGCGCGAACGTCGCCGCATCCGACGGAAGGGGGCTCTCGGAGGATCTCCTGGAGAAGCTCGAAGCTCACGCGTGGGAGAAAAACTGGTACCGTGAGTCATGATTCGGTTGTCCATTGGCCGAGTCTCTCGTATCAGCTTAGGTTTGCGGCGACGGGGCGTCGGGGCCCTGCGCAAGGAGAAGAAGAGGATGAGACGGACACGGACGATCGCGGTGGGGTGGCTCGCGACCGGTTTGCTGGGCGGATTCCTCATCGCGGCCGACAAGCCTCCGGCCGTGAAGGCGGCGGCGACTCCGCCGCCCGATTCGGAGGAGCCGCACTATCCGCCGAAACTTCAGACCAATCTCTTCGACGTGCCGTGGCGTCATGCCGAACTCAAGCCGCAGCATGCCGTCATAGCTGCGCTCGTCGGCAAGTGGACGGCCGGCGTGCACCTGTTCGCCGGGCCCTACGTCCGCGAGATGGACTCCCAAGGAACCGCGGAAGGGAAGCTGCTCATGGGCGGGCTCTTCGTGCAGGTGGCGCAGTCGGGCAAGCGCATGAAGCAGTCGTTCGAAGGTGTCATGACCTACGGTTACGACGAGGCCACCGGCCGGTACACGGGCTCCTGGATCGACAACACCTCGACCGCGATCATCCCGTACGTCGGAACCTACGACGCGACGAAGAAGCAGCTGACGATGAGCGCGCATTTCAGCGACCAGAAGTCGAGGCGCCTGACGATCTCGAGGGTCGTGACGACGTTCGTCGATGCGAACAACTGGACCTACGAGGAATTCGTCTCTCACGCGAAGGACGAGCCGGACACGCCGGTCGTCTCGATCTCATTCAAGCGGAGTTGAGCGGACGAACGCGACGATTCGCGACGCCAGCCCGTCGTAGTCCGATCCGAAGTGATGGCCGCCCGGAAACACCGCATGCGTGTACCCGGGGCGCCCGTCGTCGGGGCAGCCCGAGTGGTGGTCGTCCGCCGACGTCACGCACAGCACCGGCCGGCCCGCATGCTCGATGGCGGGTCCGACGGGGTGCGGCGTCGGGTCGGAGGTCGTCCGGAGCCAGTCGAGCGGGCTGACCTCGAACGCGGCGTACGTCCCGGGGCCCAAGAGCGTGAGCCCGGCGATCCGGGACAGCGACGGGTCCGACGAGGCGGCCACCACGACCGCGATCGTCTCGGCGCCGAAGGAGTATCCTCCGGCGAAGACCGCGATGTCCTGCGGAAGCGCGTGGACGACGCGCACCAGGTCGTCCGTGAACTTCTCGGGCGTTTTTTCCAGCCAGAAATAGCGCAGCGCGTTCCACCCGACGACGGCGATCCCCTGGGCGGCGAGCCGCCTCGCGACGTTCTCGTCGAGGTCGGCCCAGCCGCCGTCTCCCGAGACGAAGATCACCACCGCCCGGCTCTCGGGAGGCCACGCCACCTCGAGCGGGAGGTCGAGAGCTTCGAGCTTGGCCGTGACGTCGACCGGCGGGGCCGAGCCCGCCTGCTGGCGGACGGTGTGGGGCAGGGGCTCGAGGACGCTCCGGTCCTCGTACATCTCCTCGACCGATCGATCGAACGCCGCGCCCCACCGCGACGGCACCGAGAAGCCGTGACCCACTTTCTCGAGGGCGACCACCTTCGAGTGCGGCACCTTGGAGACGAAGGCCTCCGTTTGAGGCGGGGCGCAAACCTGATCGATCAGGCCTTGAAGGGCGATCCACTTGGCTCCTCCCCCCTCGCGCTCGGACATGCTCGGACACTCCGGCAGCCAAATCTGCTTCTTCTTCTCGTTCCAGTCTGGATGCCAACCCTCCGTTCCGCAGAATTTTCGCTTCACCTCGAGGTCCGGGCAGAATCCGAGGCTCACCGCGCCGCGAAACGTCGTCGGCGGCGCCTGGGCGAGCGCGCCGTACACCACCGTGGCCCCCGAGGAATAGCCGACCAGGATCGGTCGCACGTACCGCGGGAGGTGATACTGCTTCTCGAGCGCTTGAGCGGCGACCTCGAGCTCCCCGGCCGGATACCAGCACGAGTTGGCGTGCGCCTCGATTTGCTTCTGCCACGCGGGCATGGACAGTCCCGCGACGATCGCGTGCTCGTCGAGGCGGCGCGCCATATCGACCACTCCGAGCTTCCATCCCCCGTCCCCCGAGATGAACAGCACCACCCCGCGCGCCTCGGCGAGATCGCGCGGCCGGTAGACCGTTACGCTGCCGAAACCGGGCAAGGTCTTGGTCTCCTCGACCGTTGCCGGCGACGCGGCGGCGAGGAGAACGGGAAGCAGCGGGAGGAGGAGGAGTCGTCTCACGTCGTCGGTCCTTTCGTGGGCAGAAGCGCGCGCCATCGTCCTGAAACGAGCTGGGTGGTGGCGGCGACCGCGAACGGCCAATCCCACGGGCGCCGGTACGCCAGGTAACGGGGCTCCCACGTGGGATGGAATCGCTCCTTGAACCGGCGGAGCCCCTGATAGTTGTACCAAGCCTCGCCGTGCAGAAAGAACTGGTGAGCCAGGCGCTCGACCGGTCGCGCGCGGCGCGTCGCCCCGACGGCGGCCAGCGGCGCCATCCCGAGATTGAAGCGCTTGAACCCGCGCTCCTTTGCGTCGAGCATCAGCCTGAGAATCAGAAACTCCATGGGGCTCGAAAGCTCCGTACCCTCGGCTTCCGCGTGGCGCATCAGATCGACCGAGATCTCCTCGCCGCGCGCCCCCTCGAGCACGTTCGCGAACGCGACGACCCCCTCGCCGCCGGTCTCGACGACCGCGCACTTGAACTTCCGAAGGTAGTCCTCGTCGAACCGACCCAGCGAAAACCCCTTTTCGGTTGCTCCCTTGGCGGCGAGCCAGGCGTCCGAGACGGCGCGAAGCTGTGGCAGCATCGCTCCGAGCTCCTCGCCATCGACGAGGCGAAATCGCGCGCCCGCCCGCTCTCCCGTGTTGATCGCATGCCGCTGGGTCTTCGCCTTGTTCCCTTTGAGGTCGAACGTGGCCAGATCGACGATCGCCTCCTCCCCCAGCTTGAAGAAGACGAACCCGAGATCGTGCGCAAAAGGCAGGAGCGACGGCGAGATCTGGTAGAGCACCGCCTCGCGATCCCAGTCGGCCGCGTGCTCGACGAACGCCGCCAGGATGTCCCTCTCTTGTCCCGCGGGGCAGACCGGGTCGGACCACGCCACCAGGAACCGCCCCGACGTTCGGTAGGCGATGAATCCCGGCTCTCCGCCTTCCCGTCTGAACAGAGCCTTGTCCCCGGTGGCCACGAGGAGTGGGTTCGTGTTGCGAGCGAGCCGCGACGCATCCTCGAGGGCGCGGGCGATGCCCGCGTCGTCCGGCAGGGCGTCCGGCGAGCGCGGCCGCTGCCCGAGCCGTAGCGCGACGAGGGCCGCCACAGAGGCCAGCACGACGAGCCCGCGCACGAATCGCTCCTCGTGGGCGAGGAACGCGAATCTGCTGAACGCGGTCGGAACGTCCGGCCACGCTTCGTACGATCCCAATCCCACCGCGCCGAAGAGGAGAACCGCGGCCAGCCCCGCCGAGGCGACGAACTCGAGGGACTGATGCAGACGCCCGTCGCGGGTGAACGCCGCGCGAAAGAGGATCAGAAGCATCGCCGCGCCGAGTGCGAGGAGCGCTTCCTCGTAGTCGAGCCCCTTCATGAACGTCGTCAGGGCCGCGGCGAGAAAGAGCGCCACCGACAGGCGATGGCTCGATCGGTAGCCGCGCGCCAGACCGCGCGACATCAGGATCAGCACGAAGCCCAACAGGATCGACGCGCCGTGGGAGATCTCGACGAGCGCGAGCGGAACCATGTCCTGCAGCAGCTTCGAGCGATCGGAGAGGGATGGCGAAGCGGCCGAGGCGAGCAGCACCGCGCCGCAGAGGAAGGCGTAGGACGCCAGACCCGTGCGAACCGCCGCGGACGTTCGGCGGCCGGCGGAGACGAAACGTGAGGCGAGCACGAGGCTCGCGAAGAGGAACGGGAGCGCGTAGTACACCGTCCGGTACAGGAGGAGGGCGGCGGCGATCCGATCGTGATTTCCCGTGATGCCTGCGAGCCTGGCCCCCCAGAAAAGGTCGGCCGAGCCGAAGCCTCCCGGGACGAGACTGACGAGCCCGACCAGCTGGCCGACGAAGAAGATCCTCATCGTCGTCCCCGTGGCGATGCCCTCGACCTGGCTCGCGACCGCCAAGTGGAAGACCATCCAGGCCAAAAGCCAGTCGGCAACTCCCACGGCGGCGAGCGTCATCGATGTGCGCCTGCGTCCCGATTCCGACTCGCTCCCCCAGAGGCGAGGCACGCGTGACGCGGCGTACCCCACCGCCGCGCCCGCCGCGATCGCCACACCGATACGGAAGAGCGGCGCGCCAAAGTCAGAAGGAAGAGGGACCAACACGGCACCGCACCAGACGCACAGCGCGGCGGTGAAGGCGGCGAGGATCGTGAGCAGAGCCCGGCGAGCCCGCGCGGTCGATACGCCCAGGGGGCCGTAAAGCCAGAGGCGCAATGCGGGGCCGGCCAGCGGACCGACGGTGAGGAAATTGCTCCACGCGAACGCGATGACGCCGACGCTCCATCGCCCGGTCCGCGTGGGCGGAAGCCGGCGATCTCCGAGTGCCGCGACGTCATAGAAACCGGCGAGCGCCAGATTGGCAACCGTGCCCGCCAGGAGGAGCGCGATGACCGCGGCATTCGTCACCCGGAGGAGATCACGCACCTTCAGGAAGTCGACCTGGCGAAGCTCCTTCCAGCCGAAGATGGCGACGAGGGTCAGGAGCAGCCAGGGCCAGAGCGCGCGCAGAGCGGGGAGCGCGCGAGGGATCGCGCGCGGTGCCGGCTCGGAGGCGTCGTCCTCGAGCGGCTCCGCGGTCATCGGGCCAGGATTTGTCGGAGCCCGTCGATCACGGTGCGCCTGAGCTCGTCTTCATGCCCCGCGAAATGGTGGGTCGCCCCCGGGACGACTCGAAGCGTCTTCGATCCGGCGAATCCCGCGGCGAGCTGAGGCGCCGCGGAGTTCGAGTCCGCGCCGCCGTGCACGAACAGCACGGGCACCGCGCGGGTGTCGGCGAGCGCCTTCGCGGTGTCGAAGACGTGATCCTTGGGCGTGAACCCCATGATCTCGGTCACGCGCGCCTCGAGGCTTCCCCGCAGGTCGGGGCCGATCATCAAGAGCCCCGCGATGCGCTCACTCCGGCGCGCGGCCCCCGCTATCCATGGGGCGAGATCGGCTCCGAACGAGAATCCGGCGAGCACGACCGGCGCGTCCTCCCGGGCGCGGGCCGCGCGCGTCAAGGCCTCCGCGTAAAGCCCGATGTCGGCCGCCAGCACGTCCCGATCGTCCTGGGGCTTCCAGAAGTACTTGAGACAGTCGATGCCGCCGACCCAATAGCCCGCCGAGGAAAGCCAGCGGGCGAGCTGTTCGTCGAACGCGCGCCAGCCGCCCTCGCCGGAGAGCACGAGAATCAACGCGCCTTCGGCGCGTCCGCCCGCCTGCGTCGATGCGGCGTAGACCGCGAGGGGCTGGGGACCGCGGCTGGTCGCGACCGTCGACGTGGCGGTGGCGACTGCGAGCGAGATGGCGGCGAGCACGGGCCAACGTTCTACTCCAGTTCGCGACGCTCCGCTATCTTGACGGCGTGCATTTCGACGAGGTCGTTCGCCGCCTCGCGGCGGTGCCCCAAGGCGAGCTGCCGGGACCGGGGGCCCAGGCGTCGATGGCTCCGCGCCCCCGGCGGTTCTGGGTGCCCGGCTTCCTTCCCGAGGAGGCACGCCCTGCGGCGGCGCTCGTTTTGATCTATCCGAAGGACGGCGAGGCTTCGCTCCTGCTCACGGTACGCGGCCTGCACCTCGCCAACCACCGAGGCCAGGTCTCGCTTCCCGGCGGAGCGGTCGAGGCGGGAGAGACGATCGAGCACGCAGCGCTCCGCGAGGCCGAGGAAGAGGTGGGACTCGCACCCTCGATGGTCACGGTCCGTCTGCGCCTCACGCCGCTCCACATCCCCGTCAGCGGGTACGTGCTGCATCCGGTCGTCGCAACGGCGACGGCGCGGCCCGCGGTGCGGCCGGCCGCGCCCGAGGTCGACCGCGTGGTCGAGGTGCCGCTCGCGAGGCTCGCCGACGGATCGGGACTCGCGATCGAGCATCGTGTGCGCGACGGCGTCGCCGTCGAGGTTCCGTATTTCGAGCTCCCGGGTGCGAAGCTCTGGGGCGCCACGGCCATGGTCGTCGCCGAGCTCTTGACGCTTCTCGAAGCGCCCATCGACCCGTGGTCAGCTCGTCAACGCCTCCCGTGACAGCGCAAGCAATCCTCTCCCAGAGGATGTCGGGACGATCGAGGCGCCGCGGCCGCCGGGCCGTGACAGCTCAGGCAAGCCGACGAACCCTCGAAGGACGCGTGAGCGTCATCGGCCGGTAGGAGCGGCGGTTGGCGGTTGGACAGCGCGATCCAAGCCACGAATCCGAGCGCGGCCGCGATGAGGGCCAGGACGATCCGCTGCGTGCGAGTCATCGCCACTCCGGTCGAACTCCTCGCGCAGTATAGGCGCCACCGCGGTGTATCCTGCGCGACCCACGCCGAGGGTCCCCGCCGTGCGCCGACGCATCGCAGCACTCGCGATCTCGCTGCTCGCGTCTCCGTGCGCGGCTTCCGACCAGATCCTGGAGAACGGCCTGCGCGTGATCCTGATCCCGCATCACGCCAATCCGATGGTCGCCTCCGCCGTTATCGTCGGCGCCGGTGTGGTCGATGAACCGCGGGAGGCCGGGGGCGCATCGCACTTTCTGGAGCATCTCCTCTTCAACGGCACCGCGACCCGGACGCAGCGGCAGCTCTACGACGACGTCGACAAGCTCGGCGCCTACAACAACGCGACCACTCGGGAGGACCACACGCTCTTCACCTTTCTCGTCGCGAAAGAGCACGCCGAGGAGGGGCTCGCGATCCAGGCCGACATGCTTTTTCGCTCGACGATTCCCGCCGAGAATTTCGAGAAGGAGCGCAAGATCGTCCTTGAAGAGCTGGCGCGCGACCGCAGCGATCCGTCCTACGACGTCGAGGACGGCTTCCGGCAGTTCGCCTTTTCCGGAACGGCGATCGCTCGGCCGGTTCTGGGGACCGAGGCGTCCCTCGGCAGCATCACGCGCGACCAGGTCCTGGTCTACTACAAATCGCGATACGTCCCCTCCAACATGACGCTGGTCGTCATGGGCGATTTCGACGACGGCGACATGCTCTCGGCGATCAAGCGCACGTTCGGAAAGGGGCCCGCCACCCCGGCGCCGAAGCCGGCGGTCTCGAGCTGGCCCGCGCCCCCTCGTGAAAACGTCGAGACGGCTCCCGCGGACACGGAGCCCTTCCGCATGCTCGCCGCCTTTCCGTTCGAGGCGAAGCCGTGGGACGACGTCACCGCGGCCGCCGAAATCCTCTTGCAGGCCGCCTGCGACGGAAAAGACTCGGCCCTTGCCCGCGCCCTGGAGGACGGCGGCGCCAAGGCCGTCGAGCCGACGCTCGCGATCGAGCCACGCCGCGCTCCGTGGTCGACGGTCGTTTTCGACGCGAAGCTCGAGGGCTCCGCCGATCCGAAGATCGTGCTGGACGCGGTGACGGCGGCCATCCGCTCCACTCGGCGCGGAGGGGACGCGCGTGCCCGCATCGACCGCGTCCTCGCGAAGACCGAAGCCGACGCGGCGATCACGCGCGACCAGATTCACTATTTCGCGATGATGCGCTCGTCTTGGATCCTCGGCTCGCCCCCCGGATCGATCGAGGACGAGGCGAAGCGGCTCCGCGCGCTCGGAGCGGCGAGCTGGGATGCAGCCTCGGCGCGATTGATCGCCGGCCTGCCCGGCTTGCGCGCGCGCCTGGTCGGTCCCGGACTCGCCGCCCAGCGCCTGACCTGGGCGCCGCTGACCGACTCCGGGCCAGGCACGGAGACCCCGCTCGCCGTCCGGACCGGCAAGCTCGCCAACGGCCTTCGCTTCGTCGTCCGCGACAGCTCCGATTCCGATGTGCTCGCCCTGCACCTCGCCTTCGTGCCGCGCGCCGCTGCCGAGCCCGCCGGCAAGGAGGGCATCACCGACCTGCTGCACCGCATGATGGCGCGCGGGACGATCGTCCACGATCCGGCGGCGCTCGACGACCGTCTGGCCCGGCTGGGAGCGCGCGTGAAGGCGGTCGACGACCCGTCCGTTCCGTTCGACGACTACTACACGACGCCCGAATTCTCATGGCTCCGGCTCGAGGCTCCCTCGTCGAGCTGGCGCGAGGCGGTCGGGCTGCTGGCCGAGATGGTCCTGTTCCCCGCGCTGACCGACGAAGCTCTCAGCGAGGCGCGTCGGGACGAGCGCGAGCGCGCGACGCGGCGCGACGCGTCTCCCCGCGAGTCGGCGCTCGCGTCGCTCGACGCGCTCTTGGCGCCGGGGCACGTGCTGACGAAGCCGATTTACGGAACGGATGCGTCGCTGAGCGCGATCAGCCTCGACGACGTCAAGGCGTATCACGCGGGGCTCGCGACCGGTGGGCGCGCGATCGTCACCGTCGTCGGTCCCGTTCGATCGGACGAGGTCGCGCGCGCCCTCGAATCCGACTTCGGCGGGCTCCCGCCCGGCGTGGCGCCGGCGACCCCGGCCCCTCCTCCGGTGACGGAGAAAGCGTCGTACCAGGAGGGCAAGCTCGGCAAGAGCCAGGCCTACCTCGCGATGGGGCTCGTCATGGACGTCGCGTCCTCGGATCGCGCCGCCCTGATGATCGCGGTCGCGATGCTCTCCGACAAGCTCGCCTTCGAGCTGCGGGAGACGAAGGGGCTCGCCTATTCGATCGGAGCGACCGTCCGGCCGTGGGGCGGACGCACGCGTTTCGAGGTGACGATGGGAACGCGGCCGGACAACGTCGACGAGGCCAAGAGCGGCATCGCCGCCCTCCTCAAGGAGTTCCGAGACGCGGATCCCTCGCCGGCGGCCGTGGGCCGGGCGGTCAACGTCGCGCGCGGCGCGGCGCTCATGCGGCGAATGACTCGGATCAGCCTCGCCTATGAAGCCGGGATGGAGGCGATGCGCGGGCAACAGCCCGGCGACGAACGCCGGTTCGTCGACTCTCTCCGCGACGTCTCCGCCGCGGACGTGAAACGCGCTGCGGCGCTGCTCGACCCGGAGCGGCTCGCCGTAGCGGTTGTTCGCTGACCCGGGACCCGTGAAGATCATCCACTCCCGAGCGGCCGCTCCCACGCGGGTCGATCTCGCCGGGGGCACCCTCGACATCTGGCCGATCTCCCAGATGATCGAGGACGCCGTCACGGTCAACGTGGCCGTGCAGCTCACCGCGCACGCCACCGTGACCCCACGCCGCGACCGGCGGCTCGAGGTGGTTTCCCTCGATCGCGGCCGCCGCGTCCTCCACGATCTCCCGTTGGCGCGGAACGCCTTTCGCGGCCCGCTCTCCTGGCTCGTTCGTCTCGCGCACGCGTTCGCACCGGGAGCTCCGCTCACCCTGACCTGTCGTGCCGAGGCGCCCGCAGGCTCCGGCTTGGGCGGCTCCTCGGCGCTCGGCATTGCAGCCGGGGCGGCCCTTGCCCGCGCTACACGGGAGAGACTCTCCAAGGAGGGGCTGCTCCAGCGGGTGATGAATCTCGAGACTCGCGAGATTCGAGTACCCACCGGAAATCAGGACTACCTCGCCGCTCTGTGGGGTGGGCTCGCGGCCTATCGCCACACGCCCGACGGAACCGTGCGGCAGCCGCTTCCCAACGGAGCTGCGCTCGCGGGGCGCCTCGTGCTCGCGTACACCGGCGAGCCTCGGCAATCCGGCTTCTCCAACTGGGACATGTTTCGACGGTTCGTCGAGCGGGATTCGCGGACCTCCCGGCACATGGAAACGATCGCGCGGTTGGCCCGCGCGATGCGCGACGCGCTCGCGGCCGGCGACCTGGACGAGGCCGGCCGGCTACTCGGGGAGGAGGGGAGGTTGCGCTACAGCCTGGCGCCTTCCGTCGCGACCGCGGCGCTTCGTGCCGCGGATGCGGCCGCGCGACGGGCCGGCGCTCTCGGCGCGAAGGTGTGCGGAGCCGGAGGAGGGGGATGTCTCGTGGCCTTCGCGCGTCGCGGCCGGCGCGATCAGGTCGCGCGGGCGATCGCCGGCTCGGGAGCGAGCCTTCTGACCATCCGGTTGGCGAGCCGAGGCGTTTCGGTCAGCGAACCGTGACCGGAATCTTGAGCTCGGCCTTGGCAGGTGCGCAGTAGCCCGATGCAGCGACGCAATACGCGTAGCTCAGCTTCGCGGTGATGTCGTGCGTGCCCTTCGCCGCCTGCGCGTCGAGGTGCAACGAGACTTTCAGCGGATCGACGGCGCCGTGAAAGTAGTTCGCGTCGAGATTGTCGGGCTCGGGCGGCCCCGGGTTGCCCAGGGACTGCTCCGCGGCGCCGACGAGTCCGGGGACGGCCGGAACCTGCAGCTTGATCTTCGGATACTTGTTGAGCTTGATACCGGGCCTCGGGTCGATCGTCACGGTGATCGCCGCATCGGAGCCGGCGCTGACCGCCTCCGGGGCGACCGAGACGGAGACTCTGATCGGGGCCTCGGCGGCGGCGATCGTCCCCGCGAACGTCAGGGGGGCGGCGAGGAGGAATGGGGCGAGCCGAGCGGCGCGTGTATTCATCGAAGTCATTCTAAGAACACCCCTTCCCGGCCGCAATGGCCTCGCGCGTCCCGGCCGCCGGTTGTCGGGTCCCAGGAGTGGCAGTACACTCCAAGTGGATTGCGTCGCCTTCGTCTCGGGAGGATGCCATGATGAGGAAGAGCCCCGGTCGCGGCTTCCTGGTGGTTGCTGCCAGCGCCTTCGTATTCACGGCCTCGCTCGCGGACGAGATCGTCCATTTCACGAACGGCGCCGAGATGACGGTGCGCGCCCACAGCATCGAGAACGATAAGTCGATGGTCAAGCTCGACCTCGGAGGGAACAGCTTCATCGCCTTCCCGATGTCGATGGTCGACAAGATCGTGAGCGCCGGACAAGACGTCTTCCTGAACCCGGTGTTTCACCCCGCCAATCAGGCGGTCCCCGGACAGCCCGGCGCCGCCGCCAACCCCGTCCTCGCGGAAACCGCGATCCGGGGCCCCGGACCGAGCGTGGGCTTCGTGCGGTCGCCGAGCAAGGGCAAGGAAGGAGTCATGCTGGGTGAGGCCGCGGATGCCATCCCGAGTGACCCGAGGGGGGGGCCGCAGATCGAGAACGCGGTCGCCTACACGCGGCACCGATTCGTTCCGACGGCCGCGACGGCGCAGGGGGGGCAGCCGCAAGTCATCATGCCTCCGAACATGACGGTGCACCCGCCGACCCAGATGGTTGTCGTGCCCGGTCGCAACGTCGATACGACGCCGGCCCCGGCGCCGCCACCGCCCCCCGCGACGGCACCTCCGGCCAACAGCGGAACGACGGACCCACCTCCGAACGACCCCGGCACCGAGGATCCACCCGATAACCCCTAGAGCCTCGAGTCTCGTCCTCGGCGTGACGGGCCCCAACGCCGCGGGCAAGGGCGAGGTGTCGGCCTATCTGAGGACAAAGGGGTTCGCCATCCACTCGCTTTCGGACATCGTTCGCGAGGAGGCCGCTGCGCGGGGCTTTCCGCCTGAGCGGGCCCATCTCATTCGCATCGGAAACTTGTTGCGCGAGCAGGGCGGGCCCGGCGTCCTCGCCGAGCGTCTGCTCCCGCGCTTGGGGTCGCACGACGTGGTCGACTCGATCCGGAACCCCGCGGAGGTTGCTGCGCTCAGGGGGCTGCCGCGCTTCGTCCTCGTGGGGGTCGACGCGCCGCCCCCCCTTCGGTTCGAGCGGTCCCGCCGGCGCGCTCGCGCCGGGGATCCCGAGACGTTCGAGGAGTTCGTCGCACGAGAGCGCCAGGAGAACACCGAGAACCCGGCAGGCCAAAGACTGGCGGCCACGTTTCGCCTCGCCGATCGGATCGTCGACAACGACGGCGATCTTGCGGGCTTGCATGCCAAGATCGATAGCTTGCTGCGGGGGCTCGCCGCCGATCGGGAGACTCGCTAGAGATGGACGAAGCGGTCAGGGACGCGCTCGGTCGGCTCGCAGGGGACGGCGTCGCCGCGGCCGCACGCTCGGGAAAGCTTCTCGACCGCGTCACGGAGCCGTCCGATCTCAAGGCGTTGACGGCGGTCGAGCTGACGGCCCTCTGCGCCGAGATTCGCGACTACATCGTCGACGTCGTCTCGCAGAAGGGAGGACACCTCGGCGCAAGTCTCGGCGTCGTCGAGCTGACCGTCGCCTTGACCAGGGTGCTCGATCTTCCGAACGATCGCGTGGTTTGGGATACCGGCCACCAGGCGTACGTGCACAAAGTGCTCACCGGGCGCAAGGACGCCTTGTGGGGCATTCGCCAGTACGGCGGGATCTCGGGGTTCCTGAAGCGCGCGGAGAGCCCGTACGACACCTTCGGCGCCGGACACGCCTCGACCGCGATCTCCGCGGCGCTGGGGTTGGCCGCAGCGCGCGATCTCACCGGGGCGAAGCGGAGGATCGTCGCCGTGATGGGGGACGGCGCGATGACCGGGGGTCTCGCCTACGAGGCCCTCAACAACGCGGGTCACTCCGGGCGCGACCTGCTCGTCGTCCTCAACGACAACGGGATGTCGATCTCTCCAAACGTCGGGGCGCTGGCGCACTACCTCACCACCATCCAGACCAATCCACGGCTGCGGCGGTTGCGCAAGGGAAGCCTCAACGTGGTCGGGCGTCTCCCGCGCGTCGGAGGAACCGCTCGCACGCTCGCAACCCGCCTCGAGGCCGCGATCAAGACCGCGATCGTACCCGGCGGCCTGTTCGAGGCGCTGGGCTTCAACTACATCGGGCCGGTTGACGGCCACGACCTCCCGCTGCTGCTCGACCTTCTCCCCAAGGTGCTCGATCGCCCGGGCCCCGTGCTCCTCCACGTCCTGACGCGCAAGGGCAAGGGGCTGCCCGCCGCCGAGGCCGATCACGAGGGCTTTCACGGCGTCAGCCCGTTCGACAAGGTCACGGGGAAGGCGATCCCCGCGCCGTCGTCCGGCCGTCCGGGGTACACCGGCGTGTTCGGACGGGCGATGATCGAGGCGGCCGCCGTTTTTCCGAAAATGGTCGCCATCACGGCGGCGATGCCATCGGGCACGGGGCTGACCGCCTTCAAGGAGGCCTTCCCGAGCCGGTTCTACGACGTCGGGATCGCCGAGGCGCACGGTGTCTGCTTCGCCGCCGGAATGGCGTGCGAAGGGGCGCGACCGGTCGCGACGATCTATTCCACGTTTCTCCAAAGGGCGTTCGACCAGATCGTCCACGACGTCGCCCTTCAGAAGGTGCCCGTCGTGTTCGCGATCGATCGCGCGGGCATCGTCGGGGCCGACGGCCCGACCCATCACGGTGTCCTCGACCTCACCTACATGCGCTGCGTGCCCGGGATGGTCGTGTCGGCCCCACGTGACGGGAACGAGCTGCGCGATCTGCTCTGGACGGCCCTCTCGCAAGACCAGGCGCCGTTCGCGATCCGTTATCCGCGCGATTCCGTCCCCGAGGGATTCGACCCGGGAAGGCCGCCGAACGCGCTGCCGATCGGCTCGTGGGACGTCCTGGACGAACTGGGTGACGTGGCGCTCCTCGCCGTGGGATCGATGGTCGAGCAGGCCCAGGCGGCGCGCCGCGCGTTGGCGAAAGACGGCATCCACGCCGGCGTCGTCAATTGCCGCTTCGTCAAGCCGCTCGATCTTGCGACGCTCCGAAGGGCGCGCTCGCGCGCGCGGCTCCTCGTGACCATCGAAGAAAACAACGTGCCCGGCGGGTTCGGGGAAGCGGTTCTCGAGGCGCTTTCGGAAGAAGAGCTCTCTCGCGACGGCGTGCTGCGCCTCGGGCTTCCCGACGGCTTCATCACGCACGGCTCGCGGGCCGAGCTCTTGGCCGAGGTCGGCTTGGACGCGGCGGGAATCGCCCGGCAGGTGCGCGCCTCGCTCTCAAGATGAGCACGGACCGAGCGCACGCGCACGAAGGGACCGCGCCGACTGGGGCGCTCGCGTTCGGGTTGTTGACGGTCAGCGATACGCGCCGGACGGACGACGACAAGTCGGGAGCGGCGATGCGCGAGCTTGTTGCCGGCGCGGGTCACCGGGTCCATGCGTCCGCGATCGTTCCGGACGACCCGTCCGCCGTCCGCGAGCGCGTGCTCGCGTGGGCTCTCGATCCGGGCTGCGACGCCATCGTCTCGTCGGGCGGCACAGGGCTGTCGGCACGAGACCACACGGTCGAGGCGGTGGGCGCGCTCTTCGACGTTCGCATCGCCGGCTTCGGTGAGCTGTTCCGCTTGCTCTCGTTCCAAGCGATCGGAAGCGCCGCGATGCTCAGCCGCGCCGACGCGGGGCTCGTCCGCGGCACGCCGGTCTTCCTGCTCCCCGGCGCGCCTGCGGCCGTGCGGCTGGCCTTGTCGCGCCTGGTGCTTCCGGAGATCGGGCACCTCGTGGGCGAGCTCCGGCGCCACGGGCCGAGAGGCTGATCCCTCAGTTCTGGAACTTCGGATCGGGCGGCGCCTCGGAGGTCGTCACCGTTCCGAAACGCTGCTCGTACCGCGACAGGTTCTCGCCGAGCGCGGCGATCATCCGCTTGAGGTGGCCGGGGCTGACGATCACCCGGGCGTTCACGATTCCTTCGGGCGGGCAGACGTTGATGAAGTCGATGACGAACTCCTCGCGGCTGTGCCGCACCACCATCTGGTTCGCGTACACCCCGCGAAGAATCTCCTCGGGAATCTTGATGTGGATCTCACGCTCGTCGGCCATGGCGCCTCCTCCGCGCTATCCTATCCCGGCCTCCTCGCCCGGGGAGGAAAGCGGGCGGCACCCGAGGAGCTCAAGATGGTCGTCGTCACCTGTACGCGCTGCGGCAACGAAAAGCCCGGCCTCGAGCGCGCCCCGCTTCCCGGACCTCCCGGGCAGCTCGTCCTCGCCAACGTCTGCGCCGCCTGCTGGAAGGAATGGCTCGCGACGCAGGTCAAGTACATCAACGAGTACCGCCTGAGTCCGCTGGATCCGCGACACTACGAGTTCCTGCTCGAGCAGGCGCGCGCCTTCCTCAGGCTGCCGGGCGCCGACGAGCCACTCCCCGAGCCCGGAACCCCACGCTCATGACGACGGGACTCGACCGACGGATGGCGGAGGAGATCGCGGGGTTCCGCCGCGACGGCGTCTACAAGAAGCTCAACGTCCTCGACAGCCCGCAGTCGGCGTGGGTGGAGATGGAAGGGCGCGGTCGCGTCCTCATCCTCTCCTCGAACAACTACCTCGGTCTGTGCGACGTTCCGGAGGTGGTCGCCGCGGGAAAGGCGGCCCTCGATCGGTTCGGCGCGGGGACCGGATCGGTGCGGTTCATCTGCGGCACGTTCTCGGTCCACCGCGAGCTGGAGGGCGCGTTGGCGCGCTTCCTCGGCACGGAGGCGGCGCTCTCCTACGTCTCTTGCTGGACGGCGAACGAAGGGCTGATGCCGACCGTTCTTGACGAGCAGGACGTCGTGATCTCGGACGCACTGAACCACGCGAGCATCATCGACGGCATCCGGCTCTGCAAGGCCGCGCGCCGCGTCTACAAGCACGGTGACATGGCGGAGCTGGCGGCGATCCTGAAGGAGACTGCCTCCGCGCGAACCCGTTTCATCGTCACCGACGGCATCTTCAGCATGGAAGGGGACATCGCGAAGCTCCCGGAGATCGTCTCTCTGGCGCGGGCGCACGATGCCGTGGTCGCGATTGACGACTCCCACGCCACAGGGGTGCTCGGCTCCTCGGGGCGCGGAACCGCGGAGCACTTCGGCCTGCTGGGAGAGGTGGACGTCATCACCTCCACGCTCGGCAAGGCGCTGGGGGGGGCGGCGGGCGGCATGACCGCGGGGTCGGCGGAGCTCGTCGACTATCTGATCCAGCGGTCGCGTCCCCAGTTGTTCTCGAACGCGCTCCCTCCGACGGTGGCGGCCTCCGCGCTCGCGTCGGTTCGCTATCTCGAGGCGCACCCCGAGCGCGTCGCGAAGCTCCACGCGAACGCCCGCTACTTCCGGGCGAGCCTCGTCGAGATGGGGCTTCATCCCCTTCCCGGAGACACCCCGATCGTCCCGATCATCCTCGGTGAGACGGCCAAGGCAATCCGCGCGAGCGAGATGATGCTGGACGAAGGCGTGTTCGTCACGGGGTTCGGCTTCCCGGTCGTCCCTCAAGGACACGCGCGCGTGCGCTGTCAGGTCTCCGCCGGCCACTCGAAGGACGATCTCGATTTCGCGCTGGCCGCATTCAAGAAGGTCGGAGCGAAGCTGGGGCTGTGACTGAGCCGGCCTCGAACGTCACCAGGACTTCTTGATCCGAGAGACGCTGCAGATCGGCGATGCGCCACCCGAGCGCGAGCTGGCGGCGGACGCGATCATCGTCCTTCGCCTCGCGGCCGTAGGGGAGGGGAAGCTGCATTTGCAGGCGCTTGACGACGGCCACGGCCGAATCCTCCGGAAGGGCGAGCCTATCCGTTCACGAGCCCAAGGCGCAACCGGTGCGGATACGGGACCCGGCCGGGTCCCAATTGACGGATCCGAGGGGTTCACGTACCTTTGATGACGGCTCTTATGGAGCGGAGGACAGCGATGATTCAACTGAGCGAGCGAGCCGTCAGCAAGGTGAAAGAGCTCCTCGTGACGGACAACAAGACCGGCTACGGGCTGCGAGTCGCGGTCCATGGCGGGGGATGCTCGGGCTTCCAGTACGGACTAACCTTCGACAACGAAGAAAAGCCGAACGACAACGTCATCGAGTTCGACGGTCTCAAGGTCTACGTGGACGCGATGTCAGGGATGTACCTCGACGGCGTGAAAATCGACTATATCGAGAGCCTCGAAGGCTCGGGGTTCAAGATCGAGAATCCGAACGCGACCGGCACCTGCGGTTGCGGCCACAGCTTCCAGGCGTAAGCCTCCGAAAAACTCGAGTTCGCCGGTCCGAGGAGGGCGCGGCGCCCGCCGCTCCCTCCGTTGACGCCTCAAAGCCCCCTCGATACCCTCCCGACATGACGACCGTCCCGTACCGAGAGCGCGTTGAAGGCGCCCTCGCAAGCTACGCTCAGACGAGCGCTCTGTCCCGGGGGCGCCGGCACGCCGAGGAGCACCACGGTTATCGCTCGCTCTACCAGCGGGATCGCGACCGGATCGTTCACGCGCGGGCGTTCCGGAGGCTCGAGTACAAGACGCAGGTGTTCGTCAACCACGAGGGAGATCACTACCGGACCCGCTTGACGCATTCGATCGAGGTCAGCCAGATCGGACGCACCGTCGCGCGCGCTCTCGGATTGAACGAGGATCTCGTGGAATCGCTGGCGCTGTCCCACGATCTCGGGCACACCCCCTACGGCCACCTCGGCGAGGACGTCCTCCGGGAGTTCATGTCGGAGCACGGCGGGTTCAATCACAATCGCCAGACGCTGCGCATCGTCGAGCTGCTGGAGGAGCGCTACCCCGACTTCCCCGGCCTGAATCTGACGTGGGAGGTCCGGGAAGGGATCGCGAAGCACTCCGGCCCGATCGTCGTGGCGGATGCCCCGGAGTTCGCCGAATACGAGCCGGGCCGGCAAGCGCCCCTCGAGGCGCAATTGATCGATCTCGTCGACGAGATCGCGTACAACCATCACGACATCGACGACGGCCTGTCGTCGGGACTCTTGGACACCGAGATACTGGCGGAAGCCGTGCCGCTGTTCGGCGAGCCGCTGACGCGCGCGCGACGGCGCTGGCCGCAAGCCGATCCGCGGCGGATCCGCACCGTCGCCCTCCGCGGCTTGATCAACGTCCTCGTCACGGACCTGATCGAGACGACCGGCGCCGCTCTTTCCGCCGCGCGGGCGACGACTCTGGAGCAGGTCCGCGACGCCGGCGGCCCGCTCGCCGGGCTGTCCCCTTCGATTCACGAGCAAAAGACCTCCCTCAAGACCTACTTGAGGACGCACCTGTACGAGCATCACCGGATCGAGCGGATGAAGGACAAGGCGCGCCGCGTGCTTCGTGCGCTTTGCGAGCGCTATCTCGAGAACCCGAAGCTCCTCCCGGACGACGCGCGACGGCGCGCGGATGCGGAAGGGCTTCACCGCGCCATCGCCGATTACATCGCCGGGATGACCGACCGCTACGCGAGCGAAGAGTATCAGCGACTGTTCGATCCGACCCTCCGGGTTTGAGGCCAGGAGACCGACATGGACACGACGCCGGCGCCCGCTTCGGGGCGACTCTTGATCGATGGGCAGTGGGTGGACGCCCGGTCGGGCAAGACGTTTGCCACGGTCAATCCTGCGGACGAAACCGTCATCGGGAACGTCGCCGAGGCGGCCGTCGAGGACGCCGACGCCGCAGTGGTTGCGGCGCGCAAGGCGCTCGCATCCGGCCCGTGGCCGAAGATGCCGGCCGCCGAGCGGGGAAAGGTTCTCTGGCGCATGGGCGAGCTGATCCTGGAGCGTCTTCCGCAGCTCTCGATGATCGAGACGCAGGACACGGGTAAGACGCTCTTCGATTCCGGAAAGATCGAGCTGCCGATGGCCGCGCAGATTTTCCAGTTCTACGCCGGAACGGCGTCGAAGATCGCCGGTAAGACGCCCGCGGCGCGCAGCGACGCATTCCTCTATACGACCCGGGAACCGGTCGGCGTCGTCGCGGCGATCGTCCCGTGGAACTTCCCGTTCCTCTTGGCGTCCTGGAAGGTCGCGCCGGCGCTCGCGGCGGGATGCTCCGTGATCCTCAAGCCGGCGAGTCAGACGCCCCTCTCCGCGATCGAGATGGGGCGAATCGGGCTCGACGCGGGGCTCCCCCCGGGCGTCCTGCAAGTTCTTCCGGGCGCCGGTTCGGGAGTCGGCATGGCGCTCGTGCGCCACCCCGGAGTGGACAAGGTCGCGTTCACGGGGAGCACGCACGTCGGCAAGACGATCGTCCGGGAGGCTTCGGCGACCCTGAAGCGTGTCACCGTGGAGCTCGGTGGCAAGTCTCCCAACGTCGTCTTCGCCGACGCCGATCTCGAGGCGGCGATCCGAGGGGCGTTCAGCGGCATCTTCTACAACAAAGGAGAGGTGTGCGCCGCGGGCTCCCGCCTGTTCGTCGAAAAGTCGATTCACGACCGGATCGTCGGCCAGTTGGCGGAGCGCGCCGACGCCGTGGTGTTGGGTGATCCCCGCGACAAGGCGACGCGGATGGGGCCCGTCGTCTCTGCGGGCCAGATGGACGCGGTCCTCGGATACATCGCCTCCGGCAAGACCGAGGGAGCGACCGTCGCTGCCGGCGGGCGCCGCGCCACGGAAGTCAACGGCGGGCGCGGGTACTTCGTGCGGCCGACGGTTTTCGCCGGGGTGACGCCGCAGATGAAGATCGCGCGGGAGGAGATCTTCGGGCCCGTGCTCGCCGTGCTCCCCTTCGACGACGTCGACGACGTCGTCTCCCGGGCGAACGAAACGATCTACGGGCTTGCCGCCGGGGTCTGGACCCGGGACGTCGCGAAGGCGCACCGCGTGGCCCGCGCGATCCGCGCCGGGACCGTCTGGGTCAACACGTACAACCTCTACGACCCGGCTCTCCCGTTCGGTGGGTTCAAAGAGAGCGGCTACGGTCGCGACCTCGGCGAAGAGGCGCTCGACGGCTACCTCGAGACCAAGAGCGTTTGGATCGATCTGGGACGCTGAGCGTGCGCGCCGTCGTCGTCCAGGAGCACGGCGGACCGGAGGTCCTCCGCTTCGAGGACAGGCCCGTTCCCGAGCCGGGGCCGCACCAGATCCGCCTGCGCGTGCGCGCCGTCGGGCTCAACCATCTCGACCTGTGGGTGCGGAACGGCGTTCCCGGGTACAAGTTTCCGCTGCCCATGGTGCCGGGGTGCGACGTCGCGGGCGTCGTCGAAGCGCTGGGGCCAGGCGCCACCGGCGCCTCGCCGGGAGACGAGGTCGTCGTCTCCCCGGGGTATTCCTGCGGCCGGTGCCAAGCCTGCCTCGGCGGGAACGAGCCGCTCTGCGCCGAATACGGAATCGTCGGCGAGATGAAGGACGGCGGCTGCCAGGACTATCTCCTCGTCCCCGATGACGGAGTCTTTCCGAAGCCGAAGCGGCTCGACTGGACTCAAGCGGCCGCCGTTCCGCTGACGTTCCTGACGGCCTGGCACATGCTGAAGTCACGAGCGAACGTCCAGCCGGGCGAGCGGGTGCTCGTGCATGCGGCGGGTTCCGGGATCGGAACGGCGGCCATCCAGATCGCGACGCTGTTGGGGGCGCGCGTCATCACGACTGCGGGAAGCGACGGGAAGTGCGCGCGCGGAGTCGAGCTTGGGGCCGAGGAGGCCGTCAACTACCGAACCAGCGATTTTGCAAAGGAAGTTCGGCGCTGGGCAGGAGGTCGGGGGATCGATGTGGTCGTCGACCACGTCGGCGCCGACACGTTCGAGCGATCGCTGCGCTGTCTCGTCCGGGGGGGGCGCTACGTCACATGCGGGGCGACGTCCGGATACGAGCTCAGGACCGACTTTCGAGTCGTGTTCTTCAAGAACTTATCCATCCTCGGCTCGACGATGGGGGGTCGCCACGAGCTGGCGACAATCCTCTCGCTCGTCGAGGTGGGGCGTCTGCGGCCGATCGTTGATCGCGTGTTCCCGCTCGAGGAGATCGCCGCTGCGCACCGGAGGCTCGAATCCCGCGAGGCATTCGGCAAGGTCGTGATCGCCGTGTGACCGTAGGCGACGCGTGTCCCGTCCGTTGACAGCCCATCAAGGTAGTATGGGTCGCCAGGAGGTCCGGCGCGCCATGGCAGGGGAGAGGATTCTCGTCGTCGACGACGAAGCCGACATCGTCGAGCTGCTGCGCGACGTCCTCACCGCCGAGGGCTACGCGGTCGACGCGGCTCCCGACGCGGCCTCATCGTTGCAACTCATTCGCGAGAACATCTACGACGTCGCCCTTCTCGATTTCAATCTCCCCGACATGGACGGCGTGATGCTCCATCACCAGATCCGCCAGATGGACGCCGAGCTGGCCTCGCGCACGATCTTCATGTCGGGGCTGCTCCAATCGGACGGCAACCTCGGGTACTACATGTCGCAGAGCGGCGGATTCCTCGCGAAGCCGTTCGACATCCGCGACGTGCTTCGACAGGTCCGCGGCGTCCTCGGCGAAGAGGGGTAGCGCTACACCGCCTGGCCCTGAACGCGCCGGCGTGGCGGCGCGGGCGGGCGGTTGGAGCGGAGCATCTTCCCCAGGGCGATGTTGATCGGATTCCGGCGACCGAGGAACGACAGCACGGGAGGCTTTCGCCATCCCATGCTCGAGAGCTCGCGAAGTATCTCCTGGTGGTTCTTCTGGACTCCGAGCCCTCGGACGAGCGCCGTGTACGCTTCCTTCTTCCGATCGGCGAGGCGAAGCACGCGGCCGTAGTTCCAGAACAGGTCCGCGTTGTAGAACTCGAGAGCGGTCGCCTTGCGGCACCATTCGACGCCGTCCCGGACGTGGCCGCCTTCGGCCAAGCAGAGACCATAGTAAGAGAGGTAGCGGGCTTGAGGCGCCCTCGCACCCAGTCGCTTCTCGAGTTCGAGCGCCGCCTCGAAGAGTGCCTGCGCTTCCAGGGTTCGCCCTTCCTGGAGCGCCTGGAGGCCCCGTTGGAACCTCGCCTCGGCCGCCTGGACGAGCATCGATCCTCCTCCGTTGCCGGAGGAGAATATCGGCTCCGCGCGCGGTCGGCTGCCAGCCCTCGTTTCGTGAGGACGATCACGGGAACGTAAGACCCGTGGCGGACTTATCCGTCGATTCCGTTCACCAACGGCAGGTTGATCTCGATCGTGTGCTTCTGCCGCAGGCTCTCGACGAGCGCCTGCATCAGCTGGTCGCGCCTCTGCTCCAAGAGCTGGCCGCGAAGCGCGTCCTTGTCCGAGGCGAATTTCGCGGGATCGAACGCGTCGTGCCGGGTGATCTCGTACGCGATCGCGCCGCCCGGGGCGGCGATCGATCCCTTCGCACCGACCGAGCCGCCCGGACCGAACAGGAGCGCGTCCAGCTCGGGAACTCGACCGATCCCGGGGAGATCTCCGCCCGCGCTCAGATCACCGCTCTTCTTCACCTCGAGCTTCATCGCCTTGGCGCCGTCCGCCAGCGTCGTTGCGGCGGCGATCCTCCGCGCGGAGGCCAGCGCGGCCTGACGGCCGCGATCCTCGAGCACGTCCTGCCTCACTTTGTCGCTGACCTCGGAGAGGGGCCGCGTCGCCGCGGGAACGATCTCCGTGCACGCGACGATCGCGAGGCCGCGGGCGACGGCGAGCGGTGCCGAGACCTGGCCGGGCTGCATCGAGCCGACGGCCAAGTTGAACTCGGGAGACGGACCGAGGTCGCCGACCCGCTCGTCGCTCGCGACGATGCGCTCCTCGACCTTCAGGCCGGCCTTCGTGGCGACGGCGTCGAGATCCGCGGCGGTCTTGATCTCGGCCGCGAGCCGCTTCGCCTCGGTCGCCGTCAGATCTTGGGCTCGCTGGAGCTCCAAGCGGCGGCGGATCGCGTCCTTCACCTCGTCGAGAGGGGTGGAGCCCGCCGCGCGGGACTCTTCGACCTGAACGACGTGGAACCCATACTCCGTCTCGACGACGGGCGCGAGCTGGCCCGGCGCGGTCGCAAAGACGGCGTCCTCGAACGCCTTCACCATCGCTCCCTTTCCGAACCAGCCGAGCTCTCCCCCTTGGGCGGCGGAGACGGAGTCCTGCGACATCGATCGGGCCAGCGCACCGAAGTCCTCCCCCTTCTGGACGCGCGCGAGCACGGACGACGCCTGATCGTGTAGGGATTTCTTGTCGGCGTCGCTCGCGCCGGCGGGCAGCTTGAAGAGGATATGGCGCGCACGGCGCTGCTCCGGCCGGACGTACTCTGCGGTGTGGGCCTCGTAATCCGCCTTGACCTCCGCGTCGGTGACCTTGGCGTTCGCGACCTGCGCTTGCCGATCGACGACCGCGAGACGCACCTTGCGCCCCTCCGCCCGCCGGTAGTCGTTCGGGTGGGCGGCGTACCAGGCCGCCAGCGTCGCGGCGTCGACGCCCCCGCCCGGCGCCGCGGGGGGCGACGCGACGAACACGAAGTCGGCGGCGGTGCGGACATTGCGCGATCGCCACGTCTGTTCGAGCTCGGCATCGGAAACGCGCGCGGAGGCGGTCATCACCGCGATCCACTGCTTGGTCAGAATGTCGTCGCCGAGCCGGCGCTCGAACGCCTCCACGCCCCCGTCGAAGTTCTGTCCGATGAAGTCGGTGTAGCGCTCCTTACCGACGAAATTGCCCGAGGGATCCTTGAAGTTGGGATCGTCGAGGATCGCCTTCGAGATGGCCTCCTTCGTCGCGGTGAGACCAAGCGCGTGCGCGTCCGCGAGGATGAGTTGGCGATTGACGAGATTCTGAATCGCTTGCGAGCCGAGCTTCAAGCTCTTCTTCATCGGCTCGTACTGCTGGCCCAGGATCCGCCGGTAGTAGTCGTCCTGCGTGCGCGCGAGAGTCAGGAAGTCCTGCGTCGAGATCGCCTCCCCGTCGACGCGGGCCGCCCAGTCGGAGGACGTGCCGCCCCTCTTGACGCGCGGATCGAAGTACGTGCCGAGATAACCGAGCATCGCGACGGCGACGACGACGAGCACCCACTTGAGGTGTCGCAGGTTGTCGCGCATGACGTTGAGCATGGGCCTGTCTCCCTGACGCGCCGGGCAAAGCGCTCATGGTAGTCGAGTCCCCGGGGCGGCTTCAACAGGCCTGCCGGGCCGAAATCCGCCCGGTGGATTGGCGCCCGATGGGGCCGGTTTGCCTTCCGTCGCCCGGCGAAGAATGTTTCCCCCGGCATGTCCGCGCCGAAGCAGAAGACGAACGTTCTCCTCGACTGGTTCACGGTCACCTACCGGAGCGTGGCCGTCGGAATCGTGCTGTTGATCGGCGCGCTCGTCGCGGCCGGCTGGTACGTCTTCCTCTACGCGCCGAGCAAACCGCGGCAAGAGGCGAGCGAGGCGATCGCCCGCGCCGAGGAGCGGCTGGCGGAGGCCGACCGTTGCGAGGCCTCGGAGCGCATGGACGAGATCCGAGGAAGCGCCCGCTCGGCTCTGGTCGAAGGGCGGGACGGCTTCCAGCGGCGGCAGTACGACGACGCGCGCGTGGCGGCCATCCGTTCGGAGCAGTTCTCCCAGAAGGCGATCGATCTGTCGAAGGGGGAGGGCTCGGCGTCGAAGGCGGTCCAGATCTATCGGATGGAAGGGGACGTCCGCGTCAAGCGCGCAGGTGAGTTCAACTGGGAGCCGGCGGACCGGAAGATGTTGCTGCAGGTCGGGGATCAGGTGAAGACCGCGGGTTCGGGCTCCGTTCAGCTCGTCTACTTCGACGGTACGATGACGACGATCGATCCGGGCTCTCTCCTCGAGATCCGCGAGATCCACGAGGATCCCGCCACGAAGATCCGGCACGTGAGCGAGAAGCTGAATTGGGGCGAGGTGCTGGCCTCGACGCAGAAGAAGAACGTCGACGGTTCGTTCCACGAGGTCGCGACGCAACACGTAGCCGCGCGATCGGACGAAGCAGGCGAGTTCCGCGTCTCCTCGGACAAGGAGACCAGCGCTGCCGCGGTCGACGTCTTCCAAGGCCGCCTGCAGGTCTCTTCCGCCGGACGCGTCGAGCGTCTGGAGTCGGGGGAGAGGATCCGCGCCAGCTCCGGCGGCGAGCTACAGGCGAAAGAGGTGCTGCCCGCCGTGCCGCGCCTCGTCGCGCCGGCGGACCAGAAAATCTTCGTCCACGAAGATCCTTCGAAGGCCAGCACGACACTGAGCTGGGAGAAGCTGGCCGGAGCGGCGCGCTACCACCTCTTGATCTCCGACCACCAGCTGTTCACGTCGGCTCTTTACGAGGCGGACCGCGTGGAGACCTCGGTGCAGATCGATGGGATCCGAACGGGGGACTACTACTGGAAAGTCGCGTCGGTCACGGCGGCCGGGATCCGCGGCCCCTACAGCGCGGCACGCCGCTTTCGCGTCACGACGCAGAATCTCCATGACAAGGAGGACACCACGCCGCCGCCGCTGGAGATCACCGAGAACGTTCAGTCGGGGCCCATGTTGATCCTGAACGGCCGAACGGAGCCGGGCGCCCTCCTCTGGGTGGACAACGAGAAGGTGGACGTGACCGATGACGGTACGTTTTACGCGGTCGTCCGCCTTCGCAAGGAGGGTGTGAACGACATTTCGCTCCTCGCCCAGGACGCGTCGGGGAACACGCGCAAGCTGACCCACCGGGCCTACGTCGATCCCTATTGACACCAAGTGCCCGTTTTCTTGCTTTTCCTCGTTTGCGGCGTCTAGATTAGTGATCCGGGTATCGACGGGCTGCCCCTGAGCCCGTGGAGAGGATCTTCATGTCTTTGTCCCCTTCGTCTTTCCTTTCGATGTTCTCGAACGACCTGGCGATCGATCTGGGCACGGCGAACTCCCTGGTCTACTCGAAAGGGCGGGGGATCGTAGTCAGCGAGCCTTCGATCGTCGCGGTGAACCAAAAAACCGGAAAGGTCGAAGCGGTCGGCAAGGAAGCCAAGGAGATGCTCGGCCGCACCCCCGGCAACATCATCGCGATTCGTCCGATGAAGGACGGCGTGATCGCGGATTTCGAGCATACCGAGCGCATGCTCTCGTACTTCATCGAGAAAGCGCACAACCGGAAGTTCGGCGTGCGGCCGCGCATCGTGATCGGGGTCCCGTCGGAGATCACGCAAGTCGAAAAGCGCGCCGTTCGGGACTCGGCCATGCGAGCGAAGGCGACGGAAGTCTACCTCGTCGAGCAGGCGATGATGGCGGCGATCGGTGCCGGGCTTCCGATCACCGAGCCCACCGGCAACATGGTGCTCGATATCGGCGGCGGCACGTCCGACGTCGCGGTGATCTCCATGGCCGGCATCGTCTATGCGCGATCGGTTCGGGTCGCCGGCAACGAGATGGACGAGGCGATCATCCAGTACATCAAGCGCAAGTACAACCTGTTGATCGGCGAGCGAACGGCCGAAGAGGTGAAGATCAAGCTCGGCTCGGCATTTCCGCTGGACGAAGAACTGACGCTCGAGATCAAGGGGCGCGATCTGGTCGAGGGGGTTCCCAAGACGATCGTGGTGTCGGACGAGGAAATCCGCGAGGCGCTGGCCGAGACGGTTGCCACCATCATCGAGGCGGTCCGGGCGGCGCTGGAGCAGACGCCGCCCGAGTTGTCCGCGGACATCGTCGACCGGGGGATCGTGCTGACCGGCGGCGGGGCGCTCCTCAAGAACCTCGATAAACGTCTTCGGGAAGAGACCGGCCTCCCGGTCTCGATCGCGGACGACCCCTTGTCGTCGGTGGTGATGGGCACGGGGAAGATGTTGACGGATTTCGACCTCCTGCGGAGGGTGGCTCTCGACTAGCATGCATCGCGCGACGGACGCCCTCCGGTCGCGACCGAGGCGATCTCCATGGCGGCCGTTTCCCCCGCGCGTGCCAACGCCCTCCTGTTGGGGGTCATGGTCTTCGCGCAGCTCCTCCTGATGGCGGCGGCGGTGCGGGGAGGGCGTGTCGCGGTCGCCGTCTCCGCGGTCGCCGGTGCCGCGTCGGCGCCGGCGGTCTCGGTCGAGCGCTCCGCTTCGGGCATCCTCGTCGAAGTCGTTCATTTCTTCCGGGATATCCACGCCGACGAGCTGGACAGCGTGAAGGCCCGCCTCGAGGTGACACGGGTGTCGGCGGAGCTCCAGCGGACGCAGGAGCTCGCCCAGGAGAACGTACGTCTCCGGCGGTTGCTCGGGATGCGTGAAGACCTGGCGCCCAGGTCGATCGGCGCGTCGGTCGTCACGGCGCGACTCACAGGTCAATCGCGGGTCATGCTCGTCGATCGAGGATCGGCGGACGGCGTGCGCCCCGACATGGCGGTCGTCGCATGGGGCGGGGCGGTCGGGCGAGTGGTCGGCGTCGACAAAGGCTTTGCGCGCATCCGGCTGCTCTCCGATCCCAACAGCGGGGCCTCCGGCGTCGTTCCTCGCAGCCGGGCCGAAGGGATGATCGTCGGCCGAGGCGACGATCCGATGGAGATGATCTACGTTCCGAAGTATGCGGACGTCGTCGTGGGGGATCGCATCGTCACGTCCGGTTTGGACGGCGTCTTCCCGCGCGGGTTCGGCCTCGGACGGGTGACGGTGGTCGGGGAGCCGGTGGGCGCGAGCAAGACGATTCGCCTCGAGCCCCAAGTCGACGAGCGCTCGGTCGAGGACGTCCTCATTCTGCTCGAGCCCTCGGGCACCAAGCTCCTTTCGCCCGACGAACCGGAGGCCCACCCGTGATCGTCCTGTGGGCCGCGGTGGGGATTGGGCTCGCCCTCGCGTTCGAGCTGGGGCTGGGCAAGTTCGCGCCCGGCCTGACGCGCTATGTCTCCTTCATGACCCTTCCCCTCGTCGCTTACGCTCTGCGCACGTCCCAACGGTCGTCGATGACGGTGGGCTGCGTGTCCGGGCTGCTTCAGGACTACTGGATGGAGCCCAAGCTGTTCGGACTCAACGGACTGATCAAGACCCTGCTCGGCTGGGCGCTCGGCCTGATCGGAGCGCAGTTCGATCTGAACAACTTCTGGGGGCGGTGCGCGGCCGGAGCCTCGGCGCATCTGGCCGACGAGGGGCTCCAAGCGGCGCTTCGCGTGCTTTTTGGAGAGTCCGCTGCGCGGGTCGGCGTGGGGACCCTCGCTCTGCGCGCGGTGTCGGGCGGGTTGCTGACGGCCGGCGTTCTCGCCATCCTAGGAAAGCCGGGAACGAGCCGAGCGAAAGCACGGCCGAGACCGCGGCGGGTTTGAGCGATGGACTATCGCGAGCGCTGGGAGTTGAAGGAGTACCAGAGCGAGCAGAGGCTCGGCCGCCGCGCGTTGCTGCTCCACGCGGTGATCGTCGTGCTCTTGGCCGGCTTCCTCGGAGTGTTCTGGTACCTCCAGATCGTCAAGGGGAGCGAGTTCGCACTCCTGGCCGAGAACAATCGCCTGCGGCGCATCGCGATGCCGCCGACGCGCGGCGTCGTGCTCGACCGCCGGGACGAGGTCCTCGCGTCGACCCGCCCGGCGATGAACCTGGTGCTCGTGCGCGATGGGTTGACCGACGCCGAGGGGCAGCTCCACCGGCTCTGTTCGGTGCTTGGCATGCCCTATGACGTCCTGCACGGGCGCCTTCAGGAGATGCGGCGGCGGCCGACGTTCGAGCCCTTGGTCATCAAGGAGGACGTGCACCTCGCGGAGATCGCGAAGGTCGAAGCCCGCCGCGAGTGGTTCCCTGCCGTCGAGGTGGAGCAGAGCGCCCTACGCGATTACCCGGACGGTCCGGCGATCGCGCACGCCGTTGGCTACGTCGGCGAGGTCAACGACGCTCAGCTCGCGAGGATCTCGGACGGCTCGCTCCAGCAGGGCGACATCGTCGGAAAGACCGGCGTGGAGCGCGAGTACGACGAGATTCTGAGGGGGCGGCGCGGCTGGAGACTCCAGACCGTCAACAGCCTCGGGCGGCCGTTCGGCGCGTCGCAGCCGGGCCGAGAGCCGGAAGACGGCCACCCGCTCAAGCTGACGATCGACGCGCGCCTGCAGCGCAAGCTGGTCGAGTCGCTCGCCGACGAGGTCGGCTCCGGCATCTTCATGAACCCGTCGACAGGCGACGTGTTGGCCTTGGCGTCGACACCCGGCTACGACCCCAACGTGTTCACGGCCCCGGTCTCGCGGACGACCTGGACGTCGCTGATCAACGACCCTCGGCATCCGCTGAACGACCGCGCCATCTCGTCGTTCTACGCCCCGGGCTCCACCTTCAAGGTGCTGATGTCGGTCGTCGGGCTCGAGACGGGGGCGATCACCCCCGAGACTCAGGTGTCCTGCTCCGGCTCGGTGATGATCTACAACCGGCGGTTCATGTGCTGGAAGAAGGGCGGGCACGGGATCGTCAGCGTTCACGGTGCGCTCGTACAATCGTGCAACGTCTTCTACTACCTCCTCGGTCGCAAGGTCGGCATCGATGCCATCAGCAAGTACGCGAAGATGTTCGGCATCGGCGAGCTCTCGGGGATCGACATCCCCGGCGAGAGCCGCGGCAACCCGCCGTCCGCCGAATGGAAACAGCGGATTCACAAGGAGCCGTGGTACCCCGGGGACACGATCTCCGTGTCGATCGGGCAGGGGCTCCTCGCCGTCACCCCGATTCAGATGGCGACGATGATCTCCGCCGTCGCGAACGGCGGCACCCTCGTCCGGCCCCACCTGGCGCGGGACGCCAAGCGCGAGGGAACGAAAATCCCGGTCTCCGGCGCGACCCTGGCGCTGATCCGCGACGCGCTGGCGGACGTCGTCGAGGAGGGCACTGCGACGCGCGCGCAGCTCGGACCGATCCACGTGGCCGGGAAGACCGGGACGGCTCAGGTGTTCAAGAACTCGGTGGGCGTCGACGCCGACAAGCAGCCGAAGGAGGAGCGCGATCATGCGTGGTTCATCGGCTACGCTCCGGCCGAGCACCCCGAGATCGCTTTTGCGATCGTGATCGAGCACGGCGGCCACGGAGGGACCACGGCGGCCCCCGTCGCTCGCAAGGTGCTCGAGGTGTATTTCGAGGACACGTTGAAGCCGGCCGAACCCCAACCCGCGCTCCAGGCGGATCTCCGGGGGCGCCCCGAGGCTCGCGGTGCTGCGACGACGGCTGCTCGATAGGCTCGACGTGCCGACGATCGCCGTTGCGCTCGCGCTCGCGGCGGTCGGCATGACGGCGATTGCCTCGGCGACGCTGGAACAGCCGGGGCGCGCCGGGCTCTGGAAGGCACAGCTCGCCTGGCTCGGCGTCGCGTCCATCGCCGCGATCGTCGTCATGGCCGTCGACTACCACATCTGGGCCGAATTCTCCTTGAGCCTGCACGCGCTCGCGATCGGCTTGCTCGTTGCGGTGCTGCTGTTTGGGAAGGCGGTGGGGGGGAACAAGTCGTGGCTGGCGGTCGGGCCCGTGACGTTCCAGCCCTCCGAGTTCGCGAAATGGACGACCTGTCTCGCCGTGGCCGCGTTTCTCGCCAAGCGGGTGCAGGACCGCCTGCGGTTCGTCCAGGTGCTGCAGCTCGGCGCGATCATCGGCACGCCGATGCTCCTCATCGCGAAGCAGCCGGACATGGGCACGGCATTGACCTTCGTGCCGATCACCGTCGCGGCGGTCGTTCTCGGCGGCTTGCGCTGGCGGGTCGTCGTCCTCGCGGCGATCGCGGTCGCGCTCCTCGCCCCGCTCGGATGGCAGCACCTCAAGCCCTACCAAAAGGAGCGCATCCTCCTCGTGATCGACCCCGACCGAGACCCGTCGGGGATCGGCTACCAGGTGCACCAGTCCAAGATCGCCGTCGGATCGGGGCGCCTGACGGGGAAGGGGCTCTTCAAGGGAACCCAGACGAGACTCAATTTTCTGCCGGCCCAGCACACCGATTTCGTGCTCGCCGTCATCGCGGAGGAGCTGGGGTTCATCGGCGCAGCAGGTGTCATCGCGCTCTTGTACTACCTCTTGTCGCGAGGCTTGCTCGCGGCGCGTTCTTCGCAGGACCGGCTGGGGACGTTCCTGAGCCTGCTGGTGGTCGCCTGGCTGACCGGCCAGACGGCGATCAATGTCGGGATGGTCGTCGGCTTGATGCCGACGATCGGCGTGCCGTTGCCGTTTCTCTCGTACGGCGGCACCGCGCTGATCTCGGTGACCTGCGGCGTCGGGCTGATCGCGAACGTGAGAGGGCGGAGGTTCGTCAACTAGGCGCCCTGTTAGAATCTCCCGGATGGAAACCCTCAGGGACAACGACGTCGCCTTCCGCGACCTTCTGGCGGGTGTCCAGAAGCCGACGCGCTACATCGGCGGCGAGTGGAACGAGATCGTCAAAGACCATCGCCGAGTCGCACTGACGTTCGCCCTGGCCTTTCCCGACGTCTACGAGATCGGGATGTCGCACCTCGGGTTTCGAATCCTCTATCCGCTGCTGAACGCGCGCGCGGACGTCGCCGCCGAGCGCGTCTTTTGCCCTTGGCCGGACATGGCCGACGCGCTGAGGCGCGCGCGCCGTCCGCTCGCGACGCTCGAGACCGGGACGCCGATTCGCAGGATGGACGTCGTCGGGTTCTCCCTCCAGTACGAGATGACGTTCACGAACGTGCTCGAGATGCTCGACCTCGCGGGGATACCGCTCCGCTCGTCCCGGCGCGGCGAGGGCGACCCGCTCATCGTCGCCGGGGGACCGGTCGTCTTCAACAGCGAGCCGATCGCGGATTTCCTCGACTTTATCTTCGTCGGCGATGCCGAAGAACTCGTCCCGGAGTTTCTCGATGCCCTCGGCACATTGAAGCGCGCAGGAGCCGCGCGCGCCGAACGTATCCGCGCGCTCGCGGCGATCCCCGGGATCTACGCCCCCGGGCTGTACCGTCTCGAGGAGGACGCCGACGGGCTCCAGATCCCCGTCGGCGACGGGCGCGCGCCGTATCCGGTGAAGCGGCGGATCGTCTACGACATCGACCGCTTTCCCTTCCCCGACCGCATCGTCGTCCCTCACGGCGAGATCGTGCACGACCGAGTCTCGATCGAGCTCATGCGCGGCTGCCCGGTCGGCTGCCGGTTTTGCCAGGCCGGCTACATCTACCGTCCGACGCGGGAGCGCGACCCCAACCAAGTCCGCGACACCGTGATCCGCTCGATCCGGTCCACGGGCTACGACCAGTTCTCGCTCGCCTCGCTCAACACCGGCGAGTACGGCGCGGTCCAACCGCTCCTGTTCGATCTCATGGACCGCTTCGAGCCCGAGTCGGTCTCCGTGTCGCTGTCGTCACTCCACGCCTCGACGATGACGGAGGAGCTGGCGAAGCAGGTGCGCCGGGTGAGGAAATCGGGGTTCACGATCGCCCCGGAGGCCGGAACGCAGCGCCTGCGGAACGTCATCAACAAGAACTTGAACGAGCAACAGATCCTCAATGCCTGCCGACTCGCGTTCGAGGCGGGGTGGGATCAGATCAAGCTCTACTTCATGATCGGACTTCCGACCGAGACCGACGCCGACGTGGACGGGCTCGTCGACCTCGCCCACGAGATCCTCGCGGTCGGTCGGAGGACCGGCAAAGGCCGCCGGCCCGAGATCACCCTCTCCGCGTCGTCGTTCGTGCCGAAGCCGGTGACGCCGTTCCAGTGGGTCGGCCAGGATCGGCTGGACAATCTGTATCGGAAGCAGGAGCGGATCGCGTCGCGGGTCCGTCGCGGCGTGCACTTCAAGCATCACGAGTGCGAGACGACCTTCCTCGAGGGAGTCTTTTCGCGAGGGGACCGGAGGCTGGGCGCCGTGGTCGAGCGGGCATTCCGGTTGGGGGCTCGCTTCGACGGCTGGGTGGAGCACTTCAATCTTGACGCGTGGACACGGGCGTTCCGCGAGGAGGGCATCGATCCCGAGCGGTACGTCTACGGCGACTGGCCGACCGACCGCCGGCTTCCTTGGGACGTCCTGGACTCGCTGGTCAACAAGAAATGGCTGGGTTTGGAGCTGAAGCGGGCGCTCGCCGAAGGGACCCTCTCGATCTGCGGCCCCGCCGACTGCCACGGATGCGCGCCGTTCGCGAAGGAGTGCGTCAAGGGAGTCGTCAAGGAGACCACCGGACGCCCTCTCGATTCGGGGCTGACGATCCTCTCGACTCCGTCGGCGCCCGGGCCGGGCGTCCCGGCGAAGGCGTCGGAGGCTCCGCGGGCGCTGAACCCGGCTGAGGCGGCCGCGCTCCGCGCGTCTCTCGGCGATCTCCCGCGCTTCCGCTACCGATTGCGATTCGCGAAGACCGGTCTTCTGCAGTTCATGGGCCACCTCGATCTCACGCGCGCGATGTTCCGCGCCTTCCGCCGTGCGCGAATCGCGCTCGTCTACTCGCAGGGGTTCAACCCTAAGCCTCGTGTCCAGTTCGGACCGGCGCTCGCCGTCGGGATCGAATCGGTCGGGGAGTATCTGGATCTGTGGTCGTTCACGCGCCTCGTGCCCGGGACGGCGGCGGCGGCGATCAACGCGGCGCTCCCCCGCGGGCTCGAGGTCACGGCGCTGTGCGAGATCGCCGGAGACGCGCCGGGCCTCGGTGAATCCGTGCGGGCGGCGGTCTATCTGGCGAAGCTGCCCGACGGGCTGTCGTCTTCCGACGCGGTCGCGGCTTTCCGAGGGCGCGACCGCCTCACGGTGCTGCGGGAGCGGAACGGGAAGGTGCTGACGTTCCCCCTGCGGGATTGGCTCTTGGAACTCGCTCCCGTGGACGCGACTTCATTCCGCATGACGCTCGGAGCCGGCGGTGACGGCGCGTCCGTACGCCCGGACGAGGTGCTGTCCGTCTTGTTCCCCGACTCCGCGAAAGCGATCCGTCTCGTGCGGCAGGACCTCGCGATCCGGGATCGCGACCAGCTCGTCAGCCCGATGCTCGCCGGGTTCGCTGCGGTGCCGGTTGCCGACCGAGCTGCTGGCTAGCCGCGCCGGCGGCCGCACGTTCACGGCGCTCCGCGAGGACGGCGTGACCGCCGAGCTTCGCGTCGAGGACGATTCCCGAGGGCTCGCCGTCGGGCACATCGTCAAGGCCCGTGTGTCGAAGATCCTGCCCGGGATTCAGTCGGCCTTCCTCGACGTTGGCGCCGAACGGGACGCGTTTCTCCACGCGACCGATCTGCTCCTTCCGGGCGAGACCGCTTCGCCGAGGCTCGAGGCGCTCTCGGGCGGTCCGGGGGACGAGGCGGAGGAGGACCGCGCGGACGCCGAAGCCGAATCGGAGGGAACGCGCCGACCGCGTCGCGACGTGCCGGACGGTCCACCCATCCAAGAGCGGCTCAAGGAAGGGCGAGAGATCGTGGTGCAGGTCGTTCGCGAGGGGTTCGGCGCCAAGGGCGCGCGCGTGACGTCCTTCATCACCTTACCGGGACGCACCCTCGTCCACGCGCCTCAGGCGCCGTTTCGCGGCATCTCGCGCCGCATTCACGATCCGGGAGAGCGAGAGCGTCTGCGCGGCATTCTCGAGGAGATTCAGGAGAGCGAAGGCGGGTTCATCGTGCGCACCGCCGGCGCCGGCGCGTCGCCATCGGCCCTGGCTGCCGACGCGCGGTTCTTGGCCGGCACATGGCGATCGATCGAGCGACGCATCGAGCGGGCGCCCACTCCCTCGGTGCTGCACGCCGATCTCGACCTGTTCTTCCGGACGCTGCGCGATGCGCCCACCGCGTCGCTCGATCGCATCGTCGTCGACGACGCGGCGATGGAACGCTCCGGCGCCGAGTATCTGCGCGAGATCGATCCGGTCCTGGCGGCGCGTCTGACGCGGCACGAGGGTCCCCCGTCGCTGTTCGACGCGACCGGCGTCACCGCCGACATCGAACGCGCTCTGCGCCCCCGCGTCTGGCTCCCCTCCGGCGGGACGATTGTGATCGAGCCGACGGAGGCGCTGGTCAGCATCGACGTCAATACCGGGAAGTTCGTCGGCATACGCCGCATGGACGAGACGGTCCTGAAGACGAACGTGGAGGCCGCCGAAGAGATCGCGAGGCAGCTCAGGCTACGGGATCTCGGCGGCATCATCGTTGTCGACTTCATCGACATGGACCGGCCCGACCATCGCCAGCTCGTCCTCTCGACCCTCGAACGCGCGCTTCAGCGCGACCGGTCGCGTACGAAGATCGTCGGCCTGTCCGAGCTGGGGCTCCTCCAGCTGACCCGTAAGAGGACGCGACTCGGCCTGGGGGCGGTCCTGACGCGCGGATGCGTTGCCTGCGGCGCGACCGGCCGCATGAAGACGCCGGAGACCGTGGCCCACGACGCTCTCGTCGAAGCCCTCCGGGTCGCCGCGTCGTTCCCCGCGAGCGAGATCTCGATCCACGCTCATCCTGACGTGGCACGGGCGATCGAGCTCGTCCTGCAGACGCCGGCGCCGGTCGTCGATCGGGATCTGGCCCGGCGCCTTCGCATCGCGGACGATCCCGGGTCCCGCCCCGAACAGTTCGATGTCCGGGCTCGCTAGCCGCGCCGGGCGATCCGGTCCCGGCGCCGTTCGGCCGCCGCCGCCGCGCGTGCCCGGTCGTCCTCCGAGACGAGCTCCAAGGCAGGCGCCTCGACGGGCCGCCCGTCCGGCCCGAGCGCGACCATCGTGACGAACGCGCAGGTCGTGAGGCGCCGCGCTCCCGTCATCGGATTCTCGGAGTGCACTTCGATCTCGACCTCCATCGACGTCTTGAAGACGGCGTTCAGCCAGCCCTTGAGCACGAGCACGTCGCCGACGTGGACGCCGCTCCGGAAATCGACCGAATCGAGCGACGCGGTGACGACCTCCGATCGCGCATGGCGCATCGCGACGACTGCGGCGCATTTGTCGATCAGACCCAGAACCCGGCCGCCGAAGACGTACCCCCGCGGGTTCGAGTCCTCCGGGAGGACGATCTCGGTCATCTCAACGACGGAGTCCGCGACTCGCCGCGCGGTCCCCCGGGGCGCTGGCTTCGAGTTCGAGGTCGGCGATTCACGGGGCATGCGGGCGCCGAGTATAGGGCGAAGCCGGAACACCCGCCCATTCGCTCCGCCCGCCGTTGCCCGGCCCCCTCGTCCCTGCAATAATCGACCTCCTTCAGCCCGCCTAGCCGGCCAACGACGGGGGCACGCCATGGTTCGCATCAAGATCCTGATCGGCCTTCTCGCGGTGTCCGCGACAACAGTCGCCGTGCAGGCGCAAACCTCCGACCTCGTCGGCAAGGTGCTCGACATGGATGGGAAACCGATCGTTGGCGCTGAGATCCACGCGTCCGCGCCGGCCTTCCCGGGCCGCGAAATGAAGGGCCAGAGCGACAAGAAGGGGAACTTCTTCGTCAGCGGACTGCTCTTCGCGGCGCAGGCACCGACCTGGGCGGTCGGCGTCAGAGCCGACGGCTGGGTGCCGGTTTCCGTGAAGATCGTCGCCCGCGACGGCCAGCAGACGCTGTACTACTCGGACGACGCCAAGCTCTCGGCCGCGCAGCCCACGACCGAGTTCAAGATGCGCGCATTTTCCGAAATCCGGTGTGAGTTCAAGATGCGGCCGGGTAACGCGGCCGCCGAGGCCGCTCCTGCTCCCGCCGATTCCGTGGTCCCCCTGCCGGCCCCGGGAGGCGCCGCCGCGGAGACAGCGCCCGTCGTCGCCCCGGGAGCGGCTTCGGCCGGAGCCGCCGACTCGTACACCCAGGCTCTCGACAAGGTTCGCGCGGGAGACGCGGAAGGATCGGTCGACCTTTTCAAGAAGGCGATCGACGAGAAGCCGGACGACTGGGAGCGCCGCGACGTGTTCGCCAAAGTCCTGCTGAAGCTCGACCGCCAGGGTGAGGCGACCATCCAGGCCAACAAGGCGGCTCAGGCCGCGCCGACCAAGGCCGCGCCGCTCGTCACGCTGACCGACATTTATCTGGCGCGCGGCCTTCCGGAAAAGGCGGCGGACAGCATCGCCAAGGCCCAGCAGCTCGAGCCCGACAACGCCAAGGTGATGGAGCGCGCGGCGGCGGTCGCCGCGAACGCCGGGAGAATCGACGAGGCGATCGCGCTCAACGAGAAAGTGGTCGCAACGAAACCCGACAACACCGAGGCTCTGGTGGCGCTGGCAGACCTTTACAACCGGAACAAGCAGCCGAAGAAAGCGGAAGAGGTCCTGAACAAGGTCGTCGCGCTCGATCCCTCGAACGCGCATCGGACGTTTTACAACCTTGGGGTCGTCATCGAGAATCGCGACGACGCCACGGAGGCCGACCATCACAAGGCCATCGAAGCTTTCCGCAAGGCGATCGATTTGAAGCCCGACTACGCCCTGGCGCACCGCGACCTCGGCTTCGCCCTGCTCCGCACCGGCGACATGGTCGGGGCGCGGAAGGAGCTTCAGAAGTACGTGGACCTCAGCCCGACCGCGAAGGACGCCGGAGAGATCAAGGCCACGGTGAAGAGCCTCTCGACGGTCAAATAGGCGGACGGTCAAGCCCCGCCGATGTGGCGTCTCGAGGAGCGCGACGGCATCCTGCTCGCGCGCTGCGCCGCGCTCGATACGATTCCGGGCCTCGTCCATGCGTTCTCCACGCGTGTCGCTCACGGTGGGGCGGGATTCGACCTCGGGCCGGCCGAGGACGCCACGGAAGACACGCTCGCGCGCCGATGGGCCTTCATGCGCGCCGCGGGGTTCGGCGCGTCGCCGCCGATGATCCTCCGACAGGTGCACGGCGCCGCGATCGTGACCGCGGCTCTCGCAGCACGCCCCCCGGAGGCCGACGGCGCGATCTCGGCGACCCGCGGGCTGGACGATCCGGTTCCTGCCGTGCGCACCGCGGATTGCATCCCCCTCCTCCTCGCCGACCGACTCGGCCGGGCGTCGGCGGCGGTCCACGCCGGATGGCGGGGAATCGGCGCGGGGATCGGCACCGCCGCCGTCGATCGTTTCGCCGGGCGGGGAGTCAAGTCGCGGGAGCTCGTCGCGGCGCTCGGGCCCGCGATTCTCGGGTGCTGCTACGAGGTCGGCGAGGAGGTCGTCGCGGCGCTCGCCGCGACGTGTGGGACGGCCTCGTTCGTGACGAAGAGCCGAGCCGGCCGCAGCTCGGTCGACCTGCACGCCGCTCTCCGCGGACAGCTCACCGCGGCCGGAATCCCGGGCGAGGCGATTCATGGGGCGCCCTGGTGCACCCGGTGCCGCAACGACCTCTTTTTCTCCGCTCGCGCGGAAGGCGCGGGGACAGGGAGGCTCATGGCCGCGATCGGCCGTGGCCCCGATCCTTGACGCCTTTCGTGGGCTGGGTCAGAATCCCGACTTTCGCCCCGCGCTGTTGTGAACACGAGGGTTCGATGGTGAGCGCCAGTCCCTGGATTCTCGCGATGGCGACTCCACCGCCGGGGAGCCAGCCGCAGGCCGGAAGCTTCCTCATCCAGATGGTTCCCATCGCGCTGGTGTTCGTGGTTTTTTACTTCTTGTTGATCCGTCCGACGCGCCTCCGGCAGCAGGCCCATGCCAAGCTTCTCGAGGCGTTGAAGCCGGGAGACAAGGTCGTCTGCGCCGGAGGGATCCACGCGACCGTCGTCGGCGTAGCCGAGGCAACCGTTCAAGTCAGAATCGCGGACCAGGTACGCGTCGATGTCGAAAAGGCATCGATCACGACCGTGAAGCAGCCCGAGTAGTCCGCGCGCCAGGGAGGGGAGACGCATCGTATGCCGAAAGCCATAACCTGGAGACTCCTGCTCATCGGAGGAGCCATCGCCGCCTCCGTCTGGCTGTTCTATCCGCCGAAAGACAAGATCAACCTCGGACTCGATCTGCAGGGCGGCTCGCACCTCGTGCTCCAGGTGGAGACCTCGGCGGCGGTCAAGAGCGAGATCGACCTCGCGATCAATCGCATCGGCCAGATGATGAAAGAGAAGGGGCTCCCCTACTCCGCGATCACGTCGGCGGCGAACGGGTCCGGCTTCGACATCCAGGGCACGGATTCGGGCCGTGCGGCCGACCTCCGGGAGATCCTCGACACCATCGTGCCCCGCTGGAACGTGACCCCGGCGGGAAGCGACTGGGCGATCCGGATCCCCGACTCGATCCGTCAGCAGGTCGAGGCCACCTCGGTGGACACCACGCTGACCGTGCTGAGGCAGCGCGTGGACGAGCTGGGCGTCAAGGAGCCGATCATCCAGAAGCAGGGGAGCTCGGGGGACCGGATCGTCGTCGAGCTCCCGGGCCTCGAGGACCCGGAGCGCGCCAAGGGCGTCCTTCAGGATCAGGCTGTGCTCGAGTGGAAGGCGGTCGCCTACCCCCAGGGCGTGACCGACTTCGAGACCTGGCGGCCGCCGGCGACCAAGGACGCGATGGTCCAGATGCTCGGCGGCAACGTTCCGCCCAACGTCGAGTTGGTACCGGAGATCTACGTCGATTCGAACGGCACGAAGACCGAGTTTTGGTGGCCGCTGCAGTCGATCGCCGCGGTCGTCGGCAACGATCTCCGCTCCGCCCGCCGGGGCAACGACAACATGAACCGGAACGTCGTCGATTTCGTTCTCTCTCCCGAAGCGGGCAAGCGATTCCAGGCGGCGACACGCGAGAACCTTCGAAAGAAGATGGCGATCGTCCTCGGCTCCGCCAAGGGCAAGGTCGTGATCTCGGCGCCCGTCATCAACGACGTCATCAGCGATCGAGGGCAGATCTCCGGGCGATTCGACGTGAAAGCCGCGGAGGACCTCGCGCTCAAGCTGCGCTCGGGCGCGATCCCCACCGCGGTGACGATCATCGATGAGAAGACCGTGGGGCCGTCGCTCGGCCGGGACTCGATCAAGGCGGGGGTCACCGCGTCGCTCCTCGGGTTCATCGGGGTCGCCGTGTTCATGCTGATCTATTACCGGCTGTCCGGCGTCAACGCCGTGATCGCACTCCTGATGAACGTCATCCTCGTGCTCGGCGCCATGGCGTATTTCGGGTCGACCCTGACCCTTCCCGGTATCGCAGGTCTCATCCTGACGGTCGGCATGGCGGTCGATTCGAACGTGTTGATCTTCGAGCGGATCCGCGAGGAGCTCAGGCTCGGGAAGGCGGTTCGCACCGCCATCGACCAGGGGTTCTCGCGAGCGTTCGGAACGATCGTCGACACGCACGTGACGACGATCGTGTCGGCCTTCTTCCTCTTCACCTACGGAACCGGTCCGGTGCGGGGCTTCGCGGTCACGCTCGTCATCGGTCTGGCGTTTTCGATGTTCACCGCGGTGTTCGTCTCCCGGGTCATCTACGACCTCGTCTTGGGCGACCGTCGCAACGTCGAGTCGCTGAGCATCTGAGGGAGGCGATCGTGTTCGAGATCTTTCACAATCCGAAGATCGATTTCATGGGCAAGCGGCGCATGTGGGTCGGCGTCTCTCTCACGCTGGTCGCGATCTCGCTCGTCATCCTCGGGACGAAGGGGATCAAGCGCGGGCTCGAATTCAAAGGGGGCGCCGAGGTCCAGCTCCAGTACACGAGCACGCCGGACCTGGGCTCCGTCCGCGGCGCTCTGGGAAAGGCGGGCTTCGAAGGCTCGCTCGTCACCACGATCGGCAAAGTCGAGAACCACGAGATCTACATTCGCGTCCCGCTCGTTCCGGGAGCCAAGGATCAGGACCTCGCCCCGCGCGTCGTGTCCTCGTTGAAAGCGGCCCAGGGCGAGAACGCATTCGTCGTGAGGAGCCAGGCCTACATCGGACCGACGGTGGGCCGGGAGCTGGTGAAGAAAGCGCTGGGTGCCGTCCTCGGCTCGATGGCCGGCATGCTGATCTACATCTGGATTCGGTTCGAGTTCCAGTGGGGCCTCGCGGCCGTCGTCGCCCTCGTGCACGACACGATCATCACGCTCGGGTTGTTCTCGCTCCTCGGCTACGAAATGAGCCTGCCGGTCGTCGCGGCGTTTCTCACGCTAGTCGGCTATTCGGTCAACGACACCGTCGTCATCTTCGACCGGATTCGGGAGAACCTGAGGGCCAAGGGCGGAACGGTGGCCAACCTTCCCGATCTCATCAACGTCTCGATGAATCAGACGTTGTCGCGGACCATCCTGACGTCCCTGCTCACCTGGATCGTCTGCGCGTTCCTGTTCGCGCTCGGCGGCCCGGCGTTGCGGGACTTCTCGTTCGTCATGGTGATCGGCATCGTCGTCGGCACGTACTCGTCGATCTACATCGCCTCGCCGATCCTCGTCGTGTGGCAGGAGTGGCTGGGCGCCCGCGCGAAGCAGAAGGCCGCCGCTCCGGCCCCGAAGGTCGTCGCCAAGAAGGTCCGCGCCGGCAAGGTCTGAAAAAGTAGCGAAAGGAGCGGGCCCTATAATCCCCTGTTCGAGGGGGATCGATCGTGGTGCGCCGCTTCGAAGAGGTTCTGGACCGCGTCGAGGCCTACAACCCTGCCGCGGACCTGGACCTGCTTCGGCGGGCCTACATCTTCTCCGCCCGAGAGCACCGCTCCCAGGTCCGCCGCTCCGGCGAGCCGTATCTCATCCACCCGATCGAGGTGGCCTACATCCTGGCCCAGCTCGAGCTCGACACGGCGAGCATCGTGGCCGGCCTCCTCCACGACGTCGTCGAAGACACGCTGACGACGATCGAGACGGTCGCCGACTATTTCGGCGCCGACGTCGCGCACATCGTCGCCGGCGTCACGAAGATCTCGAAGCTGCAGTTCGCGAGCCGCGAGCAGGAGGAGGCGGAGAACCTCCGCAAGATGATCCTTGCCATGGTGGACGACATCCGCGTGATCCTCGTCAAGCTGGCGGACCGTCTCCACAACATGCGGACGCTCGAGCATCTCCCCCGGGACAAGCAGGAACGGATCGCGCGCGAGACGGCCGAGATCTATGCCCCCCTGGCGAACCGGCTCGGCATGGGGCGCATCAAGACGGAGCTCGAGGATCTCTCGCTCCGGTTCCTGGAGCCCGACGCCACGGCCGCCCTCGTCCATGCGCTCGAGGTCAAGCGCAAGGGAGCCGACGTCTTCATCGCCGAGATCCGGCGCAAGCTCGAGACGGCTCTGTCGGACGCGGGCATCAAGGCCAAGATCTTCGGCCGCATCAAGAGCGTGTCGTCGATCCACCGCAAGATCCGGAGGCAAAAGATCGACGTCGATCAGGTTTACGACTACGTCGCGTTCCGAATCCTGACGGATTCCGTCAAGGACTGCTACGGCGCGCTCGGCATCGTCCATTCGATCTGGCGGCCGGTGCCCGGGCGGATCAAGGACTTCATCGCCATTCCCAAGCCCAACATGTATCAGTCCCTCCACACGTCCGTGATGACCGACGTGGGCCAGCCGTTCGAGGTTCAGATCCGCACGCACGAGATGCACCGGATCGCCGAGGAAGGCGTCGCCGCGCACTGGCAGTACAAGGAGCACGCGAAAACGGGAGGCGCCGAGGCGGAGCGCGTGGCGTGGCTGCGCCACATCCTCGAGTGGCAGCAAGAGACCAAGGATCCCCGCGAGTTCCTCGAGATGGTCAAGGTCGACCTCTACCCCGACGAGGTGTACGCCTTTACCCCCAAGGGCAAAGTGCTCTCGTTCCCCCGCGGCGCGACCGCAATCGACTTCGCGTACGCGATCCACACCGAGGTCGGCCACAGGCTGTCGGGCGCCAAGGTCAACGGGCGGCTCGTCGCCCTTCGAACGCCCCTCGGGAACGGCGACATCGTCGAGATCCTCACGCACCCGAACGCTCACCCGAGCCGCGACTGGCTGTCGCTCGTCAAGACTTCGCGAGCGCGGGGCAAGATTCGCGCGTGGCTGAACGCCAACGAACGCGAGAAGTCCACGGCGCTTGGACGCGAGCTCGTCGAAAAGGAGCTCCGCAGGTTCCGGCTCTCGCCCCGCGAGGTGCTCGAAGCCCCGGGAGCGGCCGAGGCGTTGAAGAAGCTGGGTTTCGCCGGGCTCGACGACCTCTTCGCCGCAGTCGGGTACGGCAAGGTCACCCCGAAGTCCGTCCTGTCGACTCTGCTGCCCGGCGCCGAGCTCAGGCCGAAGACGGAAGGAGTCGTCGCGCGGGTCGTGAAGAAGGCCCTGGGCCTGGGGGAGCGCCGGGTCAAGGTTCGCGGGATGGACGACATGATGATCATCCTCGCGAGGTGTTGCAATCCGGTCCGCGGTGAGGAGATCGTCGGGTACATCACGCGGGGCAAAGGCGTCTCCGTGCACTCGGTGCACTGCCCGAACGTCCGCGCGCTGATGTTCGACCCGGAGCGGCGCATCGATGTGGAATGGGACGTCGACGGCTCTCCCGGGGCGCTGTTCGACGTCAAGCTCGCGGTCAACGTCGACGACCGGCAGGGGCTGCTGGCAAAGATCGTTTCGGCCGTGGCCGACGAGAAGGCGAACATCCGCAACGTCGAGGCGAAAACCTTCGATGCCGCGGATGCGCGCGTGACGATCGTCATGGCGGTGTCGGACCGGCAGCAGATGGAGCGCGTCATCGGTCGTCTGCGAAAGATCGACGGAGTTCGTGACGTGGAGAGGATTTCGCGCTGAGCCGCGCGGGGAGGGGAACGTGAAGAGGACGACGATCAGCACGGAGACGGCTCCGAAGGCGATCGGGCCGTACGTGCAAGGCGTGAGGGCGGGAGACCTCGTCTTCGTGTCCGGTCAGATCCCGATCGACCCGGCGACGGGTGCGATGATCGACGGCGGAATCGAGGATCAGACGCGGCAGGCGATGCGCAATCTCGCGGCGATCCTGGAGGCCGCGGGGAGCGGCCTGGCTCGCGTCCTCAAGGCCACGGTGTACCTCGAGGATCTCGGCACCTTCGAGGCGATGAACCGCGTCTACGGCGAGTTCTTCACCGACGAGAAGCCGGCACGGGCGTGCGTCGAGGTGTCACGACTGCCGCGAAACGCGCTCGTGGAGATCGAGGCGATCGCGACCGCTGAGAACGGGTCAGGCTAGCGGACCGCCTTCAGCACCGCTCCCGAGCGGAGGCAGCGCGTGCAGAGGCGAGCACGCCTGCCGTTCCCACCCGGGATCCGCACGCGAACGCGCTTGAGGTTCGGCATGAAGGTCCGGGAGCTGACGTTGTGCGCGTGGGAGACGTTTTTCCCGTACATCGTCTTCTTGCCGCAGATCTCACATTCGCGAGCCATGGGTCACCCTTCGGAAGCCCTTGATTCTGGGTTGCTAACTCGGGAAATGACGCAGGATGCTAGAGGGCCCCTCGAAGGCTGTCAAGCGCCTCGCCGATTACGGTTGCTTTCGGATTTTCCGCCTTTATATTAGGCCCCGCGCCGGAACCGGAAGGTCCGGACAATCCCGACGCTGCCGGTGCGCGAATCGGCAGCCGAGGAGGCATGAGGGCGGGCATGGGCATGCGTAAATTTGTTCGAAGGCGTCCATTCAGGGTTCGCCTAGCCCGCAGGCGTTTTTTCTTGACTCTCCGGGAATCAGTGACTTAGGTTAAAGCTCCACCTGGGGAAGGGGGATTCGGCCCGCCCGGGGCCGCTTCAACCGCGAGGACGGACATGCTCTTCGGACGAAGCAGGAATCTGGTCGGCTTGGATATTGGGGACAGCTCGATCAAGGTCGTCGAACTCAAGGATCTCGGGAAGGGACGGGGATTCCAGCTCGCGAAGATCGGCTCCGAGTCCCTGTCGGCCGAGGCGATCGTCGACGGTGCGATCATGGACTCCCAGCTGGTCATCGAGACGATCCAGCGCTTGTTCCAGCGTCTCAAGATCAAGACGACGCAGGTCGCCACGGCGCTTTCGGGACATTCCGTCATCGTGAAACGCATCAGCCTCCCGGTCATGACGACCGCGGAGCTCGCGGAGTCGATCCACTGGGAAGCCGAGCAGTACATCCCCTTCGACATCGACGACGTCAACCTCGACTACCAGATCCTCGAGGGCTCGTCCCTGTCCGGCGAGGGGAACATGGACGTCCTGCTCGCCGCGGCGAAAAAGGACAAGATCAACGACTACACGAGCGTGATCACGCAGGCGGGGCTGCAGACCGTCGCCGTCGACATCGCCGCGTTCGCGCTCCAAAACGCCTTCGAGGCCAACTACGAGTTCGAGCCTCACCAGATCATCGCCCTGGTCGACGTCGGCGCCGCCGTCAGCTCGATCACGGTGCTCCATGGCGGCACCTCCGTGTACTGGCGCGACATCAACGTCGGCGGCAACCAGTACACCGACGCGATCCAAAAGGAGCTGAATCTCTCCGCGGTCCAAGCGGAGAAGCTGAAGCGAGGAGAAGAGCTCGAGGGGATTCCGTACGAGCGCGTGCTGCCGATCCTCTCGGCGGTGAACGAGGACGTCGGGACGGAGATCCAGAAGACGCTCGACTTCTTCAAGCAGATCTCCGCCACGGACGAGTCCCTCGACCGCCTCTACGTCACCGGGGGCTCGGCTCAGGTGATCCACCTGAAGGAGGCGCTCGGGGAGAGGCTCCACACGCAGGTGGAGCTGATGAACCCCTTCCGGCGCATCCAGCCGGCGGGCCGCGACATTCCGGCCGAGGTGCTCAACGAGATGACGCCGACCGCCTCCGTCGCGGTCGGGCTCGCCCTCAGAAAGATGGGGGACTAGCGTCATGATCAAGATCAACCTTCTGGCCGAGCGCAAGGCGGCGAAAGCGAAGGCCGCCTCCTCGTTCAAATTCGAGATGGGGGGGAGCCAGAACCTGATTCTGGCGGGGATCCTCGTCTTCGGCGTCGTCGTTGCCGCGTTCTGGTCCTGGGCCCGCGTCTCCGAGCTGAACCGCGTCACGCAGGCCAAGGTCGCGGCGGAAATCGAGCTCAAGCGCCTCGAGGAGGTGCGGAAGAAGGCGGAGGCGTTCAAGAAGCAGAAGGAGCTGCTCGAGCGCAAGATCAATCTGATCACGGAGCTGAAGAAGAAGCAGGCCGTGCCGGTTCACATTCTGGATCAGGTGTCGCGCAACCTGCCCGAGTTCATGTGGCTCGACTCCCTGACGGCGAGCGCCAACGCGATCTCCATCGTCGGCAAGGCGACGACCTACAACGCCGTCTCCAACCTCTACGACAATCTCCGCGCCTCGGGACAATTCACCGAGGTCGTGCTCGGCAAGACGGCCGAGATCTCGGAAGGGGTCTCGTTCAGCCTGACCTGCCGCTACGCGCCTCCGGGCGCGACGGCCGCGACCGATGCCGGTGCCGCGGCCGCGGCGGCGCCGCGTCCCCCCCAGGGCTAGCGGGAAGCGAGGAGCCAACACATGCTCGAAAGACTGCCGTTCTGGGGACAGGTGCTCGTCATGGTCGCGATCGCCGCCGGCATCGTCGGCATTGCGTACTACCTCTATCCGAACCTGAAGGAGAAAGGGGACGAGATCCGCGCGATCAACGCCGAGCTGACCGACCTGAACGCGAAGATCGTCGAGGGCCGCGCCATCGAACAGAAGCTTCCCGAGTTCGAGCAGGAGGTCGCCAATCTCCAGCGTAAGCTCGGCGACATCCAGCAGATCCTACCGACGGACACCGAGACCGGTGACCTGCTTCGGTGGATCAAGAACATGACCGATCAGTCGAATCTGGGCCTCAAGACGTTCGCGCCCGGCGCTCTGCATCCGGTGGACTTCTACAAGGAGTTTCCGATCGAGATGGATGTCGTCGGCCGCTATCACGACCTCGGCATCTTCCTCGACCGGGTCAGCAAGTACTCCCGAATCATCAACGTCGACAACCTTCGCATGAACGCGTACTCGGGCGGCGGCGACAAGACGATTCGCGCCAGCTTCACGGCGACGACCTTCGTCTACGACGACAAAGCCGCGCCCCAGGAGGCCCACCCATGAAGCGGCACTGGGGCTTTTGGACGGCGGTCGCTGCGCTGATCCTGGCGGCTGGGCTCGCGGCTCCGGCGCGGGGGGCGAACAAGCCCGCGCCGTCGCCGAGCCCGGCGGATGCCGCGAAGGCCCAGGCCGATGCGGCGAAGGCTGAGGCCGAAGCCAAGCAGAAGGAAGGGCAGCAAACCGTCGAGACGATCCTGCGCCAGCAGGAGGATCTCCTTTCGGGGCGGCAGTTCTCCTATGACCCGGGAGGGCGGCGCGACCCATTCCGCTCGCTCTACGAAGAAGCCGCCATCCGCCGCAAGGGTCCGCGGCCGCGCGGGGTCGCCGGGATGCTCGTCGTCGAGCTCGAGCTGACGGGCATTGTTCGCGACACGACGGGCGGCAACATCGCGGTGGTCATGGGAACCGACAACAAGGGTTATTTCCTTCACGTGGGCGACGAGATCTACGACGGAAGCGTGATCGCCATCGATCCGGCGGCGGGCAGCGTGACCTTTCGCCAGCAGGTCGACGATCCGAGACTCATCAAGCCCTACCGGGACGTCGTGAAGAGGCTGGTCCCGCAGGGCGAGGAGAAGGCCAATGAGTAAGTACGGCAAGTGGTCGCTGGCGGCGCTGACCGCGCTCGTGCTGGCCAGCAGCGCCTTCCAGGCGAGAACCGCCGAGCCCGCTGCGGGCTCCGAGACACCGTCGGCCGCCGCAGCGATGCCCAGCGCGGTTCCGGCCTCCTCGGAGCTTCGGAACGTGACCGTCGGCCGCGACGGCGCGGGCCGCCCCGTGGTGACGCTGGCCGGCTCCGGTCCGCTCGCGTACACCACCCTCGAGCTCGAGAACCCGCAGCGTCTGGTGATCGATCTCAAGGGAACGGTGAGCCGCGTCGATCGAAACCAGGTTCCGGTCGACCAGGGAGGAGTTCTCCGTGTGCGCGCCGGACAGTTCCGGCGCTCGCCGGAGCCGATCTCCCGCGTCGTCGTCGACCTGGACGGACCGGTGCCGTATCAGATCGAGCGGGCCGACGAGGGGTTGAAGATTGCCTTCGGAAGCGGCGGCGACGTCGCGCCGGTCGAGACGGCCTCCGCGAAAGGGACCGATGCGCCGGTGGTCGACCCCGCGCCGCCCTCCGCCCTGAGCCAGGCCGCCGAGACGAAAGTCTCGGAAGCCAAGCCGGTCGACCCGCCCGCGACGCGCGCGGTCTCCGCGGATACGATCGATAAGCTGCTCAAGGCGCCGGCGCTGGGCGCGGAGCAGCCGCCTGCCGGGATGAATCCCGTGCCGACCACGCCGGCAAGCTTCGAGACGAAGGCGATCGTCACGGAAAACGCGAACTACACGGGGAAGAAGATCTCCCTCAATCTGGTCGACACGGACGTCAAGCAGATCTTCCGCCTCTTCCACGAGATATCGGGTCTGAACTTCGTGCTGGATCCGTCGGTCGAAGGGAAGGTCACCATCGTTCTCGACAACACTCCTTGGGACCAGGCTCTCGACATCATTCTCAAGAACAATGGGCTGGACAAGCAGTTCGAGAACAACGTCGTCCGGATCGCCCCAACGGCCAAGCTGGCCGCCGAGGCCGCGCAGCGGAAGCAACTGAAGGAGGCCAAGGACCTCGAGGTCGAGCCGATCACGATCACGCGCACGGTCTCTTACGCGAAGGCTGACGACGTCGCGAAGGTGATCCGTGAAGGCGGCATTCTCTCGACGCGAGGCAAGGTCATCGTGGACAAGCGCACCAACGCGCTGATCATCAGCGACATTCCGAAGAAGCTCCAACCCCTCGATCAGCTGATCTCCACGCTCGATTCGGAGACGCCGCAGGTCATGATCGAAGCCCGGATCGTCGAATCCTCCAAGTCGTTCTCCCAGGACCTGGGCATCAAGTGGGGGTTCAACGCGATCGCCGATGCGAGCCGGGGGACCGGAACGGGCCTCGCCTTCCCGGCGAACGCGTCCGCGAAGTACGGCCTCAATTTGCCCGGGGCCGGAACGGCGTCGACGCTGGCCTTCTCCTTCGGCAACATTCTGGACTCGTTCACCCTCGACATCGCGCTGTCCGATCTCGAGAGCGAGGGGCGGGGCCGCGTCCTCTCGTCGCCGAAGATCGCGACGCAGAACAACGAGCGCGCCGAGATCGAGCAGGGCGTCCGGATCCCCGTGGTGAGCACGACGGCGACCGAGATTCACGTGGAGTTCGTGTCGGCGTCGCTCCGACTCGCCGTCACGCCCCAGATCACCGCCGACGGCACCGTCGCGATGGACGTGACCGTCGAGAACAACTCGCCGGATTTCGTCGTTCCCTCGGTCGGCGGCGTGCCGCCGATCAAGACCCAACGGGCGCAGACGAAGATCCTGGTAGCCGACGGCGGCACGGCCGTCATCGGCGGGATCTTCACGATCAACGAAGGCCAGAGCGAGGTCGGCGTGCCTTGGTTCCGGAAGATTCCCGGCTTGGGCTGGCTGTTCAAGACGCGTAGCATCACGAACGAGAACCGCGAGCTCCTGATCTTCCTCACTCCCAAGATCGTCAAGATCGGTTAGCGGAGGCTGTCATGCGCATCGCCAGGAAACTCATCGCTCGGACGTTGATTCTCGCAGGCTTGGGCTGGATGGCCGCCTGCAACGGGCACATCGACAAGGAGCCCAACGTCGTGCTCGAGGTCGACACGCTTCAGATTCCGCCCATCCAAGGCACGACAAGCACGAGCGGGCCGAACACGGGAACTTGCATCTTTACGATCACGAACGCGTCCGCGAGCCTCAAGAACAAGCCGAAGAACGCCCTGGCCACAGGCTCGGACGCGCCCTTCAACGACATCACCCTGCAGAGCGTCACCGTCGACTACGTCTGGGACGATGGCGCGGCCCTCGGCGGGCAGGTCTTCGGCATCGGCGGCACGGTCCCTGCAGGCGGCTCGGTGTCGGCACAGTTTCCTCTGGCCAACTCGACGGTGCTGAGTTCGGGCGGACCGCTGGGCACGCGCGCCGGCCACACCGCCTCGCTCTCGATCCAGGTGCGCGGGGTCACCGTGTCCGGGGACACCATCGCCTCGGATCCGGTGGGCGGAACACTGGCGGTCAACGACTGCTTGTAGGTTCCTGCGGGCCGCGAACGCGATCCGCGCCTGCTATCCTCGGCCCCTTCGCGCGCTGCGCGGAGGGGCCGTTTCACTTTGGGAGGAGGGCTCGGTGGGCGCCCGCTTCGAGGGATCGTTCGCGACGTTGACGCACGCGCGGCTGCGCGCGCGGCAAGGTGACGTCGCGGGCGCCGCGAGAATCCTCCGCGGTATGCTCGATTCGGATCCGGACGACTCCGAAGCGCGCGGTCTGCTCGCGGAGCTCGCGGATCGCGTCACGGTCGCTCACCGCGAGCCGTCGGATCGGACGGTGGGCGTCGCGACGCCCGCGACGCCGGGCGAGCTGACCCGCCTCTTTCGCGACGAGCTGGCTCGCGGCTCGCCGCGTGCCCGGCGGGAGCGGTTGTCCACGTGGCTCGCGCGCACCGACCGGAACCGGAGAGCGTGGGATGATCGATGACGTCGTGAGAGCGGTCCTCGTCCAGGTCGACGGCGCCCGCTGCGTCCTCTTGGCGGGCTCGGACGGCGTCGTCGTGTCATCGGCCGTCGCCGGCGGAGGCCCAGCGCCCGACGTCGTCGCCGCCGCGCTCGCCGAGGCGTTCCGCCGCGTGGCGGCGGCGCACCGGGAGGCCGGCCTCGTTCCGCCGCTGGAGATCGCCTCGTTGGGCCCGAATGGGCAGGCGGCGGTGAGAGCGGTGACCAGCGAGTACTTCCTCGCGTCGGTGCTCGACCCCGCAGGCAGCCTCGGTCGCGCGCGTTACGAGCTTCGCAAGGCGGCGGCCGCGCTCGAGCCCGAGTTGATCTGATCGGGCTCCGGCTGGTAGCCTCTCCGGTCGCCGAAGGAGTGTTCTTGGAAGGCAAAGAGCTCAAGGAGCTGATCGACCTCATCGCGAAGTCGAACTTCGTCACGTTCGAGCTCGAGCGGGACGGCTTCAAGCTCAAGCTCCAGAAAGCCCCCCGCGCCGTGGATGCACCGGCCGGCGACGCCGCGGTCCGGCCTGCACCGCAACCGATCACGGCCGTCGCTTCCGCGCCGTCCCCCATCGGGTTCGGGACCCCGGAGCCGCTCCCGGCCGCGGCCCCCAGCGCAGCTCCGTCCGCCGAGGCCGCCGCACCGGGTCTGGTGAACATGACGTCGCCGATCGTCGGGACGTTCTTCCGCCAGCCGAGCCCGGGCGCTCCGCCGTTCGTCGAGCCGGGCAGCAAGGTCAAGAAGGGTCAGGTGCTCTGCATCATCGAGGCGATGAAGCTCATGAACGAGATCGAGGCCGAGATGGACGCGGAGGTCGTCGAGATCCTCGTGGCGAACGGTCAGCCGGTCGAGTTCGGCGAGGTCCTGTTCCGGCTGCGGCCGATGGCGTCCTAGCGGCGCCGGAGACCGCCCCGTGTTCCGCAAGATCCTGATCGCCAATCGCGGGGAGATCGCCCTGCGGGTCATCTTGGCTTGCAAGGAGCTCGGCATCAAGACCGTGGCGGTCCACTCGACGGCGGACAACGACGCCCTGCACGTCAAGTTCGCCGACGAAGACGTGTGCATCGGCCCCCCGGCCAGCCGCGATTCGTACCTCAACATCTCCGCCGTCCTGTCGGCCGCCGAGATCACCGGAGCCGAGGCCGTGCACCCCGGCTACGGCTTCCTCTCCGAGAACGCCCACTTCGCCGAAGTGTGTCGCGAGGTCGGGCTGACGTTCATCGGCCCGAGCCCGGACGTCATCCGGCGCATGGGGGACAAGGCGGAGGCGATTCGCACCGTCCGCGAGGCCGGCGTCGCCACCGTCCCCGGGAGCGGCGGGGTGATCGCGGGCGAGGACCAGGCGCGCGACGCAGCGGACCGCATCGGCTATCCGGTCCTGATCAAGGCCGCCGCGGGGGGTGGCGGTCGCGGTATGCGCGTCGTCATGGAGCCCGACGAGCTGCAGCGCAATCTCGAGGCGGCGAGCAACGAGGCGCTGGCGGCGTTCGGCGTCCCCGACGTCTACATGGAGAGGTATCTCATGCAGCCGCGGCACGTCGAAATCCAGGTCCTGGGGGACACCCACGGCAATTTGATCCACCTGTTCGAGCGCGAATGCTCCATCCAGCGCCGCCACCAGAAACTGTTGGAGGAATCCCCGTCGACCGCCCTTGACGCCGAGCTTCGAGCCCGGATGACGGATGCGGCGCTCCGCGCGGCCCGTGCGGTCAACTATGTGAACGCCGGCACGATCGAGTTCCTCCTCGATGTGACGGGGGAGTTCTACTTCATCGAGATGAACACGAGGATCCAGGTCGAGCATCCCGTCACGGAGATGGTGACGGGGATCGATCTGATCAAGGAGCAGATCCGCATCGCGGCTGGAGAGCCGATCTCCTTCAGCCAAGACGATCTGAAGATCCAGGGGCACGCCATCGAGTGCCGGATCAACGCGGAGGACCCGGACACATTCGCCCCTTCACCGGGCAAGATCCGGACGTTTCACGTCCCTGGTGGCCCGGGAATTCGGGTCGATACCGCGTGCTACGCGGAGGCGTTCATCCCGCCGTTCTACGACTCCATGATCGCCAAGGTCGTCGCCCACGGAAACACCCGCGGAGAGGCGATCCTGAGAATGCGGCGGGCGCTCGAATCGTTCGTCGTCGAAGGGATCAAGACCAACGTCAAACTGCAGCAGCGTATTCTGACCGACGAGGATTTCGTCCGAGGCCGGCTTTCCACCCGATTCATGGACCGTTTCCTGGTCCCCGCCAAGAAGGTCGGCGACTAGCTCGATCGGCCCTTCCCTACTCCGTCTGCAGATAGTCCCGAAACGGCCGAATCTTCCGGGGTTGTGTGCCCCAAACTGTCAGCGCCCCGGCTTCCTTGACAATAATTTTCACGGGACCTAGATTCGATCCGGCGCCTCGAACAAGGTCACCTAGATGTCTGCATTGTGAGGTCATAGTTACCGCGGGGCACAACGACTAGAGGCGTCGCTGTTTTTCGCGATGTTCCTCGGAGGGCCGGGGCAACCATGGCTGTGAAACTCGGAGAGATGCTCCTGAAGGCCGGGATGATCACCCAGGCTCAGCTCCAGGAAGCTCTCGAGGCGCAAAAGAAGAGCGGGGGCAAGCTCGGCTTCAATCTGGTGAAAATGGGGTTCGTCAAAGAGGACGACATCACGCAGCTCCTCTCCGACCAGTACGGCGTCCCCTCCATCAATCTGCGGCATTTCGAGATCGACGAATCGGTCATCCACCTCGTGCCGTCCGAGGTCGCGCAGAAGTATCTCGTGCTCCCGGTCAACCGGACCGGCGCGACGTTGACGATCGCGATGGCCGATCCGACCAACGTCTTCGCGATGGACGACATCAAATTCATGACCGGCTACAACGTCGAGCCGGTGGTCGCGAGCGAGATCGCGATCCGCGAAGCCATCGAGAAGTACTACGGGTCTTCCCACGCCCTCGAGCTCAAGAAGGTCATGGACCAGATGGCCGAGCAGGACACCGAGGCGCTCGAGCTGATGGATGAGGACGAAGAGATCGACATCCACAAGCTCGAGCACGTCTCGGAAGAGGCGCCCGTCGTCCGGTTGGTCAACATCATCTTGACGGACTCGATCAAGAAGGGCGCGTCCGACATCCACATCGAGCCGTACGAGAAGGACTTCCGCGCCCGGTTCCGCGTCGACGGCGTGCTCTACGAGATCATGCATCCGCCGATGAAGCTCAAGGACGCCATCACGAGCCGGCTCAAGATCATGGCGAAGCTCGACATCTCGGAGCGGCGCCTCCCGCAGGACGGGCGCATCAAGATCAAGATGAAGCTGCAGGGGAAGACGAAGGAGATGGACTACCGCGTCTCCGTGCTCCCGACGCTGTTCGGCGAGAAGATCGTCATGCGGCTGCTCGACAAGGACAACCTCGTGCTCGACATGACCCGGCTGGGGTTCGAGCCCGAGTCCCTCTCCAAATTCGAGCGTCAGATCCTGCGGCCCTACGGCATGGTCCTGGTCACCGGCCCGACAGGATCAGGCAAGACGAACACGCTCTACTCGTCCATCGCGCGGGTGAACACTCCCGAGACCAACATCATGACCGCGGAGGATCCGGTGGAGTTCAACCTTCACGGCATCAACCAGGTGCAGATGAAGGAGCAAATCGGGCTGAATTTTGCGACGGCGCTCCGCGCGTTCCTCCGCCAGGACCCGAACATCATTCTCGTGGGGGAGATCCGCGACTTCGAGACCGCCGAGATCGCGGTCAAGGCGGCGCTCACGGGCCACCTCGTTCTCTCCACGCTGCACACCAATGACGCGCCCTCGACGATCAACCGCTTGATGAACATGGGGATCGAGCCGTTCCTCGTGGCGACCTCGGTCAACTTGATCTGCGCGCAGCGTCTCGTCCGCCGGATCTGCAAGGACTGTAAGGAGGAGATCCAGCTCCCCGCGCAGGCTCTCGCCGAGATCGGCTTCCCGATCGAGGAGGCCGGCAAGGTGCGCCTCTTCAAGGGTCGCGGCTGTCCCAATTGCAACAACACGGGCTACCGCGGGCGGGTCGGCCTGTTCGAAGTGATGGAGATCACCGACGAGCTGCGGGAGCTCATTCTCTCCGGCGCGTCGGCGATGGAGCTGCGCCGCAAGGGGATCGAAGAGGGAATGGTCACGCTTCGCATGTCCGGCCTCCAGAAGCTCCGAGACGGGCAAACGAGCGTGGAGGAAGTCGTCCGCGAAACCGTTTTGTAGGCCTCGCCCTGGAGGCGGAGGAGACGTCGATGGCCGTGACCATGCACCAACTGTTGAAGACGCTCGTGGACCAGGGCGGCAGCGACCTGCACGTCACGACGAATTCCCCGCCGCAGATCCGGATCGACGGAAAGATGATTCCGCTGCAGTTGCCGCCGATGACCGCCGCGGAGACGAAGCAGCTCATCTACGGCGTTCTCACGGACAGCCAGAAGCACCGCCTCGAGGAAGCGCTCGAAGTGGATTTCTCGTTCGGGGTCAAGGGTCTCGCCCGCTTCCGAGCCAACGTCTTCTTCCAGCGTGGCGCCGTGGCCGGAGCGTTCCGGACGATCCCGTGGGAGATGAGGAACTTCAAGGACCTGGGTCTCCCGGACATCGTTTCGACGCTCTGCGAGAAACCCCGCGGCCTGATCCTCGTCACCGGCCCGACCGGGTCCGGCAAGACGACCACCCTGGCCGCCATGCTCGACAAGGTCAACAGCGAGCGGCACGAGCACATGGTGACGATCGAGGACCCGATCGAATACCTGCACTCGCACAAGAAGTGCCTGGTCAATCAGCGCGAGCTGCACGCCGACACGCACTCGTTCGCGAACGCCCTCCGATCGGTTCTGCGCCAGGATCCCGACGTCGTCCTCATCGGTGAGATGCGGGATCTCGAGACGATCGAATCCGCCCTGCGCATCGCGGAGACGGGCCACCTCACCTTCGCCACCCTGCACACGAACTCCGCGGCCCAGACGATCAACCGCATCATCGACGTCTTTCCGGCCCACCAGCAGTCTCAGATCCGCGCGCAGCTGTCCTTCGTTCTCGAAGGGATCATGTGCCAATCGCTGCTCCCGCGCGCCAACGGGCATGGCCGCGTGCTCGCCCTCGAGATCCTCGTTCCGAACTCCGCGATCCGGAATCTCATCCGCGAGGACAAGGTCCATCAGATCTACTCGGCGATGCAGACCGGCCAGACTCAGTTCGGCATGCAGACCTTCAACCAGTCCCTCGCCACCCTCTACTACAAGAAGCAGATTACTCTGCAGCTGGCGCTGTCGATGTCGTCCCATCCGGACGAGCTGCAGGACATGATCAATCGCGGTGCGGGGACGATCAACGCGCCCGTGACCGCAACCGCCGCGGTGGCCGGCGCGCGCCGGCCGGCCGATCGGCGATAGCGCCCGCCGGTCGCAGGAGGAGACACGATGCCGAACTACGCGTGGAAAGGCCGTACGCGCGCCGGGAAGGCCCAAGAGGGCGTTCTGGTGGCGGAGAACAAGGATGCCGCGATCGCCATGCTGCGCAAGCAGCAGGTCACCGTGACCGCGGTCACCGAGAAGGGCAAGGAATTCGCTCTGCCGAAGATGGGCGGCGGGATCTCCCAAAAAGAGATCGCCGTCTTCACGCGGCAGTTTTCCGTCATGATCGACGCGGGCTTGCCGCTGGTCCAGTGCCTCGAGATCCTGGGCGGCCAGCAGGACAATCGGGTCTTTCAGAAGATCCTCTTCGAGGTGCGCCAGGACATCGAGGCGGGCGCCACGCTGGCCGATGCGCTCCGGAAGCACCCGAGGGCCTTCGACGACCTCTACTGCAACATGGTCGCCGCCGGCGAGACCGGCGGTATTCTCGACACCATTCTCCAGCGTCTCTCCCAGTACATCGAGAAGATCGTCAAGCTGCGGTCGGCCGTCCGCTCCGCGATGGTCTACCCGGTGGCCGTCATCCTGATCGCGATCGGCGTGGTCTGGATCATCCTGTGGAAGGTCATCCCGACGTTCGCGACCCTGTTCTCGGGTCTCGGCGCGCAGCTGCCGCTCCCGACGCGCATCACGATCGCGCTCTCCAAGTTCATCGGCGCGTGGTGGTGGGCGATCTTCCTCGCCGTCGGCCTGGCCATCTTCGCCGTTCACCGTTACCACAAGACCTACTCGGGGCGGCGCAAGATCGATGGGCTGCTCCTCAGGCTGCCGGTCCTCGGCAACGTCCTCAAGAAGATCGCCGTCGCCCGGTTCTGTCGCACCCTGGGCACCTTGATCTCATCGGGCGTGCCGATCCTCGAGGCGTTGGAGATCACGGCGAAGACCGCAGGCAACGCCGTGGTCGAGGACGCGATCATGGAGACGCGCAAGAGCATCGAGCAGGGCAAGACGATCTCCGAGCCCCTGAAGGCCACGACCGTCTTCCCATCGATGGTCGTCCAGATGGTCGCCGTCGGCGAGCAGACCGGCGCGCTCGAAACGATGCTCAACAAGATCGCCGACTTCTACGAGGACGAGGTGGACGAAGCGACCGCCAACCTGCTGGCGCTGCTCGAGCCCATCATGATCTGCTTCCTCGGCGTCGTCATTGGAGGCATCGTCATCTCGATGTACATGCCCATGTTCGATCTCATCAACAAGATCGGCTGAGCCGTCTCAAGGAGAGGGTGGGGGCCCGCCGGGGCCCCGCCCGCGTGCGGATGAACCGCTCCGAGCTCGAACGGCAGCTCCGCTGGCTGATGATCTTGAGGGTGGTCACCGTGACCACGCTCCTGATCTCCGCCTTCGCCATCGAGCTGATCCTGAAGCCCGGCCAGACGCAGCGGCCGCTGTTCCTCCTGGCCGCGGTGATCTACGGCATGGTTCTCCTGTACGCATCCCTCGACCGGTGGCTCAAGGGCACCCCGGCGTTCATCTACCTCCAACTCATCGGCGACGCCCTCGTCGTGACCGCGTTCGTCCGCATCACCGGCGGGCTCGACAGCCCGATGTCGTTTCTCTATCTGCTTCCGATCGCGGTGGCATCGCTCCTGCTCGTGCGCCGCGGTGGCGTGACGTTGGCGGGCGTCTGCTTCACGCTCTACGCGGGCCTGGTTCTCGACGGCGCGGGGTGGGTCGGCGCGGGGGGCGGCCTGGCGCCGGCCGAGCCGAGCGAATCGTGGCGCGTCTCGTATTTCCTCATCGTCCATGCGGTGGCCTTCGTGTCGGTGGCCCTCCTGGCTTCGCACCTGGCCGAGCGCGTGCGCGCCCAGACCCGCGAGCTCGATCTGCGCCAGGGGGCGGTCGCGAGGCTCCAGGCGCTCAACGAGAACATCATCGAGTCGATTCACAGCGGCCTGATCACGACCGATCTCGCCGGCCGCGTCAACTTCATGAACCGCGGCGGCACGGAGATCACCGGGCGGGCGCAGGACGCGGTCGAGGGGACGGCGATCGAGGACGTGTTCGGGCTCGAGCCGGGCTTCCTCGCCAAGATCGACGAGCAACTCGCCCTACGGCGCCGCTTTCGATTCGAGAGGCACTACGTCGCGCCCGCCGGCGCAAGGATCTTCCTCGGCATCGCGGTCTCCGTTCTCCAGGACCGCGCCGACCAGCCGTTGGGCTACATCTTCACCTTCCAGGATTTGACGGAGGTCTACGCTCTCGAGCAGCAAATGAGACTGAAGGAGCGCATGGAGGCTCTCGGCCAGATGGCCGCAGGTATGGCGCACGAGCTGCGCAATCCGCTGGCCGCGATCAGCGGCTCGGTCCAATACCTGAAGGGCTCGTTGAAGCCCGGCGGCGAAACGCTCGAGCTGATGGACATCATCCTCCGCGAATCCCAGCGTCTCGATCAGGCCATCAAGGACTTCCTGACGTTCACGCGCCCCGGGAAATTCTCGCCGCAGCCCTGCGAGCTCGTCCGGCTGATCGAGGATCACCTGAAGCTGCTCCGCAAGAGTCGCGAGTTCACGGGAGCGCACCGGATCGAGACCGACTACGCCGCCGACGAGATGTGGTGCGACGTCGACGCCAACCGAATCAAGCAGGTCTTCTGGAATCTCTCCACGAACGCGCTCAAGGCGATGCCCCGCGGCGGCGCGTTGAAGATCACGGTCCGATCCGACGTCGCGAAGAACGAGGTGAGCGTGACGTTCGCGGACGAGGGTGTCGGCATGGACGAACGCACGCGAGAGGGGTACTTCCAGCCGTTCAAGAGCGCGTTCGACGAGGGGACCGGGCTCGGAGCGGCGATCGTCTATCGGCTGGTGGAGGAGCACGGCGGGCGCATCGAGCTCCAGAGCCAGCCGGGCCAGGGCACGAACATTCGGATCGTCGTGCCGCGCGTTCGCGCCGGCGCGCCGGAGTCCTTGAAGGCGCCGCTCGCCGCGGCGGGAGGAATCCCCGCATGAACAGGGTGCTCGTGGTCGAGGACGAGAAGAGCATGCGCGACCTCCTGTCGCTGATGCTGCGCAAGGAGGGTTACGCGGTCGAGGTCGCGGACAGCGGCACCCAGGCGGTCTCGCGCATCGCGAAGGATCCGATCTACGATCTCGTCGTCACCGACGTTTCGATGCCCGGGATGACGGGTCTCGAGCTGCTCAAGCACGTGCGCAAGGTCTCGGCGGAGAGCTCGGTCATCCTCATGACCGCCTACGGCTCCAAAGAGACGGCGATCGACGCCCTGAACGAGGGGGCCGCGTACTACGTCGAGAAGCCGTTCGATCTCGACGAGATGAAGGTCGTCGTCCGCCGGACGCTCGATCAAAAGCGGATCGCGAGCGAGAACGCGGATCTCAAGAGCGAGAATCGCGGGCTCAAGGCCGAGCTGAAGGGGCGCTACCGGTTCGAAGGCCTGATCGGCCGCAGCGCGAAGATGAAAGCGATTTTTCAGCTGATCGAGCGCGTCGCCGGGACCGGCAGCACGATCGTCATCTCGGGCGAGTCCGGAACCGGCAAGGAGTTGATCGCGCGCGCGATCCACTACAACAGCGGACGCGGGGATCGCTCCTTCGTATCGATCAACTGCGGAGCCCTGCCCGACGAACTCCTCGAGAGCGAGTTGTTTGGCCATATGAAAGGTTCGTTCACCGGCGCCGTGACGACGAAAAAGGGGCTCTTCGAGGTCGCCGACGGGGGAACGATCTTCCTGGACGAAATCGGCGAGACGACCCCGGCGATGCAGATCAAGCTCCTCCGCGTTCTGCAGGAAAGGGTCATCCGTCGCGTCGGCGGGACCGAGGAGATCCCCGTCGACGTCCGCGTGATCACGGCGACGAATCAGGATCTCGACAAAATGGTCCGCGAGAAGCTGTTCCGCGAAGATCTGTTCTACCGGATCAACGTCATTCCGATTCGGATGCCGGCCCTCCGCGAGAAGCCGGAGGACATCCCGGCGCTGGCCGAGCACTTTCTGGAGAAGTACAAGGCCTCGATGGGAAAGGGCGTGCACGGGATCTCCGAGGAGGCCATGGAGTGCCTGGAGGCCTACCACTGGCCCGGCAACGTGCGCGAGCTCGAGAACGTGATCGAGCGCGCCGTCGCGCTGGAGGCGGGAGAGGCGATCCAGGCCGACAGCCTGCCTCGCGAGCTCCGCGGGGGACGCGCGGGGCGAGGCGAGCTGGACGTCGTGCTCCCCGAGTCGGGCATCGATCTCGAACGCCACCTCGAGGACCTCCGGCGGCGATACATGGCCGAAGCCATGGAGCGAGCCCATGGCGTCCAGACGCGCGCGGCGGAAATCCTGGGCATGACGTTTCGCTCCTTCCGGTATTTCGCGAAGAAGTACGGTCTGACGCGTGGCGAGGTGATCCCCGACGGGAGCCCGGTGCCCGCGACGGCGGTGGACGACGACCTCGCCGAGATCGATCGGGCGGAACGGGTGGACGACCGCCACGTCCCGCCCCGGGTGGGGTAGGGCAAAGCGCCGATCCCGGAAGCTTGCTAAGATTTCCTCTTTCGAGGTCCCCCCGGAGGAGATCAAGGTATGAAGTCAGCGCAAAAGGGATTCACGCTCATCGAGCTTCTGATCGTGGTCGCGATCATCGGCATCATCGCCGCCATCGCGATCCCCAACCTGCTGAACGCGATCGACCGCGGCAAGCAGAAGCGCACCATGGCCGACATGCGCTCGATCGGCACGGCGATCGAGTCCTACGCGGTCGACAACAACGTGTATCCGGTCGCCAACTCCGCCGCCATCTTGCAGGGCTTCATGCAGCCGATCTACATCAAGACGATGCCCACGGCCGACGGCTGGAGCAACCAGTTCGGGGTCGATTCGATCAGTACCGCCTATACGCTCTCCTCGAACGGGAAGGACGGCGCGCCGCAGACCTGCGCGGCCGGCGTGACCCAGACGTTCGCCGACGACATCTGCTTCGTCAACGGTAGCTTCATCCGCTACCCGCAGGGCAGCCAGCAGTAACCCGGAGTCGATCGCGCCAGCGATACGGCGAGGGCGGAGACGCTCTCGCCGTTTTGTTTTCGGCTGGCGCTTCCCGTCACCGAGCTGCGCTTTCTCGACAACGGGGGGCATCTCGAATCGGCCGACAGGCTTCGAAGGATCTCGGACGCCGCCGCTCCGACATCGAGAAACGGCGGATCGGCGGCGGCCGCCCGAATGGCACCGTGGTTGCTCCTGTCCCCGGCGGGACCTACAAAGGAGGCCACCCATGCTGAAACGGGATTCCAAGGGATTCACGCTGATCGAGCTTCTGATCGTCGTCGCGATCATCGGCATCATCGCCGCCATCGCGATCCCCAACCTGCTGAACGCGATCGACCGCGGCAAGCAGAAGCGCACCATGGCCGACATGCGCTCGATCGGCACGGCCGTCGAATCGTACGCGGTCGACAACAACGTGTACCCGGTTGCCAACTCGGCCGCGGTTCTGCAGGGTTTTGTGCAGCCGATCTACATCAAGACGATGCCCACGCTCGACGGGTGGAGCAATACGTTCGCGGTGAACTCGGTGGCCACACAGTACACGCTTTCCTCGAACGGGAAAGACGGCGCTCCGCAGACCTGCGCGGCCGGCGTGACCCAGACGTTCGCGGACGACATCTGCTTCATCAACGGCCAGTTCCTCCGTTACCCGCAGGGCAGCCAGCAGTAAGACGTCTTCGCTCGCATCCATCAACACGGCGAGGGTCGAAAGGCCCTCGCCATTTGTTTTTGTTGTGACGCTCTTCGTCACCTGCGATCCCAGCGACCGACATGCCTCGTCGACGGAATTTGTCAGCCCACGCTCGATCGACGAACGAAGCACCGAATTGCGGCCCCTTATTGCCGACCTGCCGTGCGGCGGCCCGGTTGGAATCGCTCTTGCACAAACAACCGACGGACCGTCAAACGGAGGTTTCAAGATGCTGAAGAAGAACGCCAGCGGATTCACTCTGATCGAGCTTCTGATCGTCGTTGCGATCATCGGCATCATCGCCGCCATCGCGATCCCCAACCTGCTGAACGCGATCGACCGCGGCAAGCAGAAGCGCACCATGGCCGACATGCGCTCGATCGGCACGGCGATCGAGTCCTATGCGGTCGACA
>CAZEII010000017.1:0-71781 GCA_964511835.1 uncultured Acidobacteriota bacterium | reverse complement strand
GAGAACCGCGGCATGTTAGGGGACGCTTCGGACGACCGTCAAGACGACGGGGCCGAAGGTCAGCTCTGGAGCGCGGCCTCGATGCGCGCGGCGATGCGGCGGTTGCGATCGCGGATGGCGTCGACTTGGCCGTCCGAGCGCGCCAGCTCGACCTTCAAGTTGTTCAGCGCCGCAAGGGTCGCCTCGTAGCGGGTGCGGTAGCGCGCTTCGTCGTCGGCCGCGGCGCTCGCGGGCGCATCGGGCGATTCGGGGCGGGTCTCGCCGAACAGCGACGCCGGAGCCGGCGCCGGTGCTGCGGCGGGCGCCTCGGGGTCGAGGATCTCCTCGGCGGCCATGACGCGACGCTGCCGGCTCGTGCCGGACGGCGGGTCGACGAGCGTCTCGCGCGATTCGTCGATCGCCTTGCGCGCGCCGGCGATCGTGTATTCCTCTTGGTAGAGAAGCTGCTTGATGCGGAAGACGAGATCGATGTCGGCGCGGCGATAGACGCGCTGGCCGCTGCGGTTCTTTTCGGACGCAAGCTGCGGGAACTCGCTCTCCCAAAAGCGCAGGACGTAGGGCTGGGTGTCGGTGATCTGGCAGACCTCTACGGCCTTGTAGAAGAGCTTGTCGGGAATCGCGAGCGGGGTCTGAGTGTGCTCCATGGGCTCCTCCCCCCGGCGATTATAACCGGTCCGTCGTGCCCTCGCGGCCGTAATCGTCCTCGAGCCGCACGACATCCTCCAGCTCCGGGGTCGAGACCTCGAAGATCAGCGTGTCGGTGACGGCCCGGAATCGGTGAACGGTGCCGGGGGTGATGCGCTGCGAATCGCCCGGACCCATCGGAACGACCTCTTGCTCCGAGCCGCGGCCCACGACGAGGTCGAGGCGGCCGCTCTGGACGTAGAACGCCTCGTCCTTCTTCTCGTGGTACTGGAGCGAGAGCTGCGAGCCGGCCTTGATGAACAAGAGCTTACCCGCGTAGCGGTCGGTGCGGACGAAGCGCAGCTCGTAACCCCAGGGCTTGTCGACCTTCGTGACGCTCAAGCGGGCTTCTCCTCGATCTCCCGCGCGGCGCGGGCGGTCTCGGTGGCGCGAATCACCTCGCGAACACGAGGGACGGCCCGCGGCGGGCAGGACAGCTCGCGGAGGCCGAGGCCGAGGAGGATCGGAATCAGCTCGGGGGACGAAGCCATCTCGCCGCAGAGCGAGAGCGGGACGCCGCCCGCCTTCGCGGCGCGAACGACGAAGCGGAGCATGCGCAGCACCGCGGGGTGCAGCGGCTCGTAGAGAGCGGCGACCGAGGGGTTTCCCCGATCGACGGCGAGAGCGTACTGGATGAGGTCGTTGGTGCCGATGCTCAGGAAGTCGACCTCGCGGGCCAGGATGTCGGCGGTCATCGCCGCGGCGGGGGTCTCGATCATCGCCCCCAGCGGGACGTCGGGGCGGCAAACCCTCCCCTCCGCGCGAAGGGATTCGCATTCGCGAGCGAGGATGCGGCGAACCTCGCGAATCTCGTCGACGGAGGTGACGAGGGGCAGGAGGATGCGGAGGTTCGTCTCCGCCGATGCGCGGAGAAGGGCGCGGAGCTGCGGGACGAAGAGCTCCGGGCGCTTGAGACAGAGGCGCAGCCCTCGGAGACCGAGCACGGGATTCGCCTCCGCGCGCTCCAGCACTTCGTGAAAGTACTTCTCTCCGCCGAGATCGAGCGTGCGGACCACGACCGCATGGGGCGCCATGCGCCGGCCGAGCTCGAGGTAGACGCGATGGTGCTCCTCCTCGTCGGGGAGGCGCGGCGCGCGAGCGACGAAGAGGAACTCCGAGCGGTAGAGGCCGATCCCGCGGGCGCCGTACTTCAAGGCGAACTCCGCTTCCTCTGGGAATTCGACGTTGGCGCGGAGAATGATCTCGATGCCGTCGCGCGTGATCGTCGGGAGATCGCGCGTTCTCGCCCAGGCATCCTCGCGGGAGATCCACGCGTCGTGCCGTGCGCGGGCGTCGGCGAGCGTGCCGGGCTCCGGGGCGACGACGATCTCTCCTCGGTCGCCGTCGACGATCACCGTCTCGCCCGCTTCGATGCTCCGCGTCACGTCCCCCAGCCCGTTGACCGCGGGTATGCCGAAGGCCTTGGTCAGGATCGCCGAGTGGCTCGTCGGCCCCCCGTGATCGGCGGCCAGCGCGACGACACCCTCCCGGGCCAGGGCCACTGCGTCCGTGGGCCCGACGGCCTGCGCCACGACCACGATCGGGCCGCCGACCGCCGGAGCTTCGGCCTCCCGGACCGGCTCCAAGAGCCGGACGAAGCGCCGCCTGAGATCCCTCAAGTCCGCCTCGCGGTCGCGGAGATACGGGTCCTCGATCCTCTCGACCCGATCGATGTACCCCTCGAGGGAGGCGTGAGCGGCGAACGCCGCCGAGACCTCGTCGACGTGGATCCGGTGGGCGACCTCCGCCAAGAGCGCCGGATCGTCGACGAGCAGCACCTGCGCGTCGAGGATGGCTGCGTAGCTCTCCCCCAGGCTCTTCATGACGCGCGCCTTCAGCGCGAGAAGCTCCTCCCGCGCGCGCGAGCGGGCGGCGTTGAACCGGTCGATTTCCCCGTCGGGTGTTGCGCCCGCGGGGCGCTCGCGGCGGGGCGCCGGGTCCGCCGAGGGCTGCCACGGCAGCGCGCGCCCGATGGCGACGCCGGGCGAGACCCCCATGCCGCGGTGCGCGCGCTCCATCAGCTCTCCTCGCCGAACCGCGTGCGGATCAGCTCCGAGAGCTGCGCCGCCGCCTCGCTCTCGTCGTCGCCCGAGACCGTCAGATGCAGCTTCGTTCCCTTCGACGCGGCGAGCGTCAGGAGACCGAGGATCGACTTCCCGTCCACCCGCGTCCCGTCCCGAGACACCGTCACGCGGGAGCTGAACCCGCTCGCGAGGTGGACGAACTTCGCCGCCGCCCGCGCGTGCAGGCCCAAGCGGTTGACGATCGTCACCTCGATCGTGTTCATCGCCCTCCCGGACCTCCGGGCTCGAGGCGCTTCTCGAGAACCTCCGACGCGACCTGGATCGAATCCCGCCCCTGCTGCGCGATCCGCCGCACCGTCTCGTCGAACCCGTCGACGGACTGCAGATTCGCGAACTTGATCAACATGGGAAGGTTGACCCCCGTCACGACGTCGACCTTCCCCGGCTCGAGCAGGGAGAGCGACACGTTGGACGGCGTTCCGCCGAACATGTCGGTCAGGATCAGCGTGCGCCCCTCGACGGCGACCTTCGCGATCCCGTTCTCGATCCGACGGCGCGCGTCCGCCACGTCGTCGTCCCACCCGAGCGAGACCGCCGCCATCTTCTTCACGTCGCCGACGATCCGGCGGGCGGCTTTGACCAGCTCGTCGGCCAGCCCCCCGTGCGTGACGACGAGAAGCCCGGGGGCATCCTGATTCATCGGTCTCACTCCTTCCCGAGATCGCGGTGCGTCACCGAGACCGGCACGCCCTGCGCCGCGAGGTGCTCGCGGATCTCCTCCGCCAGGGCCACCGAGCGGTGCTTCCCGCCCGTGCAGCCGATCGTGATGGTCAGATAGCTCTTCCCTTCCGAGGCGTAATGCGGGATGAGGAAATCCAGCATCTCCTCGAGGCGCTTCATGAATTCCTTCGTCTCCGGGCGCGCATCGACGAATCCGCGGACCTCCGGGTGCTGCCCGTCGAGGGGCCTCAGCGCGTCGACGAAGTACGGGTTCGGGATGAACCGGACGTCGAAGAGGAGGTCCGCCTCCGCCGGCACGCCGTACTTGAAGCCGAACGAGACGACGTGGACGTTGAGCGTCGTGGCCGCGCTGTGCGCTCCGAACGAGGCCTTGAGGAACGACCGCAGCTCGTGCGCGTTGAATTGGCTCGTGTCGATGATCCGGTCCGCCACGTCGCGGAGCGGAGCCAGGATCTGACGCTCGTCCTGGATCGCCTGCTCGAGCGAGCCCCCGTGGACCTGCATCGGGTGCGGCCGGCGCGTCTCGCTGAAGCGGCGCTTCAGGATGTCGTCGCCGCACTCGAAGAAGAGAAGGCTCACCGGCGCATCGTGGGCCTTCAGGCTCTCCAGCGTCTCGGGAAAGCCGGCGAGGAACTCCCGCTCGCGGGCGTCCACGACGATCGCCCCGCGCGGGATCGCCCCTCCGCTCCGCTGGAGCAGATCGTAGAACTGCGGGATCAGGCTGACCGGGAGATTGTCGACGCAGAAGAAGTTCATGTCCTCGAGGCAGCGCGCCGCGAGCGATTTTCCCGAGCCCGAGAGTCCCGTGATGACGACCAGCCGCTCCATCACCGCGCCTCGCCGTCGCCCGGCTCCGGCTCGGCGATCGGCGACGTCGCGCCGTCGGCTTCGGGCGGCTTGATCCTCTCCCCCAGCTTGCGCGCCAGCTCACGCGCGGGGTGGTACCCCTTGAGCTTCAGGAGATGGTTCCGCGCCGCGACCTCGATCAGCACCGAGAGGTTTCGGCCGGGCCCGACCGGCATCTCGACGTACGGAAGCGTGACGCCGAGGATCTCGTACCCCGCCTCGTCGAGGCCGAGCCGGTCGTATTTCTTCCCGGGCTTCCAGGGATCGAGCTTGATGACGAACTCGACGAACTTCGTCTGCCGGACCGAGGCGACGCCGAAGAGGTCCTTGACGTTGATGATACCCACACCGCGCAGCTCCATGTGGTAGCGGGTCAGCTGCGGTCCGGTCCCGACCAGCCGATCCCCCACGCGCTTGATCTCGACGACGTCGTCCGAGACCAGGCGATGGCCGCGCACGACGAGATCAATCGCGCATTCGCTCTTGCCGACCCCGCTGTCGCCGAACAGGAGCACCCCCAGCCCGTAGATGTCCAGCAGCACCCCGTGGCTCACCGACCGCGGCGCCAGACGGTCCTCGAGGTAGCGCGTCAGGCGCTCGATCGTCGTCGACGAGGACAGCTCCGTGCGCAGGAGCGGAACGCCGTGCCGCTCGGTCTCATCGAGAAGCTCCGGAGGCGGCTCGAGCGCGGCCGTCAGCACGAAGCAGCTCACCCCTTGCCGGCAGAGCTGGGACACGATGCGCGTCCGCTCCGCGGGGGCGCGCTCGTTCAGGAAGCTCGTCTCGGACTTCCCGAGGACCTGGATCCGCCCGGGATGGACGTATTCGAGGAACCCCGCGAGTGCCAATCCCGGTTTCTGGATCCGCGGCCGGTCGACGACGTTGTCGATACCGTCCCCACCCGACAGGAGCACCAGATTGATCGAGGCGGCGGTCTCGTCGGTCAAGAGCTCGCCGACCGTCATCGAGGGGATGGTGCTCTTCTCGTGAACGCCCATGGCGGAAGCTCCGCATCGCGCGCGGCGGCGCTTCCCGGATTCTAGCAGGCGGCTTTCACGAGGCCCCGCGACCTTGACGCCTCGCGCGGGCCGGTGTCATATTCCCGAGCCGCGGTCCGAGGAGAGCCCCATGGCCGACAGAGCGATCGTTCACGTCATCGGAACCGGCACCATCGGCGAGCCGCTGATCGGACTCCTGACGGACCTCAAGGGCCCCTTGGGCATCGACGAGGTCACGTTCCACAAGCGGACGCCCCTGCTCCACGATCGCTCCAAGGTCGTCAACCTCACCAAGCGCGGCGCCAAGCTGTGCGTCGACGCCGGGGCGGCGAAGGGATTCCGGGAGCTCGGGATGGAGCCCGCCTACGAGTCGATGGACGCTCTCGAGCGGGCGTCGGTCGTCATCGACTGCACTCCGTCGGGGGTCGGGATCGCGAACAAGACCGAGTTCTACAGCAAGTTCACGCACAACACCAAGGGCTTCATCGCCCAGGGAAGCGAGTTCGGATTCGGAAAGCCCTACGCCCGCGGAATCAACGACAAGGCGCTGCGGATCGGCGAGGATCAGTTCGTCCAGGTCGTCTCGTGCAACACCCACAACCTCTCGATCCTGATCCACACGTTCGCGATGCAGGACGGCGGCGCCGACAACCTCGTCGACGGCCGGTTCGTCTGCATGCGTCGGGCGTCCGATCTCTCCCAGGACGACAGCTTCGTCGCCTCCCCCGAGGTCGGGAAGCACAAGGATCCGAGATTCGGCACCCATCACGCTCGCGACGCCTGGGCGCTGTTCCACACGATGGGCCACGACCTGAGCCTCTTCTCATCGGCCGTCGTCCTGAACACCCAGTACATGCACATGATCTTCTTCGACATCAGGGTCAAGACGCCGACCAACGCCGCGCGCCTGCTGGACCACGCGAAGCGCAACGACCGCATGGCGATCACCTACAAGAGCTCCGCGAACACCGTCTTCTCGTTCGGCCGCGACTACGGCCACTTCGGGCGCATCCTCAACGTCACCGTCGTGGCTTGGCCCACCGTGACCGTGCGCGACGGGACGGAGATCGTAGGGTACTGCTTCACCCCGCAGGACGGAAACTCACTGCTCTCGTCGGTCTCCGCGGCCACCTGGTTCCTGTATCCGAAAGACTACGAGACGCGGATCCAGTGCTTGAGGCCGTATTTCTTCGACGAGGTCTAGGGTCAGGAGCGGACCTTCTTGACCGCCTCGGTCAGCTTCGGCAGCACCTCGAAGACGTCGCCCACGATGCCGTAGGTCGCCAGCTTGAAGATCGGCGCCTCCGGGTCCTTGTTGATCGCGACGATCACCTTGGATGAGGACATCCCGGCCAGGTGCTGGATCGCGCCGGAGATGCCGCAGGCGACGTAGAGCGACGGCGAGACCACCTTCCCCGTCTGGCCGACCTGGTGCGCGTGGGAGATCCAACCCGCGTCGACCACCGCACGCGAAGCACCGACCGCGCCGCCGAGCGCCTCCGCGAGATCGCGCACCAGCGAGAAGTGCTCCGGCGCCTTCAGGCCGCGGCCGCCGCTGACGATGATCGACGCCTCGGCGACGTCTCGCTCTTGCGCGGCCGGCAGCTCGAGGCGCGTGACCTTGGCGCGGACCGGCACCTGGGGCGCGACGACGGGCGCCGCCTTCGCCGTGCGCGCTCCGGCCGTCGATGCGGCGAAGACGTTGGGCCGGAGCGTGGCCATCGCGGGTCGCGCGTCGGGGATCGACGCCCAGGCGTACGCCTTTCCCGAGTACACCGGACGCTTGCCGCGCAGCTTGCCACCCGGCGACCGCTCGAGCTCGACCACGTCGGAGAGCAGGGCCGTGCCCAGCCGTGCGCACGCGCGTGCGGCGACGTCCCGTCCGAGGCTCGTGCCCACCGCCAGCACGGTGTCCGCCGCGGTCTCCTTCGCCGCGGCGGCGAGCGCCGCGGCGTAGGCCTCGGGGGCGTACAGGTCGAACGCGGGATCGTCGACGTGGAGGAGCCGGTCCGCTCCGTGCCCCCCCGCGGCGTCCGCGGCTCCGGATGCGCCGGAGCCCAGGGCGAGTGCGGCGACTTCGTCTGAGGTGGCGTCCGCGAGCCGGCGCGCGGTCGAGACCGCCTGAAGGCTGGCCGCTTTCAGCTCGCCCCCTCGGCGCTCGAGAAGCACCAGGATCGCGCCCATCAGATGACCTTCGCTTCCTCGCGCAGGAGGCGCGCCAGCGTCTGGGCGGCCTCGCCCGCATCCCCGGTGAGGATGCGGCCCGCAGCTCGTGGCGGCGGGAGCTCGAGCGACTCGCGGACGATGAGCGGAGCGGCCGCGGGGGCGCCGAGCTCGGCCGCGGTCTTCACGGCGAACGGCTTCTTCTTGGCGGCCATGATTCCCTTGAGAGACGGGTAGCGAGGCGGATGTTCCCCCTTGTCCCAGGTGATCACGGCGGGGAGCTCTCCCTCCAGGATCTCGATCGCCCCTTCGATGCCGCGGTGGGCGGTGAAGCGCGTTCCCGAGAGCGCCAGCTTGTCGATCGCCCCCGCATGCGGGCGGTCGAGCAACTCGCCCAGCATCGGGCCGACCTGGCCCTCGTCGTCCCCCACCCCGGTCTTGCCGGCGAACACGAGCTCGGGCATCTCCTGGCGGATCGCCGCCGCCAGCACGCGCGCGCGAGTCAAGGGATCCGCCGTCGCGAGCGCGGCGTCGATGACGTGGATCGCGCGGTCCGCACCCATCGCCAGCGCCTGCCGGAGCGAGGCCCCGCCCGATTCGTCCCCCGCGCCCAGCACCACCACCTCGGTCGCGAGCCCGGCCTCCTTGATGAGGAGCGCCTCTTCGACGGCGTACTCGTCGTACGGGGAGATGATCATCTTCACGCCGGCGAGCTCGGGGCTCTTCCCGTCGGCGCCCACCTTGATCCGCGCCTCGGTGTCGGGGACGTGCTTGATGCAGATGAGGATCTTCATGCGGTGACCGAGAGCCGTCCGCGGCGATCAGTCGGAGTGCCGCGTCATCAAGAGCGACGCGTTGGTGCCGCCGAAGCCGAAGGAGTTGTTGAGCGCCCCCCGGATCGGCATCTTGCGCGCCGTGTTCGGAACGCAGTCGAGATCGCAGGACGGGTCGGGGTTCTCGTAGTTGATCGTCGGGGGCACGATCCCGTGGCGGATCGCGAGCGAGGTGATCGCGCTCTCGAGGCCGCCGGCGGCTCCGAGCAGGTGGCCGGTCATCGACTTCGTCGACGCGAACGCCAGGCGCGTCGCGTGCGACCCGAACACCGCCTTCACCGCCGTCGTCTCGACGGAATCGCCGACCGGCGTCGAGGTCCCGTGCGCGTTGATGTAGTCGATCTCCTGCTTGTCGATCCCCGCATCGCGGATCGCGCCGCGCATCGCGCGAGCCGCGCCTTCGCCGTTCTCGGCCGGAGCGGAGATGTGGTAGGCGTCCCCCGACAGCCCGTACCCGGCGAGCTCGGCGTAGATCTTCGCGCCGCGCGCCAGGGCCGACGCGCGCTCCTCGAGCACCAGGATGCCCGCGCCCTCGCCGATGACGAACCCGTCGCGCTCGGCGTCGAACGGGCGCGAAGCCCGCTCGGGCTCTTCGTTCCTCGTCGAGAGCGCCTTCATGGCGCAGAAGCCTCCGACCGCCAGCGGGACGACGACGGAGTCCGTCCCGCCCGCGATCATGGCGTCGGCGTAGTCCTCCCGGATCAGGCGCATCGCCTCGCCGATCGCATGGTTCCCCGTCGCGCAGGCGGTCGCGCAGGCCAGGTTGGGGCCTTTGGCGCCGAACATCATCGAAACGTGTCCCGCGGCGAGGTTGACGATCATTCCCGGAATGAAGAACGGCGAGATCTTCCGGGGGCCGGCCGCGAGGTAGGCCTTGTGCGTCTCCTCGAACAGGGGCATCCCGCCGATGCCGGACCCGATGTACACGCCGACCCGCTCGCCGTTTTGCGCGTCGATCGCGAGGCCGGAATCTTCCATGGCCTCCTTCGACGCCGCGACGGCGTACTGGATGAACGTGTCCATCTTCTTGACTTCCTTCTTCTCGATGTAGTTCTCGGGGACGAAGCCGCGCACCTCCCCGGCGATCCGGCACGAGAAGGCGGAGACGTCGAACTTGGTGATCGGCCCGATGCCGCTCTTGCCCGCCAGGAGCGCGGCCCACGTCGTGGGCGTGTCCAAGCCGAGCGGAGAGACGACTCCAAGGCCGGTGATGACGACGCGGCGGCGCACGTTCAGACCTTGGCGTGGGCCCCGATGTAGTCGATGGCCTGCTTGACGGTCGTGAGCTTCTCGGCGTCCTCGTCGCTGATCTCGAGCTTGAACTCTTCTTCGAGAGCCATGACGAGCTCGACGACGTCGAGGGAGTCGGCCCCCAGATCGTCCACGAAATGAGCCTCGGGCTTGACCTCTTTCTCGTCTACGCCCAGCTGCTCCACGATGATGTTCTTGACCTTGTCCTCGATGGAAGCCATCGCTCGTCTCCTCCGTAACGACTTGCGTCCCGAATTGCGGCCGGATCCGCCCCTGCGGTCCGTCCGCGAGAGCCTGCCTACATGTACATGCCGCCGTTGATGTCGAGGGTGATGCCCGTGATGTAGCCGGACTGCTCGCCCATGAGGTAGACGACCCCCGCCGCGATCTCCTCCGGCCGGCCCAAGCGCTTGATCGGAACCTGCGCCAGCAGGGCCTCGCGCTGCCCTTCGGTCAGGCTCGCGGTCATGTCGGTGTCGATGAAACCGGGCGCCACGCAGTTGACGGTGACGTTCCGCGAGGCGAGCTCCCGGGCGAGCGAGCGCGTGAACCCCTCCGTCCCCGCCTTGGCGGCGGCGTAGTTGGCTTGACCGGGATTCCCGCTACGTGCGACAACCGAGCTGATGTTCACGATCCTTCCGTACCGAGCCTTCACCATGGAGGGGACCACCGCCCGACAAGTTCTGTAGATCCCCGAGAGATTGGTCGCGATCACCTGGTCCCAATCCTCCTTCTTCATACGCATCAGGAGATTGTCCCGGGTGATCCCGGCGTTGTTCACGAGAAGCGAGATTGTAGCATGCTCCTTCAGGACGTCCGCCACGGCCGTCTCGACCGACGGATCGTCGGAGATGTCGAGCGCGATCGGGCGGGCGCGCCCCCCGGATCGTGCGATCTCCTCTGCGGTCCCGGCGGCGGCGTCGATCGACCGGGCCGCGGCGAACACCGTGGCGCCCTGAGCCGCCAGGGCGAGCGCGATCGCGCGACCGATCCCGCGCGACGCGCCGGTCACGAGCGCCACCTTGCCCTCGAACGCAGGATCCCCGATCAAGCCGCGAGCTCGCGCATCACCGCGTCGAGCGCGGCGACGTCCGGAACCGAGTGCACGCGCGCGTCTTTGCGGATGCGCCGCACGAGGCCCGCCAGCACCCTTCCGGGACCGAACTCGACGAACGTCTCGGTCCCGTCGTCGGCCATTCTCACGATCTCCTCTTCCCAGCGGACGGGCGAGGCCACCTGACGAACGAGCGTCTCGCTCGCCGCACGGCCCGTCGTGACGGGCGCCGCGTCGACGTTGGTGTACACCGGAATCGACGGATCGCAAAACGTCACCGCCGCGAGGACGTCCGACAGCCGCCGCGCCGCCGGCTCCATGAGCGCGCAGTGGAAGGGCGCGCTGACCGGGAGCGGAAGCGCGCGCTTGGCTCCGGCCGCCACGGCGGCTTCAGACGCTCGCTTGACCGCGGCGGCGTGGCCGGCGATCACGACCTGCCCCGGCCCGTTGGCGTTGGCGACGCTGACGATTTCCCCTCGGGCCGCCTCCGCGCAGATGCGGTCCACTTCCGCCCGATCCAGGCCCAGGATCGCGGCCATGGCCCCGACCCCCGCCGGCACCGCTTCCTGCATGAAGCGTCCGCGCTGGTGAACGATGCGTACCGCATCCTCGAAGGCGAGCGTGCCCGCGACGACATGGGCCGAGTATTCGCCCAGGCTGTGGCCTGCGGCGGCCGTCGGCGCCCTCCCTCCCCTCGCCTCGAACGCCCGGAACGCGGCGACCGAGACCGTGAGGATCGAGGGCTGCGTGATCTCCGTGCGAACGAGATCGGCGTCCGATCCCTCGAAGCAGAGGGCCGCCAGGCCAAAGCCGAGCGCCTCGTCCGCCGCGCGGAAGACGGCCGCGGCCGACGCTTCGGCGGCGGCCAGGTCCTTCCCCATGCCGGGATGCTGCGAACCTTGACCTGGAAAGACGGCCGCGAAAGGCCTCACCAGCGCACCGCGCTCGCCGCCCAGGTCAGGCCCGCCCCGAAAGCCGCCATCAGGATCACGTCGTCGCGGCGGACCTTTCCAGAACGGACCGCCTCGTCGAGCGCGATCGGGATGGACGCGGCCGACGTGTTGCCGTACCGGTCGATGTTGACGTAGCAGCGCTCGGCGGGAATCCCGAGCCGCTCGCCGACGGCGTCGATGATGCGCTGGTTGGCCTGGTGCGGGATGAACCAAGAGACGTCGTCGGGGGTGAGCCCGGCGGCTTGCAGCACCTCACGGGAGACTTCTTCGATCGAACGAACGGCGATCTTGAACGTTTCGTTCCCGCGCATCCGGATGTAGTGCATTCCCTTGGCCACGGTCTCGGGGCTCGCCGGGTACTTCGAGCCGCCCCCCTCCATCGTGATGTAATCGCTCATGCTTCCGTCCGAGTGCATCGCGGAGGCGAGCACCCCGCGCGGCAGCTCCCCCTCGCTCATCACGACGGCTCCGGCGCCGTCCGCGAAGATGACGCAGGTCGTGCGGTCGGACCAATCGAGGAACTTGCTCAACAGCTCGGCCCCGATCACGAGCACGTTCTTGCAACGCCCGCTGACGATGAACTGCTTCGCGACCGACTGCGCGAAGATGAACCCGCTGCAACCCGCCTGGATGTCGAACGCCGCCGCGCGCTGGCAGCCGAGTCGGTGCTGGAGCAGGCAAGCAGTCGCCGGGATCGGCACGTCCGGGGTCACGGTCGCGAAGATGATCAGCTCGACGTCGGAAGGAGACAGTCCCGCCATTTCGAGAGCGTTCTTCGACGCCTCGAGGGCGAACTCGGAAACCGTCTCGTGGGGCCAGGCGATCCGCCTCTCGCGGATCCCCGTTCTCGTGCGAATCCAGTCGTCGCTCGTATCGACGATCTTCTCCAGATCGTGATTGGTCATCGTCCGGGACGGGGCGCTCATCCCGGTTCCCGTGACGACGGCACTCCGAGCCCCCATCGGACCTCCTTCCGCGGGCGAAAGGCATGGGAGGCTCGGGCCCCCCTCGGGACAGCAGGTCACACGCGGAAGGCGATCATAACCCGCGCCGGCCCCTACGCCGACGGCGGCTCGACGACCTCGCGGCCCTTGTAATGGCCGCAATGCGGGCAGACGCGGTGAGGGAGCTTCCGTTCCTGACAGTTCGGGCAGACGGATGTCCCGGGCTGGGAAAGAGCGTCATGGGCGCGGCGCTTGTCCCGCCGGGCCCTGGAATGGCGTCGTTTTGGATTCGGCATGGTGACAAACCTCGATTAGGAGTCGCGCAGCTTTCTTCGGAAGGGAAGCAGCGGGGCGAGCCGCGGGTCGACCTCGTCGATGACACAGGCGCAAGCGTTCAAGTTTCGATTCGTCCCGCAGCTCGGGCAGAGCCCCTTGCATCCCGCGGAGCAGATCGGCTTCAGCGGGAGATTGAGATAGAGCTGCTCGGTCGCGAGGTCCTCGAGACCGATCTTTCCCTCGGGGGCGACGAGAATCGAGGCCTCGTCGTCCGCTTCCGCGTCGGCGGATGACGATCCGGATTCCGCCTCGCGCCGGAGCACCTTCCAGGCGAAGGCAGTGCTGACATCCCACGGAAAGGTCTCCAGGCACCGGCTGCACGTCAGCGGGACGGTCGCGCCCAATCGCGCGCTCAACTCCGCGCCTCCCGGCGCAGGCACCACCGTGCCTTCCAATCTCGCATCGACGTCGGGGATCGGCTCCCGGCTCGGCCCTTCGAGGCCGCGCAAGCGGAGGGAGCGCGCGAACGACATCCCGTCGGACCCTATCGTGTTGATATCAATGAACATTTCGCTTCCGAAGAAACGCGGATTATACCAACGGCCCCCCCCCTGTCAAGAAACGCGCTGGGGAGGTGGCGGCGGCCTAGGAGACGGAGTCGAGCTCCTTCTGGGCCGCCTCGTGGGTGGGAGCGAGCGCCAGGGCCTGCTCGAACTGCTTCTTGGCGCGGAGCTTCAGCCCGCGCTTCTTGTAGAAGCGGCCCAAGCTCAATCGATACTCCGCGTTCCACTGGTCCAGGCGCGCGGCCTCGACGTAGTTCTGCTCGGCCATCCGCTGCCAGCGAGCGTCAGGGTTCTTGACCTGGCATTCCGCGAGCAGGAAGTAGAAGCGGGCATCCTCGGGGCTGTAGCTGATCGCGAGCTTGCCGTACTGGATGGCGTTGTAATAGTCCCCCTCGCGCATGAACTTCCTCGCCTGCGCGAAGTACGAGTCCGCGATCTTGGCGTTCTCTTCGATCGCGACCTTCGCCTTGGTCTTGTCCAGCTCGACGCGGACGAGCAGATCGTCGACCCCATGCGGATCCTTGTTCGCCAGCTCCTCGATGCGGGCGGCGTGCTCTCCACCCCGCGCCTGGAGAAGCGTCAGGTACGCCTCGACGAAGCGGCTCTCGATGACCGCGAGCTCGGAGCGCAGGCGCTCCCGGATGCGCGGCAGGATCCGGTCCCGGCCGAAGCGATCCTTGGCCTCCTCGTAGGCGCGCTCGATCGTCTCTCGAGCGGGGTTCCCCTTGAGACCGAGAACTTCCATCGGGTTCTTGTTCTTGAGGGCAACGTAGGTCTCGAGGACCATCCGCTCCTGCAGCCCCTCGAGCGCGACGGTGTCCGCGTGATCGCGGAGGATCGTCGCGACCCGGAACGAGCCGTCGCCGACGGGAGGGTCGTAGCTGATCACGCCCATGACGAGGAGACCGTAGAGGAACCGGCAGGCGAGCCCTTCTTCGGCGGGCGGCAGCAGCGCGAGCACGTCCTGGAGACGGCTCGGGCCGTCGACCCGCGAGAGGATGTATCCGTGCGCGGGCGACAACGCCAGCCGCTCGAGCGGCACCGGCGTCGGATGACGGAGCTTCAGGCGGTTGTCGAGCCCTTTCATCGCTTCTTGAATCGGCTCGAACCCGACCATCGATCCGATCCCCTTGAGGATGACCTCGATCGTCAGCAGAATGTCGGATTCGAAGATCTCCTGCAGCAGCCAGCCCTCGCTGAAGCGGGCGGTACCCCCCTCCCACTGGAAGATCGACTGGACGACGTGCTCGACGATGAAGCGGACGGTGTGGGAAAGGGTTTCCTTTCCGATCAGCCCTCGATTGACGAGAGCCTGAGCGAGGTCTTTCGGCTCGCTGATGTTGCGCCTCGCCTCGGCCAACGCCCCGGGAGAGATCTTCCCTTCGTTGACCAAGCGCCGGCCGAGATCCTCGTCGTCCGCCCCGGATTCTGCGAACAAGATCATTCCGCGATCGAAGTAGATCCGCTTCTCGACGTTCCCCCGACTGAGATTCAGGACGCCGGAGCGCTCACCGACGTACAGGTCGCGGAAGATCTCGGCGAGCGTCTGACTGCTGAAGCTTGACTGCGTCCCGGATGTCACCGAGCTCTCCGCGGCCGGGACCGGCCCCGGCCCACCCCCAGAACCTATACTGTCCATCGCCGACAATATAGGGGTCGGCGTCGGAAAGGAAAGAGGCGTGATTCGGGGCCTGCGCATGGGGGCGCTCGCCGTGGGCCTGGCGGTCTCCGCCGCGTCCGTCGCGGCGCAGCCCTCACGGGAGGAATTCCTCTCCCTCCTTCATGACGGGCGGTTCGCGGCGGCTCAGAGGGAGCTGCGGCGCGCCGGCGACCTCGCCCGCCCCGAAGATCTGTTCTTCGACGCGTTCACGACGTATTGGCGTCTCATTTTCGACGATGACAACAACGAGCTGAGAGAGACTCTGGACGCCCAGCTCGCGGTGGTCATCGCCGCCTCGGACGAGTCCGGATCCGCGGCTCCAGCCGACGCGGCGCTTTGGGGCGGATGCGCGCACCTCCTCCTCGCCGAGCTCAGGGCCTCCCAGCGGCGCCCTCTGTCGGCGGCGTTCGAGGCGAAGAAGGCGAAGCGACTTCTCGAGTCGCCGTCGATCTCGGGAGACGCTGCGACCGATGCCCTGTTCGGGCTCGGCACGTACAACTACGTCGCCGACACCGTCCCGTCCTACGTCAAGGGTCTCCGGGCGCTCCTCTTCCTTCCCAAAGGGAACCGCGAGAAGGGGCTGGCGCAGCTGGCGGCGGCGGCCGAAGGAAGCCGGACCTTCGGCCTCGAGGCGCGCACCTTTCTTCTGACCATCTACGCCAACAGCCACGAGCGGCTCTACGACCGAGCCGTCCTCGAGCGCAATCGCCTCTTGGAGAGATCCCCCGAGAGCATCGCCACGCTGTACGCCTCCGCGCGTCTCGACCTCTCGCTCGGCCGGAACGAGAGCTCGCTCCGTCGCCTGGCGCAGGCGGAGGACCGCGCGCGATCGTTCGGCGACGTCGATCCCGCGGTGCTCCGGAGCATCGACCTGCTCGTCGCCCGTGCCGAGTTGGCCGCGCTCCGGCCCGACCGAGCCGCCGCGACGGCCGCGAGAGCGCTCGCGGCCGGGAACGGGTTGGGACCCAAGATTCGAGCCGATCTCGAGGCCGTCCGAGCGACGGCAGGAAAACAGGCGGAAGGAATCGAGTGGTCCGAGATCGACATCGCGCGAAACCAGAAAGGAGATGCCGCGGTCTACCGCGCTGCCGCCGTCGCCAACGACGACCGTCCGCTCCTCGCGCTCCTCGCGGGAGACGCGGAGCTTCGGGGGGGGCAGGCGCATGAGGCGCTGACCTGGTTCACGCGCGCGTCGGGCGCCGGGCTCCCGCCCGAATTGCGCCCCGGGTGCGAGTTCCGCCAGGCGATGGCCGAGGATCTTCTGGGCCAAAGATCGCAAGCGATCGCCATGTACAAGCGCGTCGCCGCGACACCGGGATTCGCCGCGAAAGATGCGGCCCTGTACTACCAGCAGTCTCCCTACGGAATCGCGCCTTGAGGCGAGACCTCGCTGCGGCAACCGCCGCGGCTCTCGCGGCCGCGATCGGAGCGGCCCTTCTCGTCTCGCGGTCGTGCCCGGGCCGGACCACCGGCTCTCCGAGCGCCGACGACGAAATCCTTCGGCCTCCGGATGGCCGGGTCATCTCCCGGCTGCAGTCGGTTCCTCTGTATGCCTCCGCGCTCCGCGCCAACGCGCTCCGTTCCGGCACGGTCGACGCTGACGGAAGTCTTCACGTCGTCCTCGATCTCCGCGCGCTCGTCGAGCCGCGGCTGGCGTCGCTCGGCTTCGGAGACGGCTCCGGCCTGTTGCCCGCCACCGCCCGCGGAACGATCGTCTTCGAGCCGCCGGCCCGTCCGGGCTCGTCGCCGCTGATGCGCGAGACCTGGACGTTCGCGGGGACCGCCACGGTCTTCGACTTGCTCGACCGTTCCGCGCCCGGCAGCCCGTCGATCTTGACGTCGGACGCGATTCCCGGCGCTCCGTCCGCGACGGTGCGCGCCCAGCTGAACCCCAAACGCCTCGCCGACCCGGAATTCGGAGGTGCGGCGCTCGCGGCATGGCGCGACCGGGCCGAATTTGCGGAAAAGCTCCTGGGACGCCCGCTGCGCGCCGAGATCGCGGCGGATCTCGCGGGGCCCGCGGTGTTCGCGCTGTACGACAAGGACGACGAGGGTGAAGCCGAAGCGATCCTGGCCTTCGAGCTCTCGCGCGCCGACCGCATCGCGGGGCTGCTGGACACGTTGCTCGCTCTCGGAGCGCTCACCGAGCGCGCGACCGTGACCCGATACCGCGGCGTGGCCGCGGGATCGTTCGGTGCGGGCTCGGGGGGCCGGAGGCTCGCCGTCGCTGTGGACGGATCGGTTCTGCTGGTCGCCACCTCGCTCGCCCGGCTGGAATCCGCCATCGACGCCCGGCGCGGCGTGCTCCGAACGGGGACGGTCCCCGCCGCCGCGGACCGCGGGCGGGAAGCGAGCTGGAGCGCCGTCTCCGGTTCGGCGTTCGTCGCTCACGGCTGGGCACGCATGGCCCGTGCGGCCTCGCCGCCGGCCAACGCCGCGCGGACGACGACCGCGATCCTGAGGCCCGTCGGGGCATCGGGATGGCGCTTGGAAGGGCGCGGCTATGCGCCCGCCATCACGGCGGACCCGATCGTTCCTTTCCTGCGGAGCGTATTCGCGAAGCGTCAGCGGGAGGGAGACTGACGCGTCTTTGCGGCGTGATCCAGAACTTTCATCACGTACCACTCCGTCTCGACGAACGGCGGGAGGCCGTGATGCCGGTCGACGGACCCTTCCCCTGCGTTGTATCCGGCGAGAGCGAGATCGACACGGCCTTCGAAATGATCGAGGAGCCAGCGCAGATAGCGCGCGCCGGCATCGATGTTCTGCGTGGCGTCGAAGACGTTCTTCACGCCGAAGCGCTTCACCGTCCCGGGCATCAGCTGCAGGATGCCGCAGGCCCCCTTCGGCGAGATCGCGTACGGGTTGAAGTTCGACTCGACCTTGGCGACGGCGGCGAGGAGCGCGCGATCGAGCACGTTTCGATCGGCAGCCGCCGCAATCGCATCCGCGTAGCGACCTGCGGCCTCCCGCCACTTCTCGTTGACGCGCAGCTCGTCGACGATCGCCCCCGCCGCGGCCCCGCGATTCGGATCCTCGACCGGTTGCACGTCCTCGGGGTCGATCGCGCGCTCGACGGCCATGATCGAGGACGCGGGTACGCCGATCTCACCGCCGTCCTCGAGCGTGAGACGAGCCACACCCTCCCCGAGCGCAATCCCGCTCACACGGATCCCCCGCCCATCCTCGAAGACGATGAGGTCGGTCGCTCGGGCCGCCGTGATGGTCAGCCCGGCGGTCAGGAGCCCCAGGAGTGCACGCCGCATCGGAACCATGTATACGAGGGATTTGGAAGTCCGTCAACGGCGCCGGAACGCGCGCTCGATCTCCTCCAGGCTGAGCCGGAAGAGAATCGGCCGGCCGTGTGGGCAGGTGGTGGGGTTCTGCGTGAGGAACAGATCGTCGAGGAGCCGCTGCATTCCGTCGCGGGTCAACGGATAGTTGACCTTGATCGCGGCCTGGCAAGCCGCGCTCGTCACGAGCTTCCGGCGCAGCTCGTCCACGGCGGTCGCCGCCGCCCTCGTCTGCGCCGCCTCCCCGAGGAGCCGACGAACCAGCTTGTCGGCGGGGACCTCCTTCGCGAACGCCGGAATCGCGTCGAGCTTCACGGCGCGGTCCCCGAACGGCTCGATCAAGAATCCGAGGCGCGCGAACTCGGGGGCCTCCGATTCGAACAAGGCGGCCTCTTCGGCGGTGAACTCGATCGTCAAAGGGAAGAGGAGGCGCTGGACTTCGACGTCCCCGCGCTCGACCGCCTCGAGGTAGCGCTCGTAGAGAACGCGCTCGTGCGCGACATGCTGATCGACGAGCACGAGCCCCTCGCGATCTTGCGCAACGATGTAGGAGTCCTTGTACTGAGCGAGGGGAACGGCTCGACGGCCAGGATCGACGGCGGCGCTCGTCTCGTCCAGAAGGCTCGCGGGGGCGGTTGACGCTCCCTCGGCGTACGGCCGCGGCACGGGCTCGGAAGCGAAGGCATGGCGGGCGAGGGCGGCCGCGATGGATGCTTCCCGGGCCTGCGCATAAGGCGTGGGGCGCAGATCGGCGAGCCCGGGGACGGCGGCGGCCGCGGGAAGCGCAGACGCGATCGCGTCGCGGACCGCATCGTGGACCTCCGATGAGCGGTCGAATCTGACCTCGGTCTTCTGCGGATGCACGTTGACGTCGACGCGGGACGGATCGATCTCGACGAAGACGAGCACCGCCGGGTGAAGCCCTCGCGCGACCGTATCGCCGTAGGCGGCGCCGACCGCGTGCGTGAGGACGCGGTCCGAGACGAGGCGGCCGTTGACGAAGACGTGCTGCGCGTCGCGTCGCGGGCCCGCATCGACCGGGCGCCCCGCGAAGCCTTGGACTCGTATTCCCGACCGCTCCTGCCCGACCGGAACGAGCTTTGCCGCAAGCTCGCGCCCATGAACCTGCGCGATGCGCTCGGCTCGTCCTGCCACGCGCGGCGCATCGAGCAGCCGCCGCCCTTCGTGGAGAAGCACGAATCCGACGGAAGGATGGGCCAAAGCGTAATGAGCGACGGTGCGAACGACGTGGGCGAGCTCCGTCGGCCCCGCCCGAAGAAACTTTCGGCGCGCGGGAACGTTGAAGAATATTCCGCCCACCTCGATCGTCGTGCCGCGCCGCGCTTCGACCTCGCGAACCGCGACGATCCGCCCCGCACGAGCCTCGATCTCGGTTCCGTAGCCGTCCCTGGCCGCGGTCCGCATCAGGAACCGGGAGACGGCGGCGATGCTGGGCAGCGCCTCGCCTCGGAACCCCAGCGTGCCGATGGCGGCCAAGTCCTCGATGCTCCTGAGCTTGCTCGTGGCGTGTCGCTCGAGCGCGAGAAGCGCGTCGTCGCGCTCCATGCCCTCCCCGTCATCCGCAACGACGACGCGCCGTTTTCCGCCTTCGTCCACCCTGATCTCGACGGACGACGCTCGGGCGTCCAAGCTGTTCTCGACCAACTCCTTGACGACGGAGGCCGGCCGCTCGACGACCTCCCCGGCCGCGATGCGGTTGACGAGGTTATCGTCCAAGACCCTTACGCGGCCCACGGAGCCTCCACGATACGGGGCGCGGCGCCCCCGGTTCCTGCGCCGCTCCTGGGAGCGCGCCATTCTTGCACGATGGTGATCACAGGGAACGCCAGCGCGGCGCAACCTCGAGAGGACACGTGGAAAGACGAGTCGAATGCTGGGGATTTCGTCGTCGCACGCAGGCCAAAAAAAGAGCATTTTTGTCCAGGTATTGGGGGCGCGACGAACTCACCGCGCCACCCGCGATACCGCCGATGACCGGGCACGCCGGTTGCTATATGTCGACAGCGAGGGGTTCCTCAGGAGACGGCGATGATCTTCCCGCTGCTGCAAAAAGAGCTCTCGATCGACGATTACGTCGACCGCGAGGAGGAATGCCGGTTCTCGTCGCTGCTCGCCGACACCAAGACCGAAAGCCAGGAAGACAGCATCTACCACCGCGAGGTGGGCGCGATCGTCGAGCGGGCGCTCGGGCGCCTCGACGAGCGCGAGCTGCACATCATCCGGAATCGGTTCGGGCTCTTGGGCGGGCAGGAACAGACGCTTGAAGAGATTGGCAAGCGGATGAATCTGAGCCGCGAGCGCGTTCGTCAGCTCGAGCGTGAGGCGAAGGACAAGCTGCGGCACTCCCTGGGACCCCACCGCGGCCATTTGAGGTACTCGCTGGCCTAAATCACGTCACCCCCCCGCGGCCGTCGCCGGCATCCCCCCCAAACCCCCGCTTCCGCCGGCGGCGGCCGCCGCTTCTTTCCTGCGACCGGTCAGAAGATCGTCCCGATGGCGAAGATCAGCTCGCCGGCGCTCTCCCCTTCTCTCCGGTCGAGCTTCCAGCCGTACTCCACGCGGATCGGCCCGATGGGAGTGTCCAGCCGGAACCCCAATCCCGCCGACGAGCGAAGATCGATCGGGTTGAAATCGCTGATGGTCGAATAGACGTTGCCGGCGTCGAGGAAGATCTCCCCCCGCAAGCTCCGCCAGATCGGGAGAGAGAGCTGCTCGTTGAGAAGGAAGATCGCCTCGCCGCCCGCATGGTGGCCCGCGATGACGAGACCTCCGACCGAATCGTCCCCGAACCCGCGTAACGTGGACGCCCCTCCGGCGAAGAAGCGCTCGGACAGCGGAACGATCTGCGTGTCGCCGAACGGGTACTCGGCGCCCGCTCTGATGAAGCTTTCGAAACGGCTCCCTCGCTTCAACGCGGCGACCCAGGATCCGCGCAGGAAGAGCTTGCCGAACGTCGCCTGGGAGCCGAGCGGCTTGGCGAAGATGCTCCCCTCGATCGAGCCATATCCCCCTTGCGTCGGGATGAATGCGTCGTCGCGTGTGTCCCGCACCAGCCCCAAGGCGAGGCTCCCCAGCCGCAGATTCGAGAGCTTGTCCTCGAAAATCTGGTCGAGCGCCGCCTGGGCGTCGGTGATGTCGTAGATCTGAACTTCCTGAATGTTGTAACGCAGGTAGCGGATCCACCTCGGCTTCGGCCTCTGCTCGAGGCGGATCGAAAGGCCGGTCCGGGTCTGAGTGAAGAAGTTCTCGATGCTCTTCTCGTAGAGGAGCGACCCCAAGCTGTCGATCGTGTCGCCGAACACGCGGCGCCGGCGCACCGTCAGGACCTCCTGGTTCTCCTTCGGGCTCACCCGGCTTTGAAAGGTGATACCGACCATCCGCCCACCGAGATTCGAGTAGCCGATGAGGAAGCTCGCGCGCGGTCCGTCGGTCGAGTCGTAGCCGACGCCCAGGCCCAGCGAGAGGGGAGGAGCCTCTTCCACGCGGACGGTGACCTTCTGCGAGGGGTTGTCCTCGCCGCCGAGGGGAGCGGCCGTCAGACGGACACTCGAAAACAGCCCCGTCCGGTAGAGCTGCTGCTGGCTGCTGAGGAGCGCCTGATTCGAGACGAGGTCGTTCCGGCCGAACGTCAACCCGCGCGCAATCGTCCGGGTCTTCGTGATCCGATTCCCCTCGATCGCGATCTCGCCGACGGTCTTTTTGGGGCCGTTCACGATCTCGAAGGCGATGTCGGCGTGCCCTTCCGCGAGCTCGACGACCGACTCGACGGTCGTCTCGGGATAACCCTTCGCGTCGAAGCCATCCCTGAGAGATTGCTCTGCCTCCGACAGGCGGCGGGGGGAGAACGTGTCCCCGGGCTTGAGCTTCGTCCACCGGGCGAGCTCGGCCTCGGGTACGGAGCCGCCGCCGGAAAAGGTCAGCTCGCCGACGACGAACCGCTCGCCTTCCGTGACCGCGACCTCGACCTCGGCCGAATCGCCGGTCGCGGCGAGGGACACCTGCGGCGGTGAGATCCGAACGCGCGTGAATCCCTCTTCGCGATAGAGCGCGCGCACGGCGGCCAGGTCGGCGGCGAGCACGCTCGGCCGCAGGAGCCGCTTCCTCAGCCCCTGGCTCTTCAGCGAGCTCATCTGCTTGTCGATCCTCTCCCGCGGGATCGCGGCGATGCCCGTGAAGTGGATGGCGCGGAGCCGCACGGGCTTGCCGCGATCCACGTCGATGCGGACCGTTCGGCCGGCCGGTGTGTCCGTGGCGTGCCAGGTGACGTCCGCGGCGTAGTACCCATCTTCTTGCAGTGCGTCGAGCAAGGCCTTGGCGGCGTCGTCCCAGGAATCGGACATGTACGGCGTCTCGCGCCAGAACTCTTTGAGCACCTTCCTGAGGCTCCGCTTCGCCTTGCCGCCGTCGACGACCAGCTCGACCGCGACGCGCGGCCCGGCCACCACGCGATAGACGATCGTGTAGCTCCGCGGGGGACCCTCTCGAGCGGTGGCCTCGGCGCGCACGCTGGCCTGCAGGAAGCCCTGCTTCAAGAGCTTCGTCCGGATGAGGTCCCCGCCCTGCAGCATCCGTCCTCGGACGAACGGATCTCCCGCGCGGATGCTCGATGCCTTGACGAGGTCCGCGCGAGGGCTTCCGTCCTCCGATTCGACGCGTACCTCGGAGACCGACCCGGGAAGGTCGGTCGGCTCGCCCGCGCGTCCGCGAGCGTCGACGTCCTTCTCGCCGATCGGCGTGCCCCCGAACTGGCGCGAATACTGGACCTCGCCGCCGAGCCCGGTGTCGGAGTCGCTTTCCGCGAGCAACCGCACCCGGCGCGTCACGTCCCAGCCGACCTGGTAGGTCTGCTTCTGCGCGCTCCCGATGTCCTGAGAGAACAGGATCTTCACCGTGTCGCTGACGCGCTTGCCGACCGTGACGCGCGCCGTGGGATCCGCTTCGCCTTTGAGGAAGATCGGCGTGACCTCGAGCTGATCGATGCCGAGCGACGACTGGATCTGCTTGCCGAAGCCCGAGCTCAGAAGGCCGGCGAAATAGTAGGCCGCCATGTCCGCCGGAAGCGCGGCGGCGGTGGCGGAACCGCTCAAGCTGTCGAGCGTCTTGCCTGTGACGAGGAGGGAGATGATGTCCTGCGAGGACAGAGGGGGAGAGGAGGTCAGCTCGTAATCGAATTTGTCGAGCGTGCCCTCGATGCGCAGGTTGATTTGGTAGTCGGCCACGCGCGTCTGGCCCCGAAGATCGACGTACGGATTGAGGCGTTTGGGATCGGTCAGGTCGACCGTTCCGTACTCGATCCGGTAATCGACGTCCCGATAGCGGACCGATCCTCCCGGAACCAAGGACAGTCGGCCCGTGATCTCGGGCCGAGCCAGCTCGCCTCCGATGTGCGCTTGGCCCGTCGCCTCGATCTTGGCGATGTCGTTCCGCAGCCAAACGTTGCCGGGTGCGACGACGTCCACGTCGAGGAAGAGGTTGCGGGGGATGCGCGACTCCGATTCGCCTCCGAATTCACGATGGGCACCCCCCAGGATGCTGGTGTCGAAGTCCTTCCCATAGAGGCCGCGGACGATCTCGATCCGTCCGGAGATCAGGGCGCGCTTCGGCGTGCCCTCCACCGTGACGCGGCCCTCGTAGGTGCCTTTGAACCCCTCGGGAAACGAGGCGACGACGTTGGCGCCGCTGACCACGGCCCGGTAGGTTGCCGGCCGGAAACCCTGGAGATCGAGCTGCGCGGACGCGTCGACCTCCCCGCCGCCGTAAAATGCGTGAAAGAAATCCAGCTTGAACGCCTTTCCGTCGAACGAGCCGGCTGCGGAGATCGACTCGAGGGACTGCGGGATTCCGATCAGTCTCATGCGCCCGTCATGGACCTTGATCGTCCCCCGAAGATCCGGCTCGTCGATCGTTCCGCCGAGCGTCGCGTCGACCGCCACCGGGCCGGCGCCGCGAATCTCGGACCACAACGACGAGACGATGGCGAGGTCGACGCTCCCCCGCGCGTACCCCGCGACCCCGCCCCCCTCGAGGGAACCGCTTCCCGCCAGCTCGAGATCAACCGTGTCCCCCTGGAAGCGGCACGGCCCGAGCTGGAACCGTCCCGCTTCGAGGCGCACGGGAAACGGCTCCACCGCCCGCACGACGCGGGGCCCGAGCCGAACGCTCACCTCGTCGAACGCCCCGTTGATCTCGAATGCGCGCGGCGCGGTCAGCTCGCCTTCCGCCTGCACCTGCCCCTTGAGCCTCAGATCCGCGCTCTCTCCGAACAACCCGCCGGCGCCTACGACGAGGTTCTCGAAGTAGAGCACCGCGGAGAGCGGAAGGCTCGGCGCGAAGCCGAGGAACCCTTCGAAGGTCCACTCCGGTTGGGGTGTGGCGGCGACGGCGATCTCCAGACCGCGCGGGGACACGGTGACCGTACCGCGGAGATCGCCGAGCCGGACGTCGCGCAGCCCGCTCCGGCCGGTGTCCAGAACAAGATTGCTCGCGAGAACGGTCAGCAAACCCGCCGCGCCGTCGCGATCGACGACGAGAGAGCCGTGCGCCAGAAGAGATCCCTTCGCGGCGAGCCCCGCCTCGGCGAGCGTTCGGTTCGCGGCCACATAGACGTGCGCCGAGTCCACCTCGATCTCCGCGCGAGCCCGCTCGAGGTCGTAGACGATCGTCCCATCGATCTCGAGGCCGAGCGCCCGAACCTTCGCACCGTCGATGAACACCTGGCTCCCCTCGACGAGGAGCGGCGCCTCGATCGTGTCGATGATCTCTCGGCCGACGATCGCGCGGTGCACGCTCGCGTGCCCCACGGCGGCGAACAGCCCGTCCTCCCGCGAGCCCTCGAGGTCGACGTCGAGGCGGCCGTCGAGGAGGGAGTCTCCGGCGCCGAGCCGCGCCATCATCCTCTTGAGGCCGAGGTCCCGTCCATGCACGTCGACCGCCTCGAGCGTCCGGGATTTGACGTCGAACCTCGCGCTGCAGGTGAGCGACTGCTCCCCCTCCGATGCCTCGAGGCGGCGTATCTCCACCTCCGCGTCGCTCAGCGAGAGATCGAGAGCGGCCGAGTCGAAAGGCTCTCCGGACCAGGAGCCCGACGACAGGGCGAGCACGAGATCGACGCGGGTCTTCTGGCCGACACGTACGTCCGCGCGCACGGTGCCCCGCCCTTCGACGGGCTCCGCGACGATCGTCTGGCGCGGAATGCCGAGCGCGTCGAAGAGCCTGAGCGCGGCGGCCTGGGTCGCCTTCGCATCGCTCGTCGCGCCCGCGAGCGCGACGTGCACCTCGCGCGCCGTCGACGAGATGTCGGCCTCGAAGCCTAAGCGAAGCGTCGCACCCGCCAGGGCCAGCGGATCGGCCTCGACGCGGATTCTTCCCGCCTCGAACATCAGCCGGCCGCGTCCGCCCACCGGAACGGCTTTCGCCTCCCCGGCGGCCTCCGGCGTCGCCTCGAAGGTCCCGCCGCCGCTCCAGGTGGCCGGTTTGCCGGGATCCCCCACGATCTTGAGCGTGACGTCGGCCCGGCTGGCGATCGGAAGATCTTTCCCCGCGAGAGCGATCAGCCGCGCCAAGTCCGCGCCGGCTCCCTTGAGATCCGTCTGAAGCGCGAGAGGCTCGCCGAATGTCAGGCCGACGGTTCCTGAGAACACGCCGCCGTACCCCTTCGCGTCGATCCCGGCGACGTCGAGGTGTCCGGGACGGATCGTGAGGTCCCCGACCGCCCGATCCGTCGCGATCGGTCCGATGCGGAGTGCCGTGGCCGCCGCTTTCATCGTCACGCGGATGGGGACGCCGTTGGTATAGACGATCTGGACGGGCCCCTCGACACGTCCCGACAGCGGGAGCGATCCGACCGTATAGGGATTCAGGGCCGCGAGATCCGCCGCCATCCGTCCCTGCGCGGTGAACGACGCGCCCGCCGTCCAGGTCACCGTCCCCGCGAGCTCGGCGGACACCCCCGGCCCCTCCCCCGTCGCGCCGAAGATCTCCAGGCGCCCCGCGCCGACGCGGAGTCCCCCGTGCACCGTGGCGGGCCACGGCCGGCCGAACATCGGCGCCTCGACGGTCGTCTCCGCCCGGATTTCGCCGACGAGGAGACGCCGCGCGCTCGACCAATCGCCATGAAAGCTCATCGCGGCGGCCCGAAGACGCACGCGCTGCCCGCCGTCCAGGTACTCCGCTGAGGAGTCCTCGAGGACCAGGCGGTCGATCTGGACGGCGACTTCGCCGCCGCCCTCCTTCGTCGGCGGCCGCCACGCGTCGACCCATTCTCGGCTGCAGGAAAACGTTGCGCCGCGCGCGACGACTTCGGTGATGCGAACGTCGCCTCCCGCGAGTCCGGCCAGCCCGGACCAGGCGAGCGTGACGCGTCCTTCGCGCATCGTGGCGTTGAGCGGAGGCGCCGAGCCGGCGGGAATAGAGATCGACACGTCGTGGACGGTGGCGGCCAGGCCGGTCCACTCGACGTCCATGCGTCCGATGTGAACGGACCCGCCGAGCGCCGACGCGAGACCCGACTCGATGCGTCGCTGGAGCCAGGACGTCGACCGCTCCGCAGGTGGCGTTTGGGCCAACGCGTGGCCCGCCAGGAGCGCCGCGCCGAGCAGGAGGGCGGCCCGTGCGAAGCCGCGGCTCACGATGCTCCCGCGGCGTCCCGCAGAACGAAGCACTTCAGGTATCGGCTCTCGGGGAAAGCGAGCCGCGCGGGGTGATCCGCGGCCTGCCCGCGCCGCTCGGCAACGGTGAGGTCACGGCCGGCGTCGGCCGCCGCCTCGCGGAGGAGATCTTCGAAGGCGGGCTCGTCGAGATGAAACGAGCACGAGGAGGTGAAGAGCACGCCGCCGGGAGCGAGGAGGCGCATCGCGCGGACGTTGATCTCCTTGTAGCCACGGCGCGCGGCGGCCACGTCCTTTCGGCTCTTCGCGAACGCCGGCGGGTCGAGCGAGATCAGCGCGAACCTCTCCCCCCGCCGCTCCCGGTCCTTGAGATCGTCGAAGACGTTCCGTTCGACGAACGTGACGTTGCGAAACCCGAGGCGATCGGCGTTCGCGCGCCCGCGCGCCAACGCGTCCGGCGAGCCGTCGACGACCACGACCTCGTCCGCACCCGCCGCCGCGTGAAGAGCGAACGACGCATGGTAGGCGAACGCGTCGAGCACCCGCCCCCGCGCGTACCGGCCCGAGGCGATCCGGTTCTCCCGCTGATCGAGGAAGGCTCCCGTCTTCTGGCCGCGCCATGGGTCTGCGGCGTACCGGATCTTCCCTTCATCGACGACGATCTCCGCGGGGGTGGTCCCGTCCACTTGGCGCACCTCGCGGGGAAGCCCTTCGAGGGTCCGCACCGCCGGGTCATTGCGGGCCAAGACGGACACGACCGGCGCCCGGTCGCGAATCGCGGCGATCACGTCGTCGGCGATGCGCTCCGCCCCCCGAGTGAGAGCCTGGATCACGAGATGAGCCCCGTAGAGATCCGCGACGAGCCCCGGAACGTCGTCGCTCTCACCGAAGACGATACGCTTCGCGTTCCAGTCGAGGACATCGGGGCCGCGCCGGGAGAAGGCCGCCTCCACGCGGGAGGCCCAGAACGAGGCGTCGGGTGCGGCGTCCTCGCGCGCGATCATCCTCAGCGCGATCTTGGAGCGGGCCGACCAAAAGGCGATGCCCAGAACCGCTCCTCTCCGATCGAGAACGCGTACGACGTCTCCGTGCGTGGTCCTGTCAGCCGCATCGACGTCGTCGGCGAAGATCCAGGGATGCCGCGTCGAGATCCTGCGCGCGCCGCGCGACCGGACCGTCACGTCGGGGAGCCGCGCGGACAGAGGCATGTCAGCGAGGGAAGGGCGTCCTCACGGCGCCCTACGCTTCGGAGTCGTCGCCGTCCACGACGAGCGGGTCGTCGTCGAGAACCTCGTCCTCCGCGTCGGTATCCGGCTCGACCTCCTCGTCCGCGACGGGGGTTTCCTCGGGCTCCTCGGCGGGCTCTTCTTCGTCGGCCGCATGGAACGGCGTCTGCGGGAGCAGGCCTTTCTCCTCGAGCTCCTGACACCGGACGCAGTGCCGCGCCCAGGGCTGCACCTCGAGACGCTTGACGCTGATGTCCTCGCCGCATTGCTGACAATACCCGTACTCGCCGCGGTCGATGCGCGTCAGCGCCTCTTCGACGAGCAGGAGGTGCTTCCGGTCGAGCTCCGTCAACGAGAGCAGGAATTCACGCGCGTAGGAATTCACGGCGTAGTCGACGTAGTCCTCGGTGCCGTTGTCGAGCTCGGCCTGCGAGTCGCCTTTGCTGATCGCGTACGCGCGCATGAGGTCCTGGCGTTTCTTCAGGAGCAGCTCGCGGAAATGCGATTTCTCCCTTCGGCGCGTGGCGACCGACGCGGGCTTCGGGACTCGCCGGATCGGCACTTTGGGCTTCTGAACCGCCACCGTCGGGAGCTTGGGGGCCTTCAAAGCCTTGAGCGGCTTGACCGGCTTGGCGGGCTTCGGAGGCTTCCCGAATCCCTTGGCGGCGCTCTTCGACCCCCCTTTGGCGGGGCTCGCTCCTCTCGCCGCGGTTTTCGCCACCCCGATCTTCCTCTTCGCGGCCGCGGACTTGGCCGGCGCCGGCTTGGTGGGCTTCTTGACCGCGCGCTTCGCGATCTTGACCGCGGCGGCTTTCGGCTTCGAGGACTTCGCTTTCATCGGGAACCCTCGAGCTCGCGAGCGTCGATCCCGCTCGCGAAAGCGCGGCACTATACCGTCCCGACTCGGGAGCGTCAAGAAAACTCGCGCGCCCGCGCCGATCTTTCGCGAACCGCCGCTTCGTGCGATTCTTCGTCGCGACGTCGATCGCCGCCGGTCGAACGCGACGAGGGCCGCCGCATGAACGTCTTGGTGACGGGCACCGAAGGCTATCTGGGATCCCTGCTCGCCCCGCTCCTCCTCCGCAAGGGGTTTGGCGTCACCGGCGTCGACACCGGCTACTACAAGGCCGGGTGGCTGTACAACCCGACCGGAGCGACGGCTCGAACTCTCAACAAGGACCTGCGTCGGATCGAGCCCGACGACCTCTCGGGCATCGAGGCCGTGGTGCACATGGCCGAGCTGTCGAACGACCCGGCCGGTGATCTGGCCCCGCACATCACCTACGACATCAATCACAAGGGCTCCGTGCGTCTCGCCGAAATGGCGAAGGACGCCGGCGTCAGCCGGTTCGTTTACATGTCATCCTGCAGCGTGTACGGGATCGGCACGGACGACTTCGTCAGCGAGGACTCGCCCGCCAGCCCCCAGACGGCCTACGCCATCTGCAAGACCTACGTGGAGCGGGACGTGCGGGCGATGGCGTCCGACGGCTTCTCACCCACCTTCCTCCGCAACGCGACGGCGTTCGGCGCCTCTCCGCGGATGCGCTTCGACATCGTTCTGAACAATCTGGCCGGCCTCGCCTACACGACGCACGAGATCAAGATGACGAGCGACGGAACGCCCTGGCGGCCCCTCGTGCACGCCCTCGACATCTGCCAGGCGATCACCCTCGTGCTCGCCTCCCCGAAGGAGCGCGTGCACAACCAGATCCTGAACGTCGGCGACTCCGCGCAGAATTACCGCGTGCGCGAGATCGCGGAGATCGTCTCCGAGGTGTTCCCCGGCTGCCGGGTCTCCTTCGGAGCGGCCAGCGCCGACAACCGGAGCTACCGGGTTTCGTTCGACAAGATCCGCAGCGTGCTTCCGGCGTTCCGCTGCGGCTGGGACGCCCGGCGCGGCGCGCGCCAGCTCCACGATCTTTTCGAGAGGATTCATTTCACCCCCGAGATGTTCGAGTACCGGGGATTCACCCGCCTGAAGCAGCTCGAGTACCTCTTGAAGACCGGACAGATCGACCCGGACTTCTTCTGGACTTCGCCAGACGAGTCGGAGTAGCGCGGGATCGGGCGGCTCTTGCGTCAACGGCCGCCGGAGGACTACGTTTTACGAGCGATGCATTTCACCGAGACCAAGCTGAAGGGGGCGTTCGTCATCGATCTCGACCGTAAAGAGGACTCACGGGGTTTTTTCGCGAGGGCGTTCTGTCAGAACGAGTTCCAGGCCCACGGTCTGGAGCCCGTCATCGCGCAAGCCAACGTGGCCTTCAATCACCGACGGGGAACGCTCCGCGGGATGCACTTCCAGTTTCCCCCCGCCGCGGAGACCAAGCTGATCCGCGCCACGCGCGGATCGATCCTCGACATCATCGTCGATCTGAGGCCGGAGAGCGTCACGTACCTCAAGCACTTCGCCGTCGAGCTGGACGAGGACAATCACCGCGCGCTCTACGTGCCCGAACGGTTCGCGCACGGGTATCAGGTGCTCTCCGACGAGACGGAGACGAGCTACGAGATGGGAGAGTTCTACGCCCCGGATTGCGAGGGTGGGCTGAGGCACGACGATCCGCGCCTGGGCTTGACGTGGCCGCTTCCGGTAGCCGACATCTCGGACAGGGACAAGACGTTCAAGCTCCTGGACGAGATCGAGCCCGAGCTGAAGCGGCGCATGAGGCTCTGATGAGGTTGCCGATGATCCGTGTCGACAACGGGCTGAAGGGGGGGCGCTCGTGAAGGTCGTGCTCTTCTGCGGAGGATTCGGGATGCGCATGCGGGAATTCTCCGAAGCGATGCCGAAGCCCATGGTGCCGATCGGCTACCGCCCGATCCTCTGGCACGTGATGAAGTACTATGCCCACTTCGGCCACAAAGACTTCATCCTCTGCCTCGGCTACAAGGCCGACGCCATCAAGAACTACTTCCTGCAATACGACGAGTGCCTCTCGAACGATTTCGTCTTCTCGCAGGGTGGAAAGAGCCTCGAGCTCCTGAGCCGCGACATCGACGATTGGAACATCACGTTCGTCGACACGGGGCTGACCACGAACATCGGCGGGCGCCTCAAGGCCGTTCAAAAACACGTCGCGGGCGAGTCGATGTTTCTCGCCAACTACACCGACGGACTGTCCGACGTCCGCCTCCCTGCGGTGATCTCGGCGTTCGAGAAGACGGGGAACATCGCCTCGTTCGTCGCCGTCAAGCCCCGTGCGAGCTTTCACCTGATCGAGACCGACGCTCACGGCGGCGTCCGGAGCATCGAGCACATCGGCAAGGCGGGAGCCCGGATGAACGGCGGATTCTTCGTCTTCAGACGAGAGATCTTCGACTACCTCAAGGAGGGCGAGGACCTCGTCGACGCGCCGTTTCACCGGCTGATCGAGGACGGGAAGCTGATGGCCCACGCCCACGACGGATTCTGGGCCTGCATGGACACGTTCAAGGAGCGACAGGAGCTCGAGGACGTCTACGGCCGCGGAAACGCGCCGTGGGTGGTTTGGAACCACCGCGACTGACGGGCCCCTCTACGCGGTGCCCGAGCCGCCCCCGCCTTCGTCCGCGAGAGCCGCATGGGCCGCGGCCAGCCGCGCGACCGGCACGCGGTACGGTGAGCACGACACGTAGTCGAGGCCGGCGCGGTGGAAGAAGCCGACCGACGTCGGGTCCCCGCCATGCTCGCCGCAGATCCCGACCTTGAGCGCCGTGCGCCCTTTCTTGCCGTCGTGAACCGCGAGAGCGACGAGCTTGCCGACCCCCTCTTGGTCGATCGACTGGAACGGATCGACGGGGAGGATCCGCCGCTCGAGGTACTCGGGGAGGAACTTGCCGATGTCGTCTCGTGAGAACCCATAGGTCATCTGCGTGAGATCGTTGGTCCCGAAGGAAAAGAACTCCGCCTCCTTAGCGATCTCCTCGGCGACGACGCAGGCCCGCGGCACTTCGATCATCGTCCCGACGAGGGTGGCCATCCTGGACTTCGCCTTCCGCTCGACCTCCGCGCCGACGGCGCGCACGCGCTGAGCCAACTCGACGAACTCCTTCACGGTCCCGACGAGGGGAATCATGATCTCGGGGCGAACGTCGATCTTCTTCGCCACGCAATGCGCCGCGGCCTCGAAGATGGCGCGCGCCTGCATCTCGTACACTTCGGGATACGTCACGCCCAGCCGGCAGCCGCGATGGCCGAGCATCGGGTTGACCTCATGGAGTTCGTCCGCGCGCTCGACGAGCCTCTTCACCGGCACCTTCATCTCCCGCGCAAGCGCTTTGAACTGCTCCGGGGTGGTCGGCAGGAATTCGTGGAGCGGCGGGTCGAGGAGGCGGATCGTGACCGGGAGGCCGTTCATGGCGGTGAAGATGCCGATGAAGTCCTTCCGCTGCATGGGGAGGAGCTTCGCGAGGGCTCTTTTCCGTCCCGCGAGATCGTCCGCGAGAATCATCTCGCGCACCGCCCGGATCCGGTCCTCGGCGAAGAACATGTGCTCGGTGCGGCAGAGGCCGATCCCCTCGGCGCCGAACGCCCGCGCGACGACGGCGTCGTGGGGCGTGTCCGCGTTCGTGCGCACCTTGAGCCGCCGGGCCTCGTCCGCCCAGCGCAGGAGCTGCGCGTAACGCCCGTAGAGCGGCGATGCGTGCGCCTTGAGCGACCTGTCGACGAGGACCTGCTGGATCTCCGACGGGTGCGGATCGAGCGCGCCGGAGATCACCTCGCCGGTGGTTCCGTCGATCGAGACCGCATCCCCTTCCCTCAGGGTCTTCCCGCTCGCGGTCATCCGCCGCCTCGCGACGTCGACCTTGATCGCTTCCGCGCCGACGACGCAGGGCTTTCCCATGCCGCGGGCGACGACCGCGGCGTGGGAGGTCATTCCGCCGCGGCTCGTCAGGATGCCGACGGCGGCGACCATACCGGCGAGATCCTCGGGGCTGGTCTCCGCCCTCACGAGAAGGACCTTGCGCCCCTTCGCCGCCATCTCGACGGCGCGCTCCGCGGTGAAGGCGACCGCCCCCGAGGCCGCCCCGGGGCCCGCGGGTAGGCCTTTTCCGAGCACGCGCCCGTCCTTCCTCGCCTTCTCCTTGTCCTTGGGGTCGAAGATCGGGGCGAGCAGCTGGACGAGCATGTCGGCTTCGACGCGCCTGAGCAGCGTCTTGGTGTCGATGACCCCGGATTCCTTGAGATCGAACGCGATGTGGAGCGCCGCCAGCCCGGTCCGCTTTCCGGTCCGGGTCTGCAGCATGTAGAGCGTGCCGCGCTCGATGGTGAACTCGATGTCCTGCATGTCTTCGTAGTGCTTCTCGAGCGTGCTCCGGATCTCCAGCAGCTGCGAGTAGCACTCGGACATGGTCGCCTCGAGCGAGTCGTTCTTCCCCGACGTCACCTGGGCCGACGAGATCGGTCGCGGCGTTCGGATGCCCGCGACGACGTCCTCCCCCTGCGCGTTCGGCAGGAATTCGCCGAAGAACACGTTGTCCCCCGTCGCCGGATTCCGCGTGAACGCGACCCCCGTCGCGCAGTCGTTCCCCAGATTGCCGTACACCATGCACTGGACGTTGACCGCGGTGCCGAGATCGTCGGGAATCCCGTACTGCCTCCGGTAGAGGCGCGCCCGATCGTTGTCCCAGCTCCGGAACACCGCGGCGATCGCCCCCCAGAGCTGAGCGTGCGGATCCTGCGGGAAACGCTTGCCCGTCGCTTTGTGAACCTTGTCCTTGTATCTCGCGACGAGCGCCTCGAGGTCCTTCGCGGTGAGCTGGGTGTCGTCCGTCACGCGTCGCGCCCTCTTGGCCGCGGTCAGAAGCTGCTCGAACTCGTCCTTGCGCACGTCCAGAACGACGTTGGCGTACATCTGAATGAAGCGGCGGTACGAGTCGAGGGCGAACCGTCGGTCGCCCGAGACCCTCGCGAGCCCCTGCACCGAGCGGTCGTTGAGCCCCAGATTGAGGATCGTGTCCATCATCCCCGGCATCGAAAACTTGGCACCGGAGCGTACCGAAACGAGCAGAGGATCCGCATCGTCTCCGAACCCCTTTCGCTGGAGCTTCTGCAGTCTCTCGAGAGCCTTCGAGACCTGGTCGCCGAGGCTTTCCGGCATCTTCCGCCCGCTTTCGAAGTACAAGTTGCACGCCCGCGTCGAGATCGTGAAGCCGGGCGGCACCGGAATTCCGATGGCGGTCATCTCCGCCAGGTTCGCCCCTTTGCCGCCGAGGAGGTCCTTCATCTTGGCGGAGCCCTCCGCCTGCCCTTTCGCGAAAAAGTAGACGAGCTTGTCCACGGGGGTCTCCTAGCGCTTGGCGTCCGCCTGGCCGGCCAGCTCGCGGATGTCGAAATCGTTTGTCAGTGCGGAGCGGACTTGGGAAAGAAGTTCCGTCCGTTCCCAAGTCGCATCCAAGTTCGATCGATCCAGCACGAGCACATCGTCGAAGAACTTCCCGATCGGCTCGACGTAGCTCGAAATCGACGAGATCACGGTGTCAAACTTGTGAGCCTCCGACGCCTCGCGAATCTTGCCCGACATTCTCGTGTGGAATTCCCGGAGCGCCAATGCCGCCTTCGCGGTTTCCTGATAGGGGCGGGGCTCATACTGCGCCTCGAGTATCACCGGGTAGACTTGCCGACAGATGTTGTCCACCCGCTTGGTCAGATCCACCAATCGCTGAAAATCTGGATTCGACCGGACGCTGCCGAGGAAATTCAATCGGGCGATGATCTCGGAAAGCGGCCATGTGTCGTAAGCCGTGTCACTCACCTGTCGCTTCTGAACCGCCGCAATTTCATTTGCGCCGAATCCCTGATCTCTCAGCCAGTGATCAAGGCGTTCTTGAACGAAAGAATAGAACGCGCCCTGTTGACCGGTCAGCCCGTACAGGTCTGTGATCGTGACTTGCCATCTTCGCTCGGAGAGGATGCGGAAGATGCCCGATGCCGCTCGCCTGAGTCCGAACGGGTCCCGGGAGCCGGTTGGCGTCGATTCCACTGCGAGCAACTCCACCATCGTGTCGAGACGATCCGCAACCGCGACGACGCACGCCGTATCTGAACTGGGGATGGAATCCGACGCGGAGACCGGCTTGTACTGCTCCGCCACCGCATCGGCGATCGCGCTGTCGGCCCCCTCGGCGCGAAGCAGCAGTCCGCCGACGACTCCTTGGAGCTCCGGGAATTCACCGACCAAGCCCGTGACCAGATCGTTCTTGGCGAGGCACGCCGCCTCGACACACTTCGTTCGCTCTCCGGCCGAGAGCTTCAACTCGAGGGACATCGCGTCGGCGAGTTTGGCAATGCGCTGCGCTTTGTCCGCGTAGCTCCCCAGCTTCTTGTGGAACGTGACGCGTGCGAGGTCCTCCCCGCGCGAGGCGAGCGTGCGCTTGCGATCCTCTGCCCAGAAGAACCTCGCATCCTCCAAGCGCCCGCCGACGACCCACTCGTTGCCTCGGCGGACGTGCCCGGCGGGATCGCGGTCGGTGTTGGCGACGGAGAGGAACACGGGGAGGAGGCCTTGGCGCCCGCGGACGGAGAACGACTTTTGGTGGTGCCGCAGCGTCGTGACCAGGATCTCCTTGGGCAGCTCGAGAAACGTCGGATCGAACCGGCCGACAACCACGCCGGGCCATTCGATCAGCTCGACGACCTCGTCGAGCAGAGCGCCGTCGGCCTCGCACGTTCCTCCGGCGCTCGAGGCGGCGACGTCGAGCGCGGCCGCGAGAGCGGTGCGGCGCTCCGAGGCGTCGACGAGAACGCTCGCCGCGCGGAGAGCGTCGGCGTATCGATCGGCCTCTTCGATCGGAACCGGGCCCGGGGCGAGGAAGCGATGACCGTCGGATTGGCGGCCCGACGTCGCGCCGAGGATTTCGAGCTTCAGGACGTCGGCGCCGTGCAGGGCGACGATCCAGTGGACGGGACGGACCCAGCGATGGGTGCCGTCGCCCCAGCGCATCGTCTTGGGGAAGGTCATCGCCGCGACCGACGCCGGAAGCGCGTCGGCCAGCACCCGCTCGAGGGATCGTCCGGGCACGGCACGGCGGATGGCGGCATAAGTGCCCTTCTCGGTCTCGATCCTCTGCAGGGCCGAGGGATCGACGCCTTGCTTCTTCGCAAATCCTGAACCGGCGGGCGTGGGCCGGCCCGAGGCGTCAAAAGCTGCCGAGACGGGAGGGCCCAGGACGAGCTCCTCGCGCCCCGCGAGGCCCGGCGCGACGGCAGCGACGTGAACGGCGAGGCGCCTCGCGCCCCCCCAGCTCCGGGCCTCGCCGTGAGCGAGGCCCGCCTGATCGAGCACCGCGAGGAGCCGGGCGCGCAGGTCGTCCGCCGCGGCGGCGATCATGCGCGCGGGGATCTCCTCGCAGCCGATCTCGAGCAGGAGGGGAGAGCTCAACGGCGCACCAACGGGAAGCCCAGCGCCTCGCGCTGAGCGACGTAGGCGTCAGCGACCTGACAGGCGACCTTCCGGATCCGCTGTATGAACGCGGCGCGCTCGGTGACCGACAGCGCCCCGCGCGCGTCGAGGACGTTGAAGAGGTGAGAGCACTTCAAAACCGCTTCGTGAGCGGGGACCACGAGGGGCGCGGGCCGCTCCTCGCCGCTCCTCGTCTCCGTGCGCCGCACGAGGCGGACGGCTTCCTTCTCCCAGCCGTCGAAGAACGACCGGAACATCGCGACGTCGGCCTCCTGGAAGGAGTAGATCGAGTGCTCGACCTCCTCCCTGAGGCGAACGTCGCCGTAGGTGATTCCTTGGTCGTTCCAAGGGATGTCGAAGATGTTCTTGATGTCGTTCAGGAACATGCAGATCCGCTCGATCCCGTAGGTCAGCTCGACCGAGATCGGCGAAAGCTCTCGCCCGCCGGCCTGCTGGAAGTAGGTGAATTGCGAGATCTCCATGCCGTCCATCACGACCTGCCAGCCGACGCCCGCGGCGCCCAGCGTCGGAGATTCCCAGTTGTCCTCCTCGAATCGGATGTCGTGCTCGAGCGGGTCGATGCCGAACGCGCGCAGCGAGTCGAGATAGATGGTCTGCACGTCCAGGGGCGACGGCTTGAGGATGACCTGGAACTGGTAGTGCTTGTAGACCCGCATCGGGTTCTCGCCGTACCGGCCATCCCCTGGGCGGCGCGACGGCTGGCAATAGGCCACCTTCCACGGCTCGGGGCCGAGAACGCGGAGGAAGGTGTCGGGGGCCATCGTGCCGGCGCCGACCTCGAGATCGTACGGCTGCTGCAGCACGCAGCCGCGCTCGGCCCAGAACCCCTGAATCCCCAGGAGGAGGCGCTGAAAATTCATCCCCTCATGCCCCGGCGGCGGTCGCCGCGCGCAGGTGCCGGTACGAGCGGAAGCTGCGCTCGGCGAACAGCTCGAGGGTGCCTCGCAGCAGCGTGTCCAAGGGACTCGACGGCTTGACGGCCTCGGCGGCCACGTCGAGGACCTGGGGCGGGTTCTTGTCGAACGCGCCGAGCGCCGCGAGATCGACCTCCCGCAGGGCCGCCGCGCGCTCGGGCTTGGGGCAGCTCCGGCAGAGGAGCCCGCTTCCGGCCACCGCAAAGCGCCCGCCCGAGCCGGTCAGCGGCCGGCCGCACAGAGCGCAGAGCGCGAGGTCCGGAAGAACGCCGTGCAGCTTCAGCGTCCAATACTCCGCGTAGCGGACCGCAGCCCACGGAGCGAGGCCGCCTTCGAGCGCTTCGAGGACGGCGCCGAGCAGCCGGAACGTGGAAGTCTCCGGCTGCTCGTCGCGGATCGTCGCCGCGGTGATCTCGCTGAGCACCGCGCAGGCCGCCTGGCGCGCCGGATCCGACTGCATCGCAGCGAACGACCGAAGCGGCTCCAGCGTGGAGAGGCGGTGCAGCTCGCGTCCCTCGCGCTCGACCCAGGACGCGTTGACGCGCGTCAGCGGCTCGAGCGCCCCTCCGAACCGGCGCCGGCTCTTACGCGCGGACGCCGCCACGCCTCGGACGCGTCCGTGATGTTCCGCCAGGAGGGTCACGATGAGATCCGCTTCGCCGAGCTCGCTCGTGCTCAGCACATACGCTTCGTCACGACGCTGCCTCACGAAGCGCGGATCATAGCAGGCCCGACGAGGCCGCTGGGACCTAGCCGATCCCCAGCTCGCCCAGAGCGCGGGGGTCGTTGCGCCAGTCCGGCCGCACTTCGACGCGCAGCGTCAAGAACACCTTCCTCTCGAGCAGCCGCTCGAGATCGGCTCGCGCGTCGGTGCCGACGCCCTTCAACACGTCGCCCCCCTTCCCGATGACGATTCCCTTTTGCGAATCGCGCTCGACGAAGATCGTCGCCTCGATCTCGACGAGGCCGTCCGCGCGCTCCGTCCACCTCGACACGGAGACGGCGGCCGCGTGGGGGATCTCCTCGCGCATGCGGTGCAGGATCTTCTCGCGCACCCACTCCGCCGCGAGTGCGCGCATCGGCTGGTCGGTGAGGAAGTCGTCGGGGAATTGCGGCTCGCCCTCGGGGAGGTGGTGCAGGATTCGATCGACGAGGAGATCGCACCCGCTGCCGGTCGCCGCGGAGACCGGGACGGCCTCGGCGAGCTTCCAAACGTCGACCGCGGTTTTCATCATGTCGAGAAGCCTGGATTTGGGCTCGACGCGGTCGATCTTGTTGAGCACGGCGATTCCCGGCACCCCCGCCTCGACGACGACGCGCGAGACCTCGGCATCCCCCCGCCCGATCCCCCTCTCGGTGTCGAGAACCAGGAGTGCGGCATCGACCGCCGTCAACGCCTCGCGCGCCGCCCCGACCATCGCCCGGTTCATCCGCTCCCGCGGCCGGTGGAAGCCCGGCGTGTCGACGAAGGCGACCTGACCGCGCGCCGGGAGCGACAGCACGCCCGTGATGCGATGGCGGGTGGTCTGCGGAACGTCGGCGACCGCGGCGATCTTCTCGCCGACGAGCCGGTTCAGGAGCGTGGATTTCCCGACGTTGGTCCAACCCGCGATCGCGACACGACCCGACTTGAAGGTCAACGCGGCGGCCTCGCGGCCGCCCCGCCCGGCAAGCCCGCCTGCACCCGCACGCGCCGGACCCGCCGCGCGTCGGCCTCGACGATCTCCACGCGCAAGCCCGCGTACTCGAACGTCTCCCCCTTGGCGGGGACTCGGCCGAGCGCCGCCGTGACGAAGCCGGCGACCGTGTCGTAATCGCGTTCTCCCAGCTCGACCCCGAAGACGCGCTCCAGCTCGTCGGCGTGCGCCGCTCCCGAGAAGAGCCACGCGCCTCCGGGCTCGGCCGTCAGCGTGGCATCGTCCCGCTCGTGCTCGTCGCGTATCTCGCCGACGATCTCCTCGAGAAGGTCCTCGAGCGTGACCATCCCCGCGAACCCGCCGTACTCGTCGACGACGAGGGCGGCATGCGCGCGGGTCCTCAGCTCCGCGAGCACCTCGGCGACCGTCTTCGTCTCCGGCACGAACACCGCCGGCCGAACCAGGCCGAAGATCCCCGCGTCCCCCCAGCCTTCCTCCCAGGCGCGCAGCAGGTCCCTGACATGAAGAAGGCCGACGATGTTGTCGATCGTCTCACCGAAGACGGGAAACCGCGAGTGACCGGCGATGAGCGCGACCCGGCGCGCGTCGGCGACCGACGCGCCGGCGTGGATCGCGACGACGTCGACCCGAGGGGTCATGATCTCGCGGACCAGCGTCTGATCGAGATCGACGATGCCACGGACCATGCGCCCTTCGCTCTTCTCGAGGATGCCCTCGCGCTCCCCCACCTCGATGAACGCCTCCACGTCTTCGTCGATGTCGTCCTCGCCATCCTCATCGTCGGCGATCGTCCCCGCCCAGCGGCGGAACGCCGCGTGGATCGGGGCCAGGATCGGGTACGTCAGGGCGTGCACCGGCCGGACGAGAATGGCGGTGAGTCGGAGCGCCGTCCGCGGGTCGCGAAGGGCGATGATCCGGGCCACGACCGTCTCGATCAACAGCGTGCCGGCCGCGGCGCCGATGACGACGCCGTCCCACCAGCCTCCCGGCCAGGAGGCCTTGGCGAACGTCCATCCGAGGAGGGCGACCGCACCCACGAGCGCGAGCTGCCTGAGCGTGTGGATCGCCGCCCGGTGGCTGGACGGAACCGTCTTGAAGTCGTCGAGAAACGTGAGGCGGTTCCCGGATTCGGCGTTCATGCGTCGGAGCGCGACCCGCGAGAGAGCCGAAGCCGAGAGCGTCATCACCGAGAGCGCGAGATCGAGGAGAAAGAGAAGCGCGGCCCCGCCGAGGGCCAAGGTGATCGCGACGCCGCTCATCACCGCACCGCCGGGAGCAAGGCGGACGCCAGGCGGGACTGCAGGCGCATCATCCGGCCGTCGTCCACCTCGTGATCATAGCCGAGCAGGTGAAGGTAACCATGAATCACGAGAACGCGCATCTCGCGCGACAGCGAATGCCCTTCCTTCGCCGCTTGGCGCGCCGCTTGAGGGACCGAGATGACGATCTCGCCGAGCGGCCGAGATCCATCGGGCAGGTCTTCGCCCGCGGAAGGGAAGGAGAGCACGTCGGTCGTCCGGTCCTTGCGGCGGTAGCGCCGATTGAGGCGCCGCATGGCGCGATCTCCGACCAGAACGATCGCCAGGTCCGTGCACTCGGTCCGTGGAGCCTTCGCGGCCACCCGCCGCGCGAACGACGAGAGCGACCCCGACGACTCTCGCGGCGCGCGCCGTCGATCGACGATCGCCACCCGCATCTACGGGTTCGGACGGAAGGGACGAACCTCACCCCCCGGTCGCTCCGCTTTCGGACGGCCGAAGTCGAATCCCGGATAGTCGACGCGGTGATGGTACATGCCGACCAGGGCTCGGTGGAACGCCTCCTCGATCTTGTCGAGATCGGCGAAGGTGAGGTCGCAGGCGTCGAGCTGCCCGTCGAGGACGATGCGGCTGGCGATCTGGTGGATCATCTCCTTCAGTCGGGACGGCGTCGGCTCTTCGATGGTGCGCGCCGCCGCCTCGACGCCGTCCGCCAGCATGAAGATCGCCGCTTCCTTGGTCTGCGGCTTCGGCCCGGGATAGCGGAAATCGTCGTCGTTGACGTCGTGGGGACTCGCGGCCTGCCTCTTGGCCTTCTCGTAGAAGTAGGTCATCAACCGGGTCCCATGGTGCTGCGGGATGATGTCGACGATCTGCTCGGGGAGCCTCGCCTCGCGCGCCATTCGGATCCCGTCCTTGACGTGGGCCGAGATGATCAGCGCGGACATCGAGGGCTGAAGGCGCTCGTGCGGGTTGACCCCGCGCTGGTTCTCGATGTAGTACTCCGGCTTCCGGATCTTTCCGATGTCGTGGTAGAACGCCGCCACCCGGCAGAACAGCGAGTTCGCCCCGATGGCCTTCGCCCCCTCCTCGGCGAGCGTCCCGACGACGAGGGAGTGGTTGTAGGAGCCTGGGGCCTTGACCGCGAGCTGGGAGAGGAGCGGGTTGCTCACGTTGGACAGCTCGAGGAGCCGGATGTCGGTGAGCACGCGGAACACCCCCTCGAGCAGCGGCAGGACGAACGAGACGATCAGGCCGACGCCGACGGCGCCGCCGAGAAAGGCCAGCGCCGCAGCGAACAGGTTGTGCGACCAGGGCTCGCGCGTGTGCGCGACCGCTTCGACCGCGAGCGCCACGACCGCCCCGGCCCCGCCGACCGTCAGCCCGGCGCGCAGGAGCGCCGACCGCTCGCGGTAGGACGTGATCGCGTAGATCCCGGCCCACTGCACCAGGAGCGCCCAGATCGTCACGGGGAGATCCCAGGCGTTCTGCGCCCCGAAGAGGACGGCGGCGATCGCGGCGTAGACCATCGCGATGCGGCCGTTGGCGAGCAGGGTCACCAGAATCGCGCCGGCGCCGATCGGCACGAGGTAGACATAGGTCGTCGGGTCGTTGAACGGGCTCCGGAAGCGGTGGCAAACCTGCTCGGCGGTCCAGACGACGGCCTGCCCGATCACGAGCATCGGAAGCAGGATCGACACGAGCATCGCATGCAGGTGCTTGACGCGCTTGAACGCCCTCTGGTGGTACGTGGCGTAGCGGTACAGGAAGAACGCGAGCATCGTCGTCAGCACCGCGAGCCCGGCGAAGCGCGAGACGGATGCGCGGGGGGAGGAGCGCGCCTCGACGATCTCGAGGCGCGTCGCGATTTCCGGCGTCACCTTCTGGCCGCGGGCGATCAGCACCGTCCCCTTCGGAATGCGGACCTGGACGGGCAGCACGGCCCGCTCCGCCTGATCGCGGCGCTGCGCCGTCGCCGCGGTGTCCTCGGAGAGATTCGCGTCGAGGTACGAGACGAGCATCTCCGCGAGCGCGGCTCGCGCGGAGGGCGCGATCGTGCCCAGAGACGCCACGCGCTGCCGCACGTCGTTCCGTGCGGCCTCGAGATCGACCACCGGCGCGAAGTCGTGGAGGGTCTCCTCGCGCTGCGACGGGAGGTGGAGGACCGTGACGGTCTTCTCCCGCAGGAGCATCGGCTTGTTGGCGATCACCAGACCCTGCATCACGTCGCGGAGCCAGCCGACGAGGAGCTGTCTCTCGGCTTCGGGGAGCTTCTCCTTCCCGTCGAGCTCCTCCGTAAACGCCTTCTCGAGCGCCGCGGCCTTCTGGGAATCGTGCACGTAGAGGTCCGGCACGAGATTGCGAGCGGCGAGCCTCCGCTCGTTCGTCGCCATATCGTCCGGGACGTCGACGTCCTCGATCGCGCGCACGTCGTAGGGCGCCTCTTCGCCGGCCGCCAACCGCGGATAGGACGCCCCGCACCGCTGGCTCGCGAGGAGCAAGAGCGCCACTCCGCCGAACGCGGTCGACCAGACGGCGTTCGCCGCGAGTACGATCTCCAGGTGCTTGCGGAGCTGCTCGCGAGCTCGCACGAGCCACTTCGAGGAGCGCGGCGCGCGGCGCCGGTCGAACCCGGAGGTCACGCCCGCTCCTCGCCGCCGTTGGTCCTCACGTCCTTAGCGCGGGAGGCGCGCTCATCGTAGGCGACCACGATCCGCTGCACGAGCGGATGCCGGACCACGTCGGTCTCGTCGAAGTGCACGATGGCGATTCCCGGGATCCCGGCGACGACCTCCTGCGCCTCGATCAGCCCGGACGTCCGCTGCGCGGGCAGGTCGATCTGCGTGACGTCACCCGTGACGGCCGCCTTGGAGTCGAGGCCGATCCGCGTGAGAAACATCTTCATCTGCTCGGGCGTGGTGTTCTGCGCCTCGTCGAGGATGATGAACGCGTCGTTGAGCGTGCGTCCCCGCATGAAGGCGAGCGGGGCGACCTCGATCGTTCCGCGTTCCACGAGCTGCTCGATCCGCTCCGGCTCGAGCATGTCGTGCAGCGCATCGTAGAGCGGTCGCAGGTAGGGGTCGACTTTCGCCGCGATGTCCCCGGGCAGGAATCCCAGCTTCTCCCCCGCCTCGACGGCCGGGCGGCAGAGAAGGATGCGCTGGATCCTCTTGTCGTTGAGCAGCGAGATCGCCATCGCCACCGCCAGATAGGTCTTCCCCGTCCCGGCGGGACCGACCCCGAAGACCAGATCGTTGTGGCGCATGGCGTCGATGTAGCGCCTTTGGTTCGGCGACTTGGCGACGACCGTCTTGCGCGCCGAGGGTTTCAGGCGAGATTCGAGGAAGTGCTCGGCGAGCTTCGGGGATTCTCCTCGAGCCACGATGCCGACGGCCGTCTTGATGTCGTCCCGGCCGAACGCAACGCCGTGGGCGTGGAGCTGGGCCAGCTGCTGGAAGAGGTCGGCGACCTTGTCCTCCGCCTGGCTGCCGTTCTCGCCGTTGCTTTGGATCGTCACCGCGCCCCCTCGCGCGGAAACCCGAACGTCGAATCGATCTTCGATGAGGCGCAGGCTCTCGTCGAGCGGGCCGGCCAACACCTCGACCGTCTTGCTGTCCAGGCTGATCGTCTTCATCAAATGGCCGTCGGGCCGCTCCTAAGATAGGCCGGAGATCCACGAGCGGGAAAGTGGTCGGGGTAAGTCGTTGTCACGCCTACGTTTCGGAACGCTTCAGAATCCCCAGATGAAGCTCTTCGAGCTGCCTCGCGTCGACGTCCGACGGCGCCTCGCACATCAGATCGGAGGCGCTCGTGGTCTTCGGGAACGCGATGACGTCCCGAAGCGATTCCGCTCCCGAGAGCATGGCGCAGATGCGGTCGAACCCCAGGGCGATCCCACCGTGCGGCGGCGCGCCCGACCGCAGCGCCCGCAGGAGGAAGCCGAACTTGGCCTGAGCTTCCTCGGGCCCGATCGCGAGCGCCCGAAAGACCCGCTCCTGTATGTCGCTGCGGTGGATTCGGATCGAGCCGCCCCCGATCTCGGTCCCGTTGATCACGAGATCGTAGGCTTGCGCGACCACCGAGCCGGGATCGGTGTCGAGCTTGTCGAGATCCTCCCAGAGCGGGGCGGTGAACGGGTGGTGCATCGCCATCCAGCGGTTCTCCACCGGATCCCTGAGGAACAGCGGGAAGCGCTCGATCCACAGGAGCTCCCACCGATTCTTGGGAACGAGTCCGAGCTCGGCCGCGATCTTGAGACGCAGCGATCCCAGCACGCGATCGCAGATCTCCCGGGCGTCGGCCACGATCAGCGCGGCATCGCCGGCTCCCGCGCCGAGCGCCGCCGCGATCGTCCCGCACCGCTCCTCTCCCAGGATCTTCAGGGCCGAGGAGGTGACCGCGCCCGAGCCGTCGACCTTGATCCACACCAGCCCCTTGGCGCCCGCGTCCTTGGCCCAGGCGGTCCAGCCGTCGATCTGCTTGCGCGAGGCGCCCCCTCCCCCCGGAACCGCGATGCCGCGCACGGCGCCTCCCGAGGCGACCGCCGCATCGAAGATCACGAAGCCCGTCGGGCCGCGGCCGGCCTCACCGACGTCGGCCAGCTCGAGGCCGAAGCGCATGTCGGGACGATCGACGCCGAACCGTCTCATCGCCTCGTCGTACGGCATGCGCGGGAACGGCGGGGAGACCTCGACCCCGATCTCGCGGAACAATCCTTGGATGAGCGGCTCGATGACCGCGTAGATCGACTCCGGAGCCGCGAACGACATCTCGAGATCGATCTGGGTGAATTCCGGCTGCCGGTCGGCTCGCAGATCTTCGTCGCGGAAGCAGCGGGCGAACTGGTAGTAGCGCTCGAACCCGGCGACCATGAGGAGCTGCTTGAAGAGCTGGGGCGACTGCGGCAGAGCGTAGAAGCAACCGGGATGGATGCGGCTGGGAACGAGGTAATCGCGCGCTCCCTCCGGCGTCGAACGGGTCAGCATCGGAGTCTCGATCTCGACGAACCCCCGCGCATCGAGAGCGGCGCGCGCGGCCGCCGCCAGCCGATGCCGCAGCCGGATGGCCCGCTGGAGGCGCGGGCGCCGCAGGTCGACGTAGCGGTGCTGGAGGCGAAGCTCCTCGTGGGCGTCGACCTCGTCGTCGACCGGGAACGGAACCCCGCTCGCCGAATTGTGGACGACCATCTCGGCGACCCGAACCTCGACCTGCCCGGTCGGATGCTGCGGATTCGGCGCCTCGCGAGCCACCACCGTTCCACGCACGCCGAGGACGTCCTCGGCGTGGAGCTTCTCGGCCGCCGCATGGAGGGCCGGCTGCTCCGGGCGGTAGACGAGCTGCACGCGGCCGGTCGCGTCGCGCAGCTCGACGAAGATCAGCTGCCCCAGGTCCCGGCGGCGGTGCACCCATCCCGTGAGCACGACCTCGCGGCCCGCGACGGCGTCGCCGGGAACGATCTCGCCGCAGCCGATCGTCCGGTGGAGCAGTCGTCCGGCGTCAACGCCCATCGCGGATCCTCTCGCCGCGGACGGTCCGCTCGATGCCGGGTTCGTCCACTTCGGTCTGCTCGCCGCTGGCGAGGTCTTTGAGGCCGAAGCGCCGGCGCGCCAGCTCCGCCTCTCCGACGAACAGAGCGAACCGCGCGCCCACGCGCTCCGCGCGCTTGATCTGCGCGCCGAGGGGCCGCTCGGCGAGGGGCATCGCGACGCGCAAGCCGCGGGCGCGCAGCGTCCGGGCGAGGGTGATCGAGGCCCGAAAGCCCTCCTCTCCCAAACCGACGATCAAGAGGTCCGTTCCGTTGGAGGGGACGCTCTCGCTCGCCATCATGAGCACGAACCGCTCCATCCCCGCGGCGAATCCGAATCCCGGGATGGCGGGACCGCCGAGCTCCTCGACCAGCCCATCGTATCGGCCCCCGCCGAGCAGAGTGTTCTGGGCGCCCAAGCCCGACGCGACGACCTCGAACACGGTGCGCACGTAATAATCCAGCCCGCGGACGAGCTTCCGGTCGACGGCGTACGGAATGCCGAATCCGTCCAGAGTCGCCCGTACCGCACGAAAGTGCTCGGCGCACGGCTCGCAGAGGCTGTCCGCCATCTCGGGAGCATCGGCGAGGATCCTGCGATCCGCCTCGACCTTGCAATCGAAGACGCGAAGAGGGTTTTCGACCGCGCGGCGGTTGCAGTCCTCGCACATCCGCGGGAGGTGCGGCGCGAGCCAGCGGACGAGGGCGTCCCGGTACGCCGGGCGGCAGACCGCGTCACCGACGCTGTTCAAGCGCAGCTCGCGGTCGGCGATCTTGACCTCCTCGAGAAGCGCCCAGACCATCTCGATCGTCTCGGCGTCCGCGAGGGGCTCCGGCGCTCCCAAGACTTCCGCGCCGATCTGGTGAAACTGGCGCTGGCGCCCCTTTTGGGGGCGCTCATGGCGGAACATCGGGCCCATGTAATAAAGGCGCTCGGGAAAGCCGGCGGCGATCGTCCGGTGCAGGGCGTGCTCGACGAAGGCGCGCACGACGGGCGCGGTGTTCTCGGGGCGCAGAGTGATCGATTCGTCGCCGACCTTCAGCGTGTACATCTCCTTGCGGACGATGTCCGTCGCCGCGCCGACCGAGCGGGCGAAGAGCTCCGTGGCCTCGAAGATGGGCGTTCGGATCTCGCGAAATCCGTAGCGCGCGAACACGTCGTGCGTCGCGTTCTCGAGGCGGCGCCACAGCGACATCTCTTCGGGGAGGAGGTCCTTCGTGCCGCGGAGGGCCTGGTACCGAGGGGTCATCTCACGCATGGTATCGTGACCCCGTGACCGCGTGCCGCCTTTCGCACCCGCTCCTGGGGTTCGCGGTGCTCGCGCTCCTCTCGCGGCCCGCGTCCGCCCAGTACGGAGCCGCGACGCCGGATGTCCAGCCGAACAACTACCCGCCGGCGCTGCCGCAGCGCCGCACGCCGGGGCCGCAGCTCGTGTTCGAGCGCATCGGCGAGATCGGTCTTCCGGGGCCGCTCGCGCAGCATCCGGGCTGGGTGGCGGACGGCCAGGTGGTGATTCCGGTCGAAAGCGGAACCGTTCACGTCGCCCCCGAGGCCGACGCGACGCCCGCACTCGGACCCGACGCCGCCGTGCCGGCGCCCGTCGAGTGGGTGATCGCCTCCGACGGAAAGCACCGGTACCGCACCACGCCGGAGGGGATCGTCGAAGCCGAGCGCCGGACGCACAGCGGCAAGAAATGGAAGCGAACGTGGCGGATCGTCGCCCCGAACTCGATCCTCGCGCCGCCGATCCTCGTCGGGCCGCGCCTGTGCTACGCGGGACTGGACGACCGCGTGACGTGCGTTCGCGCGAGCAACGGCCACCGCCTCTGGGCCGTGGATCTGGGGGACCGCCTGTCTCACGGGCTGACGTGCTGGCCACGGTGCGGAGATCCGGCGCGCGAGGCGGAGATCCTCCTCGCGGTGCCCGACGACGGCGCCACGGTGATCGCCCTCGACGCTTACGACGGCCGCAAGGTCGCCGCGTACGAGCTCCCCGCGCACCATCACTTCGCGTCGGCGGCGCTGGTCGTCCCGGGAGACCGCATCGCGATCACGCGGAAGGGTTACGACGACCGCGAGGCCGCCCTCGTGCTTCTCCGGCTGACGCCGCCCCCGCCGGGCCATCCCCCCGCGGCCGTGCCCTATAATGGCGCTTCCCCTGCGCGCACCGGACCCGCCGGGAGGTGATTCGTGGCCCCGAAGACGGAGACGCCGAGCCTTCGCGGGCTCGACCGCAAGTCGCTCCTCGAGATGTACCGGGCGATGGTCCTGGCCCGCAAGATCGACGACAAGGAGATCCAGCTCAAGCGCCAGAACAAGATCTTCTTCCAGATCAACGGCGTGGGGCACGAGGCGGTCGGCGCGGCGATGGGCCAGGTGTTCCGGCCGGGCCATGACTGGTTCTTCTTCTATTACCGCGACCGCGCGGCCTCCCTGGCTCTCGGGATCACGCCGATCGAGATGTTGCTTCAAGCGGTCGGCGCCAAAGACGAGCCCCAAAGCGGCGCGCGTCAGATGCCCTCGCATTTCTCCTCGCCGAGGCTCCACATCGCGAACACCTCTTCGCCCACCGGCACACAGTTCCTGCAGGCCTGCGGCTGCGCCGAGGCGGGGCTCTACGCCGCCCAGCGAGGTGATCTCGAGGGCGTGGCGTACGAGAAGGACGAGGTCGTCGTCGTCACCACAGGCGACGGGACGACGAGCGAGGGCGAGTTCTGGGAATCTCTCAACACCGCGTGCAATCGGAAGCTTCCCGTCGTCTACGTCGTCGAGGACAACGGCTACGCGATCTCCGTCCCCGTCGAGGTGAACACGGCGGGGGGGAGCATCTCGAGGCTCGTCGCGGCGTACCCCAACCTCCTCGTCCAGGAAGTCGACGGGTGCGATCCGCTCGCGACGGTCGAGGCCTATCGCGCGGCGGCCGCGCACGCCCGCGATCGCCTGGGGCCTGCGCTGGTCCACGCTCACGTGGTGCGTCCGTACAGCCACTCGCTCTCGGACGACGAGACCAACTACAAGACGAAGGAAGAGCGACAGGCCGAGGGGAAGCGCGACCCGATCACGACGTTCGCGGCGACCCTCGTCCGCGAGGGGATCGTCGAGCAGGAGGTGCTTGCCGCGATCGACGCCCAGCTCGACGAAGAGGTCGCCCGCACCGCGGACGAGGCCCTGGCCGCCGAGCGTCCCGTGCCGTCCTCCGCTCTGAGCTTCGTTTACTCCCCCAACGTCGATCCCACCTCCGCGGCCTTCGCGACGAAGCCGGCTCCGACGGGTCAGCCGACGACGATGGTCGACCTCCTGAACGCGTGCTTGAAGGCGGAGATGCGCCGCGATCCGCGCGTCATCGTCTTCGGCCAGGACGTCGCCGACGCCTCGCGCGACGACACCCTTCCGCAGGTGAAGGGCAAAGGGGGGGTGTTCAAGGTGACGTGGGGGCTCCAAAGGGAGTTCGGAGGCTCGCGCGTCTTCAATTCGCCGCTCGCCGAGGCCAACATCGTCGGCCGGGCGATCGGGATGGCGCTGCGTGGCCTCAAACCGGTCGTCGAGATCCAGTTCTTCGACTACATCTGGCCGGCGTTCATGCAGATCCGCGATGAGCTGGTCACCATGCGCTGGCGCTCCGGGAACTCGTTCTCGTGCCCCGTGGTGATCCGCGTGGCCTACGGGGGTTACATCACCGGCGGGGCGATCTACCACAGCCAGTCGGGCGCCGCGCTGTTCACGGCGCAGCCGGGGCTGCGCGTCGTCTGCCCTTCGAACGCCGTCGACGCGAACGGGCTTCTGCGAACGGCGATCCGCTGCGACGATCCGGTGCTGTTCCTGGAGCACAAGCACCTCTACCGCCAGACCTACAACAAGGGGGTGCACCCCGGCGCGAACTTCATGATCCCGCTCGGCAAGGCGGCGCGCGTGCGCGAAGGGAACGATCTGACGCTCGTCACCTACGGGGCGACGGTGCAGCGTGCCCTCGTCGCCGCCAAGCGGGCCGAAGAGCAAGGCGTCTCGGTCGAGATCCTCGATCTGCGAGCGCTCAGCCCCGTCGATTGGGAGGCGATCGCGGCGTCGGTCAAGAAGACGAGCAAGGCCCTGGTGCTCACCGAGGATTCCCTGTCGTGGGGCTACGGCGCCGAGATCGCGTCGTGGATCGGGGAGAACCTCTACACGGATCTCGACGGGCCGGTGCGCAGGCTCGCCGCGACCGACACCTTCGTCGCCTACGCGCCGGAGCTCGAGGATTTCATCCTTCCCCAGACCGAGGACATCCTGAAGGCCGTGCTCGACCTCGCGGCTTACTGAGCCTCACCACCGGCGGGGGGCGTCGCGCACGACGCGCACGGTGTCGCGCGCGATCATCAGCTCCTCGTTGGTCGGGATCACCCAGGCTTCGAGCTTCGAGCCGTCGGCGGAGATGCGGCCGGCGCCTCCAGGCGCGAGCGCGTGATTGCGCCCTCGATCCATCTTGAGTCCCAGGACATCGAGGCCTGCGCCGATCCGCTCCCGGATCTCTGGGGAGTTCTCGCCGATCCCGCCGGTGAACACGATCGCATCGGCGGCGCCGTGAGCGGCGGTGTAGGCGCCGATGTATTTCTTCACCCTCACGCAGAACAGGTCGATCGCCAGTCGCGCGCGCCGGTCGCCGTTCTCCGCGTCTTCGGCCAGCAGGTCCCGCATGTCCCCCGTCAGCCCCGAGACTCCGAGGAGCCCCGATTGCTTGTTCAGCAGCGTCTCGATCTCGGGAAAGCCCATCCCCTCCTTGTGCGAGAGGTACTCCAGGATCGACGGATCGAGGTCGCCGGAGCGCGTGCCCATCAACAGCCCTTCCACCGGCGTGAACCCCATCGACGTGTCGACGGAGGCCCCGCCGCGGATCGCGCACGCGGAGCAGCCTTGCCCGAGGTGGAGCGTGATCAGGTTGACCGCGTCGCGCGCTATCCCGCGGATCGTGCGGTAGCGGTAGGCCACGTAGCGATGGGATGTCCCATGAAAGCCGTAGCGCCGGATCTTGTGGCGTCGGTAGAGCGAGTACGGGATACCGTAGAGGAACGACGTCTCGGGCATCTCCGAGTGAAAGGCCGTGTCGAACACCGCGACCTGAGGGATGCCGGGGCCCAGGAGCTCCGCGGCCGCCCGCACACCCCGAAGATTCGCCGGGTTGTGGAGAGGCGCGAGCTCGATGCATTCCTCGATCCCCTCGAGCACGTCCTTGTCGATGACCGTCGACCGTTTGAAGCGCTCGCCGCCGTGCACGATCCTGTGGCCGACGGCGTGGAGATCGGAGATCGAGCGAATGCCGGGAATCGCCGCCTCCGGCGAGACGATCCACCGGAGGATCCGGTCGACCGCCGCCCGGTGGTCGCGAATCGGGGCATCCTCGACGATCTTCGCGGCGCCCTCGGCCTGGAGCGTGATCAGCGCGAGGCTGCCGACGCGCTCGACGACGCCGTGAGCGAGGCGGCGGTCGGTGTCGCGCGCGATGAGATCGAGATCGGTGGCGACGATCTGGAATTTCACCGACGACGAGCCGCAGTTCAGGACGAGGACGTTCACGGTCGGAATCCCCCTGGCCGCCGGTCGCCGGGGAACCCATATTGGCGGACGCCATGTCGCGCGTCCACGCCGCCGGCCTTTTTTGCGTCCTGGCGATGGGCCCGGGCTGCTCCGACGGCGCTCCCCACACGGCTCTCCCCCCGGTGGCTCCGGCGGCGCCGCACCAGAACGTCGACGCGAACGGTGGAACCGCGAGGCGCGGGCCCGGCGATCTCTTCAACGCCTGCGAGCGAATCTGGTGCCTCACGCACCAACGGAACTACGACCTCGAGCACTTCCTCACCGGGCACGTCGGCTGGATCCTGCACGACGACGGGAGTGGAGACGTCTTCGTCCCCAAGCATCGCGAGGGCGGTCCGGCGTTTCCGCACGCGCGGCTCAACGCGCTCGCCCTCTGCGGTCGGCACGTGCATCCCTACTGGCTGGGCGCGAAGCGTGGCCCGATCACGAAGGGCGGGTACAACGTCGCGCTCGGGTACAGCCGTGCGCACTTCGAGGCGTACGGGCGGCTGCTCACCCCCTGCTGCGTCAACGAGGAGGCTTGGGGGTTTCTGCATGCGACGGCCCCTCGGGAGTTCCGCTTCGGTGACCGGACGGCGGCGGCGGAGATGGCGGGGGCGGGCTGGCAGAAGGCGTTCGGTGCTCTCTAGTCGACCATCCGAATCCGCCCAGCCGCCGGGGCATCTCGGAGAGTCGAGCCGAGAGACCGGTGATCCGTCCCGAGAACGTCATCGCACCCGGGCCGCTGGGCTGGGCGCCCGGACCGTCGATCGTCATCCCCTCCAGGGAGGTCGGCGGGAGAAGCGCGGCGACGACGGCGGAGCAATCCTCGAGCGTGCCGCGGAATCGTCGGTCTTCCCCGGGCGCGTCGAGATCCGCGACGACCACACGGAACAGAAGCTCGTCGTGCTCGTCGACGTCGAACGAGGCCGCCGCCTCCCTCACCGTGAAGGCGTCCGACAGGTCGCCGGCCCGCACGTTCGACAGGAACCCCCAGCCGTCTTCGCCGTCGAGCTTGATGGCGTCGTGACGCGCGAACAGGTCCTTCAGCGGATCGGGAGGCCCGGAGCCCGGCCGCAGCGCGTCGCGCATGCGAGCCGCGTCGCTCGCGACGATGACGCGATTGCCGACCGCGGCGAGGGCGAACTCGGCTTGAGCGTCATGAACGTGCGTTACGGGAACGCCGTCGACGTCCATCGACTGGCTCTTGGCGGGGTCGCGGCCGATCATCCATCGCATCATCTTGATCGCGGCGCGCACGCGGAGGACGTCGTGCGTGAACGTCCCGCGGGCCGCCCAGCCGGCCGAAGTCTGGAGGGTGCCGGGCGGGCCGCTCATCACCTGGGAGAACTCCAGCGTCAACGGCGCGACCTCGTCGAGCCGCGCACGCCGATGAGGGATCGGAAGCGCCTCGAGGAAGGTGCCGCGAAGAAGATTTCTCCTGGTGGCGTCGTTGATCTCCTCGGCGCGGGCGAACAGCGCCCTGAGCCCCGCGTCGTCGGGCCTGAGCGTCACGCTCCAGTAGCGCGCCTCGTCCCCCGCGAGAAACGCCTCCGGAGGGCGGCCCGGCGCTTCGTCCCGCGTCAGACGCCAGCCGAGCAGCACCGCGAACGCGATGAGGACGACGACCACGACCGCGGCGACCGCCGCGCATCCGATGAGGAACTTCACGACGGGATCCCGGCCGGCCGTCGGCCGCGGTTCGTCGGCGCCGTAGCCGCTCATGCACCGAATCTAGCAGAAACGCTGTGGTAACATCGCGGAGGATGACGGGTCATCGCCCTTTCGACGTCGTCGTCGTCGGCGGCGCCTATTCGGGGTCGGCGACGGCGCTCCTGCTCAAGCGCGCGCACCCCGAGCTCCGGGTCGCGATCATCGAGCGCAAGGCGGCGTTCGACCGAAAAGTGGGTGAATCCGCGATCGAGCTCGGCTCCTGGTTCATGACCAGGAAGCTCGGGCTCGACCGGCACCTGGCGACGAGGCATCTGCCGAAGTTCGGACAGCGCTACTGGTTCCAGAACGAGCGCGTGAAAACGCTCGCCGAGGCGTCCGAGCTGGGCAATTACTACCAATCGCTTCTTCCTTCCTATCACGTCGACCGCGCGGTGCTCGACGAGCACGTTCACTCGTTGGCGGCCACCGCCGGCGTCGACGTCCTACGCCCCGCGCGCGTCGTCGACGTCGAGCTCGAGCCGGGGGGGATCTCGACGCTCACCGTGGAGGGAAGCGGCGGATGCGAGACGGTGACCACGCGATGGATCGTCGATGCGACGGGACGGAACGCGTGGCTCGGCCGGCGCCTCGGCCACCACCAGCCGATGCCGGAGCACCCGATTCGCTCGGTGTGGGCGCGGTTCCGCAACCTGAAGGATTTCGACGGAGATTGGCTCGCGTCGCGCGACGCCTCGCGCGGCTCGGGGCGAATCGGCCGCTGCGGAGTCGCCGCATCGCGCGGCCTTTCGACGAACCATCTCACGGGACCGGGTTGGTGGCTCTGGGTCATCCCGCTGCCCGGCGGCGACGTCAGCGTCGGCGTCGTCTGGGACGAGAGGATCTTCGACCTGCCCGCCGGCGGGAGCTTGGGCGAGCAGTTCGACGCGTTCCTTTCGAGTTTCCCCGCCGGGCGCGAGCTGGTCGCCGGAGCGACCCGGGTCGAAGACGATCTCCACGCGCTCAAGGCACTCCCCTATCGGATGACGAAGGTCGCCGACGACGGGTGGGCGGCGGTCGGTGACGCCGCCGGCTTCATCGACCCGTTCTACAGCCCCGGGCTCGACTGGGCGGCGCTGACGGTGAGCAAGACCGTCACGCTGATCGGCGAAGCCTTGGCGCGCGGGCCGGGAGGCGGGGCCTCGGTCGAGACGATCGCGCGGCACAACCGCGAGTTCACCGTCGGCTTCTACCGGTGGTTCGAGGCGCTCTACTTGGACAAGTACTACGTGATCGGCGACGCCGAGCTGATGGAGATCGCGCTACGCGTCGAGGTCTCGCTCTATTATTTCGGAATCCTCACGGGGCCCTACCGGCGAGGGGAAGCCGGGCTCGACGTCCCGTTCTCGCATCCGCTTTCGCTTCCGTTCTACCACCTCATGAGCTTCGTCGCGCGCCGGCTCGCGTCGATCGCCAAGGCGCGCCTGGCAGCGGGGAGCTGGGGACGAAAGAACGCCGGACGCCACGTCTTTCTGCCGGGCTTCCGGCTGGGCCCGCGCATGCTGAAGTTCCTTCCCGGCGCCTTGGTGCGCCTGGCCAAGTACGAGATCCTCGCGGTACCCGACCGCCTGCGCGCGCGAGCGGCGGGAAAGACCGCGCCGGTACCCCCGCTCACAGAGGCTTGACGGCGAGGAGTGCCTGACCGGCCCGGACTTCCTGGCCGTCCGACGCCAGAACCGCCACGATCTCCCCCTCCTCCGGAAGGCCGCCGCCGCCGTACGGAATGGGATTGAACGTCTTCATCACTTCGATCAATCCGACGGGCCGGCCCGCCTTCACGCGCTCGCCGACCGCCACGAACGGCTTCGCGCCGGCCGCCGGCGAGCGGTAGAACACGCCTTCGGTCGGGGCGTTAACGGTCAGGGCGAAATCCTCCCCCGTGGACCGCGACGACGGCCCGACGGCACGACCCGAGGCGGCGTCCCCGAGCGGCGTCAGGTGGAACAAGACGTCGCCGTAGGTCACGGGCGTCGCCCGAAGGCTCGACGGCTCGCCGGCGACGCGGCCGGAGACGCCTTCGGGCAGAACGAGGGCGAACCGGCGGCCGGCAGTCGTCAGCATGCCGACGGTCGAGCCGGCGGCGACGGGAGCTCCGATGGCGGGCCGCGCCGACCAGATCCCGATCTTCGGAGCGCGGACGAGCACGCCCCGGGCGTCCGTCGTCACGAGAGCCGTGAGAGCAGGGGCGCTCATCCGCGGATCACGTTCATGTCGTGGAGCGACCAGATGCGCGGATTCTTGATCCGCCGATGCCCGATCGACTGATACGACATCGCGACGAGGGATTCGAGCCACAGGCGCAGCTCGCTCGGTCGGACGATCTCGTCGATGTCCCGCTGCGACGCCGCCAGGACCGGATCCATGTCCCGCGCGATTCGATCCTCCACCGCCTGCATCCCGCGGCGGATCTCTTCGGCCTCGTCCTCCGTCTTGGCGACGATCCGGAACGCGTCGTCGAGCTTCGTGTTGTAGGCGCCGATCGCGAGCGTGCGCCCTTCCATGACGGCCAGTCGCGCGAGCGGCGTTGCGAGCTGCACGACCGGGCCGTAGGGAAACCCCTCCATCGCGTAGTAGCCGGCGCCGGACGCTTTGCGAAGCAGGACGGTGAACATCGGGACCGTGTTGGTCGCGTTCGTGTAGATCAAGCTCGATCCGAATCCGAGAAGGCCTTCTTTCTCCGCCTCCGGTCCGATGTCGAATCCCGAGATGTCCTGGAGCCACACGATCGGGATCCCGTCGTCGTTGCAACAGCGGGAGAACTGCGCGACCTTCGCTATGCCTTCGCGATAGAGGATGCCGCCCGGCCGTTTCCGGTCCGCGTGCACCGGGTGATCGGTGAGCGCCAGATTGTTGGCGACGAAAGCGGCGTAGAGCCCGCCGAGGCGCGCGACCCCGCAGATCATCTCCTGACCCATGTCGGGGAGGAACTCACCGAACAACGAGTCGTCGGTCAGCCGCGCAAGCGCCTCGCGCATGTCGTAGCCCAGCCGGTGGTCGACGGGGAAGAGCCCGTCGATCTCCTCGGGCGCGAATCGAGGCTCGCCGGCGTCGGCTCCGTACTGGTAATAGGCGCACGCCGGTCCCGGTAGCTTCGCGACCTCCCGTCTCACGCAACGGAGGAGCGTCTCGTCGTCCGGGACTCGGTGGTCGGCGCAGCGGGAGATGTGGACGTGAACGTCCGGCCCCCCGATCGAAAGCGAAGTGATGTGCTGTGATTTGCCTCCCTTCACCAACGCCGCACCCGCCACCACCATGTAGGCCTGCTCGGTCATGTACACGACGTCGGAGATGATCGGCATGTACCCGCCGCCCGCGATGCAGTCGCCGTGAACGCCCGCGATCTGCGGAACGCCTTCCGCCGAAAGCGACGCGTTCATCTTGAAGATCGCGCCGGCGCCGGTTCGACCTGGAAACGTGTGTGACTGCTCCGGCAGGAACAGGCCGGAGCAATCGACGAGATAGACGACGGGAAGGCGCAGGCGGAGCGCGATCTCCTGCGCCCGCTGGATCTTCTCCGGTGTCTGGGGCCACCACGATCCCGACGCGACCGTGTTGTCGTTGGCGATGACCATCGCCCAGCGGCTCTCGATGCGGACGAACGCGGTGACGACGCCGGCGCCGGGGGAAGTCTTGCGGTCCTCGCCGAACGTCCGGCCGTAGTTGACGAGCGTGCCGACCGGGAGCACCGGGCTGCCCGGATCCTTCAACCTCTCGATCCGCTCCCAGGTCGGGAGCTTTCCCTTCTTCCGGACGCGGGCTTCGTACTCCGCCCCCCAACCCGCGCGGACCTCGTCTCGCTTGCGCTGCAACTGCTCGTTGAGTGCGCCGACGTGAGCACGTTGAGCGGCCCACGTTTCCGCGTCCACGGCGCGCTCCTTCGGGCTCCCGATCGGATCGAGGAGGATTTTGGCCATCCGCGACCTAAGCGCCGGCCGGAGCCGGCGTGACCAGCCCGTGGCGCGCCAGGTGGTCCACGTCGTACTCGCCCCGGACGAATCCCGCATCGTCGAGGAGGCGCAGGTGCAGCGGGATCGTGGTCTTGATGCCCCCGATGTGCATCCCGGAAAGCGCCTCCTTCGCGGCCGCGATCGCCTCGCTGCGCGACGGCGCGTGGACGACGACCTTCCCGATCAGCGAGTCGTAGTGCGCCGGCACGCGCCAGCCCGCGGCGACGCCGGCGTCCCAGCGCACGCGCGCCCCGGGGGCCGTGACGCGGGGCTCCACGACTTCGGAGACGAGCCCCGGATCCGGCCGGAAGCCGCGATCGGGATCCTCGGCGTTGATGCGGAATTCGATCGCATGACCCTGCGCGGCGATCTCGTTCTGTCCCAACTTCAAGGGCGCGCCGGCGGCGATCTCGAGCTGGGCCTTCACGATGTCGATCCCGGTGACCATCTCCGTGACAGGGTGCTCGACCTGAAGTCTGGTGTTCATCTCCATGAAGTAGATCGCCCCGGACGGCTCGCGAAGGAACTCGAGCGTGCCCGCGTTGCGGTAGCCGAACGAGGCGGCGGCCTCCGCCGCGCGCCGTCCGAGATCCGCGCGCGCGTCGGCAGCGAGCGCGGACGACGGGGACTCCTCGACGAGCTTTTGATGGCTCCGCTGGATCGAGCATTCGCGCTCCCCCAGATGCACCGCATGCCCGTCCGCGTCGGAGAGAATCTGGAACTCGACGTGGCGCCCGCCCTCGATGTACTTCTCGAGGTAGAGCTCGCCGTTGCCGAACGCCTTCTCCGCCTCGTTGGCGGCTTCGACGAATGCGAGCGCGAGCTCGCTCGCGTCGCCGCAGCGGCGCATCCCCTTCCCGCCGCCTCCAGCTGCGGCTTTGAGGAGCACCGGAAAGCCCACCTCGGCCGCGAGCCGCGCCGCATGATCCGCCGAGGTCAGAGGCTCCAGCGAGCCCGGGATCACCGGCACACCCGCCGACGCCATCGTTCGCTTCGCCCGGATCTTGTCGCCCATCAGCCGGATCGCCCGCGGCCCCGGCCCGACGAAGGCGATCCCGTGCTGGAAACAGCGCGCCGCGAAGAGCGCGTTCTCCGCGAGAAATCCGTAGCCGGGGTGGATCGCCCCGGATTCGGTCTGCTCGGCCGCTTGGAGGAGGGCGTCCGCGTCGAGATAGGACCGAGCCGCGGGCGCGGGCCCGATGCACAGCGCGTGTGTCGCCCCGGACAGCCACGGCGCGCCTCGGTCGGCCTCGGAGTAGACGGCGATCGCCTCGATCGAAGACTCTCGGCAGGCGCGGATGACGCGCGCCGCGATCTCCCCTCGATTCGCGATCAAAACGCGATGGAACAACGCGACCTCCGCCGGCGACGCGAGAGTCTAGCATCGGGCCGCACCGCCGATTGCTACACTATCGTGCGCCCGAAGGAGCCTCCCATGATCCCACGCACCCTCTTGTCACGCCGTGCGCGCATCATGCCGGCCTCTCCCATCCGCCGGTTGGCGCCGCTCGCGGCGGCCGCGAGCGCGGCGGGGAAGACGATCTACGCGCTCAATATCGGGCAACCCGACATCGAAACGCCGCGCGTCATCCTCGAGCGGATGCGGTCGTACGATGCCCGCCTCATTCCCTATGGTCCGTCGCAGGGACTTCCCGAGTTCATCGAGGCGCTGTGCGCGTACTACAAGAACGTCGGTCTCGCCGTATCGCCGAGAGAAGTGTTCGTGACGACCGCGGGGAGCGAAGCCATCCTCTTCACGCTCGGCGCCGTCTGCGATCCCGGCGACGACGTGCTCGTGTTCGAGCCGTTCTATACGAACTACAACGGGTTCGCGGCGATGGTCGGCGTGCAGCCCGTTCCGGTCACGACGCGCGCCGAGGACGGGTACCACCTTCCCTCGCGCTCGGCGATCGAGGCCAAGATCGGCCCGAGGACCAAGGCGATCCTGATCTGCTCCCCGAACAACCCGACCGGCACGGTGTACACGGACGCCGAGATGGCGACGCTCGCGACGATCGTGCGAGAGCATGGCCTCTATCTCGTCGCCGACGAGGTCTACCGCGAGTTCGTCTACGACGGCGCCACGCACCATTCGGCGCTGACGCTCCCCGGACTGGGCGACCAAGTGATCGTCGTCGACAGCGTCTCGAAGCGCTACTCGCTCTGCGGCGTGCGGATCGGCAACATCGTCTCACGCAACGCGGAGCTGATGGATGCGATCCTCCGATTCGGCCAGGCCCGCCTCTGCCCGCCGACCCTCGGCCAGTATGCCTGCACGGCCTTGACCGGGATTCCGGAGAGCTACATACCGGGAGTGATCGCCGAGTACCAGAAGAGACGCGACATCGTCATCGCCGCCCTCCTCTCGATCCCCGGAGTGCTCGTGCGAAAGCCGGAGGGAGCCTTCTACGTTTGCGCCCGGCTTCCCGTGGACGATGCCAACGCCTTCGCCGAGTTTCTCGTCCGCGATTTCTCCGTCGGCGGCGAGACCGTCATGATCGCCCCCGCCGACGGTTTCTACGCGACCCCGGGGCTGGGCCGCGACGAAGCCCGCATCGCTTACGTGCTGGGCGAGCCGAAGCTGAGCCGCGCGATGGCGATCCTCCGCGAGGCGCTCGAGGCCTATCCCGGACGAACGCGCTAGCGCCTACCGACCGGTGAATCTCGGAGGCCGCTTCTCCACGTAGGCCGCCAGCCCCTCGCGCGCATCGTCGGATTCGAACAGGCGCTGCTGCAGCTCGCGCTCCAAGGCCAGCCCTTCTCCGAAGCTCCCCTCGAGACCCGAGACGACCGCGCGCTTGATCGCGCCCACCGCCCGGGCCGCGCGCGAAGGAGGAAGGAACTGGGCCGCGTAGGCCTCAACCTTCGCGTCGAACTCCGACGGCTCGAAGATCTCGTGGATCAGCCCGAGCTGTTTTGCATCGTCGACCGACATCGTCCGTCCGCTCGCCATGAGCTCGAACGCTCGCGCCCGCCCCAGCGCACGTGCGAGCCTCTGCGTCCCGCCGGTTCCCGGAAGCACGCCGAGGCTGACCTCGGGCAAGCCGATCTTCCCGCCCCCGCGCTTCGCGACGCGCAGGTCCGCCGCGAGCGCGACCTCGAGACCGCCGCCGACGCAGTGCCCGTTGAGCGCGGCGATGACGACCTTGGGCGTCTGCTCGAGGCGGTTCAGGGTCTCGTTGGCGTGAAGGCAGAAGTAGTACTTGAAGCTGAAGTCCGCCTCGGTGAGCATCTTGATGTCCGCGCCGGCGCAGAAGAATTTATCCCCATCCCCGCGGATCACGATCGCGTGGACGGAGGCATCCATGCGGGCCGCGAGGATGGCGGCGTCCATCTGCTGCATCATCGCGTAGCTGTAGGTGTTCGCCGGAGGATCGCTCAGCGTGATCCATGCGATCCCGCCGCGGGCGTCGTAGCGGATCTTGTCTTGACTCATCGTCCGTTCCTCACGCGGCCTTTTCGAGGCGCCGGGCCACCGCATCGGCCGCGGCGCGGGCGCCGAGCGCCCCACCCACATCCGCGGTGCACTCCTTGGCGTCGAGGCACCCGACGATCGCGGCCTCGATCCCGCGCGCCGCATCCTCCAGACCCGTATGAGCGAGCATCATCGCGGCGGTGAGAATGGCGCCGAACGGGTTCGCCGTGTCGGTCCCGGCATATTTCGGGGCACTGCCGTGGACGGGCTCGAACATCGAGGTCTTCCCGGGATGGATGTTCCCCGAGGCCGCCATGCCGAGCCCTCCCTGCAAGGCGGCGCCGAGGTCGGTGACGATGTCGCCGAACATGTTGCACGTGACGATGACCTCGAACGGACGAGGGTCCTTGATCAACTGCATGGTCAGGGCGTCGACGTAGAGATGATTCGCTTGGATCCCGGGGTAGTCCTTCGCGACCTCGGCGAACACGCGCTGCCAGATGTCGTGCGCGTAGCGCAGGGCGTTCGACTTGTCCGACATCGTCACCTTGCGGCGCCCGTTCGCTTGCGCATAAGTGAACGCGGCGCGGAGGATCCGCTCCACGCCCTTGCGCGTGTTGACGTCCTCTTGGACTCCGATCTCGTCGGGGGTGCCTTTCTTGAAGATCCCGCCGAGCCCCGCGTACGCGCCCTCGGTGTTCTCCCGGAAGACGACGAAATCGACGTCCTTGGCGGTGAAATTCCTGAGCGGGCAGAGGCGCTCCGTCAGGCACCGCACCGGACGGACGTTGGCGTAGAGATCCATACGGAAGCGCGTGCCGAGGAGGATATCGGCCGCGTGCTTCATATCCGGCACGCGCGGATCGCCAAAGGCGCCCATGAAGATGGCGTCGAACCCCGACCAGGTCTCGAGCGCCCCTTCGGGCAGCGTCTCCCCCGTCCGGAGGTAGCGCTCGGCGCCGTAGTCGAACGGCTCGAGCGTCAGGCCGAACCCGTAAACCTTCGAGGCGGTCTGCAGCACCTTGACCGCCTCTCTCGTCACGTCGATGCCGATCCCGTCCCCCGGAACCATCGCATAGCGTCGATCCATCGGATCCTTTCGACGGGCGAAGCGTCGTCGGCGCCCCGCGGCGATTCTAACGCGGTCGCCTGCGCCGCTCGGCGCGCCAGCTCCAGACGGCGACGACGCCGACCGAGAGCGCGAAGCCGACGGTGTCCGCCAGGACGTCCCCGAGCGAAGCGTCGCGACCCGGAACGAACGACTGATGGTACTCGTCGCTGAACGCCCACAGGACCACCGCGATCGCCGCATAGACGGTCGGCGTCTGGCGCAGGCGCCCGAGCCCCCCGTGGAAGGCGCGCAGCGCGAGCACGCCGAGGCCTCCGTAGCCCACCGCGTGCAACAGCTTGTCCCAGAAGTATTCCGCTCCTGGCACTCGGGAGAGCGACGACAGCCAGAAGATGAAGGCGAGCGCCGCGAGGAAGGGGCCCCAGATGTTCAGGAACGAAGGCTTCACCGCGGAAAGGGGAGCATGACGTACGCGAGCAGCAGCACGCCGCCCGCCATCCCGAGCCAGACGAGCCCGGCGAACCGCAGCTGCTCGCGCCGCTCGCGCCTCGTCAGGACGGAGAAGAACGTCGCGACGATTCCGGAGTAGATGACGAGATGGCCTAAGTGGCTCCGCACGTCAGTCCTTCCTTCGCTTCGCGATGTCCCATAGGTCCATCAGGAGGAGCAAGTTCATCAGGCCCGCCGTCCAGAGGTAGGCGGTCCCGTACGCCGAAACCGCGGAGCGCTGGCGCTCGCGGAACTTCTCGATACGGGGGCGGTAGGACGGAGACGAGGTGTCGGGCAGCGTGTACGCCGCCTCGCCGTACACGCTCATGCGCGCGCAGGCATCGGCCGGCCCGATCCCGACGTTGGCGACGAGCTGGAGGCCGGTGAGAAATCCTTCCTTCGGCGAGTAGAGCGCGAGGCGCCCGTCGTGCGCGAGCCCCAGGCCGAACGAGCCCATGATCAATGCGAAGAAGACCGCGCCCCGGGCGACGCGTCCCAGAATGGCGTGCCCCGCTCCCGGAACGAGCCAGCCCGCCACGAGCGCGGCCGCCGTCCGTCCGGGAGTGACGTTGCCGGAGGCTCGGCCGGCCTGAGGGCGGGATTCGGCCATCGCCTACTCGGACGCCTCCGGTACGACGTCAACCGAGACGGTCGCGACCACCTGCCTGTGGATTTTGACGGGCACGTTGAAGGTCCCGACCGCCCGAATCGGCTCTTGAAGCTGGATCTTGCGTCGGTCGACCTCGACCCCTTCGGCCTTGAGGAGATCCGCGATCTCCTGGGTCGTCACCGAGCCGTACAGCGCGTCGTGCTCGCCGACCTTCTTGGCGATCGTGAGCTTGATCTCTCCGATCCGCGCGGCGAGCTTGTTCGCGTCGTCCGCTTCCTTCGCCTCGCGCACGATCCAGACCTTCTTGCGCAGCTCGATCTGACGCATGTTTCCCGCGGTCGCCGCGAAGGCGAGCGCCTTCGGGAACAGGTAGTTCCTGGCGAAGCCGGGGGCGACGTTGACCACCTGGCCGCGATCTCCGAGCTTGTCGACGTCTTCTCTCAGCACGACCTTCACGCGAGCCTCCGTCTAGTCCGAGGTGAACGGAATGAGCGCCAGATTCCTCGCTCGCTTGATCGCCTGCATGAGCTGCCGTTGGTGGGTCGCGCACGTGCCGGAGATGCGCCTGGGCAGGATCTTGGCGCGCTCGGGAATGTAGCTCTGGAGGGTGCGCAGGTCTTTGTAGTCGACCCAGCGCGCCTTGTCCTCGCAGAACTTGCAGTACTTCCGACGTCGGAAGAGGAACCGCTTCCGGCCGCCGGGACGCGGGCCCGACGGGCGTCCGCCGCCCCCGCCTCCCGATCGCCCGCCGTACCCGCCGCCCGGGTTGTCCTTCATCATGCCCATCCTATCTCCTCTTTCGTCCCGGCGTGCGGCCTCAGCTGGCCTCGTCGAAATCGATGTCGTCTTCGTCACGGTCGCGCGCGCCCGCCGGCGCGGGATCCGAAGCGTCGGTCAGCAAGCTGCCGACCCGCGCCGTATCCTCCGTGAGAAGCCCCGCGGCTCGGGCGGCCTCCGCCTCGGCGCGGGCTTGCGCGTCGCGCACGGCTTGCTCCTTGGAGGCCTTGGCCCAGTCCTCGTCCATCGAGACCGTCATGTGGCGGATGACCCTGTCGGAGATGCGCAGGCGCCGGTCGAGCTCCTTGGGAACTCCCGATTCCGCGTCGTAGAGGAACCGCGTGTAGACGCCGTCCTCGAACTTCTTGATCGGATAAGCGAGCCGGCGGCGCCCCATGCGATCGTTCGCCGCGAACACACCGCCGCCGTCGGTCACGACGGAGCTCAGGGTGTCGACGATGGAGCGCTCTTCGTCGTCGGTCAGCGTCGGAACGGTGATGAAGACGGTTTCGTACGTACGGATCATGCGCACCTCCTCACGGCGTATCGCCTCCGGACGCGCCGGAGGCGAGGGGTGCCGGACCGGTCGACCGGTCCGAACCGGCGTTCTGAGCAAGCCCGCGTCCGACAACTTTCCGGACGCGAACGCGGAACCTTATCACCCGCCCGCGCGGGACGCCAGAGCGCGCCGTTCGGGCGGTTACGCGGCGCCCCCGTTGTACGCCCGCTGAGCCGCCTCGACGCCCTCCCCGAGGATCGAGCCGACGGCGTCGGCCCCCCGCTGAACCATCTCGGCGACGGCCGGGCGCTCGTCGGGATGGAAAGGCCGGAGGACGTAGTCGGCGAGGTCGCTGCTGTGTCGCTCCTCGCCCAGGACTCCCAGCTTCACCCGGGGAAACTCCCGCACCCCGAACGCCTCGAGGAGCGAGCGGATCCCGTTGTGCCCCCCCGCTCCCCCTTCCGGTCGTATGCGGACTTTGCCGAGGATGAGATCGGCGTCGTCGTAGACGACGATGAAGTCGCCGGGAGCGGCGCCGTACCTCTTCCCGAGGGCGGCGGCCGCTTGGCCGCTCCGGTTCATGAGGGTGCGCGGCTTGGCGAGCACGACGGCCTGCCCGACGAATTCGGTCTCGGAAACCCACGCCAGGCGGCCCAGATCTCCCTTGGCCGTGAAGCTCGCCCGGCAGCGCGAGGCGATCTCGTCCGCGACGGAGAACCCGACATTGTGCCGGGTCCATCGGTACTCCGGTCCGTCGTTCCCCAACCCGAGGACGACCCTCAAGCCTTCTTGGCCTCGGGCTTTTTCGGCGCCGCTTCGACCTTCTTGGCTTCGCCCTTCTTCGCGTCGGGAGCGGCGGCCTCCTCGGGGGCCGCCTCCTTCCCCTTCTTGATGACTTCCGGCTCGGCGACCACCTCCGCGGCCTCTTCGACCACCGGCGCCGCCTCCTCCTTCGGAATCGCGACGACGCAGACGATCGACTCCGGATCGTCCATGACGGTCACGCGCTCGCGGGAGGGGATGTCCTTCACGGACAGGTGATGGTTGAGCCGCAGCTCCGAGACGTCGAGATCGAGATGATCCGGAATGTCCGACGGAAGGCATTGCACCTCGAGCTCGCGGAGGACGAACTCCAGCAATCCGCCCTCGTTCTTGACGCCCTCCGGGGTCCCGATCAGCCGGATCGGCACGCTGACCTTCACCGACTTCGCGAGATCGACGCGGACGAAGTCGACGTGCACCAGCCGCTCGCTCACCGGGTCGCGCTGAAGCGCCTTGATCATGACCGCTCGCGAACGATCCTGCCCTGCGAGCGCGAGCGTGAATATGGTGTTCCTCCCGGTCTCGAGCCCCAGCACTTCCTCGATCTTGCGCGCGCGCACGTCGACGTTGAACGGCGCGCCGTCGAGGCCGTAAACGACACCGGGAACACCCCCGGTCTTCCGGAGACGCCGGTTGGCGTTTTTCCCGAGCTCCGACCGCTCCTGCACTTCGACGACGATGTTCTTGTTCATGATCGGCTTCCTTAGACGAACAGCGAGCTCACCGAGGAGTTGCTGTGGATGCGGGCGATCGCCTCACCGAGGAGGCTCGCCACGGACAGAACCGTGATCTTGGGGGACTGCGCCTGGGCTTCGGAGAGCGGGATCGAGTCCGTCACGACGACGTGCTCCAGATCGGACGATCCGATGCGCGCCATCGCCGGGCCCGAGAGCACCGGATGGGTGAAACAGGCGACCACTCGTGTCGCTCCCTCGTCGCGGAGCGCCTTGACCGCTCCGATGAGCGTCCCCGCCGTGTCGACGATGTCGTCCACGATGACGCACGTGCGTCCGGTGACTTCGCCGATGACGTTCATCGTCTCGGCGACGTTCGCCTCGACCCGCCTCTTGTCGATGATGACCAGCTCCGCGTCGAGCTTCTTCGCGAACGCTCGGGAGCGTTCCACGCCGCCGGCGTCCGGTGAGACGATCGTCAGGTTTTCGAAGCTCTGGCGATCGACCCAGTCGAGCAGCACCGGCGCGGCGAAGAGGTGATCGACCGGCAGGTCGAAGAAGCCTTGGATCGCGGGCGCGTGCAGATCGAGCGTGAGCAGTCGGTCGACACCGGCGGCGGTCAGCAGGTCGGCGACGAGGCGGGCGGAGATCGGAACCCGCGGCTTGTCCTTCCGATCCTGGCGGGCGTAGCCGTAGTACGGCATGACGGCCGTGATGCGTGCGGCGGAGGAGCGCTTCATCGCGTCGACCGCGATCAGGAGCTCCACGAGGTTCTCGTTCACCGGGTGGCAGGTCGGCTGGATCACGAAGACGTCGGTTCCGCGAACGTTCTCGAGGATCTGGCAGTAAACCTCTCCATCCGAGAAGCGGGAGAGCTTCCACTCGCCCATCGGAATGCGGAGGTATTGGCAAATGGCCCGCGCGAGCCCGGGATTCCCGTTCCCCGAAAACACCTTCATCTCGTTCTTCATGACCCCGCCGGCACGACCCGCACGCCCGAGGCGACCGTCCGCGTCGCCGCGACCGTCCAACCCGCAAACTCTCTCTCCAGTCTTTTGGCGATCGACGCGACGTCGACTCCACCGCCAAACAGCCCGAACACGGTCGACCCGCTGCCCGAGAGGAGCGCCGTTTCCGCTCCCGACGCGAGCAACGCGTCGCGGAAGCCCGCGAGCTCCGGATGGCTGCGAAAGACGATCCGCTCGAGATCGTTCCTCGCGAGGCCGAAGTCGTTTCCTTCCGCCAACTTAACAAGAGGCCGCGGTACCGTAACATCGGGCTTGATCCCTGTCAACGGCGCGTCCCACCCGGCGTAGACCTCGTTCGTGGAGAGTCCGAACGACGGCGTGCCGAGAAGGACACGGCGCTCCGCGATCGGAGCCAAGGTCGAGATGCGCTCGCCGCGACCGGTCCCGAGCGCCGTTCCTCCGAAGAGGAAGAAGGGCACGTCCGAGCCGAGCTCGGCCGCGAGTCCGACGAGGTGCGATGGCGCGAGGTGCAGGCCCCAGATCTCGTTCAGGAGAACGAGGGCTCCCGCGGCATCCGAGCTCCCGCCTCCCAGCCCGGCTTCTCTCGGGATCGTTTTGCGCAGGAGCAGGACGGCCCCACGTCCGGCAGCGCGCGACGCACGAGCCTGAAGGAGCTTGGCCGCTTTGAGCACGAGATTGCTCCCGTCGGGCGGAGCGTCTCCCGCGACGACGGAGAGCCGAAGCGCCGGCCCCTCTTCCCCTTCGAGCACGTCCCAGAGGTCCACCGATTGGAAGATCGTCTCGACCTCGTGGTAGCCGTCGACCCGGCGGCCGAGAACGCGGAGCCCCAGGTTCACTTTCGCCGGGCACAGCGCGCGGAGGCGGCTCATCGAACGAGGCCGGCGAGCGGTCGCACGGGTAGGCCGGTGGGCGCGGCCCCACGACCCAGAGCGCTCGGATCGGTTCGACCGCGCGTGAAGCGCACTCTCGTCAGGTCGATCGAGCGGGGTCCGTCATCGATGCGGAGCGCCTCCGGCAAGACGCCGTCGAGCGAGCCGTTCCGGATCACGGTGAGCCCCGGCGGCGCGGTCCCGCTCAGCAGCGCCTCGACGGCCTCCGCGACGGAGACGCGAACGCCGACGAGCGCTTCGATCGCGTCGGGACCCGCGTCGCCGACGTACGCCATAGCCGCGGCCACGTCGACCACACACGCCTTCCCACCCCCCGCGTCGAGCGTGTACGTCACGCCGCCCACGGGAGGGATCAGCTCGACGTGAAGGCGATCGGGACGCTCGGTCCAGACCGACAGCCGCGCATGTCGCTGCACGCCGTTCCCTTCATCGATCGCGATCTTGTAGATCCCGACGAGCGGTCCGGGCCCGGGGGGAACGCCTTCCGCGCGTCGACCCGTAGCGCAGGCGAGGATGGCGAGGCCGAGCCCGGCGGCGACAAGACGCTTCACGGCGCGACGGGAACCACCGCCGCTTCGTTGGCCGGCGCCGCCGCCGCGGCTGCCGGGACCTTGTCGAGCTTCTTCTGGAGCGTGTCTCTCGCCGCGGACGGCTCGGGCATCGCCTCGAGCGCTCGCCGCCAGTACGTCTTCGCGCGCGCGCTGTCCCCGGCGTGATCGTAGTAGTCGCCCAGGTGTTCGAGGACGGTCGCATCCCTCGGGAACTCCCTCGCCGCGCGCTCGAGCGGATCGCGCGCGTCGTCATACCGTCCGAGCTTCACGTAGACCCAGCCGAGGGAATCGAGGTACGCGCCGTTCCAAGGATCGATCTTCAGCGCGCTCCGGATCAGATCGAGCGCCTCGTCGAGTCGCAGCCCGCGGTCGGCCAGGCTGTAGCCGAGATAGTTGAGCGCCTCGGCGGAGCGCGGGTCGAGGCGGATCGCTTCGCGCAGCTCGACCTCGGCCTCCGGGAGGCGATTGGCCCGCTCGAGCATCGCGCCGAGCGCAAGGCGTCCTTCGGAGTCGCCCGGAGCCGCGCTGACCCACGATCGCAGCTGCTTCTCCGCCTCGTCGTCCCGCCCCTTCCGGCGGAGGATCGCCGCGACGTCCCCGCGGGCGGCCGTGCCCCCCTTCGCGATCGCGGCCTCGAATCGCCCGTCCGCCTTGCTCGGGCGGCCCAGAGCCAGCTCCGCCTCGCCGTCGATGAGAGCACCGTCGACGGGCTGGCGAGCGGAGAGAAGCTTCGCGAGGCGCTTGGCTTCCTTCGGGTCGCCCAGGGCCAGCGCCGCGCGCGCGCGCATGGCGACGGTCTCCGGAACGTCCGGTCTCTCGAGGGCGCTCAGCATCCCGCGCGCATCGTCGTTGTGCTTCGCGGCCAGGTCGATCGCCGCGATGCGGAGCCGCACCTCGTCTCGCCGCGCGGCGTTGTCGTCCCCCTCGCCGGCGATGCCGCGCAGGGCGGCGGAGTACTCGTCGCGCGCCCGTCCATTATCGCCGCGGCGCGCCAGCGTCTCGGCGAGGAGCACCCGAACGAACGTGTTGTCCGGATACTCGGCCGCGAGGCTCTCGGCGATTTGCGTGGCGTCCGCGAGACGGTTCAGCGACTGGTACGCGGCCGCGATGTGCAACCGCACCATCGGGTCGTTCTGGCTCGATGCACGCGCGATCTCGAGATCGTCCAGCGCCTCCTTGGGGCGGCCTTGCCGGAGTCGCGATTCGCCGCGGAGGGCGCGCGCGCGCGCGTTGTCCGGGTTGGCGGTGAGAATGCCGTCGCACATCGACTCGATTACGGCCCACTGCCCCGCGTCACGAGCCATTTCCACGACGAGCGGCAGCAGGTCGTCGCTGTCGTCGGGATGGGTCTTGACCCAGGCGAGCGTCGTCTCGAGAGCTTCCTTGGTCCGGCCGGCCGACACGAACGCCTGATCCAACAGGCGCAGAGCGGCCTCGTCTCCGGGACGCTGCCCAAGGAGCCGCTTGGCCGCCGCGACCGCACCCTCCGCGTCGCCGGACGAGAGCTTGAGGCGCGCCAGGGCCGACCAGATCTCATCGGGGGCGGCCGCATCCTCGACGGAAAGCTTCTCGTAGAGCCGGATCGCCTCCGCGCGGGCGGACGGATCCGCCTTGGGTCCGAACGATCGCGAGGCGGCGAGATCCGCGAGCACGCGAGTCGCCTCCAGCTGGTTCGGCTCGAGCTCGAGCGCATGCCGGGCGAGACGGTCCGCGTCCGCCCGACGGCCGAGCATCGCGAGCAGACCTGCACCTTGAGCCAAGAGCCCGGGAGAATCGGGCGCCAGGGCCACGGCCTGATCGAGCTCGCGGACGGCGTCGGTGCCCCGGCCTCGCGAGACCGCGAGCCCCGCTGCGACGAGATGCGCGTACGCGTCGCCCCGCCGGATGGAATCAGCCGTCGCGTCGTCGGCACGAATCAGCGGCGCGCCGGGCGGACGAACCGCGCCGCCTTCGGCGCCAACTGCGGGTCGGGCTGCGGAGAGCGTCACCGCGAAGACGACCGCGAGAACGCTCCGATCGCTCAGCATGGGGGGTCCTTTCTCACAGCGCGAGCCTTCCGGGCGCGGAGGCGTTGGCTCAGGCTGCCTTCTGAGCCGTCTCGGCCGCCTCGGGCTTCCCGAAATCCTCGAGCGTCTTCTTCAGCTGGTCGTCGTCCCCTTCCGTTCGACGTCCGTCCGCCTTGACGACTTTGTCGGGCGTCAGACCGTCGGCGTTCCAGCGCTTCCCCGCCGGCGTCTCCCAAACGTACCCGGGAACGAGAAGCCCGCCCCCCTCGGGCAGCTCGATCAGCTTCGGCTCGGTTCCCAGGCCGTAGGTCGGCTCTCCGTAGATCGGTGCGCTCTTGCGATCCTTCAGGATCATGGCAAGCCCTTCGGCCGCGCCCGCGGTGGCGCCGTTGACAAGGACCGCGATGCGGCCGCTCCACACCGGTTTCGGGCGCGAGCCCGCGACCGTCTCGATGGCGCGACCGCTCCGATCGCTGAGTCGCAGGAAATCCCCCGTCGCGAACAGCTCCGCGATCCCGCCGGAGCGCCGAGTGTCGAGCGACGCGGCGTCGCGAAGATCGACGAGCAGCCTGTCCGCTCCGCGGTCCTTGACCGAGCCGAGCTCGGCAATGAGATCGTCGGTGGGGAGCCGATCGAAGTCGCGGATCTTCAACACCGCGATCCCCGACGTGACGTCGAGAACGTAAGGCGCGTCGTGGCGCGCCGCGCGCGCGACCGTGACCACCTCGCGCTTCAAGTCCTTGACGCGAAAGAGATCGATGTCGACCGACGATCCCGGAAGCCCCCGAAGCAACCGCTGCGACTGGTCGAGCGAGAGCGACCTCACGGAACGGCCGCCGATCTTGCGGATCTGGTCGCCCGGGGCGATGGCGGCGTGCTCCGCGGGCGAGCCCGTCGCGACGGCCACCACCTGGATGATCGGCCCGCTCTTCAAGACCGACATCCCCGGCTCGGCCACGTCGGTCGGCGCCGAGCCCTTCTTCCACGCCTCGACCTCATCCGGGGTCAGGTACGCGCCGTGCGCGTCCAGCCCGCTCATGAGCCCGTCGTGGGCGCCGCGCATCAGCTTGTCCATGTCCACAGGATCGACGTAGTTGTCGACGGCGTAGGACAGCACCTCGCTGAAGAGGAGCATCTGGCGGAAGGTCCCGTCGCCGGCCCCCGCCTTCAAGGCGGCCCCGCTGCCGAGAAGGAAGAGAACCACCGCGAGGGAGCTCAGCAGCAGGACGAGACGGCTTCGGCTCATGGACACCTCGGTGAAACGGATCTCACGGAAAAGCTACACGGCCCGCCGCGGTCCGGCAACCGGAACCGTCGAAGCCTGCGGGATATGCGTCAGCGGCGGCGAAGCCATCTCGTCGGGTCGACGGGTTTTCCATCCTCGCGAAGCTCGAAGTACAAAAACGGTCCGCGCAGGGATCCCGACTCCCCGACCCTTCCGAGCTCTTGGCCTCGAGCGACCGCTTGCCCGGGTTCCACCAGCAGCGCCTCGGCGTGCGCGGAGACCGAGACGACGCCGTTTCCGTGATCGAGAACGACGGTCAGTCCGTAGCCGCTGAGCGGTGCGGCGAACGCCACGCGCCCGTCGAATACCGCGAGGATCGGCTCTCCCGCCGGCGCATCGATGTCGAGACCTGGGTGCGGGACTTCGGTCTTGAATTTGGGATGCACGACGGTGCCGAAACCCGCGGAAACCTCGCCCTCCGCAGGCCAATCGAGAAGACCCCGAAACTTCCGCACGTCGAGGGCGGGAGGCGCCGACGCGGCGCCCGCGGACTCGACGACGCGCGACAGGGCGCGCGCGGCCCCCTCGAGCTCGCCGATCGCCCGCTCGTGCTGTTCCCGGTCGTTGCGGATGCGCGCCAGGAGCGCGGCCCGCGAGGCGC